>NZ_JBEUMK010000011.1:0-169822 GCF_040492155.1 Cytobacillus sp. T106 | reverse complement strand
TCTTTAACCTCGCCGCCCTTGAGCGACTTTATTATCTTATCATGTGTCATTCGTTCTGTCAACACTTTTCAAAAATAATTTTTCAGGTTGTTATTTAAATCCGTCAGCCACTGTGTTTTTGCTGAACAACTAGCAGCGACGGATATAAATATATCAAGTAAATAATAAAAGGTCAATACGTTTTAATGTTTTTTTAAAATAATTTTTTCGTCCGATAATGGCGGTGATACAAACCAGGGCTTTTCGTCACAATTTCAACTGCCTCTATTAGATGTTTATCGATCAGATATTCAAGCAGCATACTTAAATCAACAGAATAAGCACTTAATTCAGGATGGGTGATCATTTCATTGAAGGACCAGTCCTCTTTTTCGGACATTATATCAGTGAGATGCTGAATCCCGATTTTGGTTTTTGAATGGATCAGGAATTCACTTGCCAGAAAAAGAAGCTCAAGGCGTTTTTCTAATGGCTCTTCACTGATGACAAGCTCTTCATATAATTTAAAGATTTCCGGTTCTATCTGTTTAACCTGATGCCATACAGTGACTTCAGGGTGAAAGCCGCTTTCAATGACAGCAAGCCGCGCCAGGTGGTGAAGAGAATGAACGACATGGTTATAGGCATCGAGATAATGATTATTTTCAAAAAATGCCTTTCCATCCATATAGCGCCTTATTAATTTCGCAAATTCCACGCCCATCTTAAGCTTTCTTCCATAGAACGGGAATTCCTTTAATTCAACTTTCAGGTTGCTTATATACTCATTGCGGTCAAAAACGACTCTCCCATTATATAGCCAATCAAAAATCTTCCTGTTGGAGCCGTGGAGGATCCATTCATTCAGCTGGCTCTCCTTTACGATATGAAGTGCTGCTTTTTTATCATTATAAGTATAATGCTTCACGAAAACCGGCACCTCCGCCTCCTGGACAACGATCAGCAGGACTGCATCGAAGGTATCTGTAACAGGGACCGCTTTATTTCTTTTTTCTATGATCAGCACTCCAAGCGTGTTGGCCTGGCTTGCCCGTTCCTGATAAATAGGGCGAAGAATGTCTTCCATCATCATTCCTCCATTAATATTAGATAAGGATAGATTAATTTGAACTTCAATAACTTAGTGCAGCGGAGCCTATCCTCCGGACCAGCCCCGGGAGGCACTTTGATATTGCCGCAGCACACGGCATTCCAAGTCGGCGCTCATCTGCGCAAGGCCCCTCGCTTTTCTTTTATAGCATATAGGTTCTACAGCCATCCAGGAATTCCTGCTGTCCCCAAGCATTATTCGACAGGATCATTATTCATGTATTGCAGATATCCTTTAGAAAAGCAAATATGGTATAGTTATACTTTGGGAGGGACAAAAAAGAATGGCAAAATATTCGAGCAAGATCAACAAAATACGGACCTTTGCGCTTAGTCTGGTATTCATCGGCTTTATTGTTATGTATATAGGAATATTCTTCAGGACTTCACCGATTGTCATGACTATATTCATGCTGTTAGGCATGCTTTGCATCATCGCCAGCACCGGTGTTTATTTCTGGATTGGCATGCTCTCAACAAAAACTGTACAAGTTGAGTGCCCTAATTGCGGGAAATATACAAAGATGCTTGGCCGTGTGGATATGTGCATGTATTGCAATGAACCGCTGACACTCGATCCTTCCCTCGAAGGGAAAGAATTCAATGAGAGCTACAACAGAAAGGGTTCAAAACAGAAAAAAGCTGAGCAATAGATATGCTCAGAATAAATCGGCCCAGCAGGGATGCTGGGTTATTTTTTTATCCGCAAAACATCCGTAAGCCGCCGATTCCCTCTAAAACAAAAGAAAAAGCCGATAGCAGGCTATCGGCGTTATAGAATTAGTGCGCTTCCTTGCTTGCACAATCCGGGCATGTGCCGTAAATCTCCATGCGGTGATGGCTGATTTTAAAACCTGTTACATGGGAAGCCAGATGTTCAACTTCATCCAAACCAGGATAATGGAAATCCACGATTTTTCCGCAGTTTTCGCAAATCACATGATAATGATGGGTTGTAATAAAGTCAAACCTGCTTGATGCATCCCCATAGGTCAGTTCCTTTACCAGGCCAACTTCACGAAATACTCTTAGATTATTGTAAACTGTAGCCACACTCATATTAGGAAATTTTCCTTCTAATGCTTTATAAATATCATCTGCAGTCGGGTGTGACATGGAGCTTATTAAATATTCAAGTATCGCATGACGCTGCGGAGTAATACGCACTCCTGTATCCTTCAAGGTATCCAGCGCTTCTTTTAACTGTGTTTGAGCCACCGTCATGCACCTCTTTTCCAACAAAGATTCTTACTTTGTAATCTTTATAAATAGTGTACTAACTTTTTATGCTATTTGTCAATATTACTGTATGATGCCTGATTGATTTCAATCCTCTTCGTGAAGATTTTTCTCGTTTTCCCCCAGCTGAAGATTTACATATCTGGCCGTTACAAACAGCAGGTCAGACAATCTGTTCAGGTATGAAAGCACCAATTGGTTAACACCTTCAATCCGCACGGCCTCCCTTTCAGCCCGCCGCACAATCGTCCGGGCTGAATGGAAAGCGGCTCCTGCAGGATTTCCTCCTGGAAGGATAAAATTGGCAAGCCGCGGGAGTTCAGCATCCCATTCATCAATTTTGGTCTCCATGATTTTGATATCACCTTCAGAAACTTTCCACTTGACCTCTTTCCCGGGAGGAGTCGCAAGCTCTGCGCCTACATGGAAAAGGGCTGTTTGTATTTTATGGTATGTGTCTTCAAGCTCTTTTTTACCCTCAAAAAATTCACCCTTTAAATAGCTGAGTGCCAGGCCGATCATCGAATTGGCTTCATCGCAGGTCCCGTAAGCTTCTACCCGCATGTCCCCTTTTGATACACGCTCTCCGTATATGAGCGATGTTGTTCCTTTATCTCCTGTTTTAGTGTAGATCTTCAAATTAATACCCCTTCCCAGGATCAATTTTATTCACATAGTCATTCCCGCTTTGTATATATGTATGAAGATTATGGGCAAAAATTTCAAAGGATCTTGGCAGGTACATGGCTGATCTGCTTGATAAGTGCGGAGTGACGGTTATATTGTCCAGCTTCCAGAATGGATGCCCCTTCTCCAGCGGCTCTGTTTCAAAAACATCCAGATAGGCATGTGAAATCAGCCTCTTCTGCATCACATCCAGCAATATTTCTTCCCCGGCGACATCCCCCCTGCCCAAGTTGATGAAGACTGCACTGTTCTTCATCCTGCGGAAGTGCTCCATCCTGAGCAGATGTCTTGTCTCTCCAGTACTGGGGAGCACCGAGATGAGGAAATCAGCCTCCGGTAATAGTATGTCCAACTCTTCAAGGCTGAAAAGGCTGTCAATATGTGGCACAGGCGAACCGCTGCGGTTGATGCCCCAGGTTTTCAATCCAAAAGCTTTCCCCAGCCGGGCTATTTCACTTCCAATTGCGCCGGTTCCAAGGATCAGCATGGTTTTTCCGCGGAGCTCGCCCATCTGGATATTCCGGTCCCAGACCTCATTCTCTTCATTGACAATAAGCTTTTTCGCCTTTTTTTCGTACATCAGCATCATCCCTAGTGCAAACTCTGCCATCGGGATGCTGTGAACCCCTCTTGCATTAGTAATAAGAATGCCTCTTTCTTCACATTCCTTGAGCGGCATCAATTCCAGCCCCGCGGACATTACCATGATCCATTTCAGCTTTTTGGCACTCTCAATATGCGCAGCTGTCAGATCCTCGCCATAAGTAATGAAGATTTCAGCCTGGGATAATGCCCCTTCAGCCTGCTCCATACTCTCATAAAATTCAAAAGCCGCATCCGGAAAAGTATTCTTAATTTTATCCTGCAGATCCTTTTCCGGCTGCAGAGAAGATACTATTTTCAAACCCGTTCCCTCCTTCGTTTTCTTCATCATATCACCCGAAGGATGTTTTTACATTTTTCAATCGATCATACCCGCTTCTACTGATACCAAAACTTCTCCATCGGGTCCTCCCTGTTCTTCAAAAAAAGAACAGACCCTGAAAGGATCTGCTTCAAAGTATCTGAGGAGGTATGCCCTAATCTAATGATATTCAAAACTTGTTTAAATGAATGGACATCCGCCTTTGTTATGTTAAATTGGGCCAGACAGCTGCCCTTTTATGCAGTGGTTCAGCCATTCGCGACCTCTCCCAATATTGATGGAGATATCCTTCATATATCAAAGACAGCCGGGGGATGCCGGCAACGTCATCAGGCCTGATCATTTCACAGCATTTATCAAATGTATGTATCCCGCTCTGTGTAAGAATGGTGGATACGAATTGCGAGCAGGTGAAGGCATCGGCCCTTTGAAATTTTATCCCAAAGATAATGCCGATGCACCCGAGGAGATTATATTTATACCTCAGCGGATCTTCCTCAAATTGCAGGATTATTTTCCGGATGTCTTTATGCTGTGAATCTGAAACCTGCAGCCGGTAAACCGCACATCTCGTATTTCTCTTATGCTTGAACACGCCCCCATCGACCCTTTCCTTAATGAATCCGGCTGAAAAAGGGTTCAAATAGCTGCGCCTCCCGAAGCTGAATAATTGATTGAACTGCCTGTCCAGCGCAATGGAAGAATGATTATACGGAGCTTTCGTATAACACTTTATCAGTCTTGAAAATATCGTTCCTGTATCTGTCAGCAAGATATAAATGTATTTGCCCATCACATATCACCCAATATCCATTCTGGAAAATTTAACCCTTAGTATATTAGACGAATGGCCCCCGCAAATCACTACACTAAAATGAAAAAAAGATTGGATACAAGTATCCAATCCCGTTACTCAGGAAAGCTGCTCCTGTACATAAGCAAGCGCCTCTTCGACATGGCCCTTAACCTTGACCTTCCTCCATTCCTTCACCAAATTCCCTTCTTTATCAATGATGAAGGTGGATCTTTCAATCCCCATATACTCTTTGCCGAAATTTTTCTTCAGCTTCCATACATCATATGCTTCAGCGGCTTTATGCTCTTCATCTGACAGCAGGATAAAAGGCAATCCGTATTTCTCAATAAACTTACCATGCCTGCCGGCTGGGTCCGGGCTTATACCGATGATTACAGCGTCGGCTCCCTGGAACTCCTCATGCTTGTCCCTGAAGTCACATGCTTCGGTCGTGCACCCAGGTGTCATATCCTTAGGATAGAAATACAGGACCACATTTTTGCCCCGGAAGTCTGACAGCTTTACCGGCTTTTCATCTGCGTCCGGCAGTTCAAACCCCGGAGCCTGTTTTCCCAGTTCAATCTGCATATTAATCCCTCCATCGTTGTGATATCATAAGCCTATCCAAAATCTGCCGCAAACACAAATCCGGGACACTGTCAGGACTCTCTGTCGAATACGGCCCTCGCTACAAATGCTGCGGGAATCGTGTAGCCGATCAATGCCTCAAGGACGGCGATCATCCTCCCGATCCCTATAGGGGAAATATCGCCATAGCCTACTGAAAAAAGGGTTACGGCGCTAAAATAGAAACCTGTCTCCAGCCTTTGAAAAAATGTTCCCCCTTCTGCTCCCGCGCTTTCCCGGAGAACCTGGGTACCGTTCTGCTCCATTAAAACGTAAATAAGCCCAAAGCCAATCATGACCGTCACATATATAAAAGCAAGATACAGAAAGTTTTCAAACGAGACTCTTTTACCGCGGATCTTATGGGGGATAAACAAGGTCCGCAGACTCATCAATACACAGAAGGCAATCAATATCAGCGAAAGATAAAAGACCAAATCAGACCCTCTTCTCCTTTATACTCCCTAGATTTATACGCTTAAAGCAGGGCCTGTATGCCGGCTTGTCTTTTAACAAATAGTGCGGTTCCAGTATTATCCTGTTAAAATAATGAATATCCATTTTTAAAGTGAGAGGAGTTATTTATGTATCTGCTGCTGTCTATATTGCTCGCTGTAATTTTAGGATGCATTTTATTGATGCTGAGTCCTTTATTGGCGGGCATTATTGCTTTCGGGATCATTGCCGGCACTTTGTTCAGAGCGGTTTATATGCTTAATAAAATTTATAAAACACTCCCAAAGCCGCCGGATAAAGCAACGGCTGCTTATCAAAACTATCTCAAAGATATAAAACATTTGAACGAAAAAGAAAACAGCAGAGTTTGAGTTTACACCAAGATCAGAAGACATAAAAAAAACAGCACCTCATTTAAGAGAGTGCTGTTTTTGCCATTCTAATTCCCCGCACCACGGTATTTCTTTACTCCCTGATTCCAGACGATGATGGACAGGCAGAAGAATACCAGACCGATGACTGGCGTCAGGAAAGAATAGGCCAGCCATTCATGCTTCCCAAGGAAATAGGCCGCCGGATAGACACCGACAAACGCGAACGGGAGGATCCAGGTAAGTACAAAACGGATGGCACCATTATATATGTCTACCGGATATCTTCCATAATTCCCGATATTGTACATCATCGGCATGATGGAAGTTCTCGCGTCTGCCCAAAAGCTGATGCACGCAATCAGGACGAAGATTCCCGCGTAAACCATCACACCGCCGAGCACAAGCAGGATAAACAAGAAAGGATCATACCAGCTTATGCTGAGTCCAAGCTGCTCTCCCGCATAAAACATAATCACCAGGCCGGTCACGGCTCCAAACAGAGATTCCAGTTCCATCCTTTCCAGGACAATCTGGAAAAGGCTATGGACAGGCCTGGTCAAAATCCTGTCAAACTCGCCTTTTACGATATATCGTTCATTGAAATCCCAAATATTGAAAAAGGAAGAAAACAGGGCATACGGAACAAGAAAGAAGCCATAAATAAAGATAATTTCATCTCTGTTCCAGCCGCTCAAATAGCTGGTATGTCCAAAGACAACCAGGATAAAGATCAAATTGACTGCCTGAAACAGCAAGTCGGATACAACCTCAACCGCCAAATCTGCCCGATACTCCAGCCTTGTTTTCATATACTGAGACACATATTGGAAGAAAATCGAAATATAAAACAAGCTGTTACCCTCCTTGTATGACCATCTGCTTTTTCGCCGCGGTCCAAAGTGCCTGTATCGGAATGATAAGGATCAGCACCCACACTCCCTGAAGCAGCAGACCATTGATGGCTTCCCCCTGTGTGAAGCCATTGGTGAAAATCATGCTTGGAATATAGCTGATGCCCTGGAAGGGAAGGAATTTCAAGATATCCTGAGCCCACACAGGGAAAAAGGAAAGAGGGATCAGCAGCCCGGAAAACAGATCGATCACCACGCGCTTGGCCCTGATCAAGCCTGTATTATTATATAAGAAAAAAGTCGTAATCCCTGTCAGCAGATTTAATTGGGTATTGATCAAGAAGCTGAGTAATATGGACACTGAAAACAGCAGCCAGGTAGAAGGGTCTGCCGAAAATTCAAGCGGGAAGATCAGGGCCACAATGACCATGCCGGGAACAGAGAAAAAGAACAAACGGAAAATGCCTTCACCAAGCCCCTGCATGGTCTTCATGCCAAGATAATTGTATGGCCTGATCAGTTCGACCGCTACTTTTCCTTCCTTTATTTCTGCAGCCATTTCCCGGTCAATATTATTGAAATAAAAGGCCCTGGCCATCCAGGCAACAGCTACATAGGTGGTCATCTGCAGGACGGAAAGGCCCTCAATGCTCTCTTTCCCTCCATATATCGCAGTCCATAAAAAATAATAAGCGCCGATATTAATGCTGTATATCAGAATGCCTGTATAATAATTCGTCCGGTAGGCGAGCATCATCAAAAAACGGATACGGATCATTTCTACATACTTATCCATTGCTGCCTCCTCAAGCCATGCCTTTATCGTATATATTGCGGATAATTTCTTCGGTTGACGTTTCCATGATTTTAATATCCCTGACCTTGTAGGCCGAGACTGCCCTTGCAATCAGCGCAGAGATGACTTCCTCTTTATCCTCCGCAAAGGCCGTAAAGGCTTCGTCTTCTCCATTCCTTTGCCATTCGACCGGGAGATCAGCAGTAAGCTCTTCCAAGGCTTCCAATTCTGCCTGCTCAAGAAATTCAAACCGTATTTCCTTTCCCTCAGCCCAGGTTTCCTTCAGGCTCTGCAAAGCACCGTCGTATATGATGCGGCCTTCATCAAGCATGACAACCCGTTCGCAAAGTGCTTCAATGTCAGAAAGGTCATGGGTGGTCAAAAGAATGGTTGTATTGTATTTCTGGTTGATTTCTTTTAAAAACTCACGGATTTTCAGCTTAACCAGGACATCTAGGCCAATCGTCGGCTCATCAAGAAATAACAGCGGCGGATTATGGATCAGGGCCGCCGCCAGCTCGCAGCGCATTCTCTGTCCAAGCGAGAGCTTGCGCACGGGCTTATCCAGGAGAGGCCCGATATCCAGCGTCCTGATGACATGGTCCATATGGCTGGCATAATCCTCATCAGAAACTTTATAAACCTTTTTTAAAAGCCGGAACGATTCCTGAACGGCAATATCCCACCACAGCTGGGATCTCTGCCCGAACACAACCCCGATCGTCTGGACGAATTTCTCCCGGTCCCTGTGCGGATTCATCCCGTTGACAGTCACCTCCCCGGAAGTCGGCTCCAGGATGCCGGTCAGCATCTTGATGGTCGTCGACTTTCCCGCTCCGTTTTCCCCTATGTAGCCTACCATTTCCCCCTGCCTTACCTGAAAGCTGATATCGTTGACAGCAGGGACAATCTTATAATTTCGCGTAAACAGATCGCGGAAGGCCCCTTTAAGGCCGGCCCTGCTTGAATAGGCCTTAAATTCCTTGCGCAGGCCATTTACAATGATGGCATCCTTCATGTTTTCCTCCAGTTCAATCCCTTTTTACAAGGGCATATATTTCAAAACATCCAAGGCATCCTGCCTTCTCCAAAGCCGGTGCCCCAAGAACTCATTTTAGCCAAAGGACATCTTTAATACAAATAGCCTGCACTTCTTCCCTCTGGAGCACTCTCCACAGCGGGCTGACTCAGCCAGTAAGGCTTTACGGACAGTTCAGTCCCAGCCCCTTCCTTTTTCCTAACTTTCTTACTATAAGCGCGGGGCTATTACTGCCCGTTAAACTGCGGTAATATAGAGGGGGAATTACGCCTAAGGAGGAAGAAAATGAATTTCTCAAATTCAGAACGCATACATGAAGAAGCACTTAAACATATTGTGGGCGGAGTAAACAGCCCTTCCCGCTCTTATAAAGCCGTTGGCGGCGGCGCTCCCGTTGTGATGGAGCGTGCGCAGGGAGCTTACTTCTGGGATGTTGACGGAAATCAATATATCGATTATCTGGCTGCGTACGGCCCCATCATCACTGGCCATGCACATCCTCATATTACTGAAGCAATCAAAAGAGCAGCAGAAACAGGGGTCCTGTACGGAACACCTACCCCGCACGAAGTTAAATTCGCCAAGATGCTGAAGGAAGCCATGCCGGGCATGGAAAAAGTCCGCTTCGTCAATTCAGGCACTGAGGCCGTCATGACCACGATCCGTGTGGCGCGGGCATACACAGGAAAAGACAAAATCATTAAATTTGCCGGATGCTACCATGGCCATTCCGACCTTGTCCTTGTTGCTGCAGGCTCAGGGCCATCCACACTTGGAACACCTGATTCTGCCGGCGTGCCGAAAAGCATCGCCCAGGAAGTGATCACGGTCCCATTCAATGATATCGAGCCGTTTAAAGAAGCGATGAGAAAATGGGGAGACGAGATCGCAGCAGTGCTGGTCGAGCCGATCGTAGGAAATTTCGGGATTGTTGAACCAAAGGAGGGCTTCCTGGAGCAGATTAACGAAATTGCCCATGCAGCAGGCTCTCTCGTTATATATGATGAAGTCATAACAGCCTTCCGCTTTATGTATGGCGGCGCCCAGGATATGCTTGGCGTTCAGCCTGACCTGACAGCAATGGGCAAAATCATTGGCGGCGGGCTTCCGATCGGTGCTTACGGCGGCAAACTGGAAATCATGGAAAAGGTGGCTCCATTAGGCCCAGCCTATCAGGCAGGAACAATGGCAGGAAACCCGGCTTCCATTCTTTCCGGAATCGCCTGCCTTGAAGTCCTGAAACAGGATGGAGTTTATGAATATCTCGACAGGCTTGGGCAAATGCTTGAAGAAGGAATCCTGGCAGCTGCGGCTGAGCACGGGGTCCAAATTACCATCAATCGCCTGAAAGGCGCACTGACCATCTACTTTACAGAAGAAAAAGTAGAAAACTATGAGCAGGCAGAAAACACAGATGGCGAGACTTTTGCGCGTTTCTTCAAGCTGATGCTGGAGCAGGGGATCAACCTGGCACCTTCCAAGTATGAAGCCTGGTTTGTAACCATTGCCCATACCGAAGAAGATATACACGCAACTCTCCATGCAGTCAATCATGCATTCAGCATAATGGGCGGAGAATAATTATACAGTTTTTTATGCATAAAAGGAGCCTGAAACGGCTCCTTTTTTAATATAGGTAATATTGAAAACGTTTACAAAATAAGAGGTTTTATCAGCATATCCTTTTCCAGCTCCCTATTCCCCATCCATAGTTTTGTATAATTAATTGATTTCTGAAAATTCTTATGATATGATAGAAATACTAATTTTCGAAAAACTCACTTTTGTTTATTTTGTGTTTTTGAAAAATAAAGTCCCACTTTGTCTGTTTTTCCCCTTATATGTTTCCCCGAAACAATTAACCTTACAAAATTTCATTTTGTATACAGAAAAATCTTATAGGAGGTGAACCGGCTTGGCAATTTGCTGAAGCCGTATTTATGACACAAACTTGGAGCCCATCCCTATTCACTGAATTTAACCGCCAGGAGCACGATGCCTGCGGGATTGTAGCCGCAATGGAAAAGAATAAGATCCCTTCAAGGGAGAATATCTTCAGCTGCATTGACGCGCTTGTCACGATGAATCACCGCGCGGGTTTTATTAACGGAGAAGGCGA
Organism: Cytobacillus sp. T106; assembly: GCF_040492155.1. Taxonomy (NCBI): domain Bacteria; kingdom Bacillati; phylum Bacillota; class Bacilli; order Caryophanales; family Bacillaceae; genus Cytobacillus; species Cytobacillus sp. T106. The sequence goes on along the minus strand of NZ_JBEUMK010000011.1, from coordinate 158,824 downwards.
CGGCGTCGGGATTCACATTGATATCCCGCGCGAGCTATGGAAGCAGAAGCTATCTGACGCCGGTGCCGATCCTGAGGCAGCCTCCCGCGAAGGTTTTGCGGTCGGCCATGTTTTCATGTCAAGAAATGAAAAAAGCTCAAGCATTAAAGCCAGTCTTGCAGAAAAATTAGTAGATGCAGGCTTTGAAATCCTATTTGAATCAGACGAAGTGACAGATTCTTCAGCCCTTGGGCCGATTGCCATCCAGGAAAACCCTATATTCTGGCAGTTTGCCATTGTATCAGAGTTGGAGGGCCAGCCCCTTACGGAAAAATTATTTAACCTCATTATAGATTTCGAAGAAGATGAGCATGTCCATGTGGCTTCTTTAAGCCAGCACCATGCCGTATATAAAGTAATGGGCGCAGGGGATATCCTGCCCAAATATTATCATGACCTTGCGAACCCGCTTGCCGCATCGACGATGACACTAGGCCATAACAGATATTCGACCAATACGCTCTCCAGCTTTTTCCGCGTCCAGCCTTTCAGTGTGCTTGGGCATAACGGTGAAATCAACACAATTGCCAAGCTTCGGGATGAAGCTAAGCTTGCAGGCGTCCCTCTCGTGAAGGACGGCAGCGATTCACAGGACTTGAGCAGAACACTTGAGACGTTTATTTGCCGTGAAAATTATTCGCTTTTTGAAGCGATGGATGTGATGTTCCCGCCAATCGTAAATGAAATCAAGTCATACCCGGTCCATCTCCAGGATCTGTACACCTACATCCGGGAAGGCTGGGGCCATTTTGCCCAGGGTCCTGCAGGCATCATTTCCCGCTTTGCGGACGAGGCAGTATTCAGCGTGGATGCACTTGGGCTGCGCCCGCTCTGGATGCTTGAAACAGAAAGCTCTTATTTATTCTCTTCCGAACCGGGTATTATTCCTTCCAGCGAATATGTAAACGAGCCTAAGCCGCTGGCTCCTGGAGAAAAGGTCGGCCTGAAATGGAACGGAGATGTTCTTGAAGTATTTGAACAGCATGCATACCAGGAAGAAGTATACAAGAGATTCTCAAAGCGGGTGCATCTGGACGGCAGCAGGAAGCGGCTCGAAACGCCAAGGCTGCCCAAAACGATTTCAATGAACTATCCAAGTAAGATCCATAACGGCCAATACAAAGCTTTCGGCTGGGAAAGGGACCAGGTCCAGCTTGTTGAGCAGATGGCTGATAAAGGCATTGAACCGATCCGCTCTTTAGGACATGATGCACCTTTGGCAGCATTGAACCCTGAGCGGAAAAATATTGCCGACTATATAAAGGAAAGTGTGGCCGTCGTGACCAATCCGGCCATTGACCGTGACCGTGAGACAGAACACTTTTCAACCAGGACCATCATCGGGAAGCGCCCTGCCCTCTTCCATTCTGATAAGGAAGTCTCAGGAGTGACTGAACTTCAGACTCCGCTCCTGATTGAAGGAAAAGCAGGATTCGAATGTTCCGGCATCATCCAGCAGCCAAGCTATGACCAGGTGACAGACTATTACCAGGAGCAAAAGCTGACTGCCTACATCCCGATTGTTTTCAGTGAAGATGAAGGCATCCGGGAGGCCCTTGGCCGTTTGGCGGAGGATGCCGTGGCCGCTGTCAGGAGCGGAAAATCCCTCCTCATACTGGATGATTCACAGGCTCACCAAAATGGGTATCTCTGGCTCGATCCGCATTTGGCTGTATCAGCGATCGATCAGGCGCTCGTTAAGGAAGCGGTCCGCAGGGACTGTTCCATCCTGCTCCGTTCGGCTTCCATCCGGTCGCTGCATGATATCATCACCAGCTATGGACTTGGTGCAGATCTGATATCTCCGTACTATATGTTCATGACTGTGCTGGACGAATCGGCCACGCCGCTTGTAAACCTGTACACTGCCTTGACAAAAGGCCTTGAAAAGGTCATTTCTACTATCGGGATACACGAGCTGAGAGGCTACGGGCGCCTATTCTCAAGCATCGGGCTTCATGAGGAGACAGCCGAAATACTGAATATCGTAAACTTCTTCGGTTCAGGAGAGCTTGCCTGCAATTTCGATAGCATGAAGGAAGATGCTATTCAGAGAGCAGAAGATTACCAGAATGAAAAAGAAAGAATCGGAAAAACTTTTCATCTTTTCCCGCGCATCTGGAAAGCCATCGGCGAAGTTGCCAAAACCGGCGACTATACAGCATACGGGGAAAAGATTTCAGAACAGGAGGAGCAGAATCCAACAACGATCCGCCATCTGACCGGCTTCAAGCCGGCCTCCTCCCCTGTATCGCCTTCAGAGGTGAGCCTGAATGTCGGGACGCATGATCTTCCTTTTGTCATTGCTTCCATGTCGTTCGGCTCACAGAATGAGATTGCCTTCAGGGCTTATGCAGAAGGTGCAGACCGCCTGAACATGGTCAGCATGAACGGTGAAGGCGGGGAAATCAAGGATATGCTGGGCAAATACCCGAATACCCGCGGACAGCAGGTTGCTTCCGGCCGGTTTGGGGTGAACGCAGAGCTGCTGAACTCATCAAACCTGCTTGAAATCAAAATCGGCCAGGGCGCGAAGCCGGGTGAAGGCGGACATCTTCCCGGCTCAAAAGTGACAGCGAAGATTGCCGAGGCGAGAAATGCCACCATCGGCTCAGATTTAATCTCGCCTTCCAACAATCATGATATCTATTCAATTGAAGACCTGGCCCAAATGATACACGAGCTTAAGACGGCCAATGATAAAGCGAAAGTTGCTGTAAAAGTCCCTGTCGTTCCTAATATCGGGACGATCTCGGTTGGAATCGCAAAAGCCGGGGCGGATATCATCACTTTGAGCGGCTTTGACGGGGGCACCGGCGCAGCCAGGATCCATGCGCTCCAGCATGTCGGACTTCCGGTTGAAATCGGCGTTAAGGCAGCCCATAACGCCCTGCTTGAAGCAGGACTGCGCGACAGTGTGGAAATCTGGGCAGACGGCGGCATCAAGAGTGCATCAGATGTGCTGAAGGTTATGCTCCTCGGTGCAAACAGAATCGGATTCGGGACACTTTCTATGCTTGCAATCGGCTGTACCACATGCCGCGGCTGCCATCTGGATACATGCCATGTCGGGATTGCGACCCAGATCGAAACAGAAGCGCAGGCAAAAGATCATGGCCTCCGCCGCTTCGTCCCTCGTCAATTCGATTTGGCCGTCCAGGGCATCATGAACTTATATACAGCTTTCGGGACGGAACTCAAGGCGCTGGCGGCTGGACTTGGAATCAGGAACCTCCAGGACGCTGTCGGGCGCTCTGACCTCCTCGAGCAGGCAAAAGGAAAAGAACAGCTTGACCTGACCTACCTCCTCCGCACCCTGGAGATTGGCCAATTGAGCCACCAGGAAGCGGCTGCTTCCCTCGATGCCCACCAGCTTCAGGTTGCAGTAGGCGCAGAATATCTTGATGCAAGCGTAGAAGAGCTTCACCAATCACGCGAATACCAGAGCATTACTTCAGAACAGCGTGTGCTGGGAAGCCGTGTTTCCTGCCACCGTGTCAGAAACCGGCTGGACGGATCATATCAGAGCCTTCCGCCAGTTTCCCTTAAATATAAGGGCGGCTCGATTCCAGGCAATGGGCTCGGAGCCTACAACAGCGCCGGTATCCATATTGAAGTGGCCGGCGGTGCCCAGGATGGCATCGGCAAGACTTCATTCGGCGGAGAGATTCTGATTTTTAAATCAAAAGGAAAGAATGGCAGCTTCTACAACGGATCAGTCGGCAAAGGGTTTGGATACGGCGCACAAAAAGGGCTCCTCGTGGCCCAGGGCAATGCCGATGCTCGGGCAGGCATCCGTCTCTCCGGTGCTGACATGATTATTGGCGGGCAGCTGAAAAAGCCTCTTCCTGAAAAAGAACATGGCAACATCGGGACACATGCCAATATTAAGGGATTTGCTTTTGAATACATGACAAATGGCAGAGGCCTTGTCCTGGGCGATCCTGGACCATGGATCTGCGCGGGCATGACCGGCGGAGTCGTATATCTCCGCCATCAGCCGGAATTGGGGCTCACGAAGGAAGCCCTTCAGCGCAGGATCGCAAAAGGGGCAAAGGTCACGGTCTCTGCTTTATCCTCAAAAGGGCAGGAAGATGTTCAAGAGCTTCTCGGCAATTATATAAAAATGCTCACGGAACAAGGGCAGCACGAAGAATCTGAACAGCTGTCCAAATTGCTTGAAGACGTTGAAAACCACTTCTTCCAGGTAGTACCTGTAAAAGAACAGGCTGACCCTTCTGTTTCTACAGAATGATGGTTCGCCAAAGGCCCGCTCAACATTCTTGAGCGGGCCTTATTTATTTCCTATTTCTTTTTATGCACAGCACAACTGAAGGATCATATGAAGGCCTTTCCCGCCCATATACTATAATCGATCCGGCAATGCGCCACTTTTTTCATGTAAGCGCCTTAATGGAATTTTATCGGAGATTTATCATATTTGTCCCTTGAACTTCAAGGATAATCCCTGTATAGTACATAATTGTTTAACAATGAGCAAATCGGTTTAAAGTAAGTATAAAATAGATAATTGCTGTTCTATTGTAATAAGGCAGCCATTATAAATACGAAAGGATATTATTTGCATGAAGCTTGGAGCCCGAATACTAAAAACGGGAATTGCCATCATACTGTCTTTATTTTTATCAGAAATCTTCAACCTGCCAACCCCTGTTTTTGCAGGCATCGCAGCCATTTTTGCGATTCAGCCTACCATCTACAGATCGTATCTATCGGTAATCGAGCAGATCCAGGGCAATATCATCGGGGCTGTCATTGCCGTCGTCTTTGTTCTTGTTTTCGGAAACAACTATTTCATTGTCGGTCTTGCCGCCGTCATTGTCATCATTATCAACCTGAAGCTGAAGCTTGAAAAAACCATCGCCCTGTCACTGGTGACCTTAATCGCCATCATGGAGACTCCTGGTGATGACTTTGTTCAATTTGCTGTTATCCGTTTTTCGACCATCATGCTTGGGATATTATCAGCTTTCCTGGTCAATCTTGTATTCCTGCCGCCTAAATATGAAAACAAGCTGTATTATAAAATATCCAATGCGACAGAAGATATTACAAAGTGGATCAGGCTGAACGTCCGCCATGCCTCTGAGCATATGCTCTTAAAAAATGATATCGAAAAGCTGAAAGATGATGTCATCAAGCTCGATCAGCTGTACCTTATGTACAAGGAAGAACGTAATTACCTGAAAAAAGACAGTCCGGTTAAAGCAAGAAAGCTGGTCATCTACAGACAGATGATCTCGACCGTTAAAATGTCGCTTGAAACACTGAAAAGGCTGCACCGCCATGAATACGAGCTGCAGCAGATGCCAGAGGATTTCCAGAATTCTATCCAGCAGCAGCTGGACTGTCTGATACACTATCATGAGCATGTGATGCTTAAGTTCATTGGTAAAGTGAAACCTCAGGTGAGTTTTGAAGAAGGCGATATCTGCCTGGACCGCAAGGAGCTGTTCACCTTCTTCCTGGCGCAGCATAAAAACATGGAAAATGATGATGAGCAGATCATCTATCATACGATGCAGATTATTTCTGCCATTATTGAATACGACGAACAGGTCGAGCATTTGGATACATTGATTTCGAGCTTCCAGTCGTATCATAAAGAGGAAAACGAGATTAGTATAGAGGAAAACGAGGAATAAATTACAAAAGCAGCCATCAGGCTGCTTTTGTTAATTCTTCAAACGAAGTGATTAGGTTTTTCCGATAGCGGCGGCTGTTGATTTCCGTTACAGGCACTTCGCTTTCCGCGAGGCGACGCTGAGCCTCCTCACCGCTGCGCGTCTGCGGGGTCTCAGCATGGCCGCTGCAATCCCGCAGGAGTCTACGTGCCTTCCACTGCAATCAACAGGCTTTTTAAAGTTTGAGTAATGTAATATCCAAGGCAGCTTTTAAATCTATTAGTTAATTAGGCGCTAAAGAATATTTGTTATCAAACAAAAAAGGGTGCGGAAGATCTTTTTCCGTACCCTTTTTGACATTGCCAATCTTCTAGGTTCTCAAGTCAAAAGACACTTAAATGTGGAATATTCAACCAATGCCTAATATGCGTAATGCCACAAGATGTAGTACAAATATATGTTGTTCATGAGCAGAATTCACATTCCTTTATTGAGCATGCACATTCCCTTTTCTTCCTAACTCTTCATCCTAGGATCCAATGCATCTCTCAGCCCATCGCCCATGAGGTTGAAGCCGAGTACTGTGAGCATGATGGCGAGTCCGGGGAAGATCATTGTCCAGGGGGCCTGGATGAGGTATGCCTTTGCATCTGAGAGCATTTTTCCCCATTCGGGATTTGGCGCTTCTGCCCCCAGGCCAAGGAAGCCCAAAGCAGCTGCTTCGATGATGGCAGTTGCCACTGCCAGTGTTCCCTGGACGATGATTGGACCCATGCTGTTCGGCAGGACGTGAAGGAATAAGATACGGGCATCACTCATGCCGACCGCCTTTGCCGCCATGATATATTCCTCCTGCTTTACACTGAGCACACGGGAACGGATCAGGCGCCCAAAGTTAGGGATATTGATGATGGCAATGGCAATGAGTGCATTCCTTAAGGATGGGCCCAGTACCGCTACAATTGCAATCGCCAAAAGGATGCTAGGAAATGCAAGCATGATATCGAAGAACCGTGAAATGATCGTATCCACCCAGCGGCCATAATAGCCTGCAAGGATGCCAAGCAGACAGCCTGCGGCAAGTGAGCCAAGGACGGCCAGAAAGCCGACCCATAAAGAAATCCGCGCCCCATAAATTACCCGGGAAAGAATATCCCTTCCAAAATCATCGGTTCCGAACCAATGGTCGGCCGATGGGGCCTTCAGCCGGTTTGCCAGCTGCTGCTCGTTGATGCCTGTAGGGGCGATCAGCGGCGCAAATACTGCGAGAATGACAAAGAACAGAACAATAAGCGCGCCGACAACAGCCAGCTTGTTTTTCCGGAAGCTCCGCCATGCTTCAAGCCAGGGGGATTCCACCTTTTCCTCGGCCTGGACCGCAGACGGATGTACATTTTTTTCTGTTGATAATTCCATAGGCTTCTTCCCTCCTTTAGTTGTATTTGATCCTTGGATCGATTGCAGCATATAAGAGGTCAACAATCAGATTGATCATGACAAAGATGAATGCAATGACAAGGATCCCTGATTGGATGACCGGATAATCGCGGTAATTGATAGCTTCATAGATATATCTTCCGATTCCCGGCCAGCTGAAAATGGTCTCCGTCAGGATGGCACCGCCAAGAAGGAGCCCGGTCTGCAGTCCGATAATCGTCAAAACAGGAATGATGGCATTTTTCAAAGAATGCTTGTACACAACCCAGAACATCCTTAGCCCTTTGGCCCGTGCTGTACGGATGAAGTCTGAACGCATGACTTCAAGCATCGTCGAACGCGTGATCCTGGCAATAATGGCCATCGGTATGGTCGATAATGCAAGGCTCGGAAGCACAAGGTGGCGGATGACATCCCAGAACTGATCCATCCGTCCTGCAAGGAGAGTATCGATGATATAAAGGTTGGTGATGGCCTCAACCGGATTTCTGACCTCTTCCCGTCCGGACGTAGGGAGCCAGTCCAAATTGATGGCAAAAATCCACTGCTCCATAAGGCCAAGCCAGAAAATCGGCATGGATACACCGATAAGAGCAAGCACCATGGCAATATAATCAAACCAGGAATTTTGGAACCAGGCACTGATGATCCCTGCATTCACGCCGAAAAAGATCGCAATGAGCATGGCGCAGAAGGAAAGTTCCATGGTAGCTGCCAGGAAAGGCCAAATTTCTCCGCTGATCGGTGCCTTCGTACGAAGCGATTCCCCAAGATCACCCGTAAACAGGCCCCCCAGATATGTAAAATATTGAATAAACCAGGGCTTATCAAGCCCAAGCTGCTCTGTCAAATCAGCCACAGCCTCTTTTGTTGCCAGCTGGCCCAGGATGATTTGGGCGGGATCTCCCGGTATGGCCCTGATCATGAAAAATACAATCAGCGACAAGCCCAGTAAAACCGGTATAAGGGAAAATATTCGTTTGATCGTATATGACAGCATGTTTTCACCTCTCTTGATGGTTGTCCAGCCGCATCGGTCCGGCTAAAAGAAAAGGGAGCCGCTTTAAGGAACTCCCTTTCTTTCTCTTTCCATTTACTTTTTAAATTCCACAGAAGACAGCAGATCCGATCCTGTTGGATGCGGCTTGAATCCGGTAATATCCGCTTTTCCTGCAAGAACAGGATTGGAGTGGACAAGCGGGATCCATGGCGCATCATCCTTGATGATCAGCTGAGCCTGCTTATACAGCTCTTCACGCTCGGCCTGGTCTGTCAGCGTCTGTGCTTTAATCAGAAGGTCATGGACCTCCTGGTTTTTGTAATATGTGTAGTTATTGGATCCGATAGTATCCTGGTCAAGAAGGACATACAGGAAGTTGTCAGCATCTCCATTGTCCCCTGTCCAGCCGAGAAGGAAGGAATCTGCTTCCCCTTTATTGGCTTTGTCGAGGTAAGTTCCCCATTCATAGGATACGATTTTCGCCTTTACGCCAACATCAGCAAAGTTGGCCTGGATGGCTTCAGCAACCTTTTGCCCGTCCGGCATATATGGTCGTGCAACCGGCATGGCCCAAAGCTCCATCTCAAATCCATTTTCATAGCCTGCTTCCTTCAGAAGCTCCTTTGCCTTTTCAGGGTTATACTCATAATCCTGCACCTCATCATTATAGCCTGCAATTCCCGGCGGCATCGGGTTCTTTGCCGGCTCAGCATATCCGGAATAGAAGGCATCGATGAGAGCCTGCTTATCCACTGCGTAGTTCAGCGCCTGGCGGACCTTCTTATCCTTCAGCGGGCCGCGTGTATTGGTCAGCCCAAGATAGCCGACATTCATGGACGGGCGGTCAAACAGCTGCAGATCTGCATTTCCTTCGATTTGCCCTACATCACTGAAGCTTACGCCATCAATCAGGTCAACCTCGCCTGTAGACAAAGCATTCAGCCTTGCTGAGTTTTCAGGGATGACCCTGAAAATGACTGAGTCAAGCTTTGGCAGGCCTTCCTGCCAGTAATCCGGGTTCTTCTCAATGACGACACGGTCGTTCCGTTTCCATTCTTTGAACTTGAAAGGACCTGTTCCGACAGGGTTGTCAGTGAACTTATCGCCGGCCTTTTCTACTGCTGCAGGACTCGCGATTCCAAATGGCGACATCGCCAGGTTTTTCAGGAATGGAGCGATCGGTCTGCTTAATGTAAATTCAACTGTATAATCATCAACTGCTTTTACCTCTGTTAGGACATCGCCAAATTGAGAGGCATAATAATAGAATTCTTCTTTATTTCCTGCTTTCCAGCGGTTGAAGTTGAAGACGACCGCTTCTGCATTGAAGTCTGTCCCGTCATGGAACTTGACTCCCTCGCGAAGCTTGAGCGTATGCTTCAGCCCGTCTTCACTTTCCTCCCATTCAGTTGCAAGGCCAGGCTGGATTTCTGTATCCTGCTCGCCAAAGTTGATCAATGTTTCAAAAATATTGACAGTGACTTTAAAGGATTCACCTTCGGTAGTAACGGCCGGGTCCAAAGCATCAGAGTCTCCGCTTCGCCCGAAGACAAGTGTTCCGCCGGCAGCTGTTTCACCGCCCGAATCTGTACCGGAATCTTTCTCTCCTTCATCAGTGCCGCTTGACTGGCTGCCGCTGCAGCCTGCAAGCCCCAGTGACAGCAGCAGGGCAAAAACCAACATTAAAAGACCATTGCGCTTTTTCATACTTTTCCCCCTTTTAATATCTTTCTTTTATCATGCATGCACCCTGTTACTGGTGTATAAGTGGCAGGCTGCAAAATGACCTTCTTCAATTTCTTCCAGCTGCGGCCGTTCGACCGTGCAGATTTCCATGCACTCCCTGCACCTTGTATGGAAAGCGCAGCCTTTTGGCGGATTAGCCGGGCTCGGGATATCTCCGCTCAGAAGCTCCGCTTCCTTGCGCAAATCTGGATCCGGGACCGGCACCGCTCCAAGAAGGGCTGACGTGTAGGGATGCAAAGGCTTTTCATACAGCTTTTCAGCCGTCGTGATTTCTACCAGCCTCCCAAGATACATCACTCCCACCCTGTCGCTGATATGTCTGACAACACCCAGATCATGGGCTATGAAAATATAAGTCAGCTGAAACTCCTTCTGCAGGTCTTCAAGCAGGTTCAGCACCTGTGACTGTATGGAAACATCGAGCGCAGAGACCGGCTCATCCGCAATGATCAGCTTCGGCCTGGTCATCAGGGCCCGTGCAATCCCGATCCTTTGCCTTTGTCCGCCGCTGAACTGGTGGGGATATCTTTTCGCATGCCAGCTGCTCAAACCGACGACTTCGAGCATCTCTTTTACCTTTTGCTTCCGCTCTTTCTTATCCCCCATCCCGTGGACGATCAGCGGCTCCTCAAGGATTTTTTCGACTGTATGGCGGGGATTCAGGGAAGCAAACGGATCCTGGAATACCATTTGCATTTCCTTGCGCATCTTTCTCATTTCCGAATCGTTCAGTCCTGTCAGTTCTTTCCCTTCAAACAGCACCTTTCCTTCGGTTGGTTCAATCAGCCTCATCAGCATCCTGCCGGTCGTTGACTTACCGCAGCCGCTTTCCCCTACAATCCCGAGTGTTTCCCCTTTATTGACATAAAAGCTGACATCATCAACGGCCTTTACATCTCCGGTCTTCTTGCCAAAAAGGCCGCCCGTTATTGGGAAATACTTTTTAAGCTGATTGACCTCAAGCAGAACTTCCGTCATTGGCTGCACCTCCTGATTCATCATGAAGAAAGCATCTTACTGTGTGCACCGGCGAATTTCCCCGGTACAGCTCCGGCGTTTCCGACAGACAGCGGTCATGGACAAATTCGCATCTTGCCGCAAATCGGCAGCCATGCTTGACTGAACCAGGCTTAGGGACATTACCCGGTATCGAGTATAGCCTGTCCTTCCTCTCCCTTATATCGGGGACCGACTGGAGAAGCCCGATTGTATAAGGATGCTTGGCGTTTTTGAAGATTTCCCTGACAGGCGCTTCCTCGACTACCTTGCCTGCATACATGACTATGACCCTTTCACAGACCTCGGCAACAACGCCAAGGTCATGGGTGATCATCATGATGGCCGTATCAAGCTTTTTATTCAAGTCCTTCATAAGAGCGAGGATCTGGGCCTGGATCGTCACGTCGAGCGCTGTAGTCGGTTCATCCGCAATCAGCAGCTTCGGATGGCAGGAGAGGGCCATGGCAATCATCACCCTTTGCCTCATCCCCCCTGAAAGCTGGTGCGGATATTCCTTCATGATCTGCTCTGCCCTTGGCAGCCCTACAAGCTTGAGCATTTCTACAGCCTGGCTGGCCGCTTCCTTTTTCTTTATTTTCTTATGTATCATAATGCCCTCAACCAGCTGGCTGCCGATTGTGAACAGCGGGTTAAGGGAAGTCATCGGCTCCTGGAAAATCATCGCCACTTCATTCCCTCTTATTTCCCTCATCCTGCTCTCTGAAGCTGCAACCAGATCCTCGCCATTGAGCAGAATCTCGCCGCCTGTGATTTTCCCGGGCGGCTGGGGGATCAGCTTCATGATTGACAGCGACGTCACGCTTTTGCCGCAGCCTGATTCGCCTACTATTCCCAGAATTTCACCTTTACGGACCGAAAAACTGATTTCATCCACAGCTGGTATTTCTCCATCTGAAGAAAAAAAGGAGGTTTTCAGCTGCTTTACATCTAAAACGGGAGCTTGACTCACACCATTACTCCTTCCTTTTTTCCATGCTGAAGCACTGGTCTTTCATGGGTTCTCCTGATTTCCTGCAGTTTAAATGCCGTGAACCAGGAGGGCATCCTCACAGTATGCCCCTTTAAATTTGTACCTTTGGTCACTATCTTTTTCTCATTCTATAAAAAAAGATTAAACAAGTCTACTGATTTTTCCAAATTATTTAAATATATTAAATCTTTGAAATAGTATTTAGGAATACTAAATAAATCCAGTAAATGAAAGCGGCTTTTCCAATCATATGCTCTGGTGTTTTGCTATATGAGCAAAATTACCTGTATTAAATTGGAAAAAACCCTCCCCTTCTACAAGATTACTTCTGTAGAAGAGGAGGGTTTTCTTAATGCTCCAGCTGCTGTACCTGGAATAAGTTATAATAATGACCCTGTCTGGCCATAAGTTCTTCATGATTGCCGATTTCGGCAATTTCCCCATTCTCGATATGGACAATCCTATCGGCATGGGTAATCGTGGAGAGCCGGTGGGCTACAATGAATGTGGTCCTGTCTTTAGCCAGCTTTTCCAAAGCCTCCTGGATGAGATGCTCGCTTTCCAGGTCAAGAGCCGATGTAGCTTCATCAAGAATCAGGATCGGCGGATTCTTCAGGAAAATCCTTGCGATGGCCACCCGCTGCTTTTGCCCCCCAGACAGCTTGACACCCCTTTCCCCGACTTTAGTCTCATAACCTTCCGGGAGGTTCATGATGAAATCATGTGCATTGGCTGCCTTGGCAGCTGCAATCACTTCTTCATCACTCGCATGCGGCTTGCCGAGAAGGATATTGGTTTTAACGGATTCACTAAAAAGGATATTATCCTGCAATACAATTCCGATTTTATCACGGAGAGAACGTACCTTAAACCGCCTGATATCCGTCCCATCAAGCAGGATTTCCCCCTTTGTGACGTCGTAGAAACGGGGAATCAGGCTGATCAAGGAAGATTTTCCTCCTCCGCTCATCCCAACGAGTGCAATCGTTTCTCCCTGCCGGACATCAAGGGAGATATCCTTTAACACAGTTTCTTCTTCCTTATCATATGAGAAGTCCACATGGTTGAATTGAATATGGCCCTTCACATTGGTCACTTCAATGCTGTCCGGCGAGTCATCAATGTCGTACTTTTCATCAGCCAGCTCAAACACCCGGTCCATGGATGCAATCGACTGCGTCAGGGTGGTGGAAGAATTGACAAGCCGGCGAAGCGGATTATAAAGCCTGTCAATATAGGCGATAAACGCCATCATTGTTCCAATCGACAAGTCGTCCTGTATAACCAAATAGCCTGAATAGCCGATGACGATCAATGGCGCTATATCGGTTATGGTGTTAACGACAGCGAAAGCCTTCGCATTCCATTTTGTATGGTCGATGGCTTTCTCCAGGAAATTTTTATTTTGGCTGTCAAACTGCTTCTGCTCATGATCTTCAATGGCAAAGCTCTTTACAACGGCCATTCCCTGGACACGTTCATGCAAATATCCCTGAACCTCGGCCAGCGCCTGTGAACGCACACGGGTCAGTTTTCTCAGGTTCCCGAAGAAATACCTGACACTGAAAGCATAGAATGGGAAAAGAATCAGAGAAACAATCGTCAGTGTAATATCCATATTGAACATAATTACGACCGCTATAATAATTGTTGCAATATCAAGCCATAGGTTCATAAGGCCTGTCACTACAAAGGTTTTTGTCTGTTCCACATCATTGATGACCCTTGAAATGATTTCCCCTGCCCTGTTATTGGAATAAAACTTGAAGCTGAGCTTCTGGATATGGTGAAACAGACTATCACGGATATCATAAAGGATTTTGCTTGCTGTCCATTGTGCGAAATACTGCCGGTAATACTCAATCGGCGGACGGGCCAGCACAAAAATGACAATCATGGCTCCCATGATCCATAGCAGCCTTTCCGTTTTTCCGCTCTGGGACAGTAAATCATTCCCGACGATATCATCAATTACATATTTAATTAAAAGCGGAATCAAAAGCGGAATGGCAAATTTTATAATGCCGATTAAAAGTGTGCCGATAATTTGCAGCCGGTACGGCTTAACAAACTTCATATATCTTTTGATGCTGTCCAATTGCTGCCCCCCTTAATGCTCTCTCTATAGAATACCTCTTTTAAACAGATAAAAACCTGTTGAAACAAGGTCAACAGGTGCTACATAGGCATTTTTTATCCTTAATATCAGCGTCTGTAGGTTAAATATCTCTCATACCAAATGTCGATAAAATCCGGGGCAAAAGGCCCTTTCCGCTGGCGGATCCACTGGATCAGCTTATCGACATTCGCTTTTAATATCCGGTCGATGACTTCAGGATAGTTCATTTCCTTCCGGTGCCGCTCATATTCATCTTCATCAAGAAGATTGAATGTCATATCCGGAAAAACCTTGATATCCAGGTCATAATCAATATACTTCAGCGCTTCGCCGTCAAATATAAAAGGAGAGCTGATATTACAGTAATAATACACGCCATCCTCCCGGATCATACCAATGATATTGAACCAGTACTGTGAATGAAAATAACAGATTGCCGGCTCCCGGGTCACCCAGGTCCTTCCGTCGGATTCGGTTACAATCGTCCTGTCATTTCCTCCGATCACAAGACTTTGTGTCCCTTTTAGGACAGTCGTTTCCTCCCAGACGCGATGGATGTGCCCATTGTGTTTGTAGCTGTGTATTTGCATCGGTTCTCCTTCGATGGGTACGCCCATTTCTTCTCCCCTACTTTCATTCCCAAACGCTTTGCAACCTATCAAATGACTTGCACAAGTTTCCTAAAACGACAAAAGGCAACAAAGAACGTATTATTTCCTATTATTATAACGGTTAAAGAAAGAATTTAAAACAAAGAGCCATTGAAAATCTCTCAATGGCCCTATCTATCCCATATAGTCACTCTTGAAGCACAAGGATCCAGCCTGTTTCCCGGCCTTCCCTGCTGCCTATCTCTCAGCCGCAGGTCAGATTCACTTCCTGGTACGACCTTATTACCTCTTCCGTCTGGGTTTCAAACACCCGGTGGATCTCGCGCAATTCCTCTTTCATGCGGTGGATTTCAAACTGGACGCTTTCCAGCTCCGTTTCCTCCTGGATTATCTTAAGCTCATGCTCAATTTCCTGGCAGCGTTCCAGTTCTGACTGAAGAAACAGGAGCTTTTCCATCGTTTTCATCTGTTCAGATACCAGCAGGTCAAAAGTACTCATACAGGTCACCGTCCCAATTTCAGATTCTACCTATGTATTTCGGCTTTGCCCCAATCTTTCCTTTGACTAGTTCTGCTGATTGAAAGGAAGTTTTGTCGAATAGGGAAAAGCGGAAGCGCCTTGTTCATCCCCGACAAGCAGAAGACACCCCTCCCGGAAAGGCGATCTTTTCCTTTTTGGAAGGGTGGCTTGTGACCTCGAGGGGCTAGGCGCTGGAGCTGGACAATGTTCGAAGCCGGGTTCTGCCTTCTAAACTTTTTCAAAAGCGCTTTTTATTTTACATTAGCAAGCCCTCAAAATAAGCGGAGATTCTACGGTTAAGCTGCTGAATATAGTACGGATGGGTATAAATTAGCGGAGAATTTCCGGTTAAGTGGAGCGAAGTTGCCCATTTTCCAGTTTTTTGAGTCAATAGACGGAATTTCTCCGTCTATTTGAGCTATTTTTAGAGTTTTTTTGAAAATAGGGGGATTTCTCCTCTTATTTTTCAACCTGACACTGACTCCCTCATCCAGGTCCGGGAAGGTTGGCTTTCCGGGAGGGTATGGCACTCAAATAACAGCATTTAATGCGAAAAGAGCAAAATAAAAAGAAGGCACTCTTTGCGGATAAAAGAGTGCCTTCCCGTACAATTAGCGGCTTTGTCTGCCAGCGTTTTGACCTTTGCGGGCTTCAGCCTGCTGGTTTTGCTGACGTACTTCTTGAGCGTTTGTTTCGCTAGCGAACTCAGTGCCGAATTGACCTTGCTGGCCTTGAGAAGCTTGAGCGTTTTGCTGGCGCACTTCCTGGATGTTAGTGCCAGCTTGAGTTTGGTTTTGTCTGTTTGCCATTGTTAATCACCTCCACGACTATTAATTTAACCAGCCGCAGAGAAAATATCCTTTAATTTTCAGGAAAAAAATTCTAATTTAAACTTATTATACGAGCAGGGAGATTCCTCCGTCGACTATGATGGTCTGCCCCCTGATCATGCCTGATTTATCGGACAGCAGGAACATGACTGCGTTGACCATATCTTCAATCTCAACCATCCGCCCTGCCGGCGTCTTCTCCCTTGCCTCAGATAAAAGGTCTTCCCGGTTTGGGAAATGCTTTAATGCCTCTGTGTCGACTGCACCCCCGGAGACTGCGTTGACAGCGATATTCATCGGCGCGAGCTCAACAGCCAGGTAGCGGGTTAATGCTTCCAGTGCCGCCTTTGATACACCGACTGTTGTATAGTTTTCCAGATAGCGGATCGAGCCGAGCGAGCTGATGCTGACAATCTTGCCGCCCCCGCTCTCCTCCATCAATTTGGCTGCTTCCTGTGCACAGAACAGCAGGGCCTTGCTGTTGATGTTCATCGTCCAATCCCAATGACTTTCTTCAAGCTCCATAGCAGGGCGAAGAACACCGGATGCCGCATTATTCACAAATACATCCAGCCGGCCGAATTCATTCCTGATTTCCTGGAAAAGAACCTTAATCTTCTCTACATCTCCAACATTGGCCCTTACGATCAGGGCTTTTCTGCCAAGAACTTCAATTTGTTCTGCTGTTTCCTGTGCAGACTTTTTGCTCCTGGCATAATTGATGACAATATCATATCCTTCCTTGGCAAGGGAAATGGCAGTCGCCTTCCCGATGCCCCGGCTGCTTCCTGTTACAAGTGCTACTTTTTGTGTCATGAATCGTAATTCCTTTCCTGTTTCATTTGTTTTCATTTTATCTTTTCCATGTATATCTGGCAAACAGGATTATAACACTATTCTTAAACAACAGGCTCAAAGAGAAAGGAATGAAAGTATGTACGTCGGAAGGGATATGACTGAACTAACCATGGTGAAAAAGACGGAATGGAAGGACAGCGAACTGGCCTTCTTCCATCACTCCATGCAGCAGGTAGTTCCCTACCTCAATGCAGAGGGACAAACCATCCACCGTGAAATCATAGAAGAAATCGAAAACCGCGGCGGCCTTAAAAGGCAGGAAGCTGACTATACACATGGGACACGGGTCAGTTACGAGTAGACATGCGGAAAAGCCTGGTTCAATAGAGGAACGCGGACTAAGAGCGCCACGTCCTGTGGCAACGTCCGCATGACCCGCATCTGTGGGCCTCATGCATAAGACGAGCAGGTCGGAAGGTTGTTCTTTACCTTCTGGCCTGTTTGGCTTATGACTCGAGGTTCCAGCGCCCGGAGCTGGACAAGTAGAAAAGCGAAAAATCCTTGTTTCCTAATTCACAAAAAAACAGCAGGGCTGCCCCCTGCTGTTCTATTTATGCTCCTGCACGTGCTTGAGCATTTTCTGATGGGAAACCGGAAAGGCAAATTCCTTCAGCTCTTCTTCGGTTACAAGCTTCAGATCGCTCCGTTCTTCTTCCAGGGAAAGCAGTGTCCCTTTATAAACATGGATATGCCATGTTAGGTGGGTGAACACATGGTCGATCTGTCCTGTCATCTCAGCTGTTTCTATTATGGCGCCATACTGCTCTTTGATCAGTTCTGCCAGCTGATCTTTTTCATGCAGGAAAGCAAGGCTGATTTCAGTATTGGGAAACTCCCACAGATTGGCCAGCAGGCCCTTTTCAGGCCTTTTCCTGATCAGGTATCTGCCCTCTCTGTCCCGCAGCACGACAGCGGCAATCTGGACATCCTTCTGCTTTTTGTTCTTTGTCTTTATCGGCAGTTCACTCTGCTTGCCTTCATAAAAAGCATGGCAATGCTCACGGACTGGGCACAGCAGGCAGGATGGCGACGTCGGGGTGCAGATGAGCGCACCCAATTCCATGAGTGCCTGGTTGAAGAATGATGGGTTTTCGTGTGAAATGAGCTCCCGCACCGCCTCTTCAAAAATCTTGCGGGTTGCAGGCTTTGCAATATCCTCCCAGATGGAGAGAATTCTTGACAGCACCCTCATTACATTTCCGTCGACGGCCGGCTCCGGAATGCCGTAGGCTATGCTCAAAATGGCCCCTGCCGTATAAGGGCCGACCCCTTTTAATGAGGAAATTTCCTTCGGATTATCAGGAACCCTGCCGCCGTAATGTTCATGAACCTCCCTTACAGCTGCCTGCAGGTTCCGGGCTCTTGAATAATAGCCAAGCCCCTCCCACGCCTTCAGCACCTTGTCTTCCTCAGCCTCTGCAAGCGCCTCGATTGTCGGAAATTGTTCGATGAACCGGTTGAAATATGGAATGACTGTGTCGACCCTTGTCTGCTGGAGCATGATTTCCGATACCCATACCT
This sequence comes from Cytobacillus sp. T106, assembly GCF_040492155.1. Taxonomy (NCBI): domain Bacteria; kingdom Bacillati; phylum Bacillota; class Bacilli; order Caryophanales; family Bacillaceae; genus Cytobacillus; species Cytobacillus sp. T106. The sequence continues at coordinate 140,508 of NZ_JBEUMK010000011.1, read as the reverse complement.
TATAGGGATCCTGATCCTGCCTCCATGGCAGTGTCCGCTGTTCCTGTTCAAACCAGCCGATCAGGTCCTGGCGGAAGGTTTCTTTATTAAATGCATCTAAGTTGGCTAATGCTGTTTTTTTCAATTTTGATCCTCCGGATGTTAAACTTCCATGAAATATGGGAATATAATATTAAAGTTTCTTTTTCAAAGCCCAGAATCGGATTTCTTCGAGACCGCCGGGTATGAAGCTGTCCAGGCAGCCGAATGCAGAGTGCCCGCATGAGCTTCTCAGCTTTTTCAGCGCGAAATAATGGGCTTCTGTCGGCAGTGAGCAGGTTTCCGTAACGAACGAAGGCTCATGTTCAGCCCCAGAGTAGACGAACGAAATGTCAGCTGCTTCATACACAGGGAGAAGCGCTGCGATTTTTTCGATAGTGCTTTTAAAAAGATTCAAATCTGCTGGATGAACTTCGTACTGCAAAAACATTTGGACTTCATGCTTCATCATTATATTGGCAGCTCCTTTAACGTAAACCATTAATGGCTTTGATGACAAGCTTTTTACTGATAAAATACAGAAACAGCGCAACTTCAGATTATTCCATGGAAGGAGGTTCTTTCCTCTTGGATACAGGCACACATGTGGTCATGGGCTTTGCACTCGGCGGGCTTGCCACTCTGGACCCCGTTGTAGCAGATAGCACAGCAACAGCGACGAGCGTCATGATCGGGGCGCTCATCGGCTCTCAGGCCCCTGACATTGATACAGTATTAAAGCTTAGAAACAATGCAGTCTATATACGGAATCACAGGGGAATCACGCACAGCATCCCGGCTGTCATCCTGTGGCCGCTTGCAATACTCGCGGTCATCTATCCATTCTTCCCTGAAGCAAATTTGCTTCACCTATGGATTTGGACATTTGGGGCCGTATTCCTCCATGTTTTTGTCGACATATTTAACTCTTATGGGACACAGGCTTTAAGGCCATTTTCTTCCAAATGGGTTGCCCTTGGGATCATCAATACATTTGACCCGTTCATTTTCGGCATCCATGTTGCCGGTTTGTTCATATGGATACTGGGTGCACATCCCGGCTATACATTCCTGGCAATCTATGCCGTACTGATTGCATACTATATCATCCGGTTCCTTGCCCAGCGGGCCGTCCTGAAAGCGGTGAAAGCCATTATTCCTGACAGTACGGAAATCATCATCGCCCCGACCATGAAATTCCATCAGTGGAGGCTTGCCATCATGACTGAACATCAGTTCTTTGTCGGCCGGGCCAATAATGGGCATATCGATATCCTGGATCAGTTCAACAGGGTGCCGGTACCTCAGACTCCTGTGCTGGAAGCTGCCAAAAAGGATAAAAATTTGTCGGCATTTCTTTCCTTCTCCCCTGTATACAGGTGGGAGGTAGAAGATCTCGAGGAATCATTCGAAGTCCGGTTCATTGATCTCAGATACCGCAGCAACGGACATTACCCATTCGTTGCCGTCGTCCAGCTGGACAATGACCTGAATATCATTTCTTCTTATACAGGGTGGATTTTCAGTGAGGAAAAGCTGCGGAAGAAGCTCGATATTATCCCAAATTAAAAAAGATGGCATTTTTGCCATCTTTTTTAATGGAGATTTTTATCATCCGGTTTCTGCTCCAGCAAATTCTTATATTTTGGATTGCTGGCAACAAAGTCATGAAGCCTTGCACCATAGTTTTCAATCCACTGCCTGACAATTCTGTCTGTCACCTGGCTTCCTTTATACTCATAGCCCGCTTTTGCACGGGTCGTTTCAAAATCATCCCACAAAAGCTCTACCCATGTCCGGGCCTGGCCGTAGGAAAGGTTGCCGTTTTTCTCCATGAGAAGCTCAACCAGTCTTTCTTGTGTTTCAAACATAGACAGCACCTCTTTGCCAAATATTATTGTTATTGCATTTCGTTCATAAGCCTGCTTTTTTAAACACATACTATTCTTGCGCGGCTAATCAAGGCAGCACGCGCAAGCATACCTCGAGGAGGGGAAACGAATGCGGAACAAAGCAAAAAATTTCCCAAATCAGAATCATAACAAGTTTGAAGGCGAACCGCGCGCGAAAGCAGAATATGCTTCAAAACGCGCAGACGGGTCAATCAACACCCATCCGCAGGAACGCATGCGGGCGTCATCAAACCGTACAGATGATACACCTGAATTATTTTAACCAATAATGAGGAGGTTTGATTATGGGAAACTCTAAAAAGTTTTTTGATAACAATCCTTATTCCAGTCCGTTTACTGGTCCCTTTTACCGCCCGAAGCATGCACATGCCCAGGTAAATGGGCAGACCCAGCAATCGCAGGACCTCATTATTCTGAAAAGGCAAACAAGGAAACAGGCCTAGCCTGCAGGGAAATCAGAGCTCTCCGCTCTGATTTTCCTTTAATTCCTTCAGCATGGAAATCGGAAGCGCCTCTTCCTCCTTTCCGCCATGCAGCCTGAAGCCCCAGGCGAACACACCATTCAAATAATCTATTTTAAAATATGAGCCGGGATCGCCATCCACTTCATAAATCTCCCCTGCTTTAAAGTCCTTCGGATCAAGAAGGTATGCTTTGGCCATGACGGCTTTTCTCTCGAGGACAGCAAATTCACTGAGCATGCCCATTTGTTCAGCCTTTCTCGCCTGTTCATGCAAGCTGGCGATTTCCTGCTGCAGTTCGTACTGGGAAAGCTGACTGTATCTTTTCTCCTGCGCCATTATAATCCATCCTTTTTTATTCCTGTGTCCGGCCTGCCGGAGGAAAACTTCATCTTTTTTTAGTATAGTGAAAAGAGCTGTATAAATAAAGGACTTTACCCTTGAAGGAGGACTCAACATGCAATCAGTTATCATCACCGGCGCTGGCACCGGTCTTGGAAAGGAGCTGGCCCTTAAATACGCCGGCCTTGGTTTCCATATCATACTATCCGGAAGGCGTGAAGCAGCTCTCCAGGAAACGAAAGAAGCAATCTCCAGCCAGGGGGGAAAGGCGGATATCCTGATTCTTGATATAAGCAAGCCGGCTGAAGTAAAGGAGAAAGCTGCGGGACTGCCAGAGCAATTTGATTTGTACGGTGTGATCAACAATGCCGGCGTTGGGCATTTCGGTCCTTTTGAAGACCTGAAGGACGAGGAGCTCCATGATATGCTCACAGTCAACCTGATGGGCACCATCTACATGGCACAGGCACTCCTCCCTGCTATCAAGCAAAAGAAGGGCAGCTTCCTTATGAATATCATTTCAACTGCCGGGCTGCGCGGCAAAGCAAATGAAGCTGCATACTGTGCCAGCAAATTCGCGGCCCGGGGCTTTACTGAAAGCCTGCAGAAAGAATACGAAAACGATCCGGTCCTGATCCAGGCAGTATATATGGGCGGCATGGACACCCCATTTTGGGATCATAACAACTATATTTCAGACCGCTCACGCCTCCGCTCACCTGCTGAGGTAGCCGGCATAATTACCGAGAACCGTTTTGAAGAGAAGATTGTGATTGAATCCGGAAAATGATTGGATGTAGAACAAAAAAACAGGCAGCGCAAATACCCGCTGCCTGTCTTCTATTCTTCCTCTTCCTTTTCCTCAAGGAACCGGTCAATCAATTCAATCGGAAATCCTTTTCTAAAGAGTGCCTGCTTCATTTTTTGCCTATATTCATAGCCCTGCAGCTTTTCGTATTTCCGATAGGCTTTTTCTCCCTGATAGCGGATGGCGTCCATTTCGCCGTCATCGTCTTCCTCAAACTCTGCCTCTTCGACGGCAATATTGATTACGGAGAAAGGATAGCCTTTCCTGAGGAGCATCTGCTCAAGCTTCTGTTTCAGAAGCCTCTGTGATTCCCTGCTGTACTTTTTTGCATATTTCTGGCACAGCTTTACTGCTGCTTCGACCTGGTCCTCAACAGGGAACTCCTGTATGGCTTCCTCTATATCAGGCTGTGATATCCCCTTCTCCTTCAGCTCCCGTTTAATGACGTCAGGGCCTTTATCAGACGTATTGGCCTGTGTCCTCACATAAGCGATGGCAAATTCGTTGTCATTCAGAAATTTATATTCGTACAGCTTAACGATGACTTCATTGATGATGCTTTCATCTGTTTCTTTTTCAGCAAGATGCTTCCTTACCTCTGTTTCCGATCTCATTCTTCTGGATAAATAATGAATAGCCTGGTTATAAGCTTTTCTGATTTCATCCTGAAATTCTATTTGGGTCAGGGAGAGCGCGTCAAGCTCCATCCCTTTTTTCAGGCCGAATTTGATGATGACATCTTCATCGGCACTGAAGGCATACTGCTCACCCTTGCCATAATCCATAAAAATGTTATAGCGGTCCTTCCTTTTTTGCTGGACTGATATTTTTGTGATTACCGGCATCCTCTTCACCTCTCTCTCCACTTTATCACAATGTGCTGCATCACTTGCAAACTGCAGCCTGGAAAAGGAGTTTACACAGGAAAAAGCGTATAAATACAGTATAGGAAAAGGAGGTCCACCCATGAGAATAGCGATTACAGGCGGAACCGGCTTTGTCGGGCATGCCCTTGTGAAGAAGCTCGCAGAATCGGGCCACACGGTTTTCATTTTGACGAGGAGCACAGAAGGAAAAAAGAACGGAAACAATATTCACTATGTCCAGTGGCTGAATGAAGGTGACAATCCGGCGGCACAGCTGAAAGAGATTGATTATATCGTCAACCTGGCTGGCGAATCGATCAACAGCGGCAGATGGACGGAAGAACGTAAGAAAAGGATTATTAAAAGCAGGCTGGATGCCACAGAGGCTGTCCTGAACATAATCAGTGAGCTAAAAGAAAAGCCTGAGGCTCTGATCAATGCCAGTGCAGTTGGCTACTATGGCACTTCGGAAACAGAGACGTTTACAGAAAGTAATAAAGAACCGGCGGGGGACTTTTTGGCTCAGACTGTTAAACAGTGGGAAGAAAAGGCGGCAGAGGCAGGCAGATGGGATGTCCGCACCGCATTCTGCCGATTCGGGATCATTCTTGAAAAGAATGACGGGGCGCTCCCCCGGATGGCTCTTCCCTATAAACTTTTTGCAGGAGGCAATCTCGGCAGCGGCAATCAGTGGGTTTCATGGATCCATCTTGAAGATGTGGCAAGGGGCATTATGTTTGCCATGGAAAATAAAAACCTAAGCGGCCCGGTTAATTTTACGAGCCCCCATCCTGTCCAAATGAAGGACTTTGGCAGGACCTTGGGAAGCACCCTCCACCGCCCCCACTGGATTCCTGCTCCAGCCTTTGCACTTAAGCTCGCTCTTGGGGAAATGAGCAAGCTGGTGCTCGAGGGGCAGCGCGTTCTTCCTGCTAAGCTGGAGGCTGCCGGATTCAGTTTCCGCTATCCTGGGCTTGAGGAAGCACTGAAAGATATTTATTAAGAAGGTATGATTCCTTCCTTTTTAGGAAAAATTAAGAAAAGGAGTTCATTTTTTCGGAAAGGGATGGTGCCTGATGGATAAAAAATCGAAAGATAAGTCCAAGAGTACATTGTCAAGCATGCAGGAGGTTGTTTACTCCAGGGAGTTCAAGCTGGCAGACCAGGCCGGCGGCTTTACGAAGAAAAAATCCAAGCATTGATGCAAAATGCTCATAATTGCCTTGATAGGGTGCAAGCTAAGAGTACGGAAGCCAATTCCGTACTTTTATGGTTGAAAGGGGTTTTTCGAATGGGCCGTGCACATGGACACAAAACTCGGGATAAAAACAAAGCATCACTTCCACAAGTTCCGAAGAACATGAAATCAGATGGACTGGATGTCGAATTTGACCGCGACCTTGCAGACCATGATGATTTAGAAGCAATGGCACGTTCAAAAGCTGCCGACCAGCGCGCCAAAAACAGCCGCTGACCGGCTGAGGGCATTTGCCCGCACTCTCTCAGCATAAAAAAAGCAGCAGGTCCAGAACCTGCTGCTTTTCTCTTTCCTAGTGCCCGTGGGCATGCCTTTTCGCAAAAACGGCCGTTTTCTTCTTCTTTGCCATGTTCTTAAAATAAGGAATCATGATGCGGTCAGCACCCCAGTAATAGGCTGCCCCGCCTGCGAATAAGAGGAGGACCGCTGCTGTGTATAAAATCGGATTCGTGCTTACTGTACCGGCCAGAAGAAAGTTAAGATTCATGAATGCACCCGCAATCAGGGCAGGAATGGTTGCTGCCCCAAGTACAAGCCCGGCTCCAACCAGAAGTTCTCCCCAAGGTATCAGAACATTGAACAATCCAACATTCGGAAGAGCAAAGTGCTCGAGGAATCCGGCATACCAGCCCTGTACAGCTGGATGGTCCCCTCCTGCCTGGGCGATCGCCCCCTGCAGGAATCCCCCTGCATCAAAGCCATCAGCAAGTTTATGCCATCCCGCTTCAATCCATTGAATGCCGAGCCATATTCTTAATACAGTCCATATTGCCGCTGCCTGTGGAGTTTTCAGCACTTTCATGATCATCGTCTCCCGCTTTGTTATTTTGTGAATAACTTCACAATACTAAACAAAAAATAATTAAGCCGGCCAGCTTTTACAAAAAAATTTGTGAATATCTTCACTTACTTTCTACACTTTTAATATACTCCATGTTTTTCCTTTCTGCAACGCACTTCACAATATGTTCATATTCTTTTTACTCTGTGAATAAAAAGTATCCACAACCCTGTGAATTTTGTGGATAATCTAAATAATCTCATATTTACTAACGCTTTAATCAGTTAACATAATAATGAGCAAAACTTCTGATAATTCTGTGGATAATGTGGATATGTCTGTGGAATACTTTTCTGTTCATGTTTTCCCTGTTAATAAGTCTCTGGATAACATGCTATAAGACCTACACCCCTGAGTCTTTAAACCTATACAAGTATAGATAAAACTATAAGATTAACCCTTGCAATACGAGGTACATCGTATTACACTGTTAGTAACATTAGGAAAAAGGTGATGGAAATGGATAAGGAAATGATGAAAGGGAGTACAGATCTCCTGCTTTTATCGCTCATTGCCCAAAAGGATTTATATGGCTATGAAATCACAAAAATCCTTAAGGAAATCTCCGATGAAGCTTATGTAATGGGTGAAGGCACTCTCTACCCTGCCCTCAAGCGCCTGGAGAAAAAGAAGTTTGCAGAGTCATACTGGAGCGAAACCGCAGCAGGGAGAAGGAAATATTACCGTATTACTGAGGACGGCCTGCAGGAGCTGGAAAAGAAGCGAAAGGACTGGAGCCTGATCGAAAGCATGATCCGCAAAAGCTCGGGGGGATTAACGTGAAATCGCAGCTTGAACGTTTTGTCATGAAAATTGTCCAGCATACCGAATGCTCCAAAGAAGAAAAAGAAGATCTATTCGAGGAGCTTATGGTACATCTGCAGCTTTCAAAAGAGCACTTCCAGGAACAGGGCTTCAGTGAAAGCGAAGCCGAACAGAAAGCGATGGAACAGTTTGGCGAGGAAGGGGAAATCGGAAGCCAGATTCAGCAGTCTCTCTTTCCATACCGAAAAGAAATGATGCTGACGCTTGCCATCTCTTCCATCCTTTTTACAATAGGCGCTTATCTGGGACAGCTTTTGATCAATGGAGATGCCCATATCGGCTGGCTGCTGCTTTCCATGGGCGCGAGTTCCATGATTCTTTTCCTTGCCGTGAACCAGGTTTTCCACCTGAACCGGAAGCTCTGGATGAACTCCCTGCTGATTTTGCATATCCTTGTTTATGCGGCCGGCTATCTGCTGGCCAGCAATCTGGATCATAGCATCTCACTCGGACTTTCGATCTGGGATTGGCTCAATATCCTTCTTGCCATTGTCCTTGTCTATCGGACGACACTGTATGATTTCAGCGCCAGCAGCGGCAAGATGGATAAAACTTTGAAAAAGCTTCATGCCATCAATATTACCGCCGGCGTCCTGATCACAGCTGCCTGCCTCTTTTTTGCCTGGGGAGGGCTTATCATGATAGGCCTGCACCCGGTCATATTGATTTCTTTAAGCCCGATACTCTTCTGGGTCATCCTCTATGTGATCCAGATCAAGGTTGCAGGAAAAAATAAGAAACTGGCATACGGACTCTCGGCGATTCCCTTCATCGCCATCCTGGCAGGCCTGGCACTTATCTACGCGCCTGCCCTGTTTTACTAGAAAGGAGCTTTTCATGAAAAAGAAAAGTATCATCCTGCTGTTTTCATTTATTGGAGGCATCACGCTCCTGCTTATCCTCCTCGGGCTTAATCTGGATAAATCCGAAAATGAAAAGCAGAATGGGATTACCAATCAATATGATATATCCTCACAGAATACGATTGCTTATGTAAATTACAAAGATGGCAAACCAAGCCTTATGCTGTACAACAAGGAAAAAGATATCAATGCTGAGGCATTTTCCCTGGACAGCTCAAGAATGATCCTGGATCCGAGCTTTTCCTATGACGGATCTCTGCTAAGCTTCATTTCCACCAATAAACAGCAGGATGAAGATACAGCGTTTAAAACCACCATCCATATTCTTGATTTATCGACAAAGCAGGTCACAGATGCTTTTACCGAGAATGAGCTTATCACGGAAACTGAATTTTCTCCTGTTGATGATACTCTCTATTATTTGCGCGCCGGCACCTTTCAGAACTATTCACCTATTGCCAGCAAACGGCCGCATGACCTTGATGTCTGGTCATTTAATCCGGCTGAAGGCGAACATAAGCAAATAACTGATCTGAAGAGCTATTCTATGCACAGCCTCCAGCTCAGTCCGGGAGAAAACAGTGTTTTTATCCAGATGGATGATGACCAGGGTGCTGATACACCTGAAGAAACCTTTGAGGTGAAGCAGCGCATATTTGAAATCCCCATAGATAACCCTGATAGCATGAAGATAGCAGGTGATCCTGACAGAAAAATGGATGTTTTTGATTTCACCTTCTCTCCTGATGGAGACACAATGATTTTTCAATCCATCAGTAACTCTGATGAAGGAGGAACCTATGAATATGAGCTGTATAAAATGGATGTGGATTCCGGAGAGGAAGCCCAGCTTACCCATTTAGGGGAGTATACAGACAGGCCGGTATTCAGTGCTGATGGTGACCGTGTATACTTTATGGTCGATAAGCGTTTTGCTAAAGGGTCGCCCGAGTATCATCTGTACAGCGTGAAACTGAATGGCAAAGAAATAGAAAAGATAGAACTGCCTCTTTCAGAAGACTAGAAAGAGGCTTTTTCCCTTTTAAACTCGAGAATACAGGGTATAAGTCCTATAACCCATAGACAGAGGAGGTAGGGAAAAAAATGCTGGAAAACCTGCTGAAAGAGCTGATCAGCATCAACAGCTCGGACAAAGAAGGGGCCAATGAAGCTGTTGCCTATTGCGGGCACTGGCTTGAGGGCCACGGGCTCCCTGTACATATCATTGAAAATAACGGCTACAAAATGCTTGTTTCAGAGATAGGGAGCGGCAATGAAACCATTGTCTGGAACGGCCATGTAGATGTTGTTTCAGGCAAAGAAGATCAATTCATCCCCGTAGAGGTGAAAGACAAGATTTATGGCAGAGGGGCCGCCGATATGAAAGCTGGCGTGGCAGCGATGATGTGCGCCTTCAAAGAGCTGAAGGAGGCGCCGCTTGGGGTCAAGCTTCAGCTTCAGATCGTTTCTGATGAGGAAATCGGCGGGTTCAACTGCTCCGGCTACCTTGCCGAAAATGGATACCGCGGCGATTTTGTCATCTGCTCAGAGCCGACCCAGCTTGGAATCGCCCTCCAGGCAAAGGGCGTCATGCGCCTCGAAATTGCCATTGATGGAGATCCGGCCCACGGAAGCCGGCCATGGGAAGGCATCAATGCGATTGAAAGGGCATATGAAGTCCATGGAAAGCTGAAGGAGCTCCCTTTTGCCAAAGAAAGCTCCGAATTCTATCCTTCCCCTTCCATCAACCTGGCCAAAATCCGCGGAGGCGATGTATATAATAAAGTCCCGGAAAAATGCGAGCTTTTTTACGACATCCGCTATTTGCCCGGCCAGGATAAGGATGAAATCGTTAAACAGATTGAATCGATTACAGACGGGGAAGTGCTTGTCAGCATGTTCAGCAAACCGCTGCAAACAGCAAGGGACAACCCATTCATCTTAAAGCTGAAGCCGGTCGTTGATCGGCATATTAAAGATGAAGCGGTCTTTTTCGGACAGCATGGCTCTGCCGATACCGTCTTCTTTGCCAACTACGGCATACCGGCCATCGAATTCGGACCGAGCGGACTGCATTGGCATGGCGATAAAGAATATGTACTGCCGGAGTCTGTTCATGTATACAAGGAGATGCTGGTTGATTTTGCTGAAAGTTTTTAAAGAAAAGGGGTTCGAAATATCTCTATTTCGAACCCCTTTTAGTCTGTTTCAATCTATTCTTTTTCCGGAACGATGCAGCTTCCATCCGTACAGCTGGCATCAGCCGCACCTTCCGGGGACAATTCCTGCAATTTCACTACAGGATTTTCTTCTTCCCATACCTTCTGCAGAGCGCTGGCAAAGGTTTCCGCAGGCTGGGCGCCTGAGATGGCATATTTCTGGTTGATGACAAAATAAGGGACTCCTGTAACGCCATATTGCCGGGCAATGCCTTCATCAATGCGGACATCATTGGCATAAGCTGTTTCATCCTTCAGAATGCTGAGCGCCTCTTCCCTGTCCAGTCCTGCTGCTTCCGCAAGACCAGCCAGCTCCTCGTGATCTCCTATGTTTTTTGATTCTGTGAAATAGGCATTAAGGAGCTTTTCCGTCAGAACAGCTTCCCTTCCCTTTGTTTTCGCGAATTTAGCCAGTCTATGGGCATCAAAGGTATTGCCCGGCTTCATTTCGTCAAAATTGAAGGTCAGGCCGACGCTTGCCGCCTGCTGCCCCACTCCCACATTGGCCTGCTTCGCCTGCTCGATGCTCATGCCATATTTTTCAGCGAGTGCCTCATGAATGCTTCTCCCAGAGTAAGGGGCGGCATTTGGATCGAGCTCAAAGCTCTTGAACTCCACCTCTACCTGATCCCGGTAAGGGAAATCCATCAATGCCCCTTCCAGGCGGCGTTTTCCTATATAACAAAACGGACAGACAAAATCCGACCATACTTCTATTTTCATCCTGGACACCTCATTTCTTAACTATCCCCATACTAGCACATCTTATCCCAAAACCCTCAGGCGGATGCTCAGGCATGCTTTCCCCGATTGTCTGTATCATGAAGCCTGCATCAGGTTAAGTTAAAAAAGAACAATACCCATTGTTCAATCCTTCGTCGGGAGTGATGGATCATGGCAAGAAACAAACTGTTGGTTCCTGGTTCAGCTAATGTACTTGATCAGATGAAGCAAGAAATAGCCAATGAGTTTGGAGTTGAGCTTGGTGCTGAAACGACCGCGCGGGCAAACGGCTCTGTCGGCGGCGAGATGACAAAGCGCCTTGTCGCCCTCGGAGAGCAGCAGCTCCAGAACAGGCAGCAATAGCGGGCCTTTGTGGAGCGGGAGACCCTTTTAGCGGGGGTCTCCTTTTTTTATTGGCTGTGTTAAATATGAATGTTGATAATTAATTAGAGATAAGAAAAACCTTATAAGGTTTCCAAATTGCTTGTTAATGAATTATACTTCTGTGGATTGTGTTTTTATAACTTCAGCACCAAACTCTAAGCATTCAATACATATAGAAACTCCTGGTCCCATAGCTAATTCTCCGGCTTCTTCTTTACTTCTACGACAAAAAGAACAAGTGGTACCGTGTTCTGTATTGCTTAAACTATTTGGATTTGAAGTTTTCTCTAAGGCATTGTACAATTCATCAATTACTTTTGGTTCAATATAGTCGAAGTCTCCTTTTAATTTCACTGCAATAGTAGTATAAGCAATAGCCATTCCTTCATAGAAACGCTGCCTTTCTAATTGTTCACTACTTTTAGATTTCTCTTCACATAATGAGCTAAGTTTCTCTAATTCCAAGATCATATCTTCAATCTTGGCACCTCGAAATGTTTTTTTGCGAAAGTCTTTTTCCACTGCATACACCTCCTATTTTGTATGTACACATTTGTATACATACATAGTGAGATATATTCTTCACACATATAGATTGTTCCTTCAATTTCCAAATTTTTTCAGGAATTAACTTACTCTTTCACATTAAGAACTAACATTGATATGGCGAACGGACATGCGCCTTGATTTTTTAAAGAGCGCAGCAAGGCAAATGCTTATTGCAGCAAAAGAGAGTGCAAGCAGCAGAAAGAAATACGGCGGATAATAGACCATCTCGATCCTGTTCTGACCTTCCTGCAGCCGGAAGCCTGTAAATGCATAATTGGCCTTCAGCAGCTCTTCTTCCTCTCCATTGATCTTTAAGCGCCAGCCTTTTTCAAAAGGCAGCGGAATGATTGCATAATGCCCGCCTTCATTTTGAAGTTCAAATGACAGACGGTTTCCTGACCACTCTGCCTCTGGCGGAACATGGCGGCGTTCTTCTTTTTTCACATTTTCCAGCACCTCAAAGGTTTCTTCATAAAGCTTAAAGTCCTTTAAATGATATTCTCCCTTTGGCATCCTAAGGGAAATCTGGTCCGCTGCCTTGACCCTTATGATCAGGTCATCCACACCCGTCCGGTATATAGACCCTTCTTCTTTCCTGATTGTCTGGAACTCATTGACCTCAAGGATAAATTCTTCCTTGTTGTTGATGCCATCAATATTGAAGCCAACCAAATAGTCTTTTGCAGAAGGATTTCTTTCACTGATCAATAAATCAATGCCGCCTTCCTCACCGCTGACCTTGAGTTTTCCGCCCGCATACTCGGCGTTTACAGGCTTGATTTCTGCCTGCGAAATTAGATTTGTGCTGTCCGGTATCGGGGCATTTGCTGTTCCCTTTTCAAGAACAATTCCTTTCAGCATCGCCTGTTCCTTTGCCGAAGGGGAACTTCCTTTCAGATCTTTTTCCAGATAAACGCTGTCAGCCGTCCGCACAAAAGGCAGGAGGTTTTCATTTTCATAAGCCTCATAACCGCCGGCAGAAGCAATTCTCTTAAAGCCGTAAGGAATGGAGGCATCTCCCTTCTCAGCAATATAATATTTTCCCATGAGGATGCTGTACAAGTTGGCCCGGTCCCCAAGGGAAGCATAGCGGCTGACGCTCTCACGCCCCATATCGATTTCAAGATCACTGAGATAAAACCATAGAAGCTCTTTATTTAAGATACTGGAATAGACGCTCATTCCTCTGAAATCCTGGACAATCGGAGTATTATTCCTTAAAGGGATCATCCAGTCGATCCTTGCCAAAGGATCATCGTCACCCTCCTGTACCAGCCGGATGAGCTCCTGCTGGTCTGCACCGTTATAGTCACGGCTGTTCATGAACTCCTTTGATACACGGTATTCCGTCCCTGTCACGGTCAAACGCTCTTCCTGGTAAAAATTCGGGATCAGCACGCTGGTCAGGATGACAGCAGCTGAAAGCAGTACTCCGGCCTTTTTCCTGAAAAAGGCTGCCCCGAGAAGGAAAACGGCAGCCGAAATGAAGGCTGCAATCGCCATATAAGCATCCTGCACTTCTTCAAATTCCAGCTTAGGGTCAAAATGATAGAACAGTATGTAAAATAAAGCCGCACCTGCTCCTGCTGATGCAAGCGGAAGAAGCCTGAGCCTGCCTGCCAAGGGGAGTGCAGCTCCTGCCGCCCCGCCGGCTGCAAGAGACAGCATATATTCCCAGCGGTACTGTGGAGCAGAAAAACCATTGAACAAGCTGCCTATTAGCGGGCTGAAATGCAGGATGGACAAAACGATCGTCATTGCAGCAAAAAACCGGAAATGCCTGTTCCTGTATAAAGGCTTTACCAGCAGGCAGATGAGAACAAATGCCGGCAGATAAACAATTCTTCCGTTCAGCAGCAGATTGTCAATAAACTCAAAAGCAGGGATATGGTCCTCATATGCAGGTCGGTAATTGTTCAAATAGCCATATACGGCAGGAAAAAACGAAAAGCCGCTGATGCAGAATCCTGCGGCCAGCCCGATAATATAATGCTTCAGCTGGATCAGCTTGGCCCGCCCGTTTCCATCAAACGGGAAAATCCAGCGAAACAGGACATAAACGCCGCACAGCAGGAAATTAACATAAGCAAAATAAAAATTGTCAAATAAGCTGATGGATACAGCTATTATGAATAAACCGGAACCCTTCCCCCGCATGATCCTTTCAATCCCGATCAGAAGGAGAAGCAGCCAGAGCATACTGTCGGCAAAAAACTCCCAATAGGTCACATGCCTGAAGTAAATGATGCTTGTGCCGTAAATGACAGCGCCAGTAAAGGCGGGCAGTGCTTTCATTCCCAGCATCCTGAAATAATAGGAGGCCAGAAGCAGGATGCCGGTCAGCCTGATGATGCTTACAATGAGGATGATGTCAGCCCAGTAAAAAATATCCGGAGCCCCGATCAGGCCGAGTCTCTCAAGTATATAGGTTACAAGCATCGTAATCAGAAAGAAGATAGAAGTAGCAAAATAATAGCCAAGCTGGGTATAGGTGCCCCCGCCGAACCCGAAGTCAGGCGAATAGAAAAACTCCCCGCTGGTGTACTGCTCATACAAGAGCTGCTTGAACGGCTGCATTTGCGACAATCCATCGTTCATCCCGGTCATATAGCGGCCCTCGAACCACTCAGAAATAAAAAACATATGGCTCATTACAGCTGCCAGCAGACAGAAGAAAAAGAAGGCAGCCTTAGGCCATCTGTCTGCCTGAAGAAAGTTTAATAAGTTTGGTAAGTAGCTTCGCGCTTTTTGCATGATGTTTTCAGGACTCTCCCCGTTAAAATGAAAGTAGCTGGCAAAGTAAAGACGACTGCAATGACCGGTGCAAGGCTGCTGCTCACCTTCAGCCCATCTACAAGTATGAACAAGATGACTGCAGTCATGCCCGTATTGAACAGCTGTGTCAGCGGAAAACGGATGAACGCCCCCCATGTCGGCTTCACTCTATAAGTAAATAGCGTGTTCAGGAAAAAAGAACCAATCAGGCTGCTTGCGAAACCTATACTATGCGCCAGGAAATAATGGAACCCTGCAAAATGGAGAAGAACAAGATAAATTGAGTAATAGTGCAGAGTATTAACCCCGCCGGTCACGGCAAAGCGGAAAAATTCACTGTGTATGAACCGCATGCTGCTCCCCTCTTTCGCTTGCTTGCTGAATATTGGTCTGCTGAATCAGATAATGCGGCCTTTTCTTTGTCTCATAATAAATGCGGCCGATGTATTCACCGACGATTCCCATGCAGACAAGCTGAATTCCTCCCAGGAAAAGGACAGCAGATATGGTCGTGAAATAGCCGGGAACAGAGACTCCATGCTGCATGATCTGGACAAAGGTAAATCCGATATATCCGAGCGAAAGCAGAAGGACAAAGGCGCCCAGATAAAAGCATGCCCTGAGCGGCTTGTGGTTAAAAGAAACGATCCCATCAATCCCGTAATTCAGCAGTTTAGGGAATGACCATTTTGTCTCCCCTGCTTCCCTTTGGACATTCTCGTATTCTATTATTTTCTGCTCGAATCCGATCCATGAATAAAGGCCTTTGGAAAAGCGGTTTCCTTCACTGAGCAGCAGGAGCGCCTTTGCTGCTTCTTTGCTCAGCAGCCGAAAATCTCCCTCACCGTCTGACAGCTGCACGTCCACTGCCCTGTTCACAAACCGGTAGAAGCAGGAGGAAACGAATGAACGCACCGGAGAATCTCCCGTACGGTTCCTTTTGGCAATCACCTGCCCATACCCTTCTTCATATCCCCTCACCAGCTGGCAGATCAGGGAAGGCGGATGCTGAAGGTCGGCATCCATCATGATGACCGCATCACCTTCTGCGTTCCGGAGTCCGGCAAGCATGGCCGCCTCCTTCCCGAAATTCCTTGTAAACGATATAAATTTTACTTCTTCATGGTGAAAAGCCAGCCGATGGATGGTTTCCATCGTGCCGTCCGAGCTCCCGTCATCCACAAACAGGATTTCATATTGATAAAAAAGGCTTGCCATTTCCGTCCGGATTGCCTCCAGCACCCTGGGGATATTCTCAGCTTCATTATAGGAAGGGATGATAAATGATATTTTTGCCTGACTCATTCTGCTGCCTCCATTTGCTCTTCCGGCTGGCCGACCATGATTTCCGGATGATTGGTTGTAATCTGGATGCTTCCGCCCAAGTCCTGCACCTTTTTCAAAGCTTCTTTGCCGTTGACTGTCCATGTGCCGATTTCAATGCGGGCGTCCAGCAGAGATTCAACCAGCTCACGGGAGAGAAAGCCATAGTGAACGGATACATGGCTTGCCCCCGTATAAGCTGCCTGCTCTGCCAGGAGAGTCGCATGACCCAGGTAAATCAGGCCGGTGCGGATCCTCGGATCCAGCTCTTTCAGCTTCAGAAGTGAATGATGATCAAAAGAGATGACCAGGGCCTCTTTATAGAGTGAATATTTCCTGATCAATCCTGCCACTTTTTCTTCAAGTCCTTCATACATTCCGGCCATCTGCTTCAGCTCAATGAAAAGCTTCTTTTTTCCTTTGGCCATTTGAATGATTTCCTCCAGCGAGGATATCGTTTCGCCGGAATACTCAGGGCTGAACCATGAGCCTGCATCAAGGAGTGCCAGTTCAGCGGCAGTATGGTCCTTCACATATCCGCTCCCGTTTGTTGTCCGTTCCAACGTGTGATCATGAATGACAACAGGGATCCCATCCCTTGATAAATGGACGTCCAGCTCTATGGCAGAAATCATAGGGTGCTCAAGGGCGAGCCGGAAAGCGGCCGCCGTATTCTCAGGGGCTTTCCCGCTCCAGCCGCGGTGTGCAACACAGGCATTCTTCAGCATCAATCATCATCCTTTCCTGTCTATTTGACTCCTGTATAAACAAAAGCACGGATAATCTGTCTTTGAGCAAAGAAAAAGGCAATAAGGATCGGCACAACAAGGATCATATTTCCTGCCATAAGCACATTCCAGGCAGTTCCTCCCTCTACTTCCCTAAGCTTGGATATCCCGAGCGGAAGGGTGCGCGCCACATCGCTTGTCGTCATAACAAGCGGCCAGAAATAATCGTTCCAGTGAGTGATGAAGCTGAATAATCCAAATGTGATAAGAACAGGCTTTGCCATCGGAACCATAATGCGGAACATGATCTTCCATTCAGAAGCTTCATCAAGCCGGGCGGCTTCCAGCAGTTCCTCAGGGACCTGCATGAACGACTGCCTGAGCATAAAAATGCCAAAAGCACTGGAGGCAAACGGCAGGATCAGCGCCCACAGGGAATCAAGCAGCCCCCAGGAGCTCATCTGCAGATAGACCGGCAAAAAGATAAGCTGAGAGGGAATCATCAGGGTAATCATGGTCACAGCAAAGAAAAACCTGCTTCCCCTGAAACGGTACCGGGCAAAAGCATAGGCTGCCGGTATAATCGTCAGAAATTGCAATATGAGGATTCCCGCTGAAACCATCAGGCTGTTTAAGAAGTAGCGGAAAAACGGCCCGGAGTTCCATGCCTTGGAGAAGTTTTCCCATTTGAACTCCTCAGGCAGCCATTTCGGCGGAAATGTCATTGTTTCACCAAGCGTTTTAAAAGAAGTGGAAATCATCCAGACAAACGGAAGTGCAAAAACAGCAACAACCAGTAAGAGTGCGGCCAAATTGAAAAGCCTTCCTGCAGCTTTAAGCTTCATATATAATCCTCCACATCATCGGTAATGGACTCTCCGGGAAAGCAGCCTGAAGTAGACTATTGTCAAAAGGCTTACCAGAATCAGCAGCAGAACACCTGCTGCCGATGCATAGCCGATTTTGAAGAACCGGAAACCATACTCATAAATATAGAAAACAAAGGTATTCGTTGAATTAATCGGCCCGCCCTGGGTCATGATCGCAATCGTTTCAAACACCTGGAATGACGCAATCAGGGAAATGATCGTCAGGAAAAAGAGCGTCGGTGACAGCATCGGGAGCGTCAGCTTGAAAAAGGTCCTCGCCTTATTCGCCTCATCCAGCTCTGCCGCTTCATAAATATCCTTCGGAATGCTCTGCAGCCCGGCAATGAAAATGAGCGTATTGAAGCCGATCCCTTTCCAGACCGCCACAATGACGAGAGAAAACAGCGAGGTTCCCGGATCTGTCAGCCATGGGACATTTGCGATGCCGAACAAATTGAGAAACCAGTTCAGCAGTCCATAGTCAGTATCCATGAGCCACATCCAAAGCATCGACACTGAAACAAGCGAGATAATATGCGGGCTGAAGATCGCACCCTGCACAAATCCGTACAGAGCTCCCTGCCTGTTCAGCCACAGGGCAAGCAGGAGAGAAACCGCCACCGTCAGTGATACTGTCAGTGCTGTGTAGGTAAAGGTATTCTGCATCACTTCAATGAACTCACGCTCTGCGAAAAGCGCTTTGAAATTGCCGATACCCACAAAATCCTTAACAGGACTGACAAAGTTCCAGTCATGGAAGCTTAAATAAATCATGTATAAGATAGGATAAATGAAAAATAATCCGAAGATGGCAATCGATGGCGCAATCATGCCATACGGCCTCAGCTTATTCATCATGATATCAGCGGCCCCCTTTTACCAGTACATGCTCCTGCATGCTCATGCTTGCTGACCTGTTCCTTATTCCATCATTCGTGAAAAAGTAAAGCTTTTCATATGGAAGCCTTACATGCACATCCTGCAGATGGGGCATCGGATCGAGAAAGCTCTTCACATGCATAACGCCAGCCGTATTTCGAACAGTATAAATGGTCTCAGATCCAAGTGTTTCCATCGCGGCCACCCTGGAAGGGAGGATGATGCTGTGCGCATCAAAGGTATCCGCCGTAACGATTTCCATATGCTCAGGCCTGCATCCAATATAGGCTGCGTCACCGTCTACAGCCGGCATATAATCAGAAAGCAGGGCTTTTTCCACAATGTTCATGGGAGGCGTTCCGATAAAGCTCGCGGCAAAGATATTCTCGGGATCATGATAGATAGCCATCGGGCTGTCAGCCTGCTTGATTTTGCCTTTATCCAAAATGACGATTTCATCCCCCATCGACATGGCCTCCACCTGATCATGCGTCACATATATAAAGGTGGTGCCGAGCTGCTTGTGAAGCTGGATCAGCTCTGTCCTCATCTGGACTCTCAGCTTCGCATCCAGGTTGGAGAGGGGCTCATCCAGAATGAATACCTTCGGCTTCTTTACCATGGCCCTGGCGAGCGCTACCCTCTGCCTTTGACCGCCTGAAAGGTGCTGCGGCTTTTTATCAAGATATTCCTCCAGGCCGACAATTCTTGATATTTCAGCAATAAGCTGTTCCCGTTCCTGCTTAGGAACCTTTTTATTCACAAGCCCGAATTCAATATTTCCCCTGACCGTCATGGTCGGATACAGAGCATAGTTCTGGAATACCATGGCAATGCCCCGCTTTCCCGGCGCAAGATCATTCACCTTCTGGTCGTCGATCCAGATCTCTCCTCCTGATTCCTTTTCCAGTCCCGCTATCATCCGCAATGTCGTTGATTTTCCGCAGCCGGATGGGCCAACCAGTACTGTGAAGGATCCATCGCGGATGGTCAGATTCAAATCATTGATGATTTCTTCGTCTTTATAGGTTTTTGATATATTCACCAATCTGATTTCAGCCATGCCTTTTCATCTCCTGTTTTCGAGTATTGGATTTTCTCCAGACAAGGATCCTAGATTGTCCCTGAAGGAACGGCCTCCAAAAGCCTCAAGAATCCGGCCAGCTCTTCGATTGTTTTTACTGAATGGTCCCACTCCTCTGAGCCGGCATGCTCATACCGGGAAATCAGGCAGGTCCTGCCCCCAAGCTGTTTCACCGGGTAAAGGTCATTGAAGGGATTGTCCCCGACGGATAAGATTTCATGGGGCTGGTAGCCTTCTTCCCCCAGCTTTTTCATGACGCCCCAGATGCCCTCAGGCTTCTGTGCATCCACTATGTATGTATCAAACAGATTTTCCAGCCCAAGGAAGCTGACAAATTCTTCAGCAGAAGGAGATGGGGTGTTGGTCATAAAAATCTTGCGATCAGCACCCATTTTGCCTACCGCTTCAATCAAGCCGGGGAACACCTCGATCTGATGGGGTCCGGCAAGCATTTCCTTCCTGACTGTTTCGAACGCATTCAGCTGTTCTTCTGCATGGACGCCATGCCTTTTTGCAAGAATGGCTGCAATCCCCCATGGATCACCTATGTAGAAAAGTCCGTCCATCTCTTCCTGGTTCAGTACCCCTTCCTTTCCATCCCATCCGAAGCAGCCTGTCGGGACAAGCCCATCATGGCTGTATGCCCTGTTTCCATCATGACAGGACAAATAGCCGAACTTCACCGGGTGCTTTCCCTCCAGAATCATATAAGCTTCATCGATGGCCGCCTGAAGTTCCTGTCCCTGCAAGCGGCTGCCAAGCATGTGGCTGATATATCTCCCTAAAAAAGCATAATCCTGATATAATGTGCCGTCCAAGTCGAAAATGGCCACTTTAATGTCTTTGTGCCAAGTCATTCTGCATTCCCCTTTCTTTATGAATGCCGGGGAAAAGGACTGAATCCCTCCCCCGGCAGCCTGATGCAATTAATGATTACTTAAGCAATTGATTGGCTTTTTCTGCTGCCTCATCAAGGGCGTCTTTTGGAGCAAGGCCATCTTCAAGCATGACCCTGGAGATTTGGTCTGTCAGGATTTTAGCCACTTCAGGATAGGCTTCTGCCATCGGACGGGCATGACCATACTGCAATTGGTCGACAGCCACTTTGAATTGGGGCATTTTCTCATATAGTGACTTCATTTCTTCAGAATCTACAGCTGAAAGGCGGCTTGGCAGATAGCCAGTATATTCGCTGGCATAAATGGTTTGTTCTTTTGCCGTCATCCATTTGATGAATTCCCATGCGGCATTTTGCCTTTCCTCATCAAGACCGGCTGTCATGACCAGGTTGGCACCGCCTGTCGGCACTCCATTCACCTTATTGGCAGGCATGAAAGCAGTGTTCAGCTCAAAGCCCTGTTCTTCGGCCACGCTCAAATTATAAGAAAGATCGGCTGTAGAAGAGAAAGCCATGGCAGAACGGCTGTTGGCAAAATCCTGCTTGGCTACTTCTGCAGCTGCTTCGCCGCCAGGAACCTTGATGACGCCTTTGTCGGCCATCTTTTTCCAGAATTCAAGCGCTTCAACACCTGCTTCTCCATTGAATTCAGCACTCTTCTCATCATCAGAGATCATTTGCCCTTCACCTTGTGCGACAAATGCTTCATACATCCAGATATTGACCGGCATGGTCATCCCGACCGTTTTCCCTTCTTTTGTGAGGGCAGTCAGATATTCTTCGAATTCCTTCCAATCCTTAGGCCCTGCCGGATCAAGCCCAGCTTCCTTCAGCATGGTCGTATTCATATACAGAATCGGTGTGCTTCGCAGATATGGAAGGCCGTAAAGCTTGTCATCCACATAGGAATTCCCCATCAGCCCCGGGTTAAAGTCATCCATATTGATATCATCTTTTTCAACGAATGGCGTGAGGTCCTGTGTCATGCCGGATTTAGCAAAAACGCCAATGGAAGCAATCTCATTCTGAGTGACTTCAGGAGCATTCTTGGCGGCAAAAGCAGCCTGTGTCTTGGAGTGAAGCTCATCATAAGTCCCCTGGTATTCTGCTTCTACATAAATCTTGTCCTGGGATTCATTGAACATCTTGACGAGATTTTCATTATTCTCGCCAATTTTATCTCCCCACGCATACCAGTATTTGATATGGATTCTGTCATCACTGGCAGATGCGGTATTGTCCCCCGAAGATTTCGTTTCTGTACCGGCAGAATTAGTGCCTGAGCATGCGGTTGCCATCAGCAGCATAAAAATCATTACGATAAGACCGGATATTTTCTTCACTTCATATTCCCCCGTTTTCAATGGATTGTGATCTAGCACTTTGCATCAGGTAGTTCAGCTTAAGCAAGATTGGAGCTGTAAAGCTTTCAAGAAAATGGCAAAGGTACTGGCCTGCCTCCTCACCTCCCAAAAAACTAAAGAGACCTCAAACAAACGGAATCCCTACTCTCCGTGTTTGAGGTCTCTCTGCATTGAACCTGTTTTCTATGTACTTGTCGATTATGATGTTACATCCCTTTTGCTAAGATAGTATTATGGAATTGTAAATCTTTATTAAACAGGCATTCTCGCATTTTTGTGCCCGGTTTTGCTCAAATCTTCCTTCCAGATTCCCGTATTGGAGGTCGTGACCGCCGCAGCCCCGCATGAGAGCGATTCTTCTGCATGCTCCCTTTCCGTCAGCAGCCCTCCCGTGATCACCGGCACCGGCAGCTTTTCCGAGAGTGATTGAATGATATGAGGAAGCCTTGAAGGCATGATTTCAATCATATCAGGGCCATCAGGTCCGCCCAGCTCCAGCACATGATCATATACTTCCGAATCTATCATGAATACACGCTGGATGACCATCAGGCGCCGCTTCTTAGCTTTTGCCGCAAGTCCCGGCTTTGTGGTCACAATGCCGAGCGGCTTGACATAATTGGCGATGAAATCCAGCCCTTCACTGTTAAGGCTTAATCCCCCGATCTTTTCTATATGGATAAAAACAGGAAGCCCCTCCTTCCTGAACAGATCTGCATAATTCTTTACAGACATAATATTGCCGGTCATCAGGAAGACAGCGCTGATTCTATCTTTATACTTGATTGCTTTTTCAATTCCGCAGGGCTCTTTGACTGCCGCAATCTTCCTGCATGCTTCCAGCCGTTCCAGAAATTCCGCTTTCTCTGCCAATGCTGCCACCATAACACTCCTATTCTGAAAATAGATTTGCTGTCCGTGATCCTGTCCTTTCCCCTATTACAGTATCATAATCCTCTATGATAAAAAGTAACCGGGAGGCTCTTTAACCTGATTTTTACATTCCTCGTCATTTTTCTTAATATTCGGCCATTACTGTTCTAAGTGAAAGGCAGTACATACGAAGGGAGAATAAAAGATGAAAATTGCAATGATTGGAGATCTGCATTACCCGGCAATCAACGAAGAGGTTTTGGGACTCAAAGAAGCGCGTACAGCTTTCTATGAAACATTCATGAACTACTTCCTGGATATCGAGGCTGATTTTCATGTTTCGATCGGTGACCTCACTAATTTCGGCCTTCCAAACGAGCTTGAGGAAATCTACAGCATCATCAGGCAAAAAGACCGCACCTTCTACCATGCGCTTGGCAATCACGATGTATATGCGATGACAAAGAAAGAAGTGCTCGCCATCACCGGCCAGAAACAATATCACTCTTTCGAAAATGAAAAAGCAGTTTTCGCCTTCCTTGATACGGCGAGGGAAATGAACTATGAAGACTGGGGCGGCTGGATGGATGAAGAACAGCTGAACTGGTTCGAGACTGTTGTTGCAGCTTCCGGCTCCAAGCCGCTTCTTGTGTTTGCCCACCATCCTGTCTATAACACAACAACCCGCTCAGATGGCGAAAAAGGCTCCATCCACCGGGATATCGACATGTGGAAAGTGCTGAGCCAAAAGAAAGGGCTTGGCGTTTATTTCAACGGCCACACCCATGTAGACTCCATCGTGCAGCAAAACAACTGGACCTTTGTACAAAAATCCGCATGCCTTGACCAGCAGGCAGTCCGTGTCATTGAAATCGGCCAAGAAGAGATCTCCGTTTCCGCCATTGATCTGGATGATGATTTCCTGGTCGAAAAAGCAGGATTCATCGCCGGAAACATCCCCCACTTCGGGCCAACCCCTGCAGCAAGAGGCACACAGGAACAGCGGGAGTGCCGCATTCCCCTCAATGCAGCTGCCTATCAGCTGTAAAATCACTGGAAGATAGACATGGCTGAGTGCTGTGTCTATTTTTTTTGCCGGCGGAATACTGGTTATGCAGATGTTGCCGAGTTTTTGGCCAGCATTCAGGAAGGTCGCAAATATATCCTGGGACTCGCAAATATATCTTCAAAGGCGCAAATAATGCCTTAGCCTTCACACCCTGCTGAACGCCAGCCCCTCGAGCCTGCAAACGCCCTGCTCTTTTCTAGGTCCCAAGTCTTAGTCAAAATATGTCTGAGGCTCAATCCGCTTTAGACTGATTGAGTTTATGATGGAAAACAGAAGGATATGGGATTTACTCCTTTAAAAAGAAAATTTTACTAATTTATGTATTATTTTCTACAACTGCTCTGTATGATTATTCCTTGGGAGCAAAGATCCATATTTTCATCTCACTAAAAGGAGAGTACTTATGAAACTGATCAAATTTATCGTTGAAAGAAAGATTCTGGTTGGACTTGTGGCAGTCCTGGTCCTGCTGACCGGGAGCTATGCAGTTCTTGAGCTTGATAAGGAGCTCATGCCTGCCATGAAGATGGATGGCGGCTATGCAGAGATCAATGCGGGAGAAATGCCTGCGATAGAAATTGAGCGATCGATTACCACTCCGCTTGAGCAGCAATTAAAAGGGCTCGACGGGGTTGAAGATGTAACGTCCACTACAATTGCCGGAAGAAGCTCCATCCAAATGGCCTTTGAGCAGGGCCGGGGTGACGAGGTTTTCAAAGAAGTGGAATCTGTCATCAATTCTTCCACTGCCGGGATATCAGCTGTAAAGGAAGTGGAAATGGGGCAATACGGCGCTAGCCAAAGCTATGAATTTTTCCTGGATCTGTCGAACGGCAATCTTGAGGACATAACCAGATTTGCAAAGGAAACATTGGAGCCGCGGCTTGAAGCTCTGCCTGAAGTAAGGGATGTATCGCTTTCCGGCATGGAGGAGGATGAAGTAAACATTCTCTTAAACCGGGAAGAAATGCTGAAAAAAGGACTGGATGCTGCCGGGGTGATGGCTGCCATCCAGCAGGTGAACAGCGAAGCGACGCTCGGTCAGCTCAAGCTGGAAAAGGAATCCCCTTCTGTCCGCTGGAATACAAAGCCGGGTTCAGAAAATGACATAAGGAATATTGAAATTGCTTCTCCTTCAGGCTTCATCAAGCTTGGTGACATTGCTGATATTACAGTAGCGCCGCAGGAAAGCTCCTCTTTTGTCTGGAAAAATGGCACCAAGGATCTTGTGTTTGTCCAGGTCGGGAGAGTTTCGGATGCAACCCAGATCGAAATGGCTGATGCTGTCCGCGGGGAAATCGAAAAAATCCGTGAAGAAGGGCTGATCAAAGGGTTTGAGCTGAATGAGATGGTTGCGCAGGCTGACTATGTACAGGAATCCATTGACGGCGTCGCGTCCAACATCCTCATTGGGGGCATCATTGCTGTAGTGATTCTCCTGTTATTCCTGAGGAACTTAAGGGCCACTCTCATTGTCGGAATCTCAATTCCGACCTCCGTACTCCTGACTTTCGCCTCGATGTGGATGTTCGGATACAGCCTCAATATGCTGACACTTATCGGCCTGGGATTGGGAATCGGCATGATGGTTGACTCTTCCATTGTCATTCTGGAATCCATCTACCGCAAAAAAGAGCAGGGGCTAGCCCGTCTTGAGGCCGTATTGGAAGGAACGAAAGAAGTATCGGCAGCCGTAATCGCAAGTATGCTCACTACCATCGTCGTATTTTTGCCGATCGGGCTGCTGGGCGGAGAAATGGGCCAATTCATGATCATACTGTCGGCAGTTGTTGCAATCACACTGATCAGTTCAGTACTGGTTTCATTCACAGTCATCCCTACCCTGTCAGAGAAGTTCTTAAAAATTTCCAGCAAAAAGAAAGCCCGCAGGGAAGGACCGCTGCTTCGTTTTTACAGCAGGGTGATTAACTGGACTGTAAAGAAAAAGCGCCACAGTTTTGCAGTGATTGCAGCCTTTTTCCTCATGTTTGCAGGCTCGCTGCTGCTTATTCCAAAAATACCGATGACAATCATGCCCGATGTGTTCAACCGCTATTCCGAGCTGATGGTTGATTTGGAGACCGGAGTATCCATCAAGGAAAAAGAAGCGGTTGCCGCAGAAATGAATGAAAGCTTGAGCAAAATCAAGGATGTAGAATCCAATTATGTTATGGACAGCGGCGGTATGATGTACACAATCATCAATATGACCAAAGGGGATGATATTACAAAATCCCAGAAAGAGGTCAACGAGGAAATCATGAAGGCGCTGCGCGAGCTTGAGGATACCCAGCCAATTGAAAGCGTCCAGAGTGCGATGTCAGGCGGCGGCGGCTATCCTGTGCAAGTTAATTTGAAGGGCGAAAGCTTTGAAGAACTGGAGACTGTTTCCGATTCTTTTATAAAGGAACTTGGGAAAATAGATGGAATCGTCGCTATTACTTCTTCCATGAAACGCACATCACCTGAAGAGATCGTAGAATTAAAGGAAGACGAAATTCAAAAAGCCGGACTGTCCGGACTGCAGGTCAAGCAATTCATTGAACAGTCCTTTATGGAAATGCCGCTTGGCGAGGTTTCACTCCATGAAGAATCTGTTCCCCTCATTTTAGGATGGAGCGAAAAGACGGCAACTAAAGAGGCACTCATGAAGCTCTCCATCCCTGCTGCCGGGGGAGAAAAGAAGCTGTCAGAGCTGATTAGCCTGAGGAAGATCGATGCGCCGAATGAAATCTCCCATAAAGATGGTGAAAGATTCATATCTATTTCGGCTGATATTGAGGACAGGGATCTTGGCAGCATCAACCGTGATGTACAGAAACTGATCGAGAAATTTGATGCACCGGCAGGCTACACTTTATCTGCAGCCGGAGACCTGGAGCAGCAGCAGGAACTGATCAAGGATATGGTCTTCATCCTTTCCATCAGCATATTCCTTGTATACCTTGTCATGGCGGTTCAATTCAATCATCTGGTTCAGCCGATCATCGTCATGTCAGTCATCCCGATGACAATCGTCGGCGTCATCCTCGGGCTCTTCCTGACCCAGCGAGAGCTGAGCGTCATGTCGGCAATGGGAATCGTCATGCTGATCGGCATTGTGCTGAACAATGCCATCCTGCTGCTGGACCGGACCAACCAGCTGCGCAAAGAAGGAGCTGCAATCACTGATGCACTCATTCAGGCCGGAAAGGACCGGATCCGCCCGATCTTTATGACGACCCTTACAACAGCTGGCGGAATGCTGCCGCTGGCCCTTGCTTCCGGCACATCCGGAAACTATCAGGCGCCAATGGCAACAGTCCTCATCTCCGGGCTGATGTTCGCTACCTTTATAACACTTCTGCTGATTCCGGCTGTGTACCGCTTATTCAGCCGCTCTCCCAAGAAGACGAAGGAGCAGCCGGAGCCTGTGATGGAGAATGCAAGCTGATGAGAGAGGCCCCGCTTTTGGCGGGGCTTTTCTCTTTTTGTTCTTCTATTTGCTGATAACGATAGATAATTTGTAGCTCACTGCATTGCTGAGTCCCGTCAAAAATTCATCCAATCTTTCATTGGATGGGAATCTGCATTCAAGCAGATAGCAGCTTTCCCCACTCACTTTATAGTTATGGATGATGTACTGTTCTTGTTTCTTAACGAAAGATAAATACGGCTGATGATTGGCGGTTTTCGTATAAATATGAAGGATGGCATGAACTGGGTAACCCATCTTTTCCTTATTTACTTTAATGGTATATCCTTCAATAACCCCTGAATCCTCCAGTTTTGCAACTCTGGCTGAGGCCGCCTGTCCGGTCAGGTGGACTTTTTCACCGAGCTCTTTCATCTTTATGCGGCTGTTTTTTGAAAGCTCTTCTATAATATGTTTATCCGTACCATCTAACATCCCAACAAATCCTTTCATTAATCAAGTGAAAGTGCTTAAAGACTTGATTTAATCTATGTAAAGCCAAAAGGGTCTTATTATAAACTATACTTACATTATGGAAAAGGAGCTGTGCAATATGATTATACAACAAATCCGAAATGCAACTTTGGTTGTCCATTACGCTGGGAAAAAGTTTTTAATCGACCCATTTTTAGCAGAGAAAGGTACTTATCCCCCCTTCCCTAATTCTATCAGGCAGGAACAGAAAAACCCTTTAACCAAACTGCCATTTTCTATTGATGAAATAGTTGGTCAGGCAGATGCAGTCATTGTAACCCATCTTCACCTGGATCATTATGATGATGCAGCCAAAAACGCACTTCCAAAGGATATTAAAATGTTCGTGCAAAATGAGGAAGATGCCAGTTCAGTCAGAAGTGACGGTTTTCGAAATGTAGAAGTCCTTAAAGAGGATACAGTATTCGAAGACATCCATCTGATAAAAACGAAAGGCGAGCATGGCAGGGGAGAAATTCTGAAGCTTGCTGGTCTGGTGTGCGGTGCAGTCTTTAAACATCCTTCCGAAAGAACACTCTATATAGCCGGAGATACTGTCTGGAATGCAGATGTTCAGGAGGAAATTGATGCACATCTTCCAGAAGTCATTGTAGTAAATGCGGGAGATAATCAGTTCCTTGAGGGCGGCTCTCTTGTGATGGGCAAGGATGATGTATATGAAGTGTGCAAGGCTGCCCCTAAGGCTAAAATCATTGCAAGCCACATGGAAGCAGTCAATCATTGGACATTGTCCAGGGACGAACTCAAGAAGTTTATTAAGGACAAGGGAATCTCTTCTAATGTGCTGGTGCCTGATGACGGTGAATCTTACTCGTTTTAGTGAAAAAACAGACAGGATAATCCCCCTGTCTGCTTTTACATTGCCTCTGCCCTCTCTTCCTCCGAAAAATACTGGTTCATCCCAGGCTTCAAAGCCAGCCAGATGACATAAAAAGAAAGCAGCAGGTTTGCTCCGGCAAGGACGATCGTTGAATAGCGCAGAGGGATGATATCACCGATGATCCCGATGCCGAGCAGGAAAATGATTTGGGCAATGCTTTGGAAGACGGTCAATACACTCGTCATCCTCCCCATGATGGAGATGGGGATATTATTCTGGTAAAACGTCTGAAAGCCCGCGCTCATAAAGGCATTAAAAAAGCCAAGGAGCAAAAATCCTGCAGTGACCATCGCGAATGAATAGGATAAAGCATAAATCATATATCCTGCTGAGACCATGAGCATCCCGATGGCCATGAGCTGCTTGATGCTCAGCAGCCTGGAAATAACGGTGATCAACAGGGCTCCAAGCGCAAAGCCGATACCTGTGATGCTGACCAGGAAGCTGTAGTCAGCCTCGGACAGCCCGACTGTATCCTGGATGAACACAACCTCCTGTGAATCCAGGGCAAGGGAAAACAGGCCGAACGCAAGAAAGCTGGCATAGACAGCGAAAACAAAGGATTCTTTCTTGCTGAAGGTGATCACCTCACGCCAGTCCTCTTTAAGATGCTCGAGCGCATTCCTCTTTTCATGCAAAGGTGCATCCTTATCTGCATCAGGAAGAAACATGATGATGATGGCCGAAACAAGAAATGAGAGGCTGTTCAAGTAGATGGCCATGTCAATGGTTCCGATCAAAAACAGCGCACCAGCAATGGAAGGGCCGACAATGAAGGCCCCGGATGAGACAAGGCTGCTGATCCCGTTGAACCGCTTCCGGCTAGCTGCGGGTACCAGCATGGCTATATATGTAGTCGATGCTGGTGCAAAAAATGCCTTTGCAAGACTGATGACAAACAGACAGACATAAATCAGTTCCACACTGCCGAGCAGCGGGATAACCGCGACTCCGGCAGCCCGGATGATATCCGTAACGATCATCAGCTTCTTTTTATTGCTCCGGTCAACAACTCCCCCGCTCCAGGAATTCATCAGCACAGCTGTAACCGGCCCGATGATCCACAAGCCAGCGACCGCT
This sequence comes from Cytobacillus sp. T106, assembly GCF_040492155.1. Classification (NCBI taxonomy): domain Bacteria; kingdom Bacillati; phylum Bacillota; class Bacilli; order Caryophanales; family Bacillaceae; genus Cytobacillus; species Cytobacillus sp. T106. Next base: position 110,667 of record NZ_JBEUMK010000011.1, on the reverse strand, counting down.
GCAGCCGAGCCGGTCATCTCGAAAACAAGCAGATTGATAGCAATTAGATAAATAAAATCCCCCAGCCTGGAAATGCCGATGCCAGTCAGGAGAAGTGAAGCAAGCTTCCAATTGAATTGGTTCATAAATTCACCCTTATTGCGGGAATAGTCAATCAATTCATTATAGCATGCGATTCCCTTATCCTCTTGGGAAAATGTTACAAACTGCCAAACTCGTATAAAAAGAGGAAGGCAGCGCCCTCCTCTTTTGCTGGAACCACTATTTTTGGTTTTCGTTGAATTAGCGGTTCTAGCTGCTAGCATCACTATTCCCAGTTTTCACAGAAATAGTGGTTCTACCTTCTCTCGCTGGAACCACTATTTTCCACTTTAACAGAAATAGTAGTTCTACCTTCTCTCGCTGGAACCACTATTTTAATAGCGGTTCTACCTCCTCATGCTGGAACCACTATTTTCGATTTTCATATAAATAGCGGTTCTACCTCCTCATGCTGGAACCGCTATTTTCCGTTTTCGCAGAAATAGTGGTTCTACCTTCTCTCGCTGGAACCACTATTTTCCGTTTTAACAGAAATAGTGGTTCTACCTTCTCTCGCTGGGACCACTATTTTTGTTTTTCATAGAAATAGTGGTTCTACCACCTCATGCTTGAACCACTATTTTCGATTTTCATATAAATAGCGGTTCTACCTCCTCATGCTGGAACCGCCATTTCCCTTTTCACCAGAAATAGCGGTCTAACCTCCAGCCCCTGGAACCAGGCCTCATAGCAAACTCCACTTAACCTTCAGATACAGCCTCTTCCTTCGGCTTCGAAAGGAACCAGCCGCCAACTGCAATTAAAATAAGCACGATATAGAACGTGATTTTCCATTCAGAAGATTTGGCAAAGCCTTCTGCCAGTACCCCAAGCGCCGGATGTGAGAGTGTGTACACAGACAGCTTAACGCCTACCCAGCCGACAATCAGGAATGCTGCAACTTCGAGGCCAGGTCTTGAATGCAGCAGCCCGACAAACAGATTGGCAGCAAAGCGCATGATAATCAGACCGATGAAGCCTCCGGCAAAGATGACAAGGAATTTTCCTCCGTCAAGTCCACCGATATTCGGAAGCCCTGAATCCGGGAGAGCTATCGCCAAGGCAACAGCAGCAAGGATTGAATCGACAGCAAAGGCGATATCAGCCAGCTCTACCTTAAGAACAGTTACCCAAAAGCCTGATTTCTTCTTTTCTTCTCCCTCTTCCTCTTCCTTCGCTCCGAATTTTCTGGCGGCAAGCTTACGGACAATATGGTTGATACAGATGAATAACAGGTAAAGCGCACCAATCGCTTGGACCTGCCAAACGTCGACCAGGAATGAGATGACGAATAATGAGCCGAACCTGAAGACAAAAGCTCCTGCCAGACCGTAGAATAATGCCTTTTTCCGCTCCTCTTCAGGCAGATGCTTGACCATGATGGCCAGTACGAGCGCATTGTCAGCGGCTAAGAGCCCTTCGATGGCTACCAGGAGCAGCAGCACCCAGCCATATTCCATTAATAATGCAAAATCCATTTTTTGAACCTCCTATTAATCTGATTATTTTTCTATTCCATGCTTTAATTTCAGTGAATCCGGCGCCATCTTGATCATCCGCTCTACAACAAATCCAGCCACTGCCAAATCATCGACGATTCCAAGGATGGCTAGATAATCGGGGATAAGATCGAATGGGAAAAAGGCATACGTCAAAACGAGCAGGATGCCGAGCGCCTTCTTGTGGGCCTCAACCTCCTTCGATAAAAAGAAATCTTTCAGAAAGGGTATGACCTTCCAAAATTTAAACAGAAACTTGATTCTCCGGAAAAATTTCATGCTGCTTCACACTCCTTATTGCGATTTTGCATACCTCTCATCCAGCCGCTTTTCAATTTTTTCAATCTCTCTCTTGTCCTTCAGAAGCTCTTCCTTGTTCTTCCTGATCAATTCTTCAAACTGGAATTTCTTCTTTTTCATGCCTGACACCCCTTTTAAAATTTTTAACAGAAAAAAAGCCTTTGCCACATCCGGCAAAGGCTCAATAAACAAATAAAGACCTTTACCCGAATCAGGTAAAGGTCTTGCTAACAACGTTATGGTTGCCAACAAAGCCGGGAGAAAACTCCGAAATGACGACTTTGCTGTAAAAGCTACTCCCCTTTAGGAGACTATTTAACTGTTGCCTTTATCATAATATAAAACTTATGGGCTGTCAAACTTTCTTCTGCAGGAAGGAAATGGCATATCCAATGGCAAATTATTATACAGACCATTTTTTAAGGAGGATCACCATGCAAAAATTTGTATCTCATATTGCCACGATAGAAATACCTGTCTCAGATCTTGAAAGATCCATAGCGTTCTACAGAGAAATATTCGGTGTCTCGGTTCACTTTCATGGGGAAAAAGCTGCCATGCTGACATTTGAAGCCAAAGGGGTGCCGACCATCTTTCTTGTAGAGACTGGCAGTGAAGGAAATCTGTCTTTCCATAATACATATACAGGGGTCGACCACACCGTTGTTGATTTTTATACAGAATCTCTTAAAGAGTTCAGAGATTGGCTCCAGGAAAAAAAGGTAGAAGTGGGTCCGCTTAATGTACATCCTGAAAACGGGATGGGCGGGTTTGGCTTCAAAGACCCGGACGGCAACAATCTGAGCGCGTGCAATGTCCTTCATCCTGGACAGTAAGCCTTAAAGGTGGCATTGCCCCTTTTTCTGCTTTGTCCACACCTTTCTCCCCCAAAGCGCATTATATGTATCCGTAAAGGATGTGAAATCATGAACATTGCGTCAATCGGGGAGCATTGTGTTGTAAGGATCAACCGGCAATTTTACCTGCTGCTGGAAATCGATTTTACTTTTGAGGCGATGAACAGGAAAGAAACCATTTTTATCCTATTGACCGAACAAGAAGCCAGTGCGCTGACAGAAGCCTCTCTATAAAAAGCCATAGGTGTCCTCCTTTGAAGGCAGGCGCCTATGGCTTGCTTTGCGATTAGATATGAAAAAATTTGGCGGTACGCTTAAACAGCGCTATCTATGCTTAAATACATAAACGCAAATCAGTTGCCCATCCCTTCTGTAAACGTTATATTTCAGAGTAGATGGAAGAAATGAGGGATCAGGATGAAAAAAGCTGAAATAGAATACAAGATACAAGATCTTAAGCTTGATTACGTACGGCTCCAAAACGATCTGGAGAAAATGGAATCTGTCGACGGAAACCTGTCTCCGCTCGAAAAACAAATCCAGGCAATCGAGGCAGAGCTGAAAAGTTTGTATAAAGAATTGGAAAACGAGTGATATGAGTTTTGGGTAAGATAATCGGGCCTGTCTTATTTTAGACAGGCCCTGTATATTGATAAGTGCAATTAAATGCGTAACTGGCCGGCTTGAAACCGGTCCTTATATTTAAAAAGCAGACATTCTATGCATGAGTCGTCGCGGTGAGGCCAAGTCATGTGCCGAATAGGAATTATTCTATGCATGAATCGTCCTTTTTCAGCCAACTCATGTATCGAATGAGAGCTATTCTATACACGCCCCGCCCTCTTCCAGCCCAGTCATGTACCGATTAAGAGCCATTCTATGCACGACCCCACCTCTTCCAGCCCAGTCATGTATCGAATAAGAGCCATTCTATGCATGCCCCCACCTCTTCCAGCCCAGTCATGTATCGAATAAGAACTATTCTATGCACGACCCCACCTCTTCCAGCCTAGTCATGTACCGAATAGAGCTTATCTATGCATGACTCGTCGATTTGAATCCATAGGATGCCTGAATAACCTATCTCTACACGACTCGCCTCAACAAGCGAGTATTTTATATGACTTTAGTAATAAAATTCACACCTCATAATAGGAAGATTGATTTATTTTTCCAATATTTAGATATTATTATTTTCAGCAGCTCCTTCCTCCCGTTTACAATAGGGATTGTTATCTTATAATCGGAGGAACATATTATGAAAATCAATTCTCTTATTCTAGTCATTCTTGTTGTACTGCTGGCTGCCTGCGGGAACAGTCAGGATGAGGAAGCAGGCAAAAAGGAGCCTGTACAGGATGAGGCAGCCCAAAAGGAAGATCAGGATTCTGCTGAGGATGAGGACAGTGATAAAGAGGCTGTTAAAACTACGGTGCTTACAGCGCGTGAGGATGCAGGCGATTATGATGTGAAGCTTGAAGGCGAAATCCACCGGAAAGATCAAAACATCACAGTCACAGGCACCACCAATCTTCTACCCGGTTCAAAGCTTTTCCTTTATACCGATCCGCTAGACGGCGCCATCATCGGAAGCGCCGGCACCACTCTTGTCGAAGAGGATGGAAGCTTCACGCTTGAAGACAGCATCCCGGATGATTATAAATATCCGGTGATTTATACAAAAATCATTTTCAAGCCCTCTGCCAGCAGCGATGAGGTGAATGAGCATTATTCCGTGGATGGCAGCAAGCTCGAAGGGGCATTCGTCAGGCTTGATGAAGAAGGCGGAGAACACCAGAAGCAGATTGTCGCTGTGAATGAAATTGACCTGTCCCAGCCGGAAAGCACGGTCATGATTGAAGAACCGGAATGGTTAAAGCCCGATGATTACGGAGCTGTTCAAATCCGGATGGAAACTGAAGTGACCGAAGATGAAGATTTCATTTACGTTAATGGTAAAAGCAATATTCTGGAAGGAGCATCTGTTACAGGAGGCGTCAGTGCAGAAGGCTATATCATCACAGGCTTCAATGACCGTGCCGATGTCATGCCTGACGGATCCTTCCGCCTGGTCATCTCCAACCCGATGACCGAAATCAAAGATCTGAAATCCTATCAAGTCAAAATCATGTTCGACCCCACTGATGGCAACGGCTTATCATATATCAAGAAAACCTACGGCGAAAAAGGCGAAAAGCTGCAGGGCGGTCTGATCAAAGACGAAAACGGGACCAACATGGCGGTCTATAGCTTTAAAGTCGGGAAATAGGAGGGCGTTTCTGCCCCGCAGCCAGTGAAGAAGGCGTCTCCAAAAAAGGAGACGCCTTCTTCATGCCTGGACTGTCAGCGGATGCTTAAACTCTGCCGGCAGTCTGCTATGTTCGCCATTATATTTTACAAATAAAACATGGCTGTCTTGATACTTCACCTTTTCCAGTACAGCGGTCTTTGGAGAAGGGGTGAAATAAAGCGCTGCCCTGTTTGTCTCCTTTCCTGCGAGCCTTCCGGCAAGGCCGGCCGGATCCCAATCAGGTTCAGAGGAAATGATATCATACACATGCAGGACATCCTTTTCCTGCCTGGCGAGTACAATGGCCCGATCTTCCGGGAGGTGGTAGATGTCATCATGGAACACATTCAGGCAGTAAAACATGAGCAGCTCTCTTGTGTTGACTGCATCAAACCCGCCTGGAAAGGTTCTCCTGCCTGCCATCTCATAAATGAAGCTTAGATCCTCAGGATTTCTGCCATCCAATTTGCGGATCTCGCTTTGATTGCTGTCGGCGTTGGCTTTAATGAAATATTGCGTTTCCTCCACCGGACTGAACCCAAATTTCGGATAAAAATCGAGCACAGTTGAATTGGCAAAAAGGTAAATGAAATCCGCTTCTTGATAGTCTTCCAGGATGCGTTCCATCAGCTGCCTTGCCAGCCCTAGATTGCGGTAATCCTTATGCGTCATGACAGTGCCCACCTGGACAGCCTTCCAATCCTTTCCCTCTCCTGAAAACCCGATCAGATTTGCCGATGCATTGGCCACCACTTTTTCTCCGTCAGCAAAAGAATAGGGTATGTATTTATCTGACCAGTATCCGAGGTCAAACCAGTTCTCAAATTGGATGCCGAAAGTCTCTTTCGCCAGTTCATTAAAACTCCTGCGCAATATTCGGTTTTTTTCATAGCCTGAGACAAACGTCAGCTTCTCCAGTACAGTCATATTACTTTCCTCCCATCAAGGCTTCTTTGCTTTTATAGTAAGGCGGAAAATGATCAGCGTCCAATCTTTTTTCAAAAAAATCCCTGATTTAAGTTTACAGGAAAACACACCGGGAACGAGTGGAATATCTAATCATTACACAGGGAGGCGGAAGAGATGAGCCTGCTTTTTTACAAAGCAATGGAAGCGTTCAAAAAAGATGCTGAACGCGAGGAGCAAATGAAGCGCCAAGCGGCAAGTCAATATCCGAGAAAGCAAAAATAAGAACCCTTTTCCCTTTCCTGTCCATCCTTTCGAGGGTGGATTTTCTGTATAAGAAAAAGGATAAAATCCCATGGGATTTTATCCTTTTTCATTTTGCCGGGCTCTTTCCAGCAGCTGCAGGAATGACCACTTTAGCAGAAGTAACCGAATGATGTGAATCTAAGGTAACCTGGCCGCCATAGCGGCTGGTGATCTGTTTTACAATGAACAGCCCCTGACCTCTTGTTTTGCCTTTTTCCGGTTTTTTCGTTGAAAATCCGCTTTCGAAAATCTTTTCTTTATCCCATGAATTTATGCAGGGGCCTGTGTTTGTCACGGTAAACATATAGCGGCCTTCACCTGCCGTGCAGGATACTGACAGCTTCCTTTCTTCCTCAGGAAGCTCAAGGGAAGCCTCTATGGCATTATCTATCAAATTAGAGAGGATTTTAATCAGGTCTGTTGTTTTAATAAGATTAAAAGAGTCCTCAGAAACGGAAAATCTGGCTTCGATGCCGTAATTTTGCGCCAGCAGCCTTTTTGTTTCAAGCAGTACCCCCAGCCCGGGGTTGACCGTATCGAGCTTGATGGATTCAATGGAATGCACTTCCTTGGATAGGGCCGTCAGATAAGAAAGGGCCTGATCATAGCTCTCAATCTTCAGCAGGCCGTGAAGCACCTGGATATGGTTTGAGTAATCATGCCTCAATGACCGGACTGAGGAAAGAAGCGAATCAAACTCTGCCTGGTACGTATATTCCGTCTCACCGACTTCATTTTTCAGCTCGCGCTGGTACCAGCGCTGGATAAAGATGAATGCTGCGAGGAGAAACAGTACAAAGACTCCGTTGAAGACCAGGTTGGATAAACTGCCTTTCAGCACCTTGCTGCTGATGCTTCCGATCATTTCCGCGCTGATGTCGATGGCCAGGAAACCAATGATTGCACCTTCCGAATTTTTGATTGGCGCTCCTGCAGTCAAATACTCTCCATATTCGGGATCCTGGATGAGGCCGGTACTAAAAGGCTTCCCATTATAGGCCAGCTTCACCTGCTCCTCAGGTACAGTGCAGATCCCGCCGATTGGAAACTCTTCGGCACCTGGCGGGAGCCCGGCTATCATTGCCCTCGAAACCTCGGGATTATCAATGAGGAGGGTATACACATGGAGCGAGCCTGTCTTCTTCCTGACATCCTCCAGATACCTTTTGATAGCTTCATATTCCGGCCCTTTTTCCGGATTTTCCAGAAACTCCTCATAAATGATGACTGGCATGGTATCTGCAATAGATTTGGCTGTTTCAAGCGTCTGGCTGGCGATGGACCTTACGGTAGAGCCTTTTATGCTTACATAAGATATATACATGTTGAAAATAGTAAACAATAGCAGCAATCCTGCTGATATGACAATGATGGCTTTGAGCTTGGCATTTTTCATCTGCTCTAACTTCCTCTTCTTGATAACACTTATAGTAAAAATAGCCTAAATTCAAGTTTACTATATTTTGAGGGTGAGCACATCATAAAATAGGTTGGGAAAATTTCAAAAACAGGCCAGTCTGAATGGCCTGCTTCATTTCATTCTATTCTTCCTTTTCATTGTGCTCCAGATAAGTGCTTTTATCATTTTCAATGAGATGCTTGAGCACCGATAACCGGTTATCCCAGAACCGGTCGAAATAAGCGAGCCATTCCCTCAATTCAGCGAGGGATTCGGGCTGGAGGGTGTAAAGCTTCTCCCTCCCCGCCTTTCGCCCCTTGATCAGCTTCGCTTCTGAAAGGATATGGAGATGCTTGGCCACTGCAGTTCTGCTAATGGAAAAATGGCCGGCAATTTCTGATACAGGACGCTCCTTCTCTGCAACCAGCCTTAAGACTTCGCGGCGCGTCGGATCAGCCACAGCCTGGAAAACATCGTATTTTTGTGCCGGGGCGGACATTATGACTCCACAGCTTTCTTCAATTTTTCTACAATGCCTGACCAGCCGCCGCTCATGCGCTCCCTGACAACGCCGCTCGCCTCGCGGGCCTTTGGCAGGATTTCACCGGTTTCCTTCCAGCCGGCATGGATAAGAGTGAACTCTGTTTTCCCGCCCTTCTCTTTTAACAGGAACGAAACAGTCCATCCATCATTGTCCCAGAGAAAAGAAAGCCTGTAAGGCGGATCAAGCTCGGTCACCTTGCATGGAGAAGGCCCAAAATGTGACTGAAGATGAAATTCACAGCCCAGTTCAGGCTTGAAATCATTCGGCATGAACCATTCCGCGATTCCTTCTGAAGAGGCTACCTTTGACCATACTTTCTCAATTGGTGCTTCAATGGTGATGACCTTGACAATATCATCTGCTTTTGCCATAATGATTCTCCTTTTCCGACAAATATACAACCTTTTGGTTACACTTTTAAAATATAACACCTTATGGTTATATGTCAATGGAAGTTCATATAGGAAACCTTGCCCACAATCGGAATAATTTTTTCCCAACCTCGGCAATCTAACACTATGACAAAAGACAGGGTGAATGATTGTGCAGACTGACTGGTTTTCTATCCTTCCATTTCTGATTGCGATACCCATTGCCATAAAAACCAAACAGGTCCTTCCAGGCCTTTTTGCCGGCCTTCTCGCCGGATCCTTCCTTCTTCAGCCGACACTGGCAGGAGGCTTGGAGACGCTCATCCGTTTTCTTGTTAAAGGGCTCATAGATGAAAATAATATTAAGATCATCCTTTTTCTTTATGCTTTTTCCGGCCTTGTCGGCATGATCAAGATTTCCGGAGGCATCAGGGGGTTTGTTGAGGAGGCGTCAGTCAGGATCCAAAATAAAAGGCAGGCACTCCTTCTCACTTACCTTTCCACGGTTGGGACCTTTTCGGCCCCCAGCTTCCGGTTCGTCACGATTGCGCCGATCATGCGGGCACTTTTGAAAAAAGTGAAAATGTCGACACAGGAGCTTGGCTTTGTTATCGAGACCACAGCAACTCCCATTATTGTCCTGATACCGATCGCTACAGCCTTTGTCGGCTATATGACCTCCATTGTCGATATTGCTGTCAGCAATGAGAACATAGATGCCGATCCTTATGATCTGTTCCTGAGGAGCATCCCTTTTAATTTCTTTTCATTTGTGATGATTCTTCTCGGCATTTATTTGAGCTTCTTCCATCATTCAAAGTCAACGCAGGACAGCAATCCTGAAAAGATCGGAAAATCCGGCGATGATGAAGATGACTGGCATACTTGCGACCCGGCTGTTGGGAGAGACTTGCCGGAAAAGCCGTGGAATCTGTTGGTACCGCTTGCGCTTGTTGTTGTTCTGACTTTAATATTCACATGGTGGGACGGCTATAAGAAGGCAGGGGGCTTTGCCGCTGCCTTCATTAAAGCGGATGTGATGGATGCTATGCTGATTGCCCTTGTATTTACTGTTTTATTTACATTTTTGTTTTTCCGGTTCCAAAAGACGAAGACGTCCGATCTTTTGAACAGCTTCGTGATCGGCGGGAATGACCTTATGTCAGTCATCGTCCTGCTCGCGGTTGTCTGGGGGCTGTCGTCCGTAACAGAGGCGCTGGGCTTTTCCGCGTTTGTCACCCGATATTCGAGCTGGATTCCTCCATCCATCGTTGTGCCGCTGCTCTTTTTATTCGGAGCAGCCATCTCATATTTCATCGGGTCGGCATGGGGCACCTGGGGCATCCTGATGCCGCTCGGGATTTCAATGGCTGCTGCTTCAGGGATCTATCTTCCGCTCGTCATCGGCGCTGTCTTTGCCAGCGGGACCTTTGGTGCATTTGCCTCCCCGCTGAGCGACGATACGAATACGATCGCCCGGATCCTGAATTTGTCTGTCATTGAATATGCCCGCTATAAGCTGAAGCCTGCTTTGATTGCCGCCGGTATTACTGCCGTATTGTATGCGGGGACCGTATTTTTCTTCTGACAGCTGAATTGCCCTCACCGCACCGAGTGAAATGTGGTAAAGTTAAAGGGCACAAAACTGAAAGGGGAATCATATGACACACCAAGATAGTGGATTGCCAGCTAAAACATGCAGCATTGAAAGACTCGTTACGGTACCGGCGGATATCGAGAAGGTACTAAAAGGAGAAAAGACAGCTACGAGAAGGAATGGCAGGTATGCTGATATCGGGGAAATCATGGTGCTCAAGGATAAAGAATTCATCGTGACTTCCGTTTACAGCCAGACTCTCGGTGAGCTTACCGACGAACATGCCCGCCAGGAAGGCTTCGGCTCTGTCGAGGATTATAAGCAGACAATCCTTTCGTATCATAAAGGAATGCCTTGGCTTCCGCATATGAAGGTATGGGTCCACGAATTCAAACCGGCTGAAGCGTAAGACTCAATGGATTTAATCTACCGGGCTGTTATATACATACATGTACTTAGTGCGATTATGTCAATCGGGCCATTCTTCATCCTCTTCCCGATTGTGAAGAAGCTGAAGACTGCCGCCGGTGCCGAGCTTGAAGCTTATATGGATACTTTCCGGTCCGTTGTCAGGCTCTCCAAGCACTCCGGTCACGTCCTCGTAGGATCCGGCGTGATTTTGATCGCAGCCGGACCATGGACATGGGGCACCTCCTGGGTTGTCATGACCTTGATCATCCTGTTTCTCTCTCTCTTTTTCCTGGCGCGCGCTTTCACGCCGAAGCTGCGGAAATTCCGGGAAGAAGGGACCGATAAGGAAAAAGCAGCGGCTCAGCTTAACCGCACTGTCTGGATTTACATCATCCTTCTATCCGCCATGCTCTGGTTCATGGTCGTCAAGCCTGGTCTTTGGTAAGACGGTCAGCCTATTGAGGAGAAACAGGATAAAATGCTAAAACCTTGCCTTAATCCGGCAAGGTTTTTATTTTATAGAAGAAATAATAGTATTTATACAGAACAATGATTACCAGCATAATCCTGACTGCTGTGAGATCCGTCAAGAAGAATGCAATGATGATCATGGCGTCAGCAAACAGCAGGATCGTGAATTTTTGCTTCAGTGTCATCGACTTATTTTTCACAAAGCTTTCTAAGTGCTTTTTGTAGATCCCTGTCTGCTTGAACCAGACTTCAAACCTTTTGGATCCTTTCATAAAGCAGAATGAAGCCAGCAGAAGCAGCGGGGTGGTTGGAACGATGGGAAGGATGATGCCAAGGATGCCAAGGCCAAGAGCCAGAAAGCCGGCTGTGACGAATAAAATCTGTTTTATTTTCCTGATAACACCTGCCCCCTTCCTTTTCTGAGTTTAAATCTACCATTTTTCATAGTAAAAAGATATATCTGCTGTAGTGATGCAAAACTCTATAAACAAAGGCCCTGCATCTGTGCAGGGCCTCTACTTTATCGGGCAGTCACTTTGTTCAGGAACTGCTGTGTCCGTTTGTTTTGTGATTTTTCAAATACGTCCTCTGGTGTTCCCCTCTCGACAACGACGCCCCCGTCCATAAAGATGACTTCATCGGCCGCATCGCGGGCAAAGCTCATTTCATGCGTAACAATGACCATTGTGATGTCTTCTTTGGCCAGATCCTTCATAACCTTCAGCACTTCTCCTACCAGTTCCGGGTCAAGAGCTGATGTCGGTTCATCAAAGAGCAGCACCTGCGGATCCATCGCCATTGCCCGGGCAATGCCGACCCGCTGCTGCTGGCCGCCGGACAGCTGGTGCGGGTAATTATCGGCACGATCTTTGAGCCCCACCTTTTCGAGGAGGCCCAGCGCTTTTTTCCGCGCTTCCTCTTTCGAGCGCTTCAAGACGACCATCTGGCCTTCCATTACATTTTCAACCGCGGTCAAGTGCGGGAAGAGATTATAATTCTGGAATACCATGCCGGTCTGCTTGCGGAAGGCTACCATTTCCGCCGTTTTAATTTTCGCAGAATCCCCAAACTGGAGCGTTTTGTTTCCAAGCTCGATCTTACCGGCATCAGGAGTTTCGAGCAGATTCATGCATCTGAGAAGTGTTGTCTTCCCGGATCCTGAAGGGCCGATGATAACGGCCGTTTTCCCGGTCGGGATGGACAGGTCGATCCCTTTCAGTACTTCCAGTTCGCCGAATTTCTTATACAGGTTTTCAATCTTTATCATTCAGGCACCTCCATTATTTTGCGACGCTTCTTCCAAAACGGTCTTCAAGCTTGTTCTGGAAATAAGACAGGACTGTGCTGAAAATCAGATAAATAAAAGCAACCTCGATGTACAGCCACAGCGGTTCATAGGTGGCTGCCGCAATCTGCTGCCCCTTTTGGAACATCTCGGTAACCGTGATGGTCGCTGCCAGGGAAGTATCTTTTACCAGGCTGATAAAAGAATTCCCGAGCGGAGGGAGTGAGACTCTGACTGCCTGGGGAACGATGATGCGCCTCATGGCCTGGCTCCTGGTCATCCCGACAGAAGAAGCCGCTTCCCATTGCCCCTTAGGGATGGAAAGAATTGCCGCCCGGATGATTTCAGAGCTGTATGCACCCTTGTTCAAGGTAAAAGCAATCACAGCTGCCGGGAACGGATTCAGTGTGATGCCTACGCTTGGAAGTCCAAAAAACAGGATGAAAATCTGGACCAGCAGCGGGGTTCCCCTGAAGATCCAAACATAAAACCTGGCCAGTGCGACAAGCGGCTTGATGCTGGACAATCGGGCAAGGGCCACAAAAAACGCAAGAATCAAGCCGAGGGCAAATGTAATCAGTGTGAGGGGGATCGTAAAATAGATCCCGGCTTTTAAAATAGGAAAAAAGGAATCAGCGAGGATTCCTATAATTCGTTCTGCGCGTTCATCAAACATCTATATCAGATCCTTTATTTCGATACGTCTGTGTTGAACCATTTTTTTGAAATTTCCAGGTATGTTCCGTCTTCCTTCATTTCTGCAAGAGCTCCGTTCACTGCTTCGACAAGATCATCGCTGCCTTTGCGGAAAAGGAAGGCATTGCTAGTTGCATTCTCTTCTTCATAAACTGTTTTTACAGGAAGTTCAGGACGCTGCTTCTTAAGGTCAAGATAAGATAGGCTGTCGTTGAGTGTCGCATCGATCCTGCCTGATGTTATCAGATCTATTGATTGATTGAAGCCTTCTACCACCGTGTTCGTAGCCCCATGCTCTTCAGCAATTTTACGGTAGTTTGAGTCCAGTGACTGCCCGACCTTTTTGCCGTCCAAATCATCAAGCGTCTTGATTTCATCATTATTTTCATGAACGATCAGCACCGCTTTAGAAACGATATATGGATCTGACATATCGTATTTTTCAAGGCGGTCTTCACGGACGGCTACTTCATTCGCAACCAGGTCGTAGCGTTTTGCATCAAGTCCGGCAATCATGCCGTCCCATTTAGTCTCAACAAACACAGGCTTGATATCAAGGCGCTTGAACACTTCTTCTGCAATTTCAATGTCAAAGCCGGTCAGCTTTCCTTCTTTATCATGGTAGGTGAACGGGGCATAGGTTCCTTCAGTCCCGATAGTGATTTCGCCTTTTTCCTTGATCTGGTCATACAGGCTCTGGTCTTTCGCTGTATCTTTGTCTCCATCGCCGCTGCTTCCGCATGCAGCAAGGGAAATCGCTAATGCAAATGTGAGTAAAATTAGTGCGTACTTCTTCATGTGTGCATCAATCTCCTAGTATTTTTATCGGTTTAATTCAAACAACGTTACTTAGATTAATTCACTGGTGAAAAAAAGTCAACATATATTGCTCGGTATTAAAAAGAATCCCCTTAATGCCTTTATTTCATGTGCAGATAAAAACTTTCAGCCGGCAATCCTTAAAATCAGGCAAACCCGCATCCTTTGCCAGATGCGGGTTGAACTTTACTTTTCTTTTTTCTGGTTCAGTGATTTTAAGGCACCGCGGAATGCCTGGTCATCCATCCTGCTGTCAGAGGAATCATGCTTTTTCTCTTTTTCCTTCATAAAAGATTGCAGGGCCTGCCGGTATGCATGGTCTTCCATCCGTTCTGCATCTTCCGCAGCAGGCTTTATTGGTGTGCCTGCTGCTTCCCCTGCATCCTGAACGGGTTCAGCAGGATGTTCCTCGGGAGCCTGGAGCACTGCCTGGCTGGCACTCTTTTTTTCCTCCAGCTGCCCATGTCTGCGTGTAGAGTTTAGATTGGCAGCAATCAGGATGGCAGCCACGATTAAAGCAGCCAAAAGGCAAAATATGATGCCGGCCATTACTGACCAGCTCCGTCTGTGCCGGCATCAAGCCGTCTGGCCAGAAGTGAAACCCGTTCACCGAGGGCTCTCCCGAGTTCCAGCCCTTCATTTGATATCTTCTCGTCTGAATCAATCGGGCAGGTGATGCCGACACCATAATAAGAGCCGTATAAGGCATTTGCCGGAATATTGGCAGGCAGTCCGGCAATAATCATCCCTTGATGGAGCATGGGCGTAATCAGATTGAGCATCGTTGCCTCGAGGCCACCGTGAGTGGTTGCCGTTGTACAGAAAACCGCGCCGATTTTATTGACCAGCTTTCCTTCCGCCCATAAATAGCCCAGCTTATCGATCCACGCTTTCAAGCCTGAGCTGATGGTTCCAAAATGGCCCGGGCATCCCCATATGATGGCATCCATTTCCGGGAGTTTATACACATCTGCCTGGCTGACATGATCAATCAATACCTCTGCTCCCTCTATCGTCCGGGCGCCTTCAGCAATGGACCTGGCCAGGGCTTCCGTATGCATGCCTTCGCTATCGTAAACCACGTATATCTTCAATTGCCTTTCCTCCCCGCATTTTTCCTTTAATCGCTTCTTTTAGAGCGAAATTTTCACTTCCGCATTCATCCCCGGCAGCACTTTGTCTGAAGCATTTTTCAGGGAAATTTTCACTGCGACCTTTTGGGCCACTTTGGTGTAGCTGCCATTGGAGCTTTGCTGGGGCAGCACAGAAAATAATGAATTGGTGGCAAAGCCGATTTCCTCTACTTCTCCATCAAATAATGTGTTCCCATCTCCATCAACCTTGATTTCAACACTGTCTCCCACTTCAATCTCCTTCAAGTCTTTTTCCTTAATATTGGCCGTAATATAAAGATGCTCCATGTCTGCAGCAACTGCCAGCGCCTGTCCCGCCTGGACCATCTGATGAGGATAGGCTTGATTCTGGATGACCGTGCCGTTCATATAGCTGCTGACAGGAACAGAAGTTTCTCCTGCCGCTACTTTTCCGACGCTTGCATTCTCGGAGACACTTTTCCCCTCTTCCAGCTTCCATTCTGCAAGCATCCCTGATGCCGGTGCCGTTACCTGCATCATATCGGCTGATACCACTGCATCATCCGTCGTTACATAGTTTTCATTCTGGTAATAGTAATAAGCACCTGCTGCAATCAATGCGAACACAACCAGGATGCCAATAATATTTGTCAGGATTAAACGTCCTTTACTCATTCATCTTTCTCCTCTCAGGTAACCTCTATTATTTATGTGCCTGCCGGCTGTCCGGAGCGGGCAGAAGAATTCTTTTTTGCTTTTGGACAAGCGAGCGCCCTTTCCCTGTCGCAATCTTGCCGATGGAAGCCAGCAGCATGATGACGCCGATTCCCAGCATGATCGTAAACAGGTCATGGTATGCCGTAAGGATGGCCGACTTTTTCGCATTAACGACCAATTCATAGAATGCCATGCTCTTCGCCTTGGCCAATGGCAATCCGCTTTCCATCAGATGCCTTGTCATCCTGGCCATTTCCGCCTGTACTTCCGGGTCATATTTACTTGCGTGGTTCCTGACTGCTTCATAATGATACGCATTCTGCCTGTATATGAACCAGCCGAGCAACGGAGCAGCCACTGCCCCGGCAAAATTCCTGATCGAATGCAGGGTGACTGACCGCTTGGAGGCTTTATGGATGTCCCCGGCCAGGGCCGTCCCAAGTGCTCCTGCCACCAGCACCATGCTGACCCCTGCCCCAAGGCAGGCGATTTGGAAATAGAGAGCATGAAGGGAGATATCAGGAGTGATGTTCATCCATCTCCAGCTGACGTAAATGACAGCCAGTGAACCGATTGTCCCCAGAATGCCTGCTCCAAGCCTGTCATATAATAAAGTTTTCAGGATAGCTGTGATCAATATCCCGATGAAAAACCAGAAATAAAAATGCGATAGATACTCAAATGGCAAATCTTTATTATTCCGGAGAAACCCATTGATCCCGGCAAGGGCAAAAATGAGTGAAATATGGGACGCGACTGCCATGATTGTGCCTGACACCGGCTTGGCTGCCTTGAGAGAGCCAAACGGAACCAGCGGATTCTCCGATTTTAAATCAATATAGATAAAGAGGAGCATGATGATGGCGGCGAGAACCAGCAGCGGCCAGATCCTGATCGATGAGAAGCCCTCTTCCATCAGATTGCAAAGGGGATAGGCGAGGCTTAGGATAAATAACCCTAACAGGAAAATCCCTTTTTTATCCGCAGGCGGCTCCTTATGTTTTTTCTCATCCTGTGCTGATGGAAGAAAGATACTTCCCATTACAAGGCATAAAATGCTTGAAACGATGTTCAGGATAAACAGCCAGCGCCACATGCCTGATGAGAGCGAAATGCTTCCAAAGAATGCCCCGACAGCACTCGACCCGAATAGTCCCCCAATCGCCATCAGCAGGAAGGTATTGCGGATTTTGTTCGGAAAAGAAGTCAGGCTGACCGGCAAAATCGTCAGGAAAAGGATGCCGGCGCTGATTCCCTGTATGATCCGGCCGGCGGTCAATGTTGTAATGCCCAGTGACAGCGCGTCCAGTACAGAGCCAAGCAGGAAAACCAGCACAAAGGTCAGATAGTTCCTCTTAAGGCCGATCTTCCTTGCCAGCACCGGACCTAGCGGCACACCGAACGCAAATGCAAGATTGGATAATGTGGACGGCAGCAGCAGATCATTCGAACCAAGGTTCAGGCCGTTTTGAATGATCCCCTGATTGAGAATATAAGATAAATTTAAAAAGTACTGCGGCCCGATAGAAAAGATGGTCAGAATGGATATGGCCAAATATGGCGGAATGGCCATCTTTTTCGAATCAGAGCCGGAAATATTGACAGGTTGACTCAACAGCAGATCCTCCTTTCAAAACTTATATTTCTTTTTACAAGTTGCATTATACAACTTACAGACAATATATTGTATTATACAACTTTACAGTGATTCTGCAACAGGTAATTTCCAACAAAAAAAGAGCCTTGGCGGCTCTCTCCTCATCCGTATTATTTTCCCCATAGTTTGAAATCTTTATTAAGCCTTGTCAGGCTGGCTTCCAGCCCTGACAGCTCGTCCGGTGACCAGTCTTTCAAGATTTCCCCATAAACAGACTGGCGCGCTTCTTTCACCTTCTGAAGCACCGCCCGTCCTTTATCTGTCAGCTGGACCAGGCTGATCCGGCCGTTATGTTCATCCGGAAAACGTTCAATATAAGCTTTTCCTTCGAGAACGGCGATCTGCCTGCTCGCTGTAGAGAGATTCAGCATCAGCTTTTCTGCCAGTGCATTGATTGCCAGGGGCTCATGCGCAGAAATCTCACTCAGCAGCAGATACTCCGACCGGTCAAGGCTCCCCAGCTTCGGACTGTGGGCAGTCGTCAGCCTCACAAGCATCGCAATTTCATATTCAATCTGCCGTAAAGTATCCTTCAGCACCATCCGCCCCCCTCTTAATAAACGCCTTTCTTCTATTTGTGATTATGAACCATTTTACTTGAGGTATCAAGGGATGAAATGTGATGGACTCTGTTTAGAGATAGCTAATTCGCGGCGTGTCCTGCACAGTCTATGGACCACAACACTCATAATAGAGTTGGGGCCCAGCTCTGCCATGCTTAAGCTGATCGTCAATTCTCCAAAACTCTCAGCAGCACAGCATGACGGTCAACGTCTGAGTCCTTTCCTGGATGGCCATATTGAGAAAAGAACCTCTGTCTGTCCTTAGGCGCTATCCCGCTTCTTTTGACCGGAATTCCATAGCTTACTAGAAAGCGGTCAGGGGAACAGCCCTCCTGAAAAATTCCGGCGAATCAGTGCTATCTACCCTTCTCCCATGCTGCTGTAGCCTTCATTGGCCCACAGAGAAATCATGGCAGCAGCTATCATAAGAAGAGTAAAGACAATAAAAGGATGCATGCTCCCTTTTTGCCTTCTTTTTCTATGCTTTTTTTCCTTCATACCATCCCCTCCCCTTTCCATATATAAAGAGAAAAGAAGAAAAAGCCAGGCATCGCCCGGCTTTTTCAATGTTATTTCCTGATCTTTTCTATTTCATCGGCTACAAATTGCACTGATGTGCCAACGATGACCTGAATGCTTGTAGGACCGACAATATTGATTCCCGGAACCCCGGTATCTTTAATCTTTTTCTGGTCGACCTGCTCCATGTCCTTCACTTCAATGCGAAGGCGGGTCACACAGTTGTCTACAGATGTAACGTTCGCATCTCCGCCGAGGCCGTCATAGATTTTAGCAGCCATGATGGCGAATTTTTCACTTCCTGCCGCTGGGGCAGATACTTCTCCGCCTTCAGCTCCCTCAGTCATTTCAACCCGGCCAGGAGTGGATAGGTTAAACTTGGTGATCAGGAATCTGAACAGCACATAATACAGGACTGCAAATACGAGCCCCTGAACCAGCAGCATCCAGGGCTGGTTGGCAATAGGGATGCTCAAGCTCAGTGCAAAGTCAATCAGTCCCGCGCTGAAGCCGAAGCCGGCTGTCCACTGGAAGAAGGCCGCAACAGCAAGCGAGATTCCCGTTAATGCAGCATGCACAACATAAAGAGCAGGCGCAATGAACATGAATGAGAACTCGAGCGGCTCAGTCACTCCTGTAAAGAAAGAAGCAAACCCTGCAGCAAGCAGCAAGGATGCCGCCATTTTCTTCTGCTTTGATTTCGCCGTATGGTACATGGCCAGGGCAGCAGCCGGAAGGCCGAACATCATGACAGGGAAGAAGCCTGCCTGATACATGCCAGTTACCCCTTTAGTCCCCTCGCTTGCCCAGAACTTTCCGATATCATTGATTCCGACAGTATCGAACCAGAACACAGAGTTCAAAGCATGGTGAAGGCCTGTTGGGATCAGGAGCCTGTTAAAGAACCCGTAAAGGCCCGCGCCCACAAAGCCCATCTTGCTTATCGCTGTCCCGAAGGATACCAGTCCGGAATAGATGAGCGGCCAGACAAAGAACAGGATTGCGGCCACAGCCAGCATCGTTACAGCTGACATGATCGGCACCAGCCGCTTTCCGCTGAAGAATGCCAGGGCATCCGGAAGCTTCACCTTGGCAAAGCGGTTATACATAATCGACGCTACAATTCCTGATAAGATACCGACAAAAGCATTCTCAATCTTTCCAAATGCCGGGTTAACATCAGCTGCATCTACACCCTGCAGCATCGCAACCGTGTCAGTTGCCAGCAGCGTTGTCACAACGAGGTAGGCGACCAATCCGGAAATAGCTGAGGAACCATCTTTTTCCTTAGCCATCCCCAAGGCAATTCCGACTGCGAACAGTACTGGAATATTATCAAGAATGGAACCCCCTGCTTTAATCAGGAATGCTGCAGCTGCGTTGCCTGCACCCCAGCCATCGTGATCAATAGCGTAACCAATCCCCATCAAAATCGCAGCCACCGGCAGCACGGCTACAGGCAGCATTAAAGAGCGGCCCATTCTCTGTAAGTACTTCATGACCATTTTTATTCCCCCCTGGATGAAAAACTTGTTTGTCTAATTTGTAATGCAGAACGGTCCTCCTCTTCGTGATATTTTATAAAATAAACGAAAAAAGTCCATGCCTGCATCTATTATAGTTCACAAAATTGTAAATATTCAATCAAATTTCCAATTCTGCCTTACTTATTTTGCACTTTTTTAATAAAAGCCGTCAAGCGCTTCTGGTATTCTTCTTCAGCGATTGTATAAGCCTCTGTATGACCGGCCCCCGGCACAATCCAGATTTCCTTCTCGCTTGTCGCCGCATCATAAATCCGGTCTGCCATTTCGGTCGGGACCAGTTCGTCCTGGTCACCGTGGATGATGAAGAGCGGAAGCTTATTCTTTTTCACCTGTTCAACTGCCGAAGCTTCGCTGAACGTATAGCCTGCCCTTACCTTCGTCACAGCGCTCGTCACTTGCATGAGAGGGAATGAAGGCAGATGGTACAGATATTTCAGCTGGTGGGATAGCTCTTCATGAACGTTTGTGTAGCCTGAATCCTCAATGATCCCTTTCACTTCCGGCGGAAGCTTTTCCCCGCTTGCCATCAGGACGGTCGCTGCCCCCATGGAAAAGCCGTGCAGAAAAATATCAGTTGCCCCTTCCTCTTTTATCAGCCTGCTGGCCCACTTCACATAGTCCTTCCGTTCATGCCAGCCATAGCCGATATAATTCCCTTCGCTTAAGCCATGGCCCCTGGCATCCGGCTTCAGGACGTCAAACCCCTGCTCATAGTAAAATTTCGTAACGCCCGGCATCTGTTCGCTGCTGCCTTTATATCCATGAGCCAGGATGACTGCCCTGCCATTGGAATCCGGGTTCTTCAGGAAAGCTGCCTTTAGCTTCAGCCCGTCGTCCGAAGTGATTTCAACAGTCTTGAAGTCCTGTTTTTCCGTCCACTCCATCACTTCAGCAAGCTTGGCAGCTTCTTCCTCGGCAGCCATTGCACTGGCTGCCCTCGATTCGCTGCCGCCATGAAGCTTTAAGGCCTCATTGCTCCGATTGATTGCTACATTATAAAAATAGTTTCCTGCTCCTATCAGAACCGCAGCGAGAAGCACGATGACACTGCCGCTAATCAGGAGGATCCTTTTCTTTTTCTGTTTCATTCTCCTACCCCATTTACTATTTATCTTGAAACCATTATATCTGCCATTTCCATTCATTTCTATATATTCAGGACAATTAATGAAAGCGCTTTTATACTTTTAGCCTGTAGATCAAAAACCTTTCATTATGATCATGGCTGCTTTCAGGAAGCTCAACCTCTTTTTCCAGCTCAAAGCTTGTATAATTTTCAAGGAAAAAAATATAATCCTCTGAAGGGTAATACAGCACAATATCTGCAGTGCGCGGGTGCTCTTCCACAGACAAAAGGATATTCGCAATGATGTTCCTGAACACCTGGATGGAAAAGGGGTTGAAGAAGTAAAAGCAATTCTCCTCAGCCTTAATGCTGTATTCCTCTGCAAGGCTGCATTCAAATTGGAGCATCCCCCTGCTTTTTCTGCTTTTTTTCACATAAGTTTCTGCGTTTCGAAGAGCTTCTTCATATAAATCTTCATTCATTTCAACACCTGTGCCGGAAGCCTGGAACAGATAGTGGCTGTAAAAGACAAGCCGGCCCTTCCCGCAGCCGAAATCAACAAGCCTGTCAGTGCCCGCCAGCTTGTAATCCTGAAATAAAATGTCCAGCGCGGAATAAGGCGTCGCTTCATATCGGTGATAATGGAAGGACCGGTTAAACCCCTGCTGTCCGCCCTCTGTTTTAATATGAAGAAGTCTATCATAATCCTGTTCTTTCATTCTTTCCTCCCTGGCTGTTCAATGTCATTCTCCCCAAGCATCTGCATATAATCTATATTTGAACCGCCAGTACCAAAGCTGTCACCCACATCCGGAATAAAGGTTTTTCCATTTTCATCGTAGCCAATCCAGCCAAAATGGATGCCGAGCACAGGAAAAGAGAACCAATCAGGCTGGCTCTTCTTGGCAGAATCCGCCAACGAACCCGCGACGGACTTCCACTCTTCCGGCAGCTCCATCATCCCATAGCTGCCTTCATCAAGCATGGTTTCATGCTCCATCTGCACCTTTGGCAAATAAGTCTCTTTTCCCCCTGAAACAAAAAAGTCCCTGTCTCTCATTAAATAGTAGCGAATCTTTTCTAAGCCGCTGTCAGGCGAAAAGCTCCAGGCTATCCGGAATGAAGATGGGTCATCCGGGTCGATCCGCCAAATCTTCGGCTCCCCGGCAGAGCTGATATAATCAAGCTCCCAATCGCGCTTTCTCCATGTCCAAAAGCTGGCGCCATATTCTCCGCCTTTCCTCACAAAAGGAACAAAAACATGCTCTTCATCGGCTGGGATGATTGCCTTGATATCACTGGCCTGCATGTCGGAATGATAGCGGTTCATATAATCTATGAGCTTCTTGTCATCAGGCAGTCCGTCCGGTTTGGAAAAATAAAGCCAATAAAGTCCGATGCCGACTGTTATTGTAATAATAAGACCGGACAGCAGGAACAGCCTTTTCTTATTCATATCCATACCTCCGGCAACGTTTATTTGCTGAACCAGTTTGCATGATCATCCATATGCAGGAAGGGGATGATGGTATTCACTTCACCTGTGATCCTTTTCATATCAATATCTTCTCCCTGCAGCCATCTGTCAAAGTCAAATTCAACCGGGCTCCGGTCGCCGCCCAGGGCAAACCAGGCTTTACCTTCCTGAGGCAAATAACCTGATGTGTGGATGGTGCCGGCCCAGCTGCTGTATAAATCAGAAAAAACGCCTTTATCTGTATCATTCAGGAGTCTGAACGCCTCCATCGCTTCGGTCATTTCCACGCCTGCTTCTTTGATAACAGCAAGCCTGCGGAGTGAGTCTGCCAAATGGTGGCGGTTTTCATCTTTCATAATTTCAAAATGGTTGGTGCAGGCATTCGTCTGCCGGATCTCCACACGGCGCGGGGAAGTTTCCACCGCAAAGGATTTCCCGCTTCGGTCATATACAACATAGGTGAAAGAATGGCGGTGCGGAATCTCCTTGAGCATGCTTACAGCTTCATCGGCATCTGCGCATGATTCAAGAAGCAGCCTCCCGATCATGCAGCAGATAAAGCCGTCGCCCGGTTTTTTCCGGTTCATGAAGTTATAGCCTACCACCAGGCCTTTTTCGTTCATTCCATCCATCCGCCCTGTGACCCGCTGGCTGGGCCCGATGATGGCATAGCCCTGGTCAGTTGGCTGGAAAAGGGTGTAGCGGCCTTCATAGGTTTTGGGATGATAGTCGTAGTTGCGGATCAGATAGCTGCTGCCTGTCAAGATGGAGCAGCCGGATCGGTTATAATCGACGCGATAGCCGCCGAACTCCTGGAGGACTTTCTGCATCGGCCATTCCAGTGCTTCCTGGAGGCCGAGCAGTTCGTCCCAAGTGCCGGGGGCGAATTTTTTGATTGCATCCTTTGCTTCTTTTTCATCGATGATGAAGCGCGGTTTTCTTACTTTCCATTGTTCCTCGCGGTTTTTTACGGAAAGGGAGTTTTTGATTTTTTCTCCCTGCATATAGCCGAAGTCATAGTGGGTGCCGCGGAACTGGATGATGTCGCCGTGTATTTGTTTCATAGGGATCCCTCGTTTATTTCAGATTGCCTGTTTAATTTTCTCTTCTTTTTTAAGGATACTGGAAGGGGATTTGAAAATAAAGAGAGAAAAGCGGAGGCGCCATTAAGGAGTGTTGTTTAGAAACATAGAAAAAAGCTGATCCAATTTGGAGCAGCTTTTAGACTTTTTTCACTTGTTAATGGGGGCTGTTGATTTGCGTTGCAGGCACTTCGCTTTCCGCGGGGCGACGCTGAGCCTCCTCAGAGCAAGCTCTTGCGGGGTCTCAGCCTTGCCGCTATCTCCCACAGGAGTCTGCGTGCCTTCCACTCCAATCAACAGGTCTTCGAAATTTTTTGGCATGGTTTCCATTGAAAAGTTGTTTAACACAAATAACTCTTTTGGGTGGTTATACCCTTTTTTCAATCTGATTCAACTCATAGACTCTTTTTCTCTTGCTAATGGGGGCTGCTGATTTCCGTTTCAGGCACTTCGCTTTCCGCGGGACAGCGCTGAGCCTCCTCAGAGCAAGCTCTTGGGGGGTCTCAGCCTTGCCGCTATCTCCCGCAGGAGTCTGCGTGCTTCCACTCCAATCAGCAGGTTTTCGGAATTTATATGGTAAGCCTTGGCTGAAATGTTATGCAGCTTAAATAACTTTTAGTCTGCTTATAACTTGATTTTGGGAGCCTTTTATTACTGAACAGCTTTATTTCGTCAGCTTTCCTTATAAGTCATCCACTACCAAATAAACAGCTTTGACTGGGCCATGGACGCCGACGATTAGGTTCATTTCGATGTCGGCGCTGTTGCTTGGGCCGGAGATGAAGTTGATGCAGGATGGGACTTCTTCTCCTTTGGCTGCCATTTCGTGGATGGCTTTGGCTGCCTGGGTCATTCTTGGGACGATGGTGCTTTTTGGGATGATGGCAAAGTAGATGGCCGGAAGCAGGCTGACGGACCGCCCTTTTCCTTGGCCGCTGAATAGGACAACGGTTCCGGATTCTGCCAGGGTTGTGTCACTGAAGGTGATCCCGATATCGGCGGTTGCTGAAATGGCGAGGTTTTCTTCCCCGGCTTCGGGATCCCATACATGCAGACCGATTCCGTCCGTTTTAAGGGTGCTTTGCATGCTGCCGAGCCCGCATTCTTCAAAACGGGGGTCATCCCATGTGACGACTGATTTTCCGCCTGTTTCCTTTATCAGTTCTGTTATCAGAAAAGGAAGGTCGGCTGTTACTGTCCGATGCACTTCTGTATGGATGATTTCACATTGCTTGATGAGGACTTCGGCAAGCTCATCCTGTGAAAAGCCCTTTAGGACCTCCCACTGCGGATTATGCTTCCAGACCGGCTTTTCAACATGATTGCGCCGTTCCCGTCCAAGATTCTTCGCCAGGTTATCCAGGAAAGATGAGCGGTTTTGGATTTGTCCTGCAGGCATTATTTGTCACCCTCTTTTTCTCTCTTTTTGAACCAGTCCCTGAACCGGTCTTTCTTAGGTGCCGGGAATTCGCGGATATCTGTCCAATTTTTCAGCGGGCCGGGTCCTTTGGAAATTTTCTCATCCTTTGAAAAGACGCCAAGTGCCGCCGGTGCCAGCTTTGAACCGATATTGTACATGGCCGGTGAAGCAGTACCCATGCTGAAGGCCTTCATGGAAAGATTCTCAAAGGCAGGAGCCCTGCCCTCTTTCTCGACAATTTCCTGGCGATGGCGCAGCAGGTGCTCGTGAAGCGGAATCTTTACCGGGCATGCCTCTGTGCACGCCGCGCATAAGGTTGAAGCATAAGGAAGTTCTTTAAATTCATCGTAGCCGCCCAATAATGGCGACAGGACAGCCCCGACCGGTCCCGGATAGATGGAGCCGTAGGAATGTCCGCCTACATGGCGGTAGACCGGGCAAACATTGATGCAGGCTGCACAGCGGATGCAGTGCAGGATTGACTGGAAGGCCGTCCCCAATATCTTCGAGCGCCCATTGTCGACGATGACCAGGTGGAATTCCTCCGGTCCGTCAACATCGCCCTCCTGCTTGGGTCCGGTCAGGCCGGTGACATAGCTTGTCAGCTTCTGCCCGACTGCCGCCCTTGTCAAAAGGCTGACCAGGACCTCCATTTCTTCCCAGGTCGGTACAATCCTCTCCATGCCCATAACGGTGATCTGCGTCTTCGGGATCGCCGTAACCATCCGGGCATTTCCTTCATTCGTCACAAGAGAAACCGTGCCGGACTCTGCAATGGCAAAATTGCAGCCTGTGATGCCGATGTCTGCCTCCAGGAATTCCTTGCGAAGCTTTTCCCGTGCAAACAAGGCAAGCTCTTCCGGCTTTTCCGTTTTGTCATAGCCCAGCTTCGCTTTGAACACATCGCGGATTTGTTCTTTGTTTTTATGAAGTGCGGGCGTGACGATATGGGAAGGAGGATCATGGTCATCGACCTGCAGGATCCACTCCCCAAGGTCGGTTTCAATGACTTCGCAGCCGGCCTTTTCAAGCGCCTCGTTCATGTTGATTTCTTCTGTGACCATTGATTTGGACTTAACGACCTTTTTTCCTTTTTTCCGTTTTACAACATTCGTGATATAGTCATTCGCTTCTTCCGCCGTTTCCGCAAAAAAGACATGGCCGCCGCGCTTTGCCACATTTTCGCTCAGCTGCTCCAGATAGTAGTCAAGATTTTCTATTGTATGGGAGCGGATTTCTTCGCCAAGCTGGCGCCAGTCCTCCCAGTTCCCAAGCTCTTCCGCTGCATTCAGGCGCCCTGTGCGGAAGCGCCCCTGTGCAGAGGAAACGGCTCCACGCATAAACGTATCATTGATGCCGCCGGCTACCCGTTCCTTGAAGGGCTTATCCCCAATCTTCATTGCCATTTTTATTCCCCCTCTTTCTCTGCACTTTTACCTGCTGTTTAGGACGGATGCTATGTGCATTACTTTGATCTGCTTTCCGTGCCTCTCGATCCGCCCGCCGATATTCATCAGGCAGCCGCAATCACCGCCTATTAAAATATCAGCCTCTGATTCTTCAATATGCATGACTTTTTCATCGACCATCTGCTCTGAAATCGGTGTCATTTTTACCGAAAAAGTGCCTCCAAAGCCGCAGCAGTCATAGCTGTTCTGAAGCGGCCTCATCTCAAGCCCCTTCACATTGCCCAGCAGCTTCATCGGCGCTTCCTTCACTCCGAGCAGCCTCGTCATATGGCAGGAAGTATGATAGGTTGCCTTCCCATCAAGCCTGGCACCGACATCTTCAACGCCGAGCACATCAACAATGAACTGCGTCAGTTCAAACGTTTTATCAGCCAAACGCTGGGCCCTCTCTTCCCATTTCGGGTCCCCTTTGAAAATATGGGGATATTCTTTGAACATCGTGCTGCATGATCCCGAAGGAGATACCACATAATCTGCATGCTCAAAAACTTTTATCATATGTTTCATCGATTCTTTCGCTTTTTCCACATAGCCGCTGTTGTAAGCAGGCTGTCCGCAGCATGTCTGACGCTCCGGGAAATCGACTTCACAGCCGAGCCTTTCGAGCAGCTCCACGGTATCTTTTCCCGCTTCCGTCTGGAATATATCGATCAGGCAGGTAACAAATAATGATACTTTCATCGATTTCACCTTTTCCTTGTTATCGCTTTCACTTCTTTTGAAAGCTGATTCACTTTTTTTACTTTTGATACTATATAGTTTAAATCTTTATACGTTTATAGTCAACAGGTCATCAGATGACTTTAGTACACTAAAATACTTTCCTAAGAAAAAGACAGGCCCCTTATAGGAACCTGCCGATTATCAAGCTGTTTTTTTCAGCTGCCTGCTTTCCGTACGGTTCTGTTTTTCCCCTTTGTACAGCATCACGAGGATGAAGCCGGCGGCAAGCGCGAGGATGGCTGTCCCTGCATTCAAGCCGAAGCCATTGATGGCTGTATAGCCGATCCCCCCGGCAAAAATGACATAGAAGGTCATCGGGATCAGTGTTTTTCTGATCAAATTTCCTTCTTTTCCGATCAGGCCTGCAGAAGAGGACGCAGCCACAACATTATGCACACAGATCATATTGCCGGCAGCTCCGCCGACTGCCTGCAGGGCAACAATTGTGGCAGGTGCTGCCATGATATTGTCTGCCACCCCGAACTGGAAGAGCGAAAACATCATATTGCTGATTGTATTGCTTCCGGCCGCAAATGCGCCGATCGCTCCAATCGTCGGTGCTGCAAGCGGCCAGTAGGAGCCGAATACCTCTGATATGCCCTCAGCGAGTGCGAGCGGCATGCTGGTATAGTCAGCTGCGTTGACGCCGGAATTGATGAATACCTGCACCATCGGCACTGCGAAAATAAGGGCTGCCATGGCACTGACAACGGTTTTGAAAGAATCTTTGACCGCCCGGCCGTATGCTTTCATATTCATCCTGTAAATAAGGATGGAGATCAGCGATACAGCAATGAATACCACACCGGGAATATTCAGCGGCTTGGATTCAACTGTGATGACTGTCCCGAATACATTCTCAAGGCTGATGACCCAGGACTGGATCCACCCGGCAAACGGGAGTGTCTTCAGTCTTGTCAGCACCAGCAGTACCGCAACAAGGATGTAAGGCATCCAGGCTGCCAGGAAAGAGACAGGCTTTTTCGCAGCATCTTCTTTATCAACCTGGAGGGTTCCCGTCCAGGCAGGATCCCAGTTGTCTGCTGAATCGAAATCCCAGGACTTTTTCGGAACAAGGAATCCCTTCCTTGCTGCCGGCACCACAATGGCAAGTCCTATCAAACCGCCGATCATGGACGGGAATTCCGGTCCAAGGAGATTGGCCACAAGCGCGTAAGGCACCGTGAATGCGAGTCCTGCGAAAATAGCAAACTTCCAGATGGCAAGCCCTTCTGCAATCGATTTATTTTTTCCAAAGAAATAAGTCAGCATCGTAACCATAAAGAGAGGGATGAATATCCCGATCACTCCGTGAATCAGGGCAACCTGGCCGCCGATACCGTTTATGTATGCCTCCATCGTTGTTCCTTGTTCAGCAACATAGCTTTGGACAAGCGGCGAATCCTTCAGTCCGGTATTGACGCCGATCAGGATCGGTGTACCGACGGCTCCATATGATACCGGCGTTGACTGCAGGATCAGGGCAACCATGACAGCTCCCATCGCGGGGAATCCGATTGCCACAAGAAGCGGACCGACAATTGTCGCCGGGGCTCCCCATCCTGCGGCACCTTCCAGGAAGGAACCGAACAGCCAGCAGACGATGATCGTCTGGACGCGCCTGTCAGGCGAGATGCTCATAAAGCCTTTACGTATCGTAAAGATGGCACCGCTTTCTTTCAAGGTGTTAAGAAGCAGGATTGCTCCAAAGACAATCACCCCTACTTCAAGGGCGGTCGCCAGGCCTTTGACAGCAGCAGCCCCGATCTGGGCGCCAGGCACCTTCCACACAGCCATGGCCATCAGGACGGTTACGATCAGCGATAAAGGCATCGCCTTATTCGCTGGCCATCTCAATATGACTAAAAAAACAAATACCGAAACAATCGGTATGGTAGCAATGAGAGCGAGCATTCCAATACTCATGGTTTTTCTCTCCTTTTTAATAGCATATTCATTCATCATGTTAACAGGTCATCAGATGACTTTATTCTATTAAACAGTATAAGTAAAACGCTTTCACATTACAATAGGAAATTTTCAGATATTAACTTTTGCAGGGAGTCCCGCTTTTCGGTTTTAATGGATTCCTAAATACCGAGCAAAGAATCATAAAAAATAAATAAGCCTGCATCCCCCTCGGATGCAGGCTCTCACTCTTCCATTTCGTTCATATATTTCATCAGGACCTCTTCCACACTGTGCAGGTGGTCAAGCATCAGCTGCTGGGCGCGGGGCCCATCCTGGTCCCGGATGCTTTCATAGATGCTCTGGTGCTCGAGTGTGAGGCGGCCTAAAGCTTTTTCGGTAGAATACAGCCAGATTCTCCTTGTCTCACGCATGGTGGTTACCATCATTTCCGAAACATTATTCATCAGGCTGATCAGCAGATCATTTTGCGACGCCTTGGCAATCGCCATATGAAACTGAAAATCCGCTTCTTCCCCAAGCTCTTCATCGCTGGCCTTTTTCATCTGCTCAAGCGCTGATTCAATTTCAGCCAGCTGCTCTACCGTACGCCTTTCTGCAGCAGCACTGACGGCGCCGACCTCAAGGATCCTCCGCACCTCCAGAAGATTTTTAACATCTGTCTTTTTCATCAGCATGGCTGTATATACTGGAAGTGTCAGCATATTGGATTCAAATTCCCTGATATAAGTTCCTTCGCCCTGGTGCATTTCCACAAGTCCCATGGCACGCAAAGCGCTCAAGGCCTCCCGGACGGCAGACCTGCCGACCTGGAAGTTTTCCGCCAGCTGCTGGACCGAAGCAAGCTTATCTCCCGGCTTCAGCTCTCCTGACTTGATCATATCCATTAGCGCCTCAGCAATTTCTTCATATATTTTACGCGGTTTAATCCGTTTATAGTTCACATGGCTCACCCCATTATCCTTCTGCTTCTGATTTTATAGCATAATGGATGAACGGACAATGCGGAGAGGCCTGCTAAGATTCTTTTTATCTGGCATAGGGTTCAATCAGCGGCTTTTCAGACCGGTAATACATCTGAGCATCAGGCTCTGAGATCAAGACGCCCTTCCCATCCTTTTCAATATAAATGACTGACTCCAGGCCGCTTCCCCATTTAGGCTCTGTCCCGGAAAGAAGGTAAGGAAATCTTTCATCATGATTGTCGTCCATCGTTATTTCCCTGTACCATTCTTCACTATCAAAATTTCCCCTGGTCCATGTTCCTGTCTCCAGCAGTGCTCCCTGGCGGAGAACTGTCCGTTCTGCTGAAGGGTGCAGCAGGACCACTTCTGCATTCTCAACACTGGCCAAATAGACGGCAGGATCCTTTGTGTCATAGACCCCATGGTAAAACATAGCCGCTGCAAGTGAAGCCGCAAGCAAAGCAAAATTGGCGGCAAACCCCAGCCAGGCAAACCGCCGGTACTTTGCCCATCTCCCTTCTTTGCCCCTGGAGAAAAAATAGAGAATCCATACCCCGAGAGGCAGTATCGGCAGCCGGATAGGCAGGCCGTCACTTTGCCAGTTAATTGAAAAAGAAAAGAGTCCAATAAACATAATGAGGATGATTTTTAATACCTTGGGCTTTTCATCCTGCTTTTTATATAAAACGATTGCGGCAATCACAACAGCTGCATATGCCAATATGGTGGCTGCCCATTCTACTGCGTTACCTGTAAAATCCAGATTGATCATGAAGCTCACCTCCTGCGGTTCCATTTACTGTTATATGTATGATAGCAAAGAAAAAGGACCACTGCGCATGGTCCTTTTCAGATATGCTGCTGGAGCTGCAGGGTGCCGATTCTTTCCGGGGAAATTCCTGTTTCTACATAGCTTCTGGCCTGCTTCCAGCTGCCTTCTCCGTCTTTTTTGAAGGTATCGAAAAAGAGATTGGCTGTGCCGATCCGTTCTCCCTTTATAATAATCGAGGCCGACAAGACCGCCATCACTTCATCCTCCTTCAGCGGAATGACAGCAAGCTCCTTCAAATCCCAGATCCCTTCATTCTCTTTTACATACCGAAATCCCTGCTCCCAGCCTTTGACCGACTCATCGTAGCCAAAATCATCAATCTGATCCCCGCGGATTTCCCTTGCCTGATAATCCTTTGATATCAGCTCTTTCATTTCTTCGAGCGAGGATTTCCTCCAGACCTGGAGATAATGGTTGAGAAATGATTTGAATTCCTGTTCCATTGCTCAGCCTCCTGTATATTCTTGTTGGAGTTAACTTCTACAGTGGAGAAGGGATATCCTTTTCCTGAAAGGATTATTTGATCGGTACTTCCATTTGGAATTCTTCTATGAGCTCGGGAGCCTTTTCATTAAAATATTTGATGAAAAGACCTTCATCCGGCGTATTCGGGAACACTTCTTCAACAAGATAAGCTTCGCCTCCTAAATATTCCCGGGACTTCTCAATGCCATGATAAAATTCCCCATTTTTATCTGTAAGCATAAACTGAAAATCATTCAGGAACGCCAGGGAGCTTTTATATTTATAGGCAATTATGAGTGTTTGGTCTGCCCTTTCAATCCCTTCTATTTCAATGCTGCCCATTTCTCCCATCTGGAAGGCTGCTTCAGTTGAGAGCGGGGTACTACTTAGAGGCGTATCTTCTTTAAACCTGTTTGAAGTCCCATTTATCACCTGTATGGTTACGGTTGACGAACCTTTGTCCACTTGCTCGAAAAACTCTTTGTATTCAGTCACACTGTACCATTGGCCGTTTTCTTTTGTCTGGGTCCCCATTCCCATTGTCCAATTGTTTAAATTCCTTAAAACTTTGCCATTTTCATCAATAAGCCTGATTGTATGAGACGGATAGGGCTCCCTATTGTTATATGGCTCCTTATATCGGAGATTAACCGATGTAGTCAGCGGGCTCAGCTTAATACTCTTTAGTTCTAGTACTTTGTTTTCCCACTGTTTAACCATATTCATAGGGATGGTTTTAATATCCTCTGATTTTTCAACAGGGAACTGGAACCGGAACGAGAAGTCCTTTTCCCATTTGTAAGATTTGTCTGTTGTAGCTTTATATAGAAAGTCCACCTTTATTTTATCCGGCAATTCGCCTTTATCATAATCGTACGTAAAGGTTGAGATGCCTGCCACTTTGTTTTCAGAAATCTGTTCATCCCTTACACCATTTCTGGAGATACCCTCTTCAGAATGATTAAGGGGTATATAAGCATCGATTTGTTTATATGAGTAATTATTTATCGGCTTTTCTGATTCAATCACATAACTGATTGAGAGTCTGCGTCCATCGTAAACTGCTTCCTTTATGCTCATCTTAATCCCATCTTCCTGCTTTTCTAAAGATAAAAGCGATACATTTCCGCCTTTTGAGGCCTTTTGGAGCCCTTCATCGCCAAAAAGGCTGAATATGGAATCAAAGAAAGGAAAGTTTGAAAAAGCAAATGCCTTTGTTCCTGATCCGAATAAAGCCAAGGAACCTGCCAAAGTGAGGAGAACTGCAGCTGCTGCAATCGATTTGATCCGCCATTTAAAGAAAAGTGGTTTTTCACTATTTTTTATACAGTCCTGCACCTTCTGTCTGTCCTCTGCAGTAAATTCCACCTCACTAAAAAGATCTTTGCTTTTTATATCCTGTCCCATTGCATGTCCTCCTTTCTAAATATCGCCCCGAGCTTTTCTCTTCCCCGTTTCAGTCTCGTTTTGACAGTATTCTCTGATATACGAAGAGTGGAGGCGACCTCTCCAACTGTAAACTCCTGATAGTAGTATAGAAAAATGACCTCTTTATATTTCGGGCTTAAAGACATGATACAATCCCTGATTTGCCTTTTATGGTCTTTTTCGAGTAACGCTGCCTCAGGGCTGTCCGCATGAGGTGTTGAGTTGTCCTCCTGTTTACCTGGTAAAAGTATCCTTTTGAAGTACGCACTCTTTAAATGGTCTTTGCACTGGTTAATGGTGATCCGGTACAGCCAGGTCTTCAGGGAAGACTCCCCTTTAAACTTTTGCAGGCTGGAGCTGCAGCTGATAAATACATTCTGTACAATATCCTTGGCCAGCCCGGCATCCTTTACATAAGAGAAAGCAAGCGTTGCAAGCTCCGTTCCGTATGTAACCATGATTTCTTCTAATATTTCTTCCAAATTTTCATTCTTTGCCAAATCCGGATTAAAATCCTGCTCACCTTCTATATACACCAAAACCCACCTCCTTGTTTAAAATTCGTGATTTGACGAGGTGAAGCAGCTGAGGGTTTCAAATTTTTTAAAAAAACAAATAATTATCATTATATCTCACACCTTTTTACAAGTAACCCATTCACTGTGAAGAATAAAACCTAAGAACCAAGCCATATTAAAAGCAGATAACAACGAAGGGAGACAGCACAGTGGAATCGATGACGCGTGAGCAGATTCTGGCGGATTTGCAGAGGTCTTTTGAGGGCTATTTGAATGAATACAGGGCGGACAGTATAGGCACTTATGAGGAGCCAGGCCAGGGCGGGCGCTATTATTTCGGCTGCACGGTCAAGAAGGATGATCGGACGTTCCATATACATACACCTTTTGCACAGCAGGAGGATGGAAGATTTACGGCTCTTGGAAACGGCTGGACGGCCGAGACGGATGATCCGATGCTTCAGGACAAAAGGGGATATGGAGATCTGGAGAGTGCACTCAAAGAAATCTAGCATATAGAAAAGGCAGGCTGGACTGAAAGTGTCCGGCCTGCCTTCTTTCTTAAACCAAGGCTTCTTCATGTCTGTTCTGTATCCAGTCCTGCAGCTCTTCTTCTTTCAGCGGGCGGGAAAAATAATAGCCCTGTACATGCGGCGATTCGCTTAAAGAAGCAATAAAGTCGATCTGGTCCTGATATTCTGCTCCCTCGATGACAACCTTTAAATTCAGGGAGCAGGACAGAGAAATGATCGCCCGCAGGATGGCCGAATCCTTTTCTGACATCGGCACCCCGTCGACAAAGGATTTATCAATTTTGATGGTCGAAATCGGTATTCTTTTTAAATACGAAAGAGAGGATACGCCTGTACCAAAATCGTCCAAGGCAACAGAAAGCCCCATTTCCCTGAACTGCGCCACTGCCTGAATGGCATTCTCGATATCATGGATGACGCTGGTCTCCGTGATTTCCAATTCAAGCAGATGGCTGCTGATATCATATTTCTCAAGACTGTCTATTAAAACGTTCAGCAGTTTGGCTGAAGTCAGATAAGGGCCCGGGATGTTAATGGAAATCTGGTGAAGGGCTGCCCCGTCTTTTCGCCAGTGGGACAGCTGAAGGCATACTTTTTCAATCACCCAGTCTGTGACTTTGAAAAGCTTCCCGCTTTCCTCGAGGATGGGAATGAAAACGCCTGGCGAAATCATGCCATGCCTGGGGTGGTTCCAGCGCAATAATGCCTCCATGCCTGAAACTTCCCATGTGCTTGAGGAGATTTTCGGCTGGTAGACAAGAAAAAGGTCGTCATTTTCCATAGCAAGTGTGATATCCTTAGCCAGTTCCTTTTCAAAGCTGTAGGTATGGACAGCGG
Source organism: Cytobacillus sp. T106 (assembly GCF_040492155.1). Classification (NCBI taxonomy): domain Bacteria; kingdom Bacillati; phylum Bacillota; class Bacilli; order Caryophanales; family Bacillaceae; genus Cytobacillus; species Cytobacillus sp. T106. The sequence continues at coordinate 75,994 of NZ_JBEUMK010000011.1, read as the reverse complement.
GATTATATTCAATTACCTCATGCTTGTACCTGGTTGTTGAATGCAGGAGTACAGCCATTGTGCTTGAGAACAGTTCTTTATGCGGCTGTTTATCGCTGGCTACACTTACTGCACACACCATATCTATCACGAGACGCTGTTTTCCGATGATCAGCGGCTGAGTGAATACAGCCATGATTCTATGCAAGGCTGCCTTTAATTTTTCATATTCATGCTCCCCGGAGGCGAACATCGCAAAACGATTTCCTTCGATGCGGTATGCCTTCATTTCCAGCGGAAGCAGCCCTTTAATTCCCCCATGGACAGATTGGATGATTTCATCTCCGAATGAATAGCCAAAACCGCTGTTCCATTTCTCCAGGTCATGGATATGGATGATGGCCAGGCATCCTTTGCCCCCGTTTTTCAAATCCTGTTCAAACTGCCGCTGGTTCGGCAGCTTTGTAAGCGGATCAAAATAGCTCAGGCGGTATTCTACATAACGGTCCAGAAGGCTCGTCAGGCCGGAAATGGCAAGGAGAATCAAGATTCCCGCCGTGATGACGCCAATCAAGAGCCTCATATCCATACTATGCATCTCATGCAAAGCATGGCCCAATGGCGCATCTGTATAAAAAACAACAGCGGCCATACCGGTGTAATGCATACTTGTAATCGCAAGGCCCATGATAAGAGCAGTAGCCGCTTTTACCAGAAATCTGCCCATATATTTCTGCAGCACAGAAAATATATACAAGGCAACATAGGACACTACGATAGCAATGGCGATGGAGGCGGCAAACAGGCCCGGCTTATAGCTGTATTCAGCTTCCATCTTCATGGCAGCCATACCGAAATAATGCATGGCTGAGATGCCCATCCCCATGATGGCCCCTGAAATAGCAGATGGCCAATGAGTGCTGTTCTTCCGGTTGCTGATATAAAAGGCCAGATAAGAGGCCAAAAAGGCTGGAAACACAGAAACGATTGTAAGCGTCAAATCATACTTCATCGGCATCGGAAGCATGAACGCGCTCATGCCGATAAAATGCATGGACCAGATTCCGAGCCCCATGGCAATGGAAGACAGCAGCAGCCAGAACCTCTGCTGGAAAAAGCTTGGCTGCTGCATACGCTGGTTCATGGATAGTGCGGTATAAGACGCACAGCAGGCAATAATAATAGAAAGAAGAACAATCGGGACAGAATAATGTCCTTGCAGAATATATATATTCTCTGAGTCTCGGACTGTAAACATGGGTGTATAACCTCATTCATTTTTTATAGGCATATCATACTGGTTATATCGGCAGTTTTGTCCGATTATCAACTAAAAGATCACCTTCCGGCACATTGATGCTCAACTTATTGTTTTTTTGCTGTCATAACCATAAAATATGATTATCTGCAGCCTGTTTACTTATAGAACGGAGGAACCCTTTTGAAGCTTTCTTTTACCGATTACATCAGCATCTATATCCATCAGACCGACCTGACGCTGACCAGCTATGTAAAGAACAGGCTGGCGCCTTATAATCTGGCTCCCGAGCAAAATTTAATCATGATGCTGCTTTGGGAAAAGGATGGAATCACACAAAATGAAGTAGCGGAAAGGCTGCTGAAAGATAAAACCAATATTGCGCGCATGGTATCCAATCTTGAGAAAAAGGGATTTATTCAAAGGATCCAGCATAAAAGCGACCGCCGTTCCCTCCAGCTGTTCCTGACAGAAAAAGGCCGGGAGCTCGGGGAGCACATCATTCCCCTAACTGAGGAGTTCAACTCTCTCGTCTGCCAGGGAATCTCAGAGGAAGAGCAGAACGAAGTCAGAAGGATTCTCCGCAAAATGCAGGCAAATGTCCAGTAGTCTGTTCATTTGCCTGCATAAATGTTGCTACAACAACCAAGAATGTGGTAAAGTGATGTTTGTCTTATACAGCATCATTCACAGTTGCTATAGCAACCCAGAAAAATAAAGCGAGGTATTCTTATGTCAAACGTATTATTCATCAAAGCCAATTCCCGCCCGGCCGATCAGGCTGTAAGCGTTCAGCTCTATAATGCTTTTGTTGAAAGCTACAAAGAAGCTCATCCAGGCGAACAAATCACTGAGCTGGACCTATTCGGCGAAAACCTGCCATACTACAGCAATGATATGATGGGCGGCATGTTCAAGCTTGCTAAAGGCATGGAGCTTACGCCAGCTGAAACTGAAGCAGCAAACCTGGTAAACAAATATCTGGACCAGTTCCTGGCTGCAGATAAAGTGGTATTCGCATTCCCGCTTTGGAACTTCACTGTTCCTGCAGTACTGCACACCTATCTTGATTATCTCGGACAGGCAGGAAAAACTTTCCGCTATACAGCAGAAGGCCCTGTCGGTCTGCTGGGAGACAAGAAGGTTGTCCTTCTTAATGCACGCGGAGGCATTTATTCTGAAGGCCCTGCGGCAAGCGCTGAAATGGCCGTCAACTATGTAAGCACCATCCTGAACTTCTGGGGCGTCCAGAACGTTGAATCTATCATCGTTGAAGGCCATAACCAATTCCCTGACCGTGCACAGGAAATCATCAATGAAGGACTTGAAAAAGCAAAAGCGGCAGCGAAGGAATTTTAATCTGCCCGCACCATTAAGCCTGTTCCAATCGGAGCAGGCTTTTTCTTATATTGCAGGAATTGTCCAACTCTTTTAAGATACTAATATACGAAATAAGAGAGGCGGTCAAATGATGTCAGCTGCAGATACAGAGAATGGAATATTCAAGAGCGTATGCCCGCTGGACTGCCCTGATCAGTGCGGGCTGCTGCTGCATAAAGAGAAAGGAAGAATTGTTAAAATTGCCGGGGATCCGGAGCATCCGGTCACAAAGGGCCATATTTGCCAGAAGGTGCGGCATAAGGCTGAACGGATTTACGATGAAAAGCGCCTGACACATCCTTTGCGAAGAATTGGCAAAAAAGGCGAAGGCAGATTTGAGAGAATAAGCTGGGATGAAGCCATTCGGGAAATCACCTCGCATTGGAAAGAGCTTCTGCAAACTGCAGGACCCGAGAGCATCCTTCCTTACAGCTTCTATGGAAATATGGGAAGGCTGAATTCCGAGGGCATGGACCGGCGCTTCTTCAACCGGCTTGGCGCTTCAAAGCTGGATTATACAATATGCCAGGCGGCAGGCACCGTCGGCTACCGCTACACGATGGGCGGAAGCTTCGGCATTGATCCTGAGGATACGATCCATTCTAAGCTGATGATTTTTTGGGGCATCAATGCGGCAAGCACGAATATGCACCAGATCGCCCTGGCGCAAAAGGCGCGAAAGAACGGGGCAAAGCTGATCGTCATTGATGTCCACAAAAATCAGACAGGACGGGCTGCCGACTGGTTCATCCCCATCCTTCCAGGGACAGATGCAGCCCTTGCCCTTGGCATCATGCATATCCTGTTTGAGGAAAACATGGCGGATGAAGAATTCCTCAGGAACTGTACGGTTGGACATGAAGAGCTGAAAGCGCATTGTGCTGCCTATGATCCTGCTGCTGTTTCCGTTATCACCGGCGTCCCTGTGGATGATATTTATAAACTGGCAAGGATGTACGGGACCACTTCCCCTTCCTTCATCCGGATCGGCAATGGGATCCAGCACCATGACAATGGCGGCATGTGCATACGCACCATCTCCTGCCTCCCCGCGATCACAGGCCAATGGCTGAAAAAAGGCGGCGGAGCCATTAAAGGCAATGGCGGGTATCTGGCACTCAATAATTTCAAGCTGCAGCGCCCCGATCTTCGGAAGGAGAGCAGGGCCCGGACCATCAATATGAACCTTCTCGGCCAGGCGCTTCAAGAATCAGAGCACCCGATTCTGTCATTGTTCATCTACGGGACCAATCCTGCGGTTGTCGCTCCGGAAGCCAATCTGGTCAGGGGCGGCCTCAAGAGAGAAGATCTTTTCACGGTGGTCCATGATTTATTTTTAACCGAAACGGCCAAATATGCCGATATCGTGCTCCCAGCGACTTCCTCTTTTGAAAATACGGATTTGTACACCTCATACTGGCATCATTTTCTGCAGCTGCAGGAGCCGGTCATCAAACCTTATGGTGAATCAAAATCTAATGTGGAGGTTTTCCGGCTTTTGGCGGCAGGCATGGATTTTGAAGATGAGGCTTTTTCTGACACCGAGGCGGAAATGATCAGCCAGGCGCTCGATCATCCCGGAAATCCTGCACTGGATGGGGTCACTTACGAAACGCTGAAGGAGAATAGCTTTGTGAAGGGTAAGGTACAGCCTCTTTTCCCTGGTAAACTGCCAACGCCCAGCGGGAAAATTGAGCTGTATTCCGAGCAGATGGCAAAGGACGGCTATCCGCCGCTGCCTGTCTATACGCCGCTTGAAAAAGACAGCGAGCACCCGTTCCTCTTCGTCCCTGCGCCGAACCATAATTTCCTGAACTCCACTTTTTCCAATAATCAAAAGCATCAGGACCTGGAAAAAGAGCCGCAGCTGTTCATGAACAGTCAGGATGCACAGGAATTGGGGATTCTGGATGGGGACATGGTGAGAGTTTGGAATGACCGGGGCGAATGCATCCTGAAGGCGAATGCCGGGGATCGTGTGCTGCCGGGAGTCCTAGTGTCCCAAGGCCTCTGGGCAGATTCCCCCGGCAAAAAGCATCTTGTCAACGCACTCGTCCCTGACCGCATCGCCGACATGGGCGGAGGCGCCACCTTTTTTTCCGGACGTGTGAATGTGGAGAGATCTATATAAAAAAGGTGCCAGGCACGGGATTGCTCCCGATGCCTGGCACCCTCTTTTTATTTAAAAATCCCGAATGGCTTGCCGATTGGCAGCACGACTTTTCCAAAATGCGTATTCAGCACAATGGCCGCTGATCCATAAAAGGACAGAAGCGCAATGCACATTTCCGCAACAGCTGCCAGCATATGTGTCGCTTCATGCATAATGCCAAAGGTGCTCAGAGATAGACCGATAAACAGAAAATCGATGAACAAGAAAATGAAAAACAGCACCTTATGGGTCTCCATAGCCCCTACCGTCATAAAGAGGCTGAAAATCAAATAGCCGACGAACGCGAACCCCAGCTGCTTCGGGTCTCCATCCAAGGCAAGGGCTTCTCCAAAGAAGCCAAGCTGGATCAGCCAGGTCATGCCGACACCGAACCAGAACAATCCAAAAGCCCCGAAGGCCGTTGTCCCGAAAATATTATTATGCTTCGAATCCTGAACCGAAGCGAAAAGCTGCGCCAATCCGCCAAGGAAAAACGCCCAGGGAAGGATATAAGATAATCCGTCTGTCAGGCCCAATTTCTGTGATGACGCCACAAACGTGACCATGGCAAGGCCGAATAAGCCCAACGCGGATGGATCTGCTGCTGTGATTTTAACTTGTTTGTGATTCTGAGTCTCCATACTTTCCTCCTAATAAAAAACATACTCGTGTACTTTATAGGATAAAAGTAAGAGTGTCAACAGCCTATTAATGGGAAGGGCTTTATTACGCTGGTCAGCCCCATAGGCCGCTGATAAAATTCCACAGAAAGCTGCCTGTCTGAAGCTTCAGCAATGTGATCCCAATTACAAGGCCGGCCCCAAGGATTATGCCTGCTTTTTTCCTCATTCTCTACTCCTCTTCAAAAGAGAGATTGACCGGTTCTTCGTGAAGATCTCTTGTAAAATCAATATTGGTTGTAGGGACGGAGGTGCTGACTTCCTCAAACTTCAATTCATCCACCCACACTTTTCCCCTGCCGGATAGTATGACGCCAAAGGCAATCACCGCACTATTTTCCGGCACATCGAGGACAATATCACAATAATTCCAGCCTGTACTTCCCTTGATCGGGCGATTGCCCATATTATCGAACTGCAGTACTTCATCGGAAGCATTATCTACTCTCATCCAAAAGCTGCAAAAGCCGTCCACATTATTTGATTTCAGGAACCCGGAAAACTTAAGCCGCTTCCCGCAATAATTTTTTGCGTTGATTTCCTGCATCATGGTCGCAAATTCTCCTGGCGCTTCCACAGTCTGTGACTGCAGATACCCTGATGATTTTCCTTTGTGAAAAGTCTCATGATCAATTCCCATCTGGTAGTTGAACGGATGGCTTCCACTGAGCACCCATCCTTTTGGCTTCTGTTCTTTGTCCATGTTTTTTTCCTCCTTTTGCTCCGCCAGTTTCCCGATCAGCTTTCTGTATTTTCCCGGCGGCAAATGATAATATTTTTTGAATGATCTTGTGAAGGCTTCCTGTGATTCGAATTGAAAGTATAAAGCAATATCAAGGATTTTCTCATCTGTATAAAGCAGCATATGGGCACTGTTGGCAATCCTTCTGTAGCGGATGTACTCGGAAACCGTCACCCCGACTTCCTTCTGGAAAATCCGGTGGTAATGAAACTTAGAAAACCCGGCTGTCTGAGCGATATTGTCCAGCGACAGGTCCTCATGAAGGCTTGATTCAATATGCTCTATGCTTTTCTGGATGATGGAACTGTAGGCCACTGCTGGCACCTCCTTCCATATTTAAAATAACAAAAGCAGATGGCGGTTTTTTTGACCTATATTGCTAAGTTGAGCAAGCTGCCATTATTTTTTCTCTTCGATAAGCAGTTCCCTCAATTTCTCTGTATGTGCAGGAGAGGTGAGATAAACAGCATCATCCCCGATATACATGAAGGTGCTTCTCTCGTTTTCCCCGCCGAGCCACAGGTGGATCCCATGTGCCGGAAACTCCCCCTCCGGCTGATATTCCACCATCACGTCATATTCAGGATCTGAGATATCGGCCTTCCCAGGCTGCCGGACCGCAGATGTGATTGCATCCTCGAATCTGGTTAGACTTTCTTTGTCCTGAAAAGAATAGAGGATTTCTTCGTTCATCCCGCCGAATCCATCAGATTTTGAAACGTTCACTTCTGATATTGGCTCATCAAGCAGAACCATCTTCTCCGGTGCCTGGCACCCGGCTGAAAGAATGGCGAATAATATTAGCATAATGATAGATTGTTTCATGGTTGTCCTCCTCTGTTTTTCTCATTTTATACCAAAAAATGCGTGCCAGGCACCGCTCGTGGACATTTTTGGGGAAAGTGTCCATTTGCGGTGCCTGGCACGCAGGGTTAATGTTCTTTTATAATGGCCCTAGCGGCATTGCGGCCGCTTAGCGCTGCTGATAATGTACCCGGTCCTGGGAAAACCTGCTCTCCTGCTAAATAGAATCCGGGCAAGGAGGTACGAAAGCTTTTCGGCTTAATGACGCTGTTCCGGACGGTCAGGGGGAATCCGCCGACCTCCGTTTTCCCCACAAATTTTTGATATGTTAAAGGGGTGCCAGCTTCGGCCTTTTGCAAGCGGGTTTTAATTGAGGTGATTTTATCCACTTCATGGAGCAGTCTGCCTGTCAGTTGTTCTTTCCACTGCCTGTATTCTTCTTTTCCAAATGAAGCCCATATCGTGCTGTCGGTATGAACAGAAATCGTCAATATCATTTCGTCCTCAATTGTAAGCCCGCTTGCATCCCTCGATTCCTGCAGAGTTGCATAGATGGGGCCGTGAAATGCTTCCTGCTCCCCTTGCGGCATGATCTGATAGGCGAAAGGCAGGGTTTTTTGGTCCTTTCCTGACACAATACTGTCAACACGAAAGGCACCCCATGAAAACTCATCACCTTCACTATGGCTCGTCCCTTTCCCAAAGGAAATTCCGCTGTTATTGATGATAAGATCAAACGCTCCACTGCATTTTCTGCTTTCTGCCTTCCACTTATTTTCGCTTTTGCTGTACTTAATCTTCCTAACTGGTGAAACAAGCTTCACTCTTCCGCCAAGTTCCACTATCCTCTCTGCTAAAGCAGAGCTGATTTGCCCCAGTCCTTTTTCGATCGAAAAGCTTCCTTTCCTGTAAATGGTCAGGGCCAGGCTTGAAGGCAGCAAAGCAGCCTCAGAAGCATCGGTCTGCGCGGCATCCAGCAGCTGGGCATCTAAGAACAGCCTGAATGGAAGATAGTGTTCGAGCTTATGTTTCTTTAATAGGTCTTCTACTGTTGAAAGGGCATAACGTGCCAGTCTTAGCATGGAAACGGGACGCCGGAGGGCAAGGCGTGCAAAGCTCCCAAGGTCATAAAGTTTCTTTATCGGAAGAGATATCCCTGAAGCGGAAACAGCCTGTACCATTTCCCCGATTTTGTGAAGCTCTCTCCAGAACCGTAAAACACGCTCAGGGTGCTCAAAGAATACGCGCTGGAGCTCTTCCTCCCAGTATTCTGTGCGTTGGAAAATGGAAATTTTCCGATCAGGCAATATAACATCCATAGGATGGGGCAGACATTCTGCCGGGAGCTGTACCCCTGCTTCATTTAGCAGCTCTCTCAGCAGTCCTCCTTCTTCCAGTCCGAATGCGACAGTTGCGCCGGTCGGGAACATCCGTCCTTTTCGTATATAAAAGCCAGCCGATCCGCCAACGGTTGATGCCTTTTCCAGGACAGTCACCTGAAAGCCGGCATTGGCCAAAAGGGCACCGGCTGTCAGGCCCCCGATCCCGGCTCCGATTATACATACTGACTTTGCCATTTCACCGCCTCCATTCCTGCTGTACGCGCTAACATGTTTACCCCATTATAAGCAATATTGGCGGCGATATTGAAATTCTAATATGGTGTCTATACGGTGTCAGGCACCGCTCGTGGACAAATTCAGAAGAAGTGTCCATTTGCGGTGCCTGTCACGGTTAGGAATCTATCTCTTTTACATATATGGCTGCATTGGTTTTGATGGTGCGGCAGCCCTCCAGATCTGCTTCTTTTAGCAGGCCCAGGTCCAGGGCTGATTTAATTTTACCTTCATCCGGCTTTTTTTGGATCAGTTCATGGAGATTTAACTCTTCCAGCCTTTTTACGGTTGGTTCCTGCTCAAATTTCTCGGCTTTCCTGATCTGCCGCTGGAGTTTGAATGTGCTCACTGTGATTTCGCCCTTTTCATTTTGTCCGACAGATTGATCAAAATGGAGATTGAACATCTTTTTCAGCGACTCAAGCTCCTCTTCCGCAGCTTTCTTTGTCTTGCTCAATTCCACATAGCGCGCAAGGATTTCCTTTGTAACAATGCCATTCGCATTTACCAATTTCTCGCCCCATTTCTAAGATGATAGTTCATCTTATTAAGGCGAGGGTGGCATTATGCATGTCCCTTGAAAACATATGTTCCTGGTGAAATTAGTGCCTGGCACTGCCCATGGACAGAATGGGGGGAGGTGTCTTTTGGCAGTGCCAGGCACGGCAGCGGCTGGCACCGGAGTATTCCGGGATTCCAATATATGTATTTTATGTAGAATCACACTGATTTTATGTAGAATAACAAGAATTTTAGGTAGAATAACAGAATTTTTATGTAGAATCTCTTGCCCCTGCACAGTATTTAATGAAAAAACGCCCACTGATATCTATCAGAAGGGCATTTCCTGCATAAAATCCACTTTAAATATCATCGAGCAGAACAATCTCGCCTGTCTCAGCATCAACTGCATGCAGGCAGTCCAATTTTCCGCATAAAACATACTTTTCTCTCTCAACATCATAGACATAGACCGGTTTTAAGAAGAAGGATGATTTTAACATTTCAAAGGCTTCCTCCTTAATGACCGCTATCTCCCCTGATGCCTGGTAACCGTCGAACATGTCGAGCATCATCCTGTTGTCAAAATAATTTCTCGGCTCAAAACTATGGGCATCAATCACAACCGTCAGCTTTCGCTTAAAAACACTAGAATCCTGCCCGGATTTCCTTAATACCGCATCAATGCACCCGCGGCTCCTGCGAAGTGTTTTCAATGTCCACTGGCCGGACTCGCCAGGATATTCCCGGCTGAGCACCTGCCTGACAGCATCCGCGCATTTATCAGTCTCTTCCTCCCTGATCGGGCAGGACTCTATATGAGGTTCTCCGCCGAATGCCTGGTCTGCTCCAATGTCTTCGGATTCTATGATAGGCTTTCGTTCAAAAGGAACGTCTGAAGGCTTGTCCCAATCGATTACCTGATCGACCATAAGCTTTGGCTCCATCCCTATTGGGTCAAATTCAATCGTTTTCATCCTGTCATTCTTGACGAAAATTTCCTCAATCGCAAATAAAGAAAACCATTTTTCTTTTTCCCGGTTCGGGAATTGAGCGAATATCAGTTGCTCTCTAAGAAGATCTTCATCTATGTCTTCAAGCGAGAGAGCATATTTCTCCTCCTGTACCTGATCTGCTTCTGGGAAACTTCCATTTGAAGAAAAAGTAATCAGCCTTCCTTCCTCATCCGTTTCCAGCTCTATATAACCACCAGGATAGAGGGCGGTGCCATTGACAGCCGCTGAAAAATGCAGCCTTCTTCCCTCTTCCTTCGTCAGCATGAATTGCTGCCCATAGCTCAGGCCAGTTTCTTTCTCAATCCAATCAATCATACTGCCCCGGTCCCCGGGAACGAAAATAACTCCATCAGCCAATGTCTTCCCGCCCACAAATATAGCGCTCTTTGTCTTATTGCTTGGAATGGCCACTTCTATGACAGCCGTGCCCTCCGGATTGCTCTCATCATCCTCTGCTGCTGTACCGTTAGGGAACCATTCCATACAGAGAGTATAAACAGTCTTATTCTGAAAAGGTGAGTCTTGATAGAATCCGGTTCTACCGAGATCATATTCTGCCAGCCCGAACTTCTCAAAAGCTGAATCTGCAAGTTTCTTTATTCTTTGATCCATAGCTGCCTCCTTGTTTCATCCTAATCTCTTTACGAAAGAAACGGTAATTTGGTTTCAAAGAATGTGGCAGCAGTGCCTGGCACCGTCCGTGGACAAATGAGGGCAGAATGTCCATTAGCAGTGCCTGACACCAATATAAAGCCGCACTGAAAATTGACTGAATATTGCCCTTATACTAAACTAGTAGCAGATTGAGATATTTCACCACTTAACTATTTTCCTATAAGAAAGGATACTGTACATTGCCACAATCATCTCAAGGTTCAAATTGTGAATTGCCTTCAAGCAATAAGCCGAAGGAGATTTCCTCTGATGGATCTTTCAAGCGGCAGACGAACCGGTTTATGACTCCTTTTGGCGAGGGGCCGGATAAGCTGCCTGCCGAAGCGGGGCGCTATCGCCTTTTATGGTCGGCCGCCTGCCCTTGGGCGCACCGTTCGGTTATTGTCCGGAAAGTACTGGGCCTGGAAGAAAGCATCAGCCTTGGCACAGCCAGCCCAATGCGCCCGCGCCTTCAGCATGTTGACTGGGAATTCTCCCTTGATGAAGGAAGACGTGATCCTGTCCTCGGCATTCAATATATGAGCGAAGTTTATAAAAACGCAGACCCTGATTATGACGGCAGGCCGACGGTGCCGGTCATGGTTGATATAAAAGAAAAAAAGGCCGTCCACAACGACTATTTTAAGCTCACAAACTATTTTGAGACAGAATGGGCTGCATTGCATAAAGAAGATGCACCTGACCTCTATCCGGAAGACCTGAGAGCTGACATCGACGAACTGAATGAAAGCATCTTTCATGATGTAAACAATGGCGTCTACAAATGCGGGTTTGCGCATTCGCAGGGGGCCTATGAAGAGGCATACGATAAGCTGTTCGCACGACTTGATGAGCTGGAGCAAAGGCTTTCCGGCCGGCGATTCCTGTTCGGCGACTATATCACCGATTCAGATGTGAGGCTCTACACAACCCTTGCCCGATTTGACGCTGCCTATTATACCGCGTTCAACACAAACCGGAATTTGATCCGTGAATATACGCATCTATGGGGCTACGCCCGCGACCTTTACCAGACACCGGGATTTGGCGATACCACTGACTTTGATGCAATTAAGCAGCACTATCATTTGTCCATCACCATCTCAACCGACAAGGCAGAGCCGGCTATCCTGCCAAAGGGTCCGGAATTGTCAGTATGGAACACAGAGCATGGACGTGAAAAGCTCAGCGGTAAGACAGAAAAGTTTTTGAAAAAAGGAGCAGATGGCAGATGAGCGGCGTAATCATCCGCAATGCGGAAAAGGAGATGACCGGGACCATCCGCGAGCAGCGGGTTTCCGCCTATTCGGCCCATACCGGCAGCATTCCAGGACCGCATTGGGAAGCATTAAGAAAAGCGATATCCTCTGATGCGGACCAGCAGCCGGGCGTGGAGCTGATCATTGCCGAGGAGGATGGCAGGCTCGCCGGCAGCGTCGCCCTTTTTCCGGCCAGGACTGATGCCTATGAAGGTTATGTGGAGGAACTGGATTACCCGGAAATCCGGATGCTTGCCGTTGCTCCTGAATTTCAGGGCAAGGGCATTGCAAAAGCTCTCATCTCTGAATGCATCCGCCGCGCAAAGGAACAGGGCTTCCATAAAATCGGCCTGCACACAGGCGATTTTATGAAAAACGCGATGAAACTTTACGAAGGCTTTGGATTTAAAAGGCTGCGGCAGTATGATTTTGAGCCGGCTGGTGATGGGATTATTGTGAGGGCTTATGTTTTAGAAATAGAGTAAAAAACGGGGGAAGGTGCACTTCCCCCGTTTTCCTTTTCAAAGCTCAGACGCATACCGATTAAGCTGAGTTGGCAAAAAACGTGCCAGGCACCGCCCATGGACACTTTTACCCAATCTGTCCATCTGCGGTGCCTGGCACCCACACTAATCATTCAGATACACCCATGCATACTGCGCATAAAGCTCTGCGCCTGTTGTGAGTGCGTCTTCGTCTATGTTGAAACGTCCGTGGTGGTGAGCCCATTCGGTATCTTTATCAGGATTGCCGCTGCCGACGAGTGCGAAGCTTCCTGGTGCGTGTGCGAGGTAGATGCTGAAGTCCTCGCCGCCCATTGTCGGCTTTTCATGATAGATCGCTTCTTTCCCGAAAGCTTCTTCCGCGATCTTCTGCACCAATCCTGCACTTTGTTCCTCATTGATGACAGCATCCGTGCCGCGGATATATTCCACCTTGGCTTCTGCCCCGTAGACAGAGGCGGTCTGCTCTGCAAATTGCTTCAGCAGCTTTTCGACATGATCCCTCGTTTCCGCATCAAAGCAGCGGACCGTTCCTTCAATCTCGGCATTTTCCGCAATGACGTTGAAGCGGGTGCCGGCTGACATCTTGCCGACTGTCAAGACGGCCGGGCTTTGCGGATCGATGGCCCGTGATACGACTGCCTGGACATTCATGACAAAGGAAGATGCGACAACAGCGGCATCAATGCATTCGTGCGGCATGGCACCGTGTCCGCCCCGTCCTTTGAACTTGATTCTGAATATATCGCCGGAAGCAAATGACGGGCCAGGAGTGCAAGAGATTTTATGCGTCGGCATCTGGGACCAGATATGGATGCCGAACACATTGTCGACCCCTTCCATCGCTCCCTGCTTCACCATCTCCTTCGCCCCTTCGGCAATTTCCTCAGCCGGCTGGAAAATCAGGCGGACGGTGCCTGGCAGCTCGCCTTTGATCTCCACAAGGGCCTTCGCAGCGGCAAGCAGCATGCTTGTATGGGCATCATGTCCGCAGGCATGCATTTTTCCGGGAGAGCTTGACACATAAGGCAAATTGTTATTCAGCTCATCAACAGGAAGGGCATCCATATCTGCCCTCAAGGCCACCCGTTTTCCGGGTTTGCCGCCGGTGATTTCAGCCAACACCCCGGTTGGGTTCATCCTCCTGAAGGGAATGCCGAGTTTTTCAAGAGAGGTAACCACAAACTCTGTTGTTTTCTCTTCCTCCCACGGAAGCTCCGGTTCGCTGTGAAGCTTCCTCCGGATGCTGACCAGCTCTTCTCTGCCAGCCTGAATAGAGGCTTTGATTGCAGGGTGGAGCATCTTACTCAGCCTCCGTCAGCTTCTTTGCTGCTTCATAGAAAATTTCGACGGCTTTCGCAATATCCTTGGAATCTGACCATTCTTCAGGACAATGGCTCAGGCCGTTCCTGCTTGGAATGAACAGCATGCCTACGTCCGTGAAATCGGAAAGGACCATTGCGTCATGCCCGGCTCCGCTGTTGATCGGGCAGTATGGAATATTCAATTCAGCGCTTTTTTCTTTAAATAGCGTCAGGATTTCCTCGTTCATTGCTTTAGGCTTCATATACAGCGGCTGTTCGACGGAGGTCTGAATTCCGCCGCCATCGTAGGAGCCGATTCGTTCTTTCACTTTTTCAACCATATTCAGTACATGCTCTTCCTTGCCTGAGCGGATATCCACTGAGAACACCACTTTATCCGGGATGACGTTGGCTCCATTAGGAAAAACATTCAGGCGGCCGACGGTCAGAACGCTCCCTTCCCCTTCTGCTTCAGCCAGTCCCGAAAGCCCGGCAATGATGGCAGCCGCCGCAGCGAGTGCATCCGAGCGGCGGTCCATCGGAGTCGTCCCGGCATGGCCTGCCTGCCCCTTCACAGTTACTTCCAGCTGGGTCAGACCGACAATCGCTTCTACCACACCGATCGGGATACCTTTTTCCTCGAGTATTGGCCCTTGTTCGATATGCAGCTCCAGGAACGCTTTAATCGTTTTCGGGTCCCTCTGCTTTGGAAGAGAAGGATCCAGCCCGATTTTCTCCATTGCGTCCTTCGCCAGCACGCCATCCCGGTCTGCCAGCTTGAAAAATTCTGTCTCGGACATCAGCCCGGTGATACCTCTCGACCCCATGAGACCGCCTCCAAAGCGGGAGCCTTCCTCTTCCACCATTGCGATGACTTCCAGCGGGTATTTCGGCTTCACATTATTCTCTGCAAACAGCGCAGCCACTTCAAGACCTGCCACAACGCCTGCCGGTCCGTCATAGGAGCCGCCATTCGGAACAGAATCAAAATGTGAGCCAATCAGCACGCTTGGTGCATCCTCCAGGGTTCCTTCGAGCTTTCCAAAAATATTTCCAAGGCCGTCCTCAGTGACTTCCAATCCGATTTCTTTCATTTTTCCCTTAATATAATTGCGGGCCTGAAGGTCTTCCGGACTGTAGGTGAGCCGTGTTGTACCCTTTCCAGGCGTAGCCGTAAAATGACTCAGCGCTTCTATATGCTTCTCTATTCTGGCAGCAAGCTGCTCTTTTACTAGACTCATGTTCTAATCCTTCCTTTCTTTATAAGAGGCTGACAAAGAACCCTGCGAGGACAACGGAAACGATGGTGACGGTGATGAAGCCGCCGACGAGCATTGGCGGAAGCATATGGCTAGTCAGCATCTCCCTTTCTTCCTCATCTTCGGTCAATGATTTAATCACTTCGTTCGTGATTATATAATCTGCCGGGAATCCGTATAAAGCTGTCAATGATACGGCGAAGGCCATATTTTTGCTGACGCCGAGAATTTTTCCGGCAATAAAGGAGAAGATGTACATCCCGATGACGCCAAGCACAATAGTGCCGACCAGCGGCCCGATGATCTGCAGCATCATGGACGGTGTTGCCTGCTTCAGACCATCAAAGATAAAGAGCATCAAGGCCATAATTGCGAAACCGAAGGCATTGGCCTTTTGGAGGACCTGCTTTTCCAGGAAGCCTAAGCTTGTGGCGATTACGCCAAACAGCAGGCAGATGACAAACGGGCTCACACTGACAACAGGCGCCAGCCAGGCGGAAACCTGGTAGGCCAGGAAAGCAACGACCGAAAGGCGCAGCAGCTTGAAGAAATCGGTATTGTATTTTTCCGGCATACTCCTGAACAGCTTGAGCTCCGGCGCGGCTGGAGCCTCAGCCGCCGCTGCCATTTCCGCTTTGGCAGGCTGCGGTTCCTTCAGTGTGGCACCGCCATTCTTGCGATAGGCTTCCAGCAGGTTCTTTCCTTCTTTTTTCAAAACAAAGGATGTAATCGGATAGCCTGCAAACCCCTGCATCACATAGATGACAATGGCGAACACGGACAGTGAAGCAAGCCCCGCTTCCTTTGCACCCTCTGACATGATCAAGGCAGAGACTACACCTCCGACCAACGGCGGAATTGCCACAACAATCGTCTGATAGCCGAAGATAAATGTTCCGACTGCGAAGAGTATGGCGATGATGCCAAGGATGCCGGAAATAGCAATAACTATCGTTTTCCATTGATCCTTCAGTTCCTTGACCGATAAGAGCGTACCCATATTTGTAATCAGCAGATACATCATTAGTGTCGCAACAACCGGCGGCACACCTGCCAGCGCGACGATATCCTGCGGAAAAAATGTCCAATATCCCGCAAGGAATAATACTGCACACACAAAGATGGAAGGCACCCATGCCTTCGTACGGACTGCCACAAAATCTCCGATGAATAAAATTAAAACAAGAATAACAACTGCCAACATTTGGGACATAGGAAACTCCCTCCTTTTCTGAATTTATTATTTCGGTGAGCGAAAAATTATTAATATTAGTATAATAATACAGCAAAATTAGTCAGTCAATTTAAATTATTTTAAATATTTAAGTAACCGTTTACATTTTTATGTATGGACGTTTTAAAGTGATGAAGTAAGAAATTTCTGCTTGAAGGTTTGGTGCTAGTTAGTGAGTTTTTAATGTAAAAAAATGCCGGTCCGATTGGCTTCGGACCGGCATTTTATCAGTCATTTGCCATTCGATTCTACATAAGTTTCCTAGTATTCTACATAAAATATAAGTTTTTCTACCAAGTTTTTCAGTTATTCTACATAAAATCGGCCTAATTCTACAAAAAATACATTCCCTGTAATGACCGTGCCTGACACTCCATATGGACACTACAACCTATTCTGTCCACGGCCGGTGCCTGGCACGACATCTTCACAATACCATTGCATTCGACCATTTCCGGGGAAATATGCCTGCAGACTTCAAATAGTGACAAAAAAAGTGCCAGTACCTGCCGCAGCAGGTGCCTGGCACCCCTTATCCTATATCTCCATCTCCCAGCGCTCCTGCTGGGTTTTCTTCAATTGTTCTTCAGTTTCCTGCGGATGGACCGTACGGAATTTATGATGGTCCGCCGGGATGATTTCAATCATTTTTTCAATCATGTCCTCTGGATCGAATTGATGCTTCAGCCCTTCCTGCTGCTTGAGCATATCTTCTTTCCTGGTAAAATTCTTGTCTTCATCGTACCATTTCCATATTTCCTCGGCGCTGCGGTCATTAAACCCGGTGTTGTAGGCGCCTGGATTGATTGTGGCAACTTTTACGCCAAATTCCTCGAGCTCGCTCTTCAATGTCTGTGCAATTCCTTCAATAGCATGCTTAGTAGCGGTGTAAGGTCCGACATAAGGAGTTGCGGAAATGCCTGCCATCGAGCTCAAGAAAATGATTTTGCCGCTGCCTTTTTTGACGAATTTCCGGGCAGCGATTTGAACAGTCTCCAAAGTGGAAAACACATTCACTTCAAATAAAGCCCTGAAGCGGTCCATCGGCACTTCACCAAGCGGTCCGCCTTCATTGATGGCCGCATTGGCCACAAAAATATCAAAATCGTATTCCTCTATCTGAGCCCGGTCTCGCTCATTGGTGATATCCAGCTTGAATACCTCCATATCGAGTCCAAGATCGCGTGCTTCCCTGAGAAGATCTGTCTTTTGCGGTGTAATTTCTGTTGTCGCGATGATTTTATGCCCCTTTTTGGCAAGGCCGATGGCAGCCCCTCTTCCAAGTCCGCTGCCTGCACCGGTAATGAAAATGGTTTTGCTCATAATCTGATTCCTCCTATTATTTGCTCTACCATTCTCTCTTCCCATCAGGGGCTGTCCTAAACACAGGAATAGGCGGAGGTCTATTCTTTCACCTGCTGCCAGATTAGCCAATGGCTGTGAATAGCCAAATTGTGAAACCTTCATTCCATTTTTCCCAATACAAAAAACGCCCGGCTAAAAGCTGGATTCCAGCTTTGCAGGGCGTTTTAATCAGTGTGAGAATTTCTCTGTCCTGTTTTTGCGGATAGCGTGGATGATAAAGGTAACAATGAACGCAAGGATCATCACGCCGATGAAAATTTCATTCGGTATATGGATTTCGACCAGTGTCAGTCCCATTTTAACCGCAATGAAGGTAATCAGTGCATAAGCGGTCGTTTCCAGCTCAGGCACTTTGTTCATCAGGCTGATGAAGAAGGTTGCAACACCCCTCATCAGCAGGATGCCGATCATGCCGCCGAGCAGGATGACCCAGACTTCCTCTGATACAGCCAGGGCGGTCAGGATGCTGTCGACTGAGAACGCCAGGTCCATGAGCTCGACACTGATGACGGTTGCCCAGAAGAGCCCGAATGTCGTAACAAGCCAGCCTTTTGGCTTGCGGGCCTCATCCTCTTCGCCTTCCTCTTTGTTTTTCAGCTTGTCCATAAAGAACTTAACGGACAGCCATAGCAGATACAAGGCACCGATCAATTTGATGAACCATAACTTGATCAGGAACGTACCGAGACCGATGAAGATGAATCGGAACAGATAAGCTCCCCACAGTCCAAAAATGAGGGCTTTCTTCTGCTGATCTTTAGGCAGCGGCTTGACGAAAGCCGACAGGACCAGTGCATTATCGGCTGATAGTATACATTCAAGGACCGCCAGCGATAAAATCATCCCCCATGCTTTTGATGAGGTCAGCATCTCCGCCCACATATGCCAATCAAACATTGAAGCGTACGTTGATAATATTTCCTGCCACATTCTTCATATCTCCTTTGATGTCTTGAGCTTATTTATTTCATTCTTTCCAGCAGTTCATTCAGCTTTTTAAGGCCTTCAATAATGTCAGTAAGCGACTCATCGGATTCGTCTTTTATGGAAAAAGAAATCCTCTCTATCAGTGCTGCATTCATTTCCTCAACTGTTTGAGCACCCTTCTCGGTAAGAGCTACCTTGACGACGCGCTCATCATTCGGATCCCGGAACCGCCTCAGGAATTCCAGCTTTTCGAGTTTTTTGCACATGGTTGAAATATTGGTGCCAGCCATGTTCAGACGGGATGCAAGGCTGCCGATTGTATGGGAACCATGCTGCTGAACTTCGACCAGTATCCGGATCTGAAGGCTTGTAAGTCCATATTGCTCACAAATGGAAGTGATAATCACATTTGTATTTTCGCTGATTTTCCGTGTATAGTTCCACAGCATATTTTTAAAATCCATAACAACCATGATAGTCCTCCGTTAAGTATGTTTTATATTATATATAATCTATATATATTATAGATCATAATGATAAAATTGGCAAGTATTGAAAGAAAATGATAGTGTGCTCGCTAAAAATAGAAGAAGGCCGCTTTACAGCAGCCGTACGCAATCTATTTTATTTTTCACGATGGACCATATAGTCCAGCAGATATCCCAAAAAGGCAAACTCCCCCCGCAGCTCCTGAAGCAATTCAGCTGCCGAACAATAATGCTCCCACATCGACCTTTTGGCGCCATCCTTCCCAAGTGCCGATACATATGTTTCCTTCTTGTTTCTGCTGTCCGTTCCTACCGGCTTGCCGAGCAGCATCGGATCTCCCTCCACGTCGAGCAGGTCATCCCGTATCTGAAATGCGATCCCGGCATGCCGGGCAAATTTTTTCAGGACATCAATTTCATCCTGCTCTGCTCCTGCAAGGATGGCCGGCATGATGATGGACGCCTCAAAGGCAATGCCTGTTTTATAAAAACAAAGAGCATCCAGCTCCCCTGCCGTCAATGCTTTTCCTTTCGCCTCAAGGTCCATCGCCTGCCCGCGGCACATTTCAGCGGTTGAACGGGCGGTATAGCGGATCAGTTCCAGGACCGCATCCGGCGTGGAAGAGGTGAGCGATGCCTGATCCTCCATAGCTTTCTGCGTCAAATAAAGACCGGAAAGCTCAGCTGCTGCCGTGCCATATACCTCATGGACAGCAGCCTTCCCCCTTCTGCTCGGAGCATTATCCTGGGCCGGAAGATCATCGAAAATCAGAGAAGCTGTGTGCATGTATTCCAATGACCGGAGAAGCGGCATCAAAGCAGTTTCCTCCATACCGTATGCCTCAACGCCCACAAACCAGGCAATGACAGGCCGCAGCCTTTTTCCCCCGGCTGCCAGGCTGTAATTGGCCGCCTCCCGGACAGGCTCCCCCATCAGCAGATCTTTATCCTCAATCCGAAGCACGTTATTAATCCTTTTCTGCACTTCCTCCACTTTATACCGGAAATCCTCCTGCCCCAGCCGCTCCTTTTGCAGGCTGTCAAGCATATGGTCTCTCAGCAGCTTATCGAAAAAGTCGACATCAGCGGCCTTTGCGGCCATCTGCTGAATCAGCCGGCTGAACTCCGGGCTGCCGGGTGCAAACAACTCCATGACTTCCCTGTATTTTTCTTTTCCGAGCCTCTCCTTGCTTCGCTTTAAACCATTGATGGCCCGGTCCAAAATTACTTCCCTCGCTTTTGGATTGGAACCGTAGACATCATGGATCAGGTGGACAATAACGGTCCAATACACCTCAAACGGATTCAGCAGGTCATGCCGCGCCCTGTAATGGGTGAGGTAGTATGTATAAGGGGTGACCGCCCCATCCTCCAGGTCAGCAAACAGATCGGCAAAATCATCGGCAAGCTGGTTGTAGATTCCATAATAAAAGGTCCGGCTGTCAAAGCCGTCATCCTTTCCGCTGTTCAGTACGGAACGGACAATCAGGCGCGACGAGGACGACTTCAGGATAACGGGAATATACAAATCTTCATTTGTGTATGATGAATCATTCAGATCCTTCTGCCGGTCCACCTCCTGGGACTGGAAAAAGACATAAGCCTGTTCAAGGAAGCTGGTCAGCGTCTCAGGCGTCTGCTGGGCTTTTATATAATGGAAGGCTTCCCGCAGCTCATTATGTACATAGGTGATAAAAGGCAGAATAGCACGCTGCCACCTGCCAAGCGGCGGGACGCTACCTGTTGTCAGGGTAGTGCAGATCAGCTCAGAAAACTGTTTTTTCTCATCTTCAGACAGTACCCGGCTGTCCAGCAGATCATCTATGAAAGGATAAGTCAGTCCATAAGAATAGCCAAGCCTGATAGCCCGATCCAATCTTCTTTTCCGCTCCCCTGCCTCTATCCCTTCTTTCATAGCTTCATTTTCATGCATCAGTACGCCTGCAATGATCTTAATCAGCTTCCGCTGGGCATGGGCAGCATCCATGCCTTCAGGGATATTCCGTGCAGTCTGCTGCAATTTTTCCATCAGCCAGATGACAGCTGATTGGATGCCCTCTTTCTCAGCCCATCTGTACAGCCCGGCCATGCCGAAATACTCTGCTTCCTGCTGCTTCGGTGCCGTGAGACGCTCCTTCAGGCTCTCCACTGCCCTTCCGATGCTTTCCTTTGTATCCCGGTCATCAAGGGATTTCCCCAAATCCCTCATATATAAATAAGAAATGCTCCGGTCCAGATAATCATCCAGCTTGCCCCTGTATTCCAGCCACTTGATATAAGAATGATAAGCTTTGGAATCAGGCTTTCTGTTTTTCCGTGAAAAAAACGGCAAAAAAGACGATGTCTGCCGATGATTCTTTTTCCATGAATGAAAGTCTCTTTCCAGAACAGGGATAAAGCTTTTTTCTGATGCCTGCGCAAATAGAGCCTGAAAATAGGCAGCGGCCTTCTTCTCCGCCTCCCGGTAGCAGGCTTCAGGGTTTATTAAGGTTTCTTTTATCATCTGGACACTACCTTTGCATTTTGGTCTGTTTTATATGTATGCATGTTTGCGGACAATCATTAATGAGGCCATCCTCCTATATCATTCTTTTAACATAGCATGTTTGGGTGCTTTTGCGGGGATAGAAAGGAAAAAAATCCCCTGACAGATAACGCAGAGGATTGCTGGTTGTATCTATTGGTTTTTCTGCATGAAAGAGTTAGCAGGGTTATGGATGCCCGTCAGCAAGGATGTTGCATGATCCGTCCCAAAAGAAAGACGGGCTTCGATCAGAAAACAAGAAAAACCGTCCCCAAAGCGATGATTGCCCCGCCCACAATCGTATGCTTTCTCGCTTTTTCTTTTAAAATAACGAAGCTCAAAATCATAGTGATCACCACACTGAATTTGTCAATCGGAGCCACAATCGAGACCTTGCCAATCGCGAGCGCCCCGAAGTAGCAGAGCCAGGAAAGCCCTGTTGCCGCTCCCGAAAGGATGAGAAACAGATAGCCTTTGGAGGAGATAGTTTTCATTTCCCGGTATGTCTTCTGGTAAAAAACAATGGCCCATGCAAACAGGAGAATGACGATGGTCCTCAGAAAGGTAGCGACATTGGAATCTACCCCCTCCATTCCGATTTTGGCCAGGATTGAGGTCAGGGCAGCAAAAACAGCGCCCAATATCGCGTACACAATATAGCTTTGTGATCCGGTGAATCTCTTTTTGTCTTCATTTTTGCCGATCAGCACGAAGGTGCCAATGGTGATGAGGGCACCTCCGGCCAGGATTTGGGGCGCTGCGGGCTCGCCAAGCAGCAAAATGGAGAGGATGATCGTCAGGACGATGCTGGACTTATCTATCGGCACGACCTTGGAAACCTCGCCGATTCCCAGCGCTTTGAAGAAAAACAGCCAGGACAGCCCTGTGGCGAAGCCTGATAAAATAATGAAAAGCATGGCTTTCGGCTGTATCGCAGCGATTGTGCCGAACTTGCCTGTGATTAGGACCATGAGGAAAGCGAGGATCAGGACAACGATCGTCCTGACGGCAGTTGCCAGGTTGGTGTTTACATTTTCCATCCCGATTTTCGCCAGGATATTGGTCATTGAGGCGAAAAGAGCGGCCAATAATGCGAGGATAATACTCATTGTGACATCTCCCTTGAATAGGATGCCTGCCCAAATAAAAAGGCTGCCGGTTACAGCAGCCTTAGACTGGGTACATCCGGGTTCTTGTACCCTATAGTGTACGCCCGTTTGTCCCGATTACATCCTTATACCAATAAAAAGATTTCTTTCTGCTTCTCTCCATGGTGCCAGTTCCGTCATCCTGCTTGTCCACATAGATGAATCCATAGCGCTTTGAGAATTCACCCGTCGACATGCTGACCATGTCGATGCAGCCCCAGCTTGTATAGCCCATCAAATCAACTCCGTCTTCAATGGCCTCCCCCATCGCTTCAATATGGCCGCGCAGGTAATCGATCCGGTAATCATCATTGATTGTGCCGTCTTCCTCAGGTTCATCATAGGCACCCAGACCGTTTTCAACTACGAAAAGCGGCTTCTGGTAGCGGTCATGCAGCAGGTTCAAACTGATCCGCAGCCCTTCTGGATCAATCTCCCAGCCCCAGTCGCTCCTCTTCAGGAACGGATTGCGGACGCCTCCGATCAGATTGCCCTGTGAAGCTTCATCATCTGACTTCTCCTTCTTCTCGGTGCGGGACATATAATAGCTGAAGCCGATATAATCGACAGTCCCTTCGCTGATAATATCCAGGTCTCCTTCTTCCATTTCAAGCTGGATACCATGATCTTTAAAGTATCTGTCCATATAGGAAGGATATGCTCCCCTGACCTGCACATCTGCACAAAAATAGTTGAAGAGCTGTTCTTCCCTTAAGCTGTGCATAACGTTGGCCGGATTGCTGTCATAAGAATACACAGGGGCAAACAGGATCATGCATCCGATCCTGGATTCAGGGCTGATTTCCCGGCACAGCTTCACTGCAAGAGCGCTGGCGACAAATTGATGGTGGTACGCCTGGAATGTGGCTTGATAACGGTCCTTTTCTTCTTGGATGGAAAAGCCCAGCCCCTGGATCGGCATGACAAGGCCGCTGTTGATTTCATTAAAGGTCATCCAATACCTTACTTTATCCTTATAACGGGTTAAAACTGTCCTTGTATATTTTTCAAAAAAAGAAACGGCCTTCCGGCTCCTCCAGCCGCCATATTCCTTCACCAGATGAAGCGGCATTTCATAGTGGGAGAGTGTTACGACCGGCTCAATGCCATGCTTATGAAGCTCATCAAAGACACGGTCATAGAATGCCAATCCCTCTTCATTTGCTTCAGCTTCATCCCCGTTCGGAAAAATCCGCGTCCACGCAATCGACATCCGGAAAACCTTGAAGCCCATTTCCGCGAACAAAGCGATATCCTCCTGATAGCGATGGTAAAAATCAATCGCTTCATGGTTGGGATAATAGTAATCGTCAGGATGGATCTCAAAGTCAAAGCCCGGCCTTGTTAAAATGTCATAGCGCCCTTTTCCGCCGGGAAGGACGTCTGCTATATTCAGTCCCTTGCCTCCTTGATTATAGGCGCCTTCTATTTGGTTGGCTGCCGTCGCGCCTCCCCATAAAAAACCTTCTGGAAAACGGTATTCTTTCATGATGTTGCCTCCTCTGGCTGATCCTATTTTACTTTTAGCTTATTCTTCTCTTAATAAGCCTTGTACTAAGTATCTTAACGCTGAATCTCAAGAAGAGTATATGAAGACTGCCCATTCAGTTCGTTTTTACCGAAAATGAGAATTGTTTCATAACTGAAACACTATGTTTCAAAGAGCATGCTTGTGATAAAATAGAAAAACGATTGATGATATCCTTTAGATAGGAGCGGAACAGCCTTGTTTACAAATGAAATGATTGCCAGCTTTAATCCGCTGGAGATTTCTCTATATAATTATATTTCCCATAACCGCGAGAAAGTGGTCTATATGCGGATCCGGGAGCTGGCAGATGAAACACATGTGTCGACAAGTACGATTCTCCGCTTTTGCCGCAAACTGAATTGCGAAGGTTTTTCGGAGTTTAAGGTAAAGCTGAAAATGGAGCTGAAAGAACAGCAGGGAGCAAACATCAAAAGCTCACGGGAGTCGGCAGCCGAATTTCTTGAAAGGGCGCTTAAAGGAGATCTTGAGGAGAGCATTGCAAAAGCTTCCAGGCTTGTGGCAGAGGCAGACAGTGTCATTTTTATCGGGATCGGAAGCTCAGGCATCCTGGCGGAATATGGGGCAAGATATTTTTCAAGCTTAGGCGCTTTCTCGCTGTATATAAAAGATCCTCATTTTCCGATCCATTCAAAGTGGCAGAAAAACAGCGTTGTCATTGCCCTCTCCGTTTCAGGGGAAACGCCTTTTACAGTTGCCCACCTGAATAGGCTGAAGCAGGAAGGAAGCAGAGTCATCAGCATTACGAATAACCGCGCTTCCACGATTGCAAAGATATCTGACTTAAATATCTCTTATTATGTAAGCGAAGAGTTTATGGGAGAGTCGAATATCACCACTCAGGTTCCGGTTGTGTATATTCTTGAATCGATGGGCAGGGAGATACATCGGCTTGGCCATTAATGTAAAAAGATCTGGAATTAAATTTAAGACCCTGCCTCACCATATCGCTGAAAATCCAAATCTAGCCTAAGCCACCCAGCGCCTTTAATCGCTTCACCGCCGAATGCACAGTCAGCCTATGATAAGAAATCAGTCTCTTTTTAAAAACTGCCCCATAAATGCCATACGGTGTCGGCGAAAGGCGCAGCAGTTCTTCCCTGCTTGTCAGCTCAATGATATTCGCTCTCAGCCCCAGTTTTTCTGCAGCGGCTGTGAGGTTGTCTGCTGCAATTTCCACAAACGGACACTGCGGCATTCGCAGAATCGTCAGTTCCTCGAATGGTTCCAGCCGCTTCTTCCAGTCACCGGGAAAATAGGGGTCAGGATCATCCCCAAATTTATAAACCATGAGCTCGAACCCATAGGGAGCCCTTCCTTTTTCCACAAATCCATGCTTGATGAAAATGTCGGCGCTTGGCGTCCAGGAGGTATCCGGATTCGTGATTACGATGACACCTGCTTTCTGCTGCTTTCTGGCATCCTCCAAGCAACGCTCAATCAATTGCGAGGCATATCCTTTCCCTGTCACATGCACCCAAAGGCAATGGATGACAAGATAATTTTCCCCATAGACAGCCCTTGAGGAAAATTCGATCGGCGTATATTCAATGAATCCGGCCTGTCTGCCGTTCTCCAGGACTTTCAAATACTTCAGGCCCTCTGTAAATCTCTCGGTCAGCCATAGATTTTTATTTTGGTAGCCTGAGGAACCCGGCTTGCTGCGCAGGCAGTAATAGCCTTCCCCAAGGCATTCTCCATTTAGTTCTTTCAGTACTGCAGCAGGCATATTTCTCCCCTTCCTTTTTCTCTAGTTTGCAAGGATGCGTATAAGATAAGGATGATGAGAGCCCAATTTT
This sequence comes from Cytobacillus sp. T106, assembly GCF_040492155.1. Classification (NCBI taxonomy): domain Bacteria; kingdom Bacillati; phylum Bacillota; class Bacilli; order Caryophanales; family Bacillaceae; genus Cytobacillus; species Cytobacillus sp. T106. The sequence goes on along the minus strand of NZ_JBEUMK010000011.1, from coordinate 49,853 downwards.
ATCCGTCATCTTTCTTCTTTTTTCATCCGTTTCGCCTCCATGCATATTATTTCTTCACACCGGCCGCATTTCCTCCTTTCACCAGATAAGAACGTTTGCTGGCAGTTCTAACGTTTACCCGCCGACCATTAAGGTCAAATACATAATATAGGCTGGATATAAGGAGGTTCACTTTGTTTTGAGTTCTGTTTTAACAGGGGCTGCCCTCGTTTTTATCGGGGCAAATCTGTATTATTTTTTTGCCAATAAGTACTATAAGAAGAGCCGCTTCAGCTCTGTCTTATTTTTAAAGTTGTTTTTTGTGATGCTCGGCCTCACGCTTGGCTTTTCCGTCATTTTTTACGCCCTTTCACTCGATGATGTGGTGCTGCGGGTTGGAACACTGGACGGGAAGCCTGCCGACCAATCGTTTATGAATCTGCTCTATTTCAGCGGAGTCACCATTCTATCTGTCGGCTACGGAGACCTGATCCCGGTAGGTTCACTCCGGTTTTTTGCCCTGCTTGAAGCTGCCATTGGCGTCCTGCTGCCCACTGCTTATTTTATGAAAGCGATGGGTTCTTCAGGGAAAGAAGAAGAGCAGGATTAGGGTGAAAATAAAGAAAGGCTGCCAGACAAAATTGTCTGGCAGCCTCTTTATTATGTTATGATGCTTCCACCGTTTTCATGGAAGTTTTCTTCTTTGGACGATCTTTCTCAGTCATGGTCAGCCCGGTGAATCCGTAGAACAGGGATACGAGCGGAGTGATCAGGGCAAGGAAACAGAATGGCAGATAGGCCCCTGTTGCAACGCCAAGTGCGCCTGCGGTATAAATGCCGCTTCCAGTCCACGGGACAAGTGAGGAGCTTTGTGTCCCGGTGTCTTCCAATATCCTCGACAGATTCTCAGGCTTGAGGTTAAGCCGTTCAAAAATAGGTCTCATCAGTGTTCCGCCCATGACGGTCGAGAAGTATACCGATCCGCCGATGGCAAGTGTTGCATAGCTGACAAGAATGGTCACAAGGGTTAAAACACCAGTGCTTTGGATCTTATCAGCAAAAGAAGCAATGAGCGCTTCCAGGACGCCGGATTCGGCGAGCATCCCGCCAAGGCCGAGCGCGAACAGGAACAGCGCAATGAGCGCCAGCATGCTGACCAGTCCGCCGCGCTGAAGCAGGCTGTCGGCCATTTCGATGCCGGACTCTACTCCATAGCCATTATAAAAAATGCTGATCGTTTCTGAAAAACTGAAGCCCTGATAAACGATGGCAATGATTCCGCCAACGGCTGCACCGATAAAGATGGCCGGGATGGCCGGCTTTTTCAGCATAAGCATCCCGATCAGGACGATGACAGGAATCATCGGCACCAGCCCGAGATTAAATGCTTCAGCCAAATAGGATGTCAGTTCATTTACACTTGCGGCATCTACAGTGGCTCCGCTGTATCTAAAGCCAATGAAGGTGAAAATGATCGCCGTGATCAGATAAGCGGGTACAGTCGTCCAGAGCATATGCTTGATATGGCTGAACAAATCTCCGCCTGAGACGGTCGGAGCCAGATTCGTCGTGTCAGACAAGGGCGACATTTTATCCCCGAAATACGCACCGCTAATGATGGCGCCGGCTGTCACGCCGACAGGTATGCCTAATGTCGTCCCTACACCCATCATGGCAATCCCTGCTGTTCCGATGGTTCCCCAGGAAGTCCCTGTTGCCACAGACACCAGTGAACAGAACAAAAGAGTCGTAACAAGGAAGAACTGTGGAGATATGGCTTTAATTCCATAATAGATCAAGGTAGGCACGGTTCCAGATGCAATCCATGCACCGATTAAAATGCCGACGGTCAATAGAATCAGCGAAGGCTGCAGCGCCTTGCTCATCGATGACAGCATCGATTTCTCCACTTGCTTATAAGAGTATCCCAATCCCATCATGAAAGGGATCAATACAAGCATACTAATAAACATCAGAATTTGAATCGGTGCATCAAAAGCAAGAATGCCGACCGAAATAACGGCAATCGCCGCAAATAGCATTAATAGCGCATAAATAAAAGACGGTTTTCTAATATCGGTTTCCAACCAACCACTCCTTACGGTAAATTTTGATCTTACAACTGTCCTGGATTGTTTTTTGACATGAATGAAATAAGATCGTGTGTTTTTGCAGTACGAGGTTAAATAGGATAAAACAGAGGGCCCTAAAAAGGGCAGCAGCGTGCAAAGCTTGTTGTGACAGGCTTTACTTGGAAGGCTTTTGCAGGGGTTCCTTCCCGCTGACCTTTTAAAAAGGTATATAAAAATAATACTATAGTGGAATTTTTCTGTAAATTCCGATATAAGCGCATATTTCATGATGAAATATGGTGAGCTGACTCCAGAGCTTTTTAACTCCTATATTCTTAGTAATGCGCTGGTATGGTCAGGGAGGCTTCCCGAAAGGCAAATAGGACAGGCCTCATACAATAGGACTCTTGAAACCTTTTCCTGCTCTGTAACGTATGCTTTATAGAGGATACTGCGAAAGGAGCATTGATATGCCAGAACCATTTTTCATGGGGGACTTTATCTTTCAGGCTGCCTCCGTTTTTATTGGCATCATATTTATCATCGTTATCGGCGGCCTTATATTCAACATCTTCAAAGGGGTCGGCCAGTGGCAGAAAAATGAGCAGTCCCCAAGGATGAGTGTAACGGCCGCAGTCAAATCAAAGCGGACAGATGTATCCAGGAGATCACATGCCCATCATGATAACCATCATCATGTTTCCTCAAGCACCCGCTATTATGTGACATTTGAATTTGACAGCGGCGACCGCTCGGAATTCCATGTATCAGGGAAAGAATATGGTTTACTTGCAGAAGGAGACGCCGGGATGCTGACGTTTCAGGGAACAAGGTATTTGGGGTTTGAGAGGAATAGAGGGCAGGGCCATTCTTAAGGAGAGGCGCGGGTTTGCCTCTCCTTCATTTCTTGCTCTCCGGTCTTTCGGGAAGTCAGTATCCTTGTATCCTGTTTATGACGGTCAGCAGGACCTGAATATCCGCCTGAAGTTCTTTTTTAAAAAATTCATCTTCACATTGTTCATAATCCTGTTTCAGACGAACAAGCTCTTCCATAAAGAGATCTAATTCTTCTTCCATTATGCTGGTCTTTGGCTGTTTCTGTGCCATTGATACCCTCCTGTTTTAATAGATCGCAAATGACCTATTGCAAAATCTGCTGCTGAGCAAAAAGAAAAAGCCGAAAAGAACAGGGCTCCCTGTTCTCTTCGGCTTATGTCCGGCATCATTGTCCGGTTCATTACTGCCTTATGAATCATTTGGTTTAAGTATAAATGAAATAACACTGTTATCCAGTTCAAAATTCCAATCAACAAAAACGTCCTGTATCTCCGCGTCCAGGATATCAGAAAAGTGAATATTATTGCTGAGCATTTCACCTTCCAGCTGCCTTTTGGCAACCCGGAGCGTTTCCACAAATCCCAGGGCAATCAGCTGCTTTTCGATTGGCACCAATATTCCCTCGCGTATGACAACCAACGTGCGGGATCCGAGCATATAAGATTCAACCCGGTCCGGGGCTTTCTCCGCCTGCCTGCTTATGCTGATGATTTCTTCGTGGACCTTTTTCTTTCCCTTGTAGTCAGATTCTGAATCTTTGCCTTCAGCCACAATGGACGGGCCTACGCCGACAAAGACCCCTGTCTGCCTGTCAAGATTCCAATCATAATACATATGCTGAATGTCTATATCCGTGATCGCTTTGATCTGGCCCCGCATTTCAGGGTCAAGCGATTTCATCAGATATTCTCTTGTTGTCAGTACCGTCAAATCCTGGCCCTGGTCAAGAAGCACCTGCTCAGTGGCTGATATAAAGCCGCTTATATAAATAAGGACATATGGCTTTGATACCGTCACGTAAATGGCTTCCGGGCCTTTTCCGAACTTCTCCCGCAGCAGCTTGCCAAAGTTGTTCGACAGTTTTGTCTGCTGCGCCTTAATTTCCATGTTTCCGTCTATCCCTGCACTTAGAAAGAAGCATCATATCCTCTCTCCTTTTTTCCATTTTAGCATCTGCCTGCCAGAAGGGAAACTCCTAAAAGGCAAATCTCCACAACATAATTTTCCCCTTTTTATCACAAAAAAAACATATTTTATGAATAATCTGTAAAAATATAGAGGAATATTTTAATTTTGGAAGAATAAATAGGTAGATTCAATTTTTTACGGTATAATTGCATTATCTCAAGACTAACGATCCCCGTCCCCGCTGCTGAACGGATTTGGGATATGATGCCTGAATCTAAAGGATGGCGAGAATGGACATTAAGAAAAAAGAAAAAGAATTGGGATCTTTTATTGGACGGGTTTTGCGCGGAGCTTTTGGCAAGGGGCCGGGGGCCGTGTTTGCCACTATTTCTCCCCCTTATATCACTGTATATATGAAAGACTTTATGTCACAGATAGAAGATAGATTATTAGATACAGAGCAAAGCAAATATGTCGAGAAAATCAGGGACATGCTGATGCCCGCACTCATAGAGGAGATAAAGGTATATATCCAAATGGATATAGGCGTCACCATTGATGAATTCTATTATGACTGGAATCTGGAAAGCCATTCAGGGATGTTCATCGGCGTTTCGACAGAGGCCGCCCCGGAATACAGCCATTATCAGAACCAGGAAGCTGTACATAAGGAAGTCATCCAAGTCAGTCTGGAAGCCGAAAAGCCTCCAGGCGAAGTATATTCTTCCCTGCTGAATCCAAGGACTCTTGTGATTGTCCGGAATCAAATACTGGTAGCTGTTGAAAAAGAATTAATCCGGCAGGGCTATCCGGAAGTGCTTACCCTCGCCAAACGGGATCTGGAAAAAAGATTGTTCATGGAGCACAGGCCGCAGTTCGAACACTATTTGGATGCAGAGCTGGAAAATGTGTTTGTTTCATGGGATTTTGAACAAGACAAAAGCGTGTGCCTCTTCATCTTAAAACCGAATCATAACAGGCAGCAATGACCCAGGCGATAGAACTGGACATGAGCCAAGAGAAGGAAGCCTCCTTCTTTTGGCTCTTTTTTTTAATAGACGATTGACCAAACAAATGCCAGAGCAAGAAATGGCAGTAAGGGGTTTGTCAGGCATGGAGAAATCAGCAGTGGTTCAAATTATAAAGGAGAATGATATCATTCTGGCCAGAAAGATGGGTAGAGAACTTGCTCGATCCCTTTACTTTAATCCCATTGATCAGGCAAGAATCCTGACAGTCATCTCAGAGCTTGCCAGAAACATCTACCGGTATGCAGGCAGCGGGCAAATTCAGTATGAGAAGCTCACAGCAGGAACTCAAATAGGGCTTCGCCTTACTGCCATCGACCATGGACCGGGAATCAGAGACATTCCGAAGGCACTGGAGCAGGGCTATTCCAGCAGCAATGGGTTTGGGGCAGGGCTGCCTGCTGTAAAACGGATGATGGATGAATTCCGGATTGATTCCAGCAAAGAGATGGGAACCAAAGTTACCGTGATTAAATGGAAAACCAGAATCTTTGGAGGTATGTGCTAAGCCGGCGTTATGGACGGATGGCAGGGAAAAGAAACACAAAGAAAAGCGCCTGAAATTTAAAAATCAGGGCGCTTTTTATATGATAGCCTTCCAATATTAATGCCTGCCCTGCCGTCCCAGCCTCCAAACAGCCGCCACATTGGCTGCCGCCTGTTCTGCATATTCTGCTGCGTTCCGGAAGGCATCCTCCAAAGGGACTGCTCCCGGCACGATGCTGAAGACTGCGTCAATCCCATGCTCCCGCACAACCTCACAGTCTCTTGAAATGCTGCCGGCCAGCCCGATCACCGGAACGCCCGATTTTTTGGCGGTTCTGGCAACGCCGATCGGGGTTTTTCCGAAAATCGTCTGTCCATCGATCCTGCCTTCTCCTGTGATGACAAGATCAGCATCTGCCACGATCTTCTCCAGTCCGGCAGCTGCAATGACAATATCGACTCCCCGCTTCAGCTCAGCTGGAAGAAAGGCGAGCAGTCCCCCGCCAAGGCCGCCTGCAGCTCCTGCCCCAGGCACATCCTTGATTTTCTTCCCAAGATTCTTTTCAATCACACCAGCATAATGCGCCAGATTTCGATCCAGCATTCCGATCATCTGAGGATCGGCGCCTTTTTGCGGACCAAAAATGGCGGAAGCCCCTTTTTCTCCGGTCAGCGGGTTGTCGACATCACATGCGACCTCAATCTTTACATCTGCAAGGCGTCCGTCGAGCTGTGAAAGATCAATTGATGAGAGGCCTGATAGCGCTCCTCCGCCCCCGCCGATTTCCCGGCCTTCTTCATCGAGCAAGCGGGCGCCAAGTGCCTGAGCCATACCCGCCCCTCCGTCATTCGTCGCGCTGCCGCCGATTCCGATGATGATATGGGTGACTCCGACATCAAGTGCACTCTTGATTAATTCGCCGGTCCCTTTTGTGGTTGTCACAAGAGGGTTTCTTTTTCCGGCAGGCACCAGGTGAAGTCCTGATGCTGCCGCCATTTCAATGACGGCGGTTTTCTTATCTCCCAAAAGGCCGAAGAAGGCTTCCACAGGCTCCCCCAGCGGTCCTGTCACCAGTGCCGGTATAATGGTTCCGCCGGTCGCATCGACCAGTGACTGGACCGTACCTTCCCCGCCATCAGCCATCGGCACCTTCACATATTCAGCATCAGGAATGATGCGCTTGAAGCCTTTTTCGATACAATCAGCGGCCTCCATGGCCGACAAGCTCTCTTTATAGGAATCTGGTGCAATGACAATCTTCATTTCTATCACTCCTGTTTTTGAATCTTATCCGAACAGCTGAAATACACCGTAAATGAGAGTAGATACTACCGCCATTGTAAGTCCCACCAGTGATTCGTACGGCATGACCTTCAAACGTTCTTTCATTTCCATATTGACGCTTCCGCCTGTTGCATGGAAAAAGCTTCCGTGCGGCAGATGGTCAAGGACAGTTGCTCCCGCATGGACCATGGCTGCGCCTGCTAAGGCGCTGACGCCCATTTCCAGGATGGTTGAACTGAATACCTGGCTTGCTACAGCTGTACCTGCCGTTGTCGAAGCGGTGGCAGCCGACATGAAGATCCCGGATGCAGGTGCAAGCACATACCCTGGCAGACCGACGGCCTCAAGTCCATTTATAAGAACATCCTTCAGCCCTGAATTGGCGATGATTCCCGCCAATGTGCCTGTTCCAAGCAGCATGATGGCGACGCCTGTCATTTTCCCGAGTCCTGAGACGGCAAAATCATTGATCTTCCTTGCTTTGCCCATCACAATCGCTCCCGCAATCCCTCCAAGCGGCAGGGCAATCATCGGATCGATGCTGATATCAAATAATGGCCTCAATGCCAGTAAAATGATAGTAACGACAGGTCCGATCAGTGCGGCCCAAAACGGCGGAAGCGCGCCTCCAGTGTGCGGGGCAACTTCGCTTGCAGAAATGGCAGTCCCTTTATTCACAAGCTTTCTCGCAATGAAATAGGTCATCGCAAGACCAAAGACTGCAGGGATGATCCCGGCTGCCATAATGCTGGTCAGCGGGATATTGAATGCATCTGATGCTGCAATGGCATTCGGGTTCGGCGACATAATATTGCCGGCCTTTCCACCGCCTATCATGGCCAGCAATATCGCCGTTTTGCTGATCCCTGCTCTTTGCGCAATGGCCAGTGCGATTGGTGCTACCGTGATGACAGCCACATCGACAAACACGCCTACCGCTGTCAAAATCATCGTGGCAGCCGCCAATGCAAGCAATGCCCTCGTTTCACCGAGCTTCTTCACAATCGTTTCTGCAATGACGGACGCGGCCCCAGATTCAATCAGCACACCGGCCAGGACGCCGGCAGCCAAAATCCGCAGAACCGCAGGGATGATGCCTTTGGCACCCTCCATCATTAAAGTGACTGTATCGGTTATATTAACCCCGCCGACCAGGCCGCCGATTAAAGCACCGGTAATCATGCCATAGGCCGGGGAAACCTTTTTCAATATCAATAGTATGGCAACAGCTAAAGCGACTATGGCCCCTAAAGCGCTTACTTGAATGGTGGCTTCCAAGATGATTCCTCCCTTAAAAGATGTTAGCTTCATTGTAAGCGTTTCCGCAAAGGTTTACATTGTTCAAAGTATAAAATAAAGGCCCGGTATTTCCGGACCTTTTTGTGCATATGCACAATTCACCTAAGCTGGTTGTGCAAAAGAGATAGATAGAGTTCCAGCAGATCCTTTATGGAGCGCGGATCCTTTCCGGTCAGCTCCTTGATCCGCTCCAGGCGGTATCTCAGTGTGTTGCGGTGTATATAGAGGCGGCTTGCCGCAGAGCTGCTGTCCCCATTTTCTTCAATATAAATCCTCAAAGTCTCCTGCAGCTCGCCTTTTTTGTCATGCTGATTTAAGTTTGCGGCATGGTGCTGGAACGCTCCTGCTATCCCGAGCTCTGCTGCCCTGGCAACAAAGACTGGCAGCTTATAATCTTCATAAAAATAAAGTGCCTGCTGCGGGTCAAGCTTCCTTCCCGCCTCCAGCGTATGTACAGCTTCCCGGTATGATCTGGAGAGCCCCTCCAAACCGGGATGATACTGGCCGATGGCCGCCTGGCATGGCAGCCCCTGGCTGCCTGCAAGCGCGGAAAGCCAGTCTCCCAACTGGTTCATGGTTTGGCCATGATCCCAGCCTTCCCGTTTTGTAATCACCTTTTTCAGCAGGATGATATAGCCGGGGTTCATCACATACAAATCTTCCTTTTCCAGCCTGTCGCGGATCCATTTATAGCTCTTGGTCTGCTCATCGGCTGCAATAACGATTGCCGTCCTCGGTATATCCAAGTCAATTCCGAGGCGGTTCACTCTTTCAAAATAGAGCGGATCCAGATTTTCACTCCCAGACAGCAGCTGGCTCGTCAGCTCTTCCTTCAGTCTTTCATCCCACTGCATCTCATCCATCAAAACAGCCTGCTGAAGGATCATTTCGGCCGCCATTCTGACAAGCTCTCCGTAGCTTCTGATTTCTTCCGGCTCCCCCGTGATCCCGATTACGCCGATGATATGATCCTGGAAGGTGATCGGAAGATTGATCCCTGCCCTGACGCCATTCAGCCGCCCGGCCTCTGCTTCAGTAATTTCAAACCCGCGGCCCGCCCCGATCACCTGGACTGCCCCTTCATGGACAGACTGGATTCTTGCCTCATCTCCCGAACCGATGATCACACCCTTCTCATTCATCACATTAATATTCCGGCCGATGATCTGCATCGTCCGATCCACGATCTCCTGAGCCAATGCCCCATCCAGAAACTTCATTTTGCACCTCCTAAAGGACGAAGGTGCCAGGTTAGTTGTCCCGGCCTTTTGAAGAAGCGGGACAACTAACCTGGCCATTATCCCCGTCCGGTAATCAGCTCACGCTTTTCTTTGTAAGGGTCAGCTTCAACCCGGCTTTCACTGTCAAAAATATAGGTATAGCGGTCCAGCGGCTGGTACGCCGGCCAATTCATGTCATCTCCAGCCGCATTCGGATTGCCCGCCTTGGCAAACGAAATCCAGGCTGACTGCATATGCCGGGAAAGTTTTTGTATGGTTTCATCCACTTGGACGCCAAGCCGGCTGAAGTAGAAAAGGTTTGAAAAAACAAATGCAATCTCCAGTCCATGTGCTGCCTTGCCGACATGGGGATGCCCGGGAATATGCCAATCAAACCGGTACATCCAGACAGGAGCATGCTTTGTTTGCCCGGCAGCATATTCAATCGCAGGCTTCCAGAAAACAAAATCGGTCATGAACTGGGATTCCCCTTCAATTGTTGCCGGGTAGTGCCTTTTCACCTTTTCCGCCGCCTCCGGACCAATGAGCTTGGCCATCGCTTCATCTCTTGCAGGGCCTGGCATAGGGGCTGATCCCGGCCTGAAGAAAAAGGCCCCTTCATCATGATTGGTCCCGATCATGACAGGAATCCCACCTGCTGCTCCTCCAGTGATTGCCTGCAGCGGAGGAACCGGCAGTGTCTCCGCATCAACCGTCGGCTGGAAGATCATACCCGGCCCCTGACCCGCGGTGACCCGCTCCGCAGCCTTCAAAATATCCTCTGCCGGCACTTCATTTAATTTTTCCATGTTATGATCATCAATGCCCAGCTGCTGCAGCACCGCTTTCGCTATCATGGAAGCCTGCTCCGGCGGGATGATCTGCGATGCCCCGCTTTCCAGGATGGCCTTTTGAAACAGCCCCTTTGCAGCCGGCATGGCCAGTAAAGAGGCGATGCTCATTGCACCTGCCGACTCCCCGAACACCGTCACCTGTTCAGGATCGCCGCCAAAAGCTTCAATGTTTTCCCGGACCCATTTTAAAGCTGCAATCTGATCAAGCAATCCAAGGTTCGCTGTATAGCTGCTGTCCACTCCGGCAAGGTGCAGAAAGCCGAATGCGCCGAGCCTGTAGTTGATCGTGACGACAATAACCCCGCCGTTTTCCGCCATACTTGTCCCATCATAGAGAGGACTGCTCCCGGCACCTGCCCGAAAGGCGCCGCCATGGATCCATACCATAACCGGAAGCCCTTCCCTTGGACCTGCCGGTGCCCATATATTTAAATACAGGCAGTCTTCTGACATATTGTCAGCAGGCGCGCCAAGCATGGCTGCTATATCTTTATTTTGCGTACAAACAGGGCCAAATTCATTCGCCTCGAGGGTTCCTTCCCATGCTTCAGGCGGCTCGGGAGGCTGAAAGCGCAGCTCGCCGGCCGGTTTTTTTGCGAAAGGAATGCCTTTCCATACTGTGGCAGCGCCTCCCTCAGTACCCCTTACAAATCCCTGCTTGGTTTTCACAATGGCTGAATCCATTCACACACACTCTCCCTTTGGATTTTTTTCAAAAAAAGAGCCCTGCCCCATGATCGGGGCAAGCTCCTGCTGATCAGGTTCCGCAATAAGTTACATAGCCTTTTCCATCATCATCGGGACCAGTGCAATATCCCTCGTCAGCCTCCGCATGAGAATATGGCTTTGCCAGCACATTCAGAAGCCTGCCCATCACACTGTAGTCTCCTTCAACAGCCGCCTCAAGGGCCTCTTCCACTCTATGGTTCCTCGGGATCACTGCCGGATTGCTGTTTTGCATCAGCGTTTTGATGTCTTCTGGTGTCCTATCCTGTTTTTCCAAACGGGACTTCCATTTATCATGCCACTCGGCAAACCCCGGCTTGCCCTCTAGAGCTGTTTCCCTGCTGATCGTTAAGGCCCGGAATGTGTTCGTATAATCCGCCTGATGATCCTTCATCAGGGAAAGGAGTTCATCGACTAGCGCTCTGTCTTCTTTTTCAACAGAGAAGATCCCAAGCTTTGCCCCCATACCTTCCAGCCAGTTGCCCTGGTAAATGTCCATAAAACCGGAAATTTCCTTCTGGGCAATCTCAACAGCCTGGTCCTGATCATCATGCAGAAGGACCAGGAGGCTCTCCGCCAGACGGGCCAGATTCCAGCCGGCCATGTACGGCTGATTTCCGTAGGCATAGCGTCCCTGCACATCGATGGAGCTGAAGACAGTTTCAGGATTGTAGGTGTCCATAAAAGCACATGGGCCGTAATCGATCGTCTCGCCGCTGATCGTCATATTATCGGTATTCATAACCCCATGGATGAACCCGGCCAGCTGCCATTTGGCGATTAATGAGGCCTGGCGCCTGATGACCGCTTTAAGGAGTTCAAGATATGGCTGCTCGTGTCCCTCTATTTCCGGGTAGTGGCGGAGAATGGCATAGTCCGCAAGAGCTTTGACATCTTCCTTCTCACCGAATTGCGCGGCGAACTGGAAGGTGCCGACACGGAGATGGCTGTCAGCTACCCTTGTTAAAATGGCGCCGGGCAGCATGGTCTCCCTCCGGATCATTTCACCTGTCGTGACAACGGCGAGGCTCCTGGTCGTCGGGATTCCGAGGCTGTGCATCGCTTCGCTTATGATATACTCGCGCAGCATCGGGCCTAGTGCCGCCCGGCCGTCTCCGCCGCGGGAATAAGGTGTCCGCCCCGAGCCCTTCAGCTGGATGTCAAAGCGGTCGCCTTCCGGGGTGATCTGCTCGCCGATCAAGAGCGCGCGGCCGTCCCCAAGCATATTGAAGTGGCCGAACTGATGCCCCGCATATGCCTGTGCAAGCGGCGACGCTCCTTCAGGCATTTCATTTCCGGCCAGAATGCTGATGCTTTCATTACTCTGAAGCTCTTCAGCATCCAGTCCCAGTGAAGCCGCCAAAGGCCCATTCAGAATGGCCAGCTCCGGCGCCTCCACAGGATTGGGATCCTGGCTTGTAAAAAACATCTCCGGCAGGCGTGTGTAGCTGTTATCTAACTCCCACCCTGTTCTATTGCTGTTTGTCATTGTATCCCCTTTACGTTTTTGACATAAAAATCCTATTTGCAGTCGATAGTTTTATTATACCCTTTCCCTTTTCAGTTGACGCGCGGAATGCACGGGAGGAGCGGATGGATGTTTTTAAAGGCTGAGAACTGTGCGGGACTTTTGTGCATCATCCTATTTAAGAACGGTGGTATAGTTCTTTTTACCCAAGCATTATACTTCTATAATTTCTCAGCTTAGGTTTATAATAAGAGTGGTAGTAAATCTATGAATGATACAAATAGAAAGGGAGTTTTTTCTATGAATTACAAGAATGTAACCGTTGCCGGAAGCGGAGTGCTTGGAAGCCAGATCGCATTCCAGACGGCATTTAAAGGGTTCAATGTATCTGTATATGATATCAACGACGAGGCACTTGACCGTGCAAGAGATAGAATCGGGAAGCTGAAGCCGCGCTACCAGGAGGACCTTGGATCCAGTGAAGAAGAAGTAAATTCAGCCTATGAGCGCATTTCCTTCCACAGTGACCTGGCTGCAGCGGTTGCTGATGCCGACCTCGTGATTGAGGCAGTTCCAGAAGTCGTGCAGATCAAGATTGATTTTTATACAAAGCTCGGGTCTGTGGCACCTGAGAAAACCATCTTTGCCACTAATTCTTCTACTCTATTGCCAAGCCAGTTTGCTGACGCGACAGGCCGTCCGGAACATTTCCTGGCACTGCACTTTGCGAATGAAATCTGGACAAACAATACAGCAGAAGTAATGGGACATCCCGGCACAAGCAAGGAAGTATTCGACGATGTCATCGAGTTTGCGAAAGCAATCGGCATGGTTGCGCTGCCTGTGCACAAAGAACAGCCCGGCTATATCCTGAATTCACTGCTTGTTCCATTCCTGGAAGCAGGCCAAAAGCTGCTCTTGAATGGCGTTGCCGATCCGGAGACGATCGACAAAACCTGGATGATCGCAACCGGCGCGCCAAAAGGCCCATTCGCCATCCTCGATATCGTCGGCGTCACAACTGCCTACAATATCGCAAACGGCAAAGGCCAGGCCGGCATGGCAGAATCCGCCAAACTGGCTGAAATGCTGAAGCGGGATTATATCGACAAAGGCAAGCTTGGAAGAGAAACAGGCGAAGGATTTTACAAATATCCGAACCCGAGCTATATGGAAGACGACTTTTTAGACAGCTGATCATTTGAAAAAGCTGCCCGATGGTGCTTATTGCGCTGGAGGGCAGCTTTTTTTGTGTGGGTTTGGGGTGAAGTATTTGGATGGATTCAGGTTTCGGACCGGGAAAATGTGCTTTGAGCAGATGATAATGGTGAATTTAGCTTTAGAAAGCGCCTGCCGGCAGGAATTTTACATTCTCACTCCCAAATAGAGGGTATGTTTGCGGGCTGGATAATGTTTATTAGCAACTTTTTCGATATATTAGCAAGTTTTGGATTATATTAGCAACTTTTCCTTTTTATTAGCAACTTTCCAGTTATATTAGCAACTTTCACTTTTTATTAGCAACTAGCCCAAAATAACCCTCCCCGCCAACTAAAAAACACCAGCCCCACAAGGCTGGTGTCCCCCAAACTCCGCTCAAACCGTCATCTGCCAGCTTGAAAGAGCCAGCCATCTTTCCTGCTCTTTATAATCCGGCATCAGCTTCCCGACGAGGCGCCAAAAGGAGCGGTCATGATTCATATGCATCATATGGCACATTTCATGGATCACCACATATTCAATCACCTTCGGCGGAGCCATGGCCAGCTTCCAGTTGAACGTAAGCCGGCGGTTGGAGTCGCAGGTTCCCCATGTAGTAGGGCTGTCGGAGATGCGAATAGATTGCGGCTTCATTTTGAAATGCTGCTGATTGGTCTGAATGTTTTTTTCAACAAGCGCTTTGCACTGCTGATAGTAAAACCGCTTCAGAGCCTGCTGGATCTGTTCATCCCCCGGCTGCTTCACAAAAATGCGCAGCGTATCTCCGTCCACTGCAGCATAATCCTGCTCAACCCCGGCATCCATGGTCACTTCAATAGGATAAGATTTCCCCAGATAGAGGAACTTCTCATCCCGGTCATAGCTCCGTTCCTTTGGGCCCTCCAGCCGGTCCTTCATTTCCTGGGTATTCTCCAGGATCCAATCCCATCTCTCCTCCACCAGCTTCAGCACACTTTCATCCTTTGTGCCTTTAGGGACCCGGATTTCAATATGGCCAAGACCATCGATATAAATCCCGGCCGACTTCCTGTTTTTATGGACAATCTGAAAACTGATCGTCTCCCCTTGAAATGTGTGCAGCATGATCCTGTCATTCTCCTCTATATTTAACCGTTAATCCTTTTAAGAAATTACGGGCAAAATTGTCTCCGCATTCTTTATAGTTTTTATGGCCTTTTTTCCTGAGAAAAGCGCCAAGCTCGCCTTTAGTCACTGTGAGCCCTGCCAGCTTGAATACATCGAGCATATCTTCACTTGTCAGGGACAATGCTATTTTCAGCTTTTTCAGCAATAGATTATTAGGATGTTCATTGTCAGACAGCCTGACCTGCGGCGCTTCCGGCTCACCTGGCCTTGGCTGCTGCGGGCCGCGCTTAAAAACAATATATCCATTCAAAAACGTTTCCAGCATGTCATCTGTGCACGGAATATGCCTATCTGTTGCCACTGGAGCCGCATCATCCTCCAAATCAGGCGATTTCGTCAGAATCAGCAGCACTTCTTCCCGCGTAAATTCCATTCCGCCCAGCTTGAAAATCTCCACTACATCGTTATTCTTAATATCCATTGCATACCTGCACCGAATCAAAATATCATTATTATCCACGTTAACACACTCCTGTAATACCGGGACAGGCACACTGTCCCAATTTATTGATGAACCGGAGGAACTCTCATCCCAGCCAAAGCCCGATGGCTTCCTCCAGTTCTTTATTTAATTTCTCTTTCCTGCCATACAGCAGATTGAGCCTGTCATAATCACTTCCGGCCTCTGCCATGAAGGCATCAATTTCCTTTAATTCCTGCTCAAGCCGCTGTATTCTTGCTTCAGCCTTCTCAGCTGACGTGTCCTGTTTTGGATAAGAATGCTGATTCTTCTTTTTCTCCTCAGGCACTGGCATCACCTGGACGGCTTTTTGTTCCTTTATCATTTTATAGGAATCATAGTTGCCTGGGTAGTTTTTCAGCGAATAATCTTCTACTGCAACCACTCTTTCGCTGATTCTGTTGATAAAATAACGGTCATGTGAGATGAAGAAGATCGTTCCTTCAAAGTCTTCCAAGGCAGCTTCCAGTGTTTCGATCGATGGGATATCCAGATGGTTGGTCGGCTCATCCAGGATCAGCAGATTGATATCCTGGTATAATAGCATCGCCAGCTTCAGCCTGATTCTTTCGCCGCCTGACAGCTGCTTCACCTTCGTGAAGACACTTTTTTTATAAAACATGAACTTAGCCAAATACTCGCGGGCCTTTCCTTCCACAATGGAAATGTCCTCCCGGAAGGCCTCGAGTACGGTCAGCTCTTCATCATTGAATACGATTTTCTGCGGCAGATAGGCTGCCTGCACATTGGCGCCGAGCTCTACTGTGCCTCCATCTGGCAGCACCTCGCCGAGGAGCATTTTCAGGAAAGTGGTTTTGCCGCTGCCATTAGAGCCAAGCAGACCGACTCTTTCTCCATATTGGACCAAAAGGCCGCTGTTTTTAAAAATAACCTTATCATTAAAGCTTTTGCACAGCCTGTCAGCTTTGATGACTTCTTTGCCTGAACGCTGGGCGGCTTTAATATCCAGCCTCATATTTCTCCGTTTGAAAACAGGCTTTTCAATAATATCCATTTTATCAAGCTTCTTCTGAATGCTCGCTGCCCGCCGGAAGAATTTATTGTTATCCGCCCTCATCGCCCAGTCGCGCAGGTCGGACACCGTCTTTTCCATCCCGTTGATTTTTTTCTGCTGCTCACGAAAATGCTCATATTGAATCCGCATATTCTCTTCCTTCTGGCTGATAAAAGAAGAATAATTGCCTTTGTAAGTGATGGATTCCATATCCTCAATCTCGACTATTTTCGTCACGGTGCGGTCAAGGAAATACCGGTCATGCGAGACGATCAGGACAATGCCCCTGCAGCTTTTCAGATAACTTTCCAGCCACTCGATCGCTTCCATATCAAGATGATTCGTCGGTTCATCCAGCAGGAGGATGTCAGGATTATGGATCAGCAGCTTGCCGAGCACAACGGTCGTTTTTTCCCCGCCGCTCAAAAGATCAAAATTTGTGTTCAAAAAGCTTTCGCTGAACTTAAGGCCTGTGCACACCTTGCCCAGCTTCTCTTCCCGCTCGTACCCGCCCTTCGCCTCAAGCTGCATAACCAGATCGCTGTATTGGTTCAAGGCTTTTTCAAGCTCCTTATCTGTGAGCACCTTCATCTGCTCCTCCAGTTCACGCATGCGTGCTTCAATTTCATCGATTTCTTCGAAAGCAAGATTCAGTACATCGTTCACAGTCAAGCCCGGCGGAAAAACCGGCGACTGTTCCAGATATGCCTTGCTCGCCCCTCTTGGAAAATGAATCAGGCCCTCATCATAGCCGGGACTGGATGTCTGCGGATAACCCGGATAATAATGCATCTTTTCAATTCCCGCGATCAGCTTCAGAATGGTGCTTTTCCCGCAGCCATTGGCCCCGACAATCCCAATCTTCTCCCCTTCAAATGCTTCAAGCGATACCTTCCTCATGATCAGTGTGGCTTCCATATATTTTTTGATTCCGTTCAATTTTAATTCGAGCATCTTTTATTCCTTCTTTCATCCATATTGGCTGCTACACTTTTATGGACAAGGCAAAGAAGATCTTCCAACTATTCAATTTTCCGCATATAAAAAGGCTGCAAGAAGATATCCCTTCCTGCAGCCTGGATGCTATTATAATTTATCGCCAGTGAAGCCTGAAATGCGCACATCACAAAATAAGCCCATTTCAGCCTCTGGAGCAGCCTAGAGCTGCCGGACTGATCCCCGTAAATTATAAACCCGGTCGAGTAAAGTAAGTTTCCTTCTAATTTGCCATCATTCCATAAAGAGCATAACAAATAGACCTAATCAGATTAGGCATTTTAACACTCAATACAAAATTCATATTAATTTTAAAATCAATTAATATTGGCAATTAGTTGGTTCCATAAACTTACTTCACCCCTTCATAATTTTCTGTATTATCTCACGTTATCCTTTATTTGTAAATGAGCATGCGGACTAATAATAATCCGGCTCATATTTTCCCTTGCATTGCTGTTTGTTCAAGATCTTCCCCAGCAAGCCACTTTTTTAGATTAATCTGCAGCGGATCTTCTCCACGGCAGAGAGAAGTAACTATCTGAGAGTCCTGAAAAGAGTAGCCAAACGTGTGCAGTGTTCCAAAGAGATCTTCATAGTCTGTAAAAAACAGCGGTGACTCTGAGTCCCTGAACAGATCGAAGGTTTGCTGGAAAGAAAGCTGTTTACTTCCGACCAAATCGAGATAACCGGTTCGCTTGATCGACCCATCAATATGCTCACGATTCTTCCCTGCCATCTCTTCTGACCTGAAATGGTTGACGCAGGAATGAAACACTTCCGGCCCTTGTCTTATCAATACCTTATCGGGGCTTGCCTCCACTGCCCCCTGATTGCCAAAGCTGTCAGCTAGGGAGAAATTATAGCAGGCTGCATGGGGAATTTCCTTCAGAAGTTCAGCAGCCTCCCTCACAGTGGCACAAGTATCCAGCACCATCCTCACACTTGTCCATGCCGATAGCCCTTCCTGATAGCCATCGTGACTGACAAAATGAAGCCCTGCCGCGAGCCCTTTTTCATTCACCCCATCATGCCGGCCGATGGCCTGAAGATTGTAGCCGGCTGACGCAAGAGCCGGCAGATTCTCTGATAGAGTGAAGATACCGTCATAGAACTCTGGGGAGAAATCATAATTGCGCACATAAAAGTCTTTCGTCATAACCGCTGTACAGCCCATGGCAGCCACCTTGGGCACATCATAACCGCTGAAAAGTGCTGCTGCCTTATGATAAGGAATCTCCAAGCCGTCAGCAATCCCTTTTAATTCATCCAGGAGATGAGGAGAATAAGCTTTAAGGATTCCCTCCATTTTCTCTATATTGATATCAGCCTTTGTGATACTTTTAAACACATTCACTATAGGCTTCCCTGACAAGTGCCTGCCCAAGGCTGCACCGTTTTCATAAGGGCCCTTCCGCAGCTGCAAAATATCCGTTTTGAATTCCATATCGAGGTCTCCTTTTGATAGATTCATACCACTTAAAGAGTTCAACGCTGTTTATAAAACCAATGACACTAAGGCTCCAAACTTTCCCAGTCCCGCTTTCCAGTCCGGCTTCTTTCCATTCCGTACATCATAAAGGAGCTCATGAAAAATAGGCTGAAGCCCGTAAAAGCTCTGAACCCTTTTGAAGAGGGCATCTGCTGATTCATTCGTCTGATACCAGGACAGGACCTCCTTCGTGAAGTTTTCTCCATAAGCCCAGTAAATGCCCGCAAAGTCGAATGCCGGGTCTCCAAGCTGGGCGTCGGTAAAATCAATGACCGCGCTGATACGGCCCTTCTTTTCGCTGTAAATGATATTGGAAGCTGTCAAATCACCGTGAATGATAGATTTTTTAATAGAATAGCCAGGGAATTCTTCAAGAAAATCCCTGAATATCCCATTAATCAGATCCTTTTCCCTGTCTTTTAGATAAGGGAGAATTTCCTCCCTGACAGATGAATGCAAGGCTTCCCAGTACTCCAATGTATGAAGGGTTTTCAGATTCATAGTGTCTGCCTCTGCAGGGTCTATAGAGTGCAGCTTAGTTAGAAAATCGCCCAGCAGCCTTGCATTTTCCTGGTTATTCTTGAAGGAGTCCATGCTGATATCGCCCAGCATCCTGCCTTCGAGATAATCATACCGGACACATTTTAACATTTGATTCTGGTACAAATATTCATAATCCGGCAACTGCAGGATGGGGTGTTTCTTTTTCAGCAGATGCAAGAGCTTCCCTTCCGCCTCTACTTTTAAGATCACATCTTCAGATTTCGGAAACCTGAAGACGAGACTTTCATTAATGATCACGATATCGTTATCCCAGCCCTTTTCATTTGCTTGAAACTTTTTTATTTTTAAGTCTGGATATTCATCCGAAATGAACTCAAGATATTCTTCTTTTCCCAGCATATAAACCCCAGCCTCCCTCTAGCTTACTGAAGGTATTCCCCCGTTTTTTTCCAAGTATAGCATAACAGACGCAGGTACAGGACCTTTTCCCCCTGCCTCTTCCTCACACATAAACTGCCTCACAAAGCCTTTCTCCCTGTCCAATAACAACGCAAAACCGGGACACATTACCCACCCAGCTCTGTGCTGAAAGCCTTTTCCTTTGAAATTACCTGTAAACATTTGCTAACATTGTCAATGTAGCGAATTATCAGACAATAGATTGGGAGGGGTTAGATGAAAAAAATACAATTATTCAGCTTTATGATGCTAGTGATGCTGGTCCTGGCTGCATGCGGCACAGATGATGCAGACAGCAGCGGTGATGGAGGGAGCTCCGGTGACGACGGAAGCAAAACCTATACGGTTGGGACGGATACAACCTATCCTCCGTTTGAGTTTGAAGAAGGCGGCGATTATAAAGGGATTGATATTGATATCATCAATGCCATTGCAGAGGAAGAAGGGTTTGAGATTGAATTAAAGCCTATGGATTTTGGCGGCATCATCCCGGCCATCCTGGCTGACCAGCTTGATGTAGCCATTGCTGGCATGAGCATTACAGATGACCGCAAAGAAAAAGTTGATTTTTCAGACCCGTATTTTGATGCCGGGCTGACTCTTGTTGTTTCAGAAGATAACAGCGACATTACCAGTATAGACGATTTAAAAGGGAAAGTGGTCGCCGTTAAGAATGGTACAACAGGTGCGGAGCATGCCGAGGAAATTAAAGAGGAAGCCGGCATAAAAGAAGTCCGCCAATTCAATGACAGCCCGTCCATGTTCCAGGAAGTGGCCAACGGGAACGCAGACGTGCTGATTGAAGACTATCCGGTTATCGCGTACGCCATTAAAACAAGCGGCCTTGATCTGAAAACCGTCGGGGACCGCCTGACCGGCGACCAGTACGGCATCTCTGTAAAAAAAGGCGAAAACCAGGAGCTGCTGGAAAAAATCAACAGCGGCCTCCAGAAGATAAAGGATAACGGCACATACGATGAGATTTTAGGACGTTATCTGGAAGAGTAAGAATTTGCTCAGCGCGCTCCCCAAAAGCGCGCTGTCTTTTTCGAGAAAGAGAGGAGCAGCGATTTGGATATTTTCATAGAAGCCCTTCCTGTCTTATGGGCCGGGCTAAAACTGACTGCATATATTACCGTTCTCGGTCTGCTGTTTGGATTCATCATCGGGCTGATCACCGCACTTTTCCGCCTTTCCCCGATTCCGCCTTTAAGGTGGATCGCCATTTGGTTCATCAACTTAGTACGGGGAACACCTTTCCTCGTTCAATTATTTTTCATTTACTTTGGATTGAATTCACTTTCGTTCATTTCGCTTGAGCCTGTAACGGCAGGTATTGTCGGCGTTGCCATCAATGCAGGCGCCTATATAGCTGAAATCATCCGGGCCGGCATTCAGTCCATCGACAAAGGGCAGACAGAAGCTGCCCGCACACTGGGGCTGACAAGTACGCAGACCATGCGCTATATCATCCTGCCCCAGGCTTTAAGAAGGATGCTGCCGACATTTGTGAACCAGGCGATCATCAGCCTGAAAGACACCTCCCTCCTGTCGGTCATCGGAATCGCCGAACTGACTCAAAGAGGGCAAGTCGTCGTATCAGCGACCTATGAACCTTTTAAAATATGGGGCATGGTCGCGCTCATGTATTTCATCCTGATCTACCTGCTCACCAAGCTCGGCGACTTTATTGAAAGGAGATATCAGCTGCGATGAGCGTAATCCAAGTCAATAATCTGAAAAAATCATTCGGCGAACTCGAAGTATTGAAAGATATCAGTACAGAGGTAAAAGAGCAGGAAGTGGTCTGTGTTGTCGGCCCTTCCGGCTCTGGAAAGAGTACCTTTCTGAGATGCCTGAATAAACTTGAGGAAATTACGGGTGGCCATGTCATCGTGAATGGAAATGACATAACCGATCCTAAAATCAACATCAATAAAATCCGCCAGGAAGTCGGGATGGTGTTCCAGCACTTCAACCTTTTCCCTCATAAAACAGTGCTGCAGAATATTACCCTGGCCCCAATGAAAACGAAGGGCGTCGACAAAGAAACTGCAAAAAAGAAAGCCCTCGAACTTCTTAGAAAAGTAGGGCTTGAGGAAAAAGCGGACAGCTACCCCGGCGAATTATCCGGCGGGCAGAAACAGCGTGTCGCCATCGCCAGGGCACTTGCCATGGAGCCAAAGGTCATGCTGTTCGATGAGCCTACATCTGCCCTCGATCCTGAAATGATCGGGGAAGTGCTCGAGGTTATGAAAGATCTTGCCCGTGAAGGCATGACCATGGTCGTCGTCACTCACGAAATGGGATTTGCCCGCGAAGTCGGGGACCGTGTCATCTTCATGGACGGCGGATATATCGTCGAAGAAGATGTCCCAGGCGAATTATTCGGCAACCCCAAGCATGAACGGACTAAGGCTTTTCTTGGCAAAGTGCTTTAGGCCGGGTTTGTGGATACAACAGAAAGGAGCCCTGCTGCGGCGGCAGGGCTCCTTTTGATTTGGACTTTTGAAAAGGCGAGTTGCTAATATATTTGGGAAGCTGCTAATAAAACGGGAAACTTGCTAATATATGGATAAAGTTGCTAATAAAATCAAAAAGTTGCTAATATATCGTGAAAGCTGCTAATATCCGTCCCCTGCACCCTTCCCCAACCTAATATCCGCACAAAATTCATCCAAGCTCCCTTATCCGCCTTGTAAGCTCATTAAATTTCCGGTCCAGCTCCTGATATTCTTTGTCTTTCGGCGTCATAAAGCTGAGCTTCCCCAGCACTTCCTGCCTTTCAGCTTCAAGCTTCATCCTCAGCTCTTCCCGGTCATCCCTTGTTTCCGGTTCCTGGTCGAATTGCCTTTGAATAGTCCCGCCTGCAATCACGAGCTTGCTGCTGGTTATTTTCTCAAGAAAATAGCGGTCATGCGACACCGCCAGTAGTGTCCCTGGATAGGCTGACAGGGTTTCTTCCAGCTGTTCGCGCGAAGGAAGGTCAAGATGGTTGGTCGGCTCATCAAGTATGAGCACATCTTTTTCCTCCAGGATGTATTCCATCAGCTTGCACTTGACGCGCTCGCCCATGCTCATATTCCCGATCGGCTCCTTCCACTGTGATGCCGTAAAGCCGAGATGCTTCATCAAGGTTTGGACCTTCCCTCTTTCCGCAAACGTTTCCCGGTAAAAAAGATCCTCCGGCGTCTGGTCGAGCGGCAGATCGAATACTTCCTGCGTCAAGTAGCCGACACTGGCTGCCGGCGACACCCAGACCTCTCCCTCTGCTGTTTCCTTTCCCATGACGATTTTCAGGAAAGTCGTCTTCCCGCTGCCGTTCGGCCCTGTTATGGCCACTCTTTCGCCATGCTGGATGGTGAAATGCGCTTTTTCAAACAGCTTGCGCCCATCAAAGGATTTTGCAAGATTCTTCACTTCCAAAAACCGCTTGCCCCGCTTTGTGTTTGCCGAAATCGAAAAGCGGACCTCATGCTCAGGCGCGACAGGAGCTGCTTTTGATTTTTCCAGCTCCTTTTCCAGCCGCTTCCGCTTGGATTTCACCTGTGAATCAAGGCGCTTCGCCTTCACACGGTGATATTCCTTGAAGCCTTCCTCTTTCATCGATTTAGCATGGCCGGTGTTTGCCCAGGAGCTCAGCTCATTCAGCTGCCCCTCGATCCGCTCGACCATCTTCTGCTGCTTTTCATATTCCCGCTGCTGTGCAAGCCGTTTCTGCCTCCGGGCCTCCATATAACTCGAATAATTCCCTTTATGCTCAATCAGCTGCTTATCCTCGATCGACCAGATTTTAGAAACCGCAGCATCCAAAAAGTGGCGGTCATGGGATACGAGGATGATCGTCCCTTTATAGGCTGCAATCTGTTCCTTCAAAATCTCCATGCTCTGCTCATCCAGATGGTTGGTCGGCTCATCGAGGAGCAGAAGGCCTGCATCTGCCGCGAAGCCTTTTGCGAGACGGGCCTTCAGTTTTTCCCCGCCGCTCATCCGTACATAGCCCACAGCAGGAACCTGCCATTTTTCCAGCAGCTTAATTTCCAATGGAGATTGATGCCCTAAAGCATAGGATTCTGTTTCCTGCTCTACCATCAGGATATCAGCTTCCTGTCCCACCCACTGGATCTGCCCGCTGGAAGGCTGCCTCTCACCGGTGATCAGCTGCAGCAGAGTGGATTTTCCGGCTCCATTTTTTCCGATGATGCCGATCACTTCCCCCTGCAGGACACTGCTATTCACCCCTTCAAATAGGCTTACATCCATAATTTCATAGCTAATGTCTTTCAGTTTCAACATTTCCTTCATACTCTCATCCCTCTCTTTAAGGGAGAACCAAAAAAATCCTCCCAATTGAATTGGAAGGATTAGCCGTACCTTTGCATCAGCAAATAAACCATTATCATAATGGCTGAATGATGTATAAGTGAAAAATGGGCAGACTAATCCTATTTTTTGTGTGAATTGAAATATGCTATTTCAATCAAGAAAAAATAAGATCAGTTATCCATCGTCCACCCATCATTCCTTTCGCACTTAGTTGGATATTAGTATACCACAAAATGGCGGAACATTGTGATATAATACGTAAAAATAAGGAAAAGGAGGACACCTGATGTCTGGAAAAAAAGTAGCCGTATTCATCTTTGTTGGTGTTTTGGCTCTGGTCATTATTTTGTTTGTTGTTATGAATTTGTTTTTCAGTTATATGGAAACCAATGATGGTACGGATGATACTGCCTTTAACACTCCTTCTGTCTATATTGCGGACAAGTTATAGAGGGAAATTATCGAGGCTCACACTGGCCGCTGCTCTTGGCTATAAAGAGACTCCACCAGCCCTGCTGCATATGCATCCCCTTCTTCAGGATAGTGAAGATCCATTTTTACACAAACATCTTTGGCAGTTTCTCTGAAAAAGCTCATCGTATTATGCAGGGCCCTCCAGACATCCTCTTCTTCATAAACTCCATAAAGGTTTTTATAGGCGGACACTGTTTCAGGATCAGCCCATTTTTCAAAAAAGCGGTTACCGTGCCAGGTGTCAAAAGCAAGGCCTTTATTAAGCTTGGTCTGCGTCCGTACCAGCTGCATGAGCAAATGCTTCATATAAGAGTCGCAAATCGATTTTGCATCAAGCAGCTCTCCCCGCCTGATTTTCTTTGCAGCCAATACAGCATGGTACCAGAAATCATGGATAGCATTTCTTATCTCCTCTGAACCAGGCATCTGAGGGGCAGGCAGGTTTTTGGGCGCCTGATGAACCAGGGCAGTGACGGTGCCGTCCTTGTCGAACAGTACCCTCACACCCTTTGCAAATACGCCAAGCGGCTCCGGATCCTGCTCAAGCTCCGGCAGTGCGGAAACAGGGAAAAACGCAAAGTCCACATCAAGCCCCTCTTCAAACAGGACCCTTCTTTCCTTTCCTCCCCCAACGGCAGTATTCTCAAGGAATGTCAGATAATGCTTCCCTATTTTCCCCAGCCAGTCTGTATCATTAAGAAATGCAGACGGGTTTTCCACGATAGCCACAAGATCAAGGTCGGAATACTCGTCAGCCGGCACCTCCGTTCTTGCCCTGGAACCTACAATGAGCGCCGCCCGGATCTTTTCATCGTTTTTCGCCATCTCCATAAATCCCGCTATTATTGTTTCATAAGTCAGTTTGTTCATGATTTACTGCTCCTTTTACTCATACTCTTAAATCCCCAGCCTCTCCTCCAGCTCCCCTTTCTGCCGGAGATGATGCCGGAAATGCATTTCAGCCAGCTCGTGCCACTCCATGGCGCTCAGCCAGCCGAAGCCTCCATGCTCAGTTTTAAGGTCAGGTTGAATCTTATCCAGTTTTTCCCCCAGCTCCCTCATCCTTCTTTCCAGCTGCACAAGCCTTTCGAGCAGGGAAGCTGAAGTACCTGAGTTGTCCGGCGGCTGGTTCATCTCATCCGGCAGCCTGATTTTAACAGGCGGGAAGCCTCCTTCCCTGAACAGCTTTTCGCCAAATTCCGTTTTCCCTCTGCCCTGTACAGGCTCAGCAGCAGCGCACGCTTCCGCTTCATCCAAATACTCATCGGCCACCACAATCACATGATCATACATCTGCGCAAGAGACCATACCCCACCAGCCGGAATTTGCCTCAGCTGTTCCAAATCATACTTTCCGAGGCTTTGTTTATAAATCTCCATGACACTCTGCTCCGCCATCGCTCCCGCTCCTTTCCAAAGTCCCTGACACTACTATTCTCCACTCCAATTAGGAAATCCTTTGTGAGGCCGGGGGGACAGGTCCCTTGGCTCAAAAAACAAGAAATATTAGCATTTCCAAAAAGCAGTGTCTCCTGCTAAAGTTAATATGAATATTAATACAGGAGGCTTCTTCATGCTTGGCATTAAAAACTATAAGCCAGTTTTCTACGGAGACTCTTTGGAATTCATAAAGAATCACGGCAATCGCCTTAGATCCATGGTTAATAAAAATCTATGTGGGATGTGGACTGTCCACGAAGTGTCGAGCGGTGAATTTTGGGGTGATTGTCCAGTCGTCTTACTAATAGGAGGACAGCAGCTGGAGTTTTGTTCGTTTAAAGATCAAATCGCTGTAAGCTGGAATGCAATTGATGTAAATGAAAGTATAATATGGTATGGATCCTGGGATTTAAGACTTGAATGGCGAAAAAATGCGATAAAAGGCACTTCTGCTCTCACCGGCAGTCCAGTAGAGGGGGCAGACTTGATTGAAACAGCACAAGGAGGTTACTCCAGCACACTAAAAGGATTAGGATTGAAGACAGCTAAAGGCTATATTTCGCTATTTAATGAGTTTGATGAAACAGTCCTTGCGTTCAAAAAAAATGAAGAGTGTCTTTATACAGAAATCTAAGCCATTCCCAAAAGGAGCATACCATGAAAAAAGCTTGGATATTGATTATAGGCCTTTCCCTTTCCTATCTCACCGTTTTCATGATTACCGAAATTTACACGATCAAACGGTTTGACATTATGTCCGGCAACGGAAATATTGGTCTCCTGCCTGCAGGCTTCTTGCTCCTTCTTTCTATTTTTCTCATAGTGCCGATCTATCAATCTATCCCAAATACAATTAAAAACAGCTGGATTGCAGCTGTTTTCTTCTCAGTTTCCCTTCTTATGCTGATTTCTATTTATATTGGAAAATCAAGACTGGGCCACATCAGAAAATCTCTTTCCGCACATTTTGAAAGCAGCGATGTCAGTCAGTTAACAAGCGGCATGACAATCTACACTAATGCTGTCTATATCAATATGTTCAGCTTTAGCACGGTACTGCTCATCATTGTTCTACTAACTATGATATTAAAAAAATGCACCGGACGGAGAAACCGGTACCTTGTCCCTGCAGCAAAAAAGGGACACTAAATCTGTCCCTCATCCCCAAACGTCACCCGGTTCCGCCCCTCATGTTTAGATTGATAAAGTCCCTGGTCAGCTCTTGAGAGAAGGGAATCTACAGTATCTCCTTTTTTATACTGGGCAACGCCAAAGCTGGCAGTCTGATTCCCTGCCGGGGGAAAGCTGCTTTCCATAATCACCTTTCTCAGTTTCTCAGCCAGGTTTACCGCACTTTCCCCTGTCTTTGGGGTAAGAATGATAAACTCTTCCCCTCCCCAGCGCCCAAAAAGCTCAGCACCCGTCAATGGTTGTCTGACGAGTGAAGCCAGCTGTTTGAGGACAAGATCACCTGCATCATGCCCATAAGTATCGTTCACACATTTAAAATGGTCGATATCAAAGAAGATCACTGAAAAACCTTCTGATTTTTTTATCCATTCTTCAAGCCACCCATCAATTCGAAGCCGGTTTGCAATGCCGGTAAGCGAGTCAGTATAGGCGACCCTCTTCATGCTTTCAAGCTCTGAAAACAGCTTGAACAGGTGAAGGGCCATATAAAATACAAGTATATAAAAAAGGTAGGCCACATAAAACTGAGCCAGTGACTCAAGGCTGTCGCCAGAGGCATTAGGGAGATTCATCAGTCCAAAAGCAAATATAATGACAAAAATGAAAAGCGAATAAACAGCGCCCCATTTTGCCCTTAAGATCAGGAAGAAAATCAAAATAACTGCCGGAACCCAGATGACAGAGACCCCAAATGCCCCTTCCTTCCCCTTTCCGATATAATTAAAGACACCATCATATATGATGGCTATATGTGCAGCACTGATGATCGCCAAAGTAGCGAGCTCAAAAGCACGCAAAAACTTTCTTTTATAAACAGCAGCCCAGCTGATGATATTCCAAGCTATCAAAATCCTTGTCAGATATGTTTCTAAATTGTCTTCCGAGTCATTTTCCATAAGATTATAACTAACCATCGCCAACAGAATCAAAGGAATCATATACAGATAGATCATACGCTTGAAATCCATATATGAATTATACTTTCTCAAATCCGCTTCCCCTTTAAGTCGCAGTGCAGTTCTGCTTTATAAACTTCTTTCTTTATCTTACAAACAAATGGAAAAAAGTCCAGTCTTTTCGGCACAAAACAAAGCTCCTGCCCCGCCGGCAAAAGATCTTTCCTCCGCCCTAAAATAGTCTGCAGCTGCAGGAGGTTTGTCCATTCGTTTCTTCCTGCTTTTCATATATTGATTATGAAGGGAGTGAAATGAATGCGATTTAATATTTTGACGACAGGACCGATGAAAATTCCGGGCCAAATCTCAGGGGATCCAGCAGGAGGTCCGCCTGACGTTGTAAGAGTTTCCATCTCCAATCCGACTAATCGAGATTATAGGATTCAGCTGTTTGCGGAAGTCTGTTCATTAGACGAGGACGGTGTTGGCGAATCAACCCTCTTTCCAGACGCTGTATTTGTCATCCCGGCAGGCAGCTGCCGAAACAGGACATTCGGTTTTTTAGACCCGGACATAGGAGGAAATGCCGGTGACCAGCTCCGCTTCTTCGCAGTCGGTGATGTGGAGCTTCAGGCGGTAAAACTGGAGCTTTCCTTTGTAGGACAAAGGCTTGCTGATGAAATGAATGAACCGACCATGTTTTTCCGCCATGATGATCTGCTTGAGGTGAGAAACAGATATACACATCCAATCAGCGAGGCGGTTTTGGGCGGTAGCAGCCAATCGTGGGACACGCTCACTGCTGGTGATGAAGGTTCAAATCCTGCAAGTGCAGGAAATGAGGCAGAATAGGCAATTGATCTTGAGGGGCAGGTCATGCACAATGTTCCATAAAAATCGGGACAAGGTGCACTTCCCCTGTCCCGCTGCATTTATAAGTTTTCCTGGCTTAGAATCTGTTTCGCCATTTCCATATATTCTTCCAGACCGGATTTCAAGGCGAATTCGGCAATGGCTACAGGATAGGCTGCTTCAAGCTCCATGACATGCTTGGCCATGTTTGGCCACACGTCCCCCCCGGCAGCACTGTAGCAGCCGATTAGCCGTTCCAGCTCTTTTTTGCCAAATGTACGGTAATGCCCTACGAAATCATTGGCTATATCAGTTACTGACGCTTCTGTCCAGTCGATAAAACCAGTCACCCGTGAGTCCTCGTCGATCAGGATATGCCCGGGATGCAGATCCCCATGCACCAGACCAGTCTGTTTGGGCCACATCGAGCTATCGTGCACCCACGTCTGCCACCTTTTCCACAAGGCGTCATGTACTTCAAACTTTTCCTTCACTTTTTCCATTCTCAGCATCATACTGGCTCTCGCCGTTTCTGCACTCTCAACTGGCAGTTTCGCTCCCTCAGCTTCGTCCTTCCCAATCTTATGGAGGGAAACCATGGCTTTTGCCAGACTCTCTATATACTTCTCTGGCAAATCATTCACGTCCAGCTCCCATTTATAGGCTTTAGCTTCATGATCAATGGTGCCTGCAGGAACGCCATCCAGCTTTTTATAGGCAATCAGTTCCTCGTTATATACAAGCCAATCCGGAGTCTGGATCAGGATATAGGAGCCGACCAGCTCAAGTGTCCTCTTTTCCTTCGCAGTTGACGGTATTACATCCCCCCTCCTGGGGAAACGGAGCACCCATCTCTCTCCCTTGACATCTTCCACAAATACAACCAGGAAATCAAGCCCCGACTCATTGAATTCCAGCGGCTCTTCTTTAGCTTCAATACCATTTTTTCTTGCAATTCCCAATACCTTTTCTTTTGCCATACTCATAGTCCATTCTCCTTTAATGCTATTTTGTACTAAAAAAACACAGACTGGCCGCCTGTGTTTAAAGTAAATGGAAAATATAGTTATGTCTGTCCTAAAAAAGAAATGCCATAGAGAAGACAAAACTCAAAAGGCCATGAAAAAAGACAGCAAAAAAAGAGGACAGACTCGTCCTCCCTTTCCTTATACAATCAAACGTAAAATAAGGTTTTCTTAAAAATAGGCAGACCAATCCCATTTACCCTGCACACAGGCAGAGCCCTTGAACGTATTTAATTAACGATTCAAAGCTGGGAAAAAACGTAGTCTGATGCTGGCTGCCACAAAGAAAACCTCCATTTCTGTTAAAAGTTGAATCTATTATATCATGAAAGGGGCCGCAGGGACACAGGCTGCTGTCACATTTATCCTGATAGAAAACCTTTTTTTCATGACTGTCCCGCATTAGGCCAATACAGTGTCCGATCAGTACATAGAGCACCGCCCTAATCCCAAAAAAGAGGGACAGCATAACCTGTCCCCCCTTGTACCACTATTTACTCTTAATTTGTTTATATTCAGGCTTCCACATAGCATCGTCTACAGCTTGTTCAATATCGTCGAACTCCGCTTTGGCAATGCCTTCCTGGACGGCAGCCTTGGCTACTTCGATGGCAACATGCCTTGAGACGTCAGCCAGTTTGGTGATGGCCGGCAGCAGGGAAGCACCAGGCGTGCTGCTGTCTGATTTCTCGGCAACTGCATTGGCTGCAGCGGCGAACATGCCTTTTGAAATGATTTCAGCTTTGGCGACAATCGCTCCGAGGCCGAGGCCAGGGAAAACAAATGCGTTATTGGACTGGCCGATTTCATGGCTGATTCCGTTATACTCTACATTCGCAAACGGGCTTCCTGTGGCAATGAGCGCCTTGCCGTCTGTCCAGTTGAAAAGATCCTCAGGCACCGCTTCAGCTAGGAGTGTCGGGTTGGACATTGGCATGATGATCGGTCTTTCAACGTGCTTGGCCATCTCCCTTACGATTTCCTCTGTGAAGGCGCCGGCCTGGCCGGAGGTGCCGATCAGGATCGTCGGCTTTACCCGCTTCACCACTTCCAATAACGGAATCGTGTACGCTCCGTCTCTTTCCCAATCCTTGACTTCCTCTGCACTGCGTACATAAGGCTTTTGGAATTTCAGGACATCAGGCGTTTCTTCCGTCAGCAGTCCGCGATAGTCAAATGCCCAGAACCGGTCATATGCTTCTTCACGGTCAAGACCTTCAAGGATCATCGTTTCTGCCATCTGGTCTGCGTTTCCGATGCCTGCCGCCCCAGGTCCAAAAACAAGGATGCGCTGGTCCTTCAAGGATCCGCCTGTCACCTTCAGGGCAGACATGACGGCAGCAAGTGTAACAGCCCCTGTTCCCTGGATATCGTCATTGAAAGTCAGGATTTCATTGCCGTACTTTTCCATGATGTTCCGTGCGTTCACATTGCCAAGATCTTCCCAGTGAAGAAGAACATTCGGGAAAAATTTGCGCGCCGTTACAACAAACTGGTCGACAAACTGCTCATAGCGCTCACCGCGGACGCGCGGGAATTTATTTCCGATATATAAAGGATCCTTGATCAGGTCCTCATTATTGGTCCCTACATCAAGCACAACCGGAAGCACACGGCTTGGATCAATGCCGGCTGCCGCTGTGTAAACTGCCAGCTTGCCAATCGCGATATTGATCCCGCCGACGCCCTGGTCGCCGATTCCCAGGATACTCTCAGAATCCGTCACAACAATCAGATCGATTCCTTCATGGGGCTTATTCAGGTTTTCGAATGCCTTGTCCATTTCCTCCGGATCTTCAATGGTCAAATAGAGGCCGCCCGGACGATGATATTCATGGGAATAGCGCTGGATCGCCTCACCCACAGTCGGTGTATAGATGATCGGCAGCATCTCGTTCAAGTGATCCCTGAGGAGACGGTAGAACAGGACGACATTACGATTATATAAATCATAGAGCACTCCGTTTTTGAACATATTGTTTGTCCGTCTGGAGAACTGCTCATACGCACGTGTTGCCTGTTCATCAAGAGTCAGCACCTGGGTTGGCAGCAAGCCCTGAAGCCCCAGATCATCCCTCTCTTCTTTTGTAAATGCGACACCTTTATTCAAATAAGGATTTGATAGAAGCTCTTTTCCTCTCAAATCTGTGTAAATTACGTTTTTTGCACCATCTGAAGCAGTCATAGATCATAGTTCTTCCTTTCAATTGGAGTCAATTTCCGTACTATTCCATGTTAGTAGCCTTTACCCATTATCTCCAGGTTATTTAACTAAAATTATTTAAAAAAGCAAGCAGCATCACATGCCGCCCGCCTATACCAGAATCCATTAAATACTATTCCAGCTTTTCTGTCAATTCGCGGGCCAGGGGGTCAGGTCCCTTGGCCCGGTTTTCGAGCCAGGGGGTCTGTCCCCTTGGCTCAGTTTTCGGGCCAGGGGGTCTGTCCCCTTGGCGCAGTTTTCGAGCCAGGGGGTCTGTCCCCTTGGCGCGGTTTTCGAGCCAGGGGGTCTGTCCCCTTGGCCCAGTTTTCGGGCCAGGGGGTCTGTCCCCTTGGCCCTGCCCTTGGCCCAGCCCCCTCAGCCCAGTCCCGGACCCGGTTCAGTTCAAGATCTTCATTAACAGAATGGCAAGGATGACTGTTGATGCGCCGCCGATTCTTGTGGAAACCTGTGCGAACGGCATCAGGGACATGCGGTTGGAAGCTGAAAGGATGGCAACGTCGCCTGTTCCGCCAAGGCCGCTGTGGCAGCCTGTAACGATTGCGGCATCAACAGGATACATTTTCATCAGTTTTCCTGTGAAGTAGCCTGTGATGACCATGGCCAGGACAACAGCCACACAAACTGCAATATAAGAAGGCGTTACGATTTTCACTACATCCTCAAGCGGGATATACAGCATTCCAAGGCCGACCATCAATGGCCATGTGAGGCTGGATGAAACGAATTTATAAAGGTGGAAGGCACCCTGCTCCATTTTGGCCGGCATAAGCTGCAGGCATTTAACAAGGGCAGCCGCAAAAATCATCAGGACTGGACCCGGGATGCCAAGGACATGGTGGCCAAGCCCTCCGATAATGAAGAAGCTGCAGGCAATCAGGAGCCCTGCCCCCATTAGCGGGAACTCGACAGGTTTGTTGATTGTCGAAGATTCTGTGATCCCGTCTCCGCCCTTCGATTTGACCAGGACTCCTTTTCCTGTAAGCTCCGGCTTTTTCTCTCCCAAGCGGGACAGGATGCCGGCACAGATGATCGCTGCAATATTTCCGATGACCGCTGCAGGAATCAGCTGGCCGACAAATGATTCTGAGCTCTGGCCAAGGACATCAGCATAGCCGATGGACAGCGGCAGGATTCCTTCGCCAATCCCTCCGGCAATGATCGGCACAACAATATAAAACAGCGTATGCTTTACATCATATCCAAACAGCATACCGACAAGAACGCCCGCACAAACTGAGGCAAGTGTACCCAGAACAAGCGGCACAAACATTCTGGTAAACCCCTGGATCAAGACCCTGCGGTTCATACCGAGGATACTTCCGACAACCAGGATCGAAATATACAGGTACAGGAAATTGGATGTTTTCATCAGCTGGGTGACAGCATCCATTCCGGTTGTATTAATAATATTAAAAAATACCAATATAGAAGGAACGAGCAGCGATAGTATCGCCGGGCCCCCGATATCCTTCAGGATCGGGATTCTCATTCCGATATCGCCAAGCAGGATTCCCATTGCCATAATGACGGCAAATCCGCCGATCATATCAGCCGGCAGTGATTCATAAGCTGCCGCAGCATATACAACAAGTGCTATTAAAACATAAAGCGGAAGCGGCACTGCTCCTACTTTTATACTTCCCAATTTTGCAAAAAAGCCTTTTTTCTCTTCCCTTTTATTATCTTCTGGTGCAGAAATCGGCTGCAGTTTCTTAGCTGGTTCCATAAAGCTTTCCTCCCATCTGTTCTACATGTCCATCTTAATTTTTCTAAAAGCGTTTTCATAGATTATGTAATTAGAGAAATTCTTTTTGAAATTAAAAAAAGTAAGCAGTTTCAGAAACTGCTTACAGAAAGTTCTTAATCAAATGCTCTTTATATGGGTTATATTCATGCTGGTACACGGGACGGCCGATCGTGCCATAGATGACCTTCACATCCAGTATGCCAAGCTCTTTTAAAAAGTTCAGGTATTTCCGCGCCGATACTCTTGAGACGCCTACCGCCTCGGCCATCTCGTCGGTGGAGAACGGTCCTTCCTTAAGCTCCTGCACGGCTTCCCAGACCTGTTTCAGCGTATCCTTTGTCAGTCCTTTCGGGAGCTCTTCCACGACCGACGGCTCCTCGCGCCGCAGCAGGTGGCTGTCCAGCTCCTGCTGGGTGACCTCTTCCCTCTTTTCAGCGAACCGGCTCTGCTGCTCATAGGCTGTCAGCGCCGCATTGAACCGTTCAAATTCAAATGGCTTGATGAGATAATCCACCACACCCGAACGCAGGGCCTGCCTGATCCGGTCCATATCCTTTGCGGCAGAGATGATGATCACATCGGTTTCCAGCTCATTTTCCCTCAGATAAGTGACCAGTTCAAGCCCGAGCCTCCCGGGCATATAAATATCAAGGAGAATCAGCTGGATGTCCTCCTTCTCCAGAAGGCTGACCGCTTCATCGACCGACCTGGCCGACGCAGCCAGCCGGAACCCTTCTACCTTGGCAAGATACCGTTTATTAATTTCAGCGACCATCGGATCATCTTCAACAATCATTACATTGATCATGTCTCATCATCCCCTGCTTTATAAGGTATATAGACGGCAAACTGCGTCCCCTTTCCTGCCTTGGAGGAAATGATCAGTTCCCCCTCCAGCTTATCAGCCGCCTGTGTGACCAGGTACAGCCCGAAGCCCCTGTCCTTCCCTTTTGTGGAAAAACCCTTCTCGGAAATCCGATCCTGGATTTCCTTTGTCATACCGCTTCCTGTATCTCTTACTTCTATTGTTAAAATTTCCTCGGCATAATCCAGCATTAACTCCACTTTTTTGACCGGCCTTCCTGATACAGCTTCCAATGCATTATCGATTAAGTTGCCGATGATCGTGATCAGATCATGGGTGATTTCCGGGTCCACCGGCTTTGGCAGATTATCGGCACAATCAAACGACAGCACCGCCCCTGATTCCCGGGCATTGCTCAGCTTGCCGATGAGAAAACCGGCCAGGACCGGGTCATGGATCTTCTTTGTTACAAAGCCCATTTCATTCTCCCGGTGATTGACCGTCTCGTTCACATACCTGGCAAGATGCTCGTACTGCTCGGTATGGACCATCCCCAGGATAACATGAAGCTTGTTCATGAACTCGTGGGCCTGTGCCCTCAAAGCATCTGCATAATTGCGGACACCTGTAAGCTGTTCGGCAAGCAGCTGGACCTCCGTCTTATCCCGGAAGGTCGCAATGGCGCCGACGAGCTGATTATCCACCACCACCGGCACCCGATTGACTAGAATCGTCACCCCGTGGAAGCTCTGCTCCTGGTCAAGATGTGTTTTCCCTGTGATCAGGACTTCCTTCAGGCGGGTTTCCGGAAGATACTCCTCAATCTGCAGCCCAACCGGATCCTTTTCAATGCCGGCCTTTTGAAAAAGCTTCCTTGCCGCCCGGTTTACGAGCGTAATCTTCCCGCTCTGGTCAACGGCAATGATCCCTTCACGCACAGACTGCAGCATTGAGCTGCGCTCCTCCAGCACCTTGGCAATCGCGGAAGGCTCCAGTCCCAGCAGGATTTTTTTTATGTACCTGGCAAGTATCACCGCACCGATAATCCCCACTAGGATGCCGATCAGCGTGCCGATGTAGATTGCGTTCTG
This sequence comes from Cytobacillus sp. T106, assembly GCF_040492155.1. Classification (NCBI taxonomy): domain Bacteria; kingdom Bacillati; phylum Bacillota; class Bacilli; order Caryophanales; family Bacillaceae; genus Cytobacillus; species Cytobacillus sp. T106. Next base: position 14,107 of record NZ_JBEUMK010000011.1, on the reverse strand, counting down.
GCTCTTATAGACAGCCTTCGTTACCGTCTCTAGAGAAATGCCGACAGCCACAGCCCCTATCTGCTCCCCGGCACTGCCAATGACAGGAGTGAATGCCCGCATCGATGGACCGAGTATGCCCTTGGAATAGGAAACATACTCTTCCCCCTCCAGCACAGGGCCTTCATCCCCGCCCCTGAAATGCTTTCCTATCTCAGATGACTCCGGATGTGACAAGCGGTAGCCCTTCATATCCATTACTACAATGAAATTGACATTTGTAAGCTCCCGCATTTCATTGGCAAAATCCTGGACCCCTGCGCCCTCAGGATCCCCTTCCAAAGCATCTTCAACAATCCGGCTGTGCGCCACCATTTTAGCGACATTTAAAGCTTTATCCTCCTGTGTTTCCTCAACACTGGAGGTGACCCTGCTGCTGATCAGCAGGTCGGTGATCATAAGGGAAATCATGACCACCACACAAACAAATATAATAATGATGGCTTGCAAGCTCCAGCGGCCCTTTTTCATAGTTTCCTCCAGCCATAGATTTAATTAAAGTATTCTCCACCATACCCTTATCCACACAAAGTAATGACAAAAGACCGCAGAGCCCTTCCCTGAGGAAGGACCTTGCAGTCTGTCTTTACCTAATTCAGAACAGCAGGATGAATCCGGCCATAATAGGCGTCAGCACCATGGCACTTTTTAAAACAGGAAGCGGCACATAATTGGTGAACCGCGCTCCGAGGTATGAACCGATCATCGTTCCGGCCAGCACCTGCAGCAGCAGGATCGAATCAAAGTATCCTTCAAAATAATAGCCGATGCCGCCTGCCAGTGCAATCGGCAGGATGACCAGCATCGTCGTCCCGACAGACTTCTGCACAGAAAGGCCTAAGACGGCTAATAGTCCAAGCTGAATGAAAGGCGCAGAGCCGATGCCGAACGTGCCTGACAGCAAGCCGCAGACAATGCCCACAAATGCAGCTTTCATGAAGAGCCTGCGCTGCGGCTCTGCTCCCTTGTCCTCCATCCGGCTGACGATGAACAAACGGACCAGCAGCATCACTGCTGACAGAAACAGCATTCCGGCCGTCAGCCAATGAAGCGAATCAACCGGGATCCACACCGCGATTCCCGAGCCCAGAAACGAAGTGACCGCTCCAAAGCACCCGACAGCCAGTCCCATTTTCACATCAATATTGCCCTGCCGGTAATGGCTGTAAGCCCCCGACAAGGTTGTAAACACCATCGCCGCAAGCGACGTCCCAAGCGCCGTATGGATCGGCACCCCGAACACCACCGTCAATAGCGCAATAATAAAACCGGATCCCCCGGCCCCGATAAAACCAAGCAAAATCCCCAAAAACAGCATCGTAAACGTAATAGCCACGCAAATTCCCCCTCTTAAGCAGCTCCAGCAGAATTCATAAATGGAAGAAAAGCACCAGCTACTATTATAAAACTTTACAAAAGTGCGGGAGAATTTTGTAACTAAAAAAACCGGGCCAGGGGGTCTGACCCCTTGGCTCCTTCCTACTATCCAAAACTTAGTTCATTCATTAGACAAACTTAATATAGTCTGCTATAATGCAATTATTCATTATTGTAAAAAAATTATCAGCAGGGGAGGGAATGGGCAGTGAATTTCTTTTATACCGGTAAATGTAAACGCTTCAAAAACTATGATAACAATGTAAGCGTTTAACTATCATTCCAGTATAATGAAAACTGCCTTCACACATGACGAAACAGCACAATGGTTCGCTTTACATCTTCTCTATCACACTCGTTGCCACTCTCGGCGGCCTGCTCTTTGGCTATGATACAGCTGTCATATCAGGGGCTGAAAAATCAATCCAAACCTATCTGGTGGACAGCCTGGGCTTAAGCTCGTTTATTCATGGAGCCACCATCTCCAGCGCTCTGATCGGATGCATCATCGGCGGCATCATTTCCGGTTATTTTTCTTCTGCATTTGGCCGAAAAAAATCGCTGATCATTGCGGCCGTATTATTCCTTTTATCAGCACTTGGCTCTGCTTACCCTGAGTTTCTGTTCTTCTCAGCGGGTGAACCTACTATCGGCCTTCTGCTGACATTCAATCTTTATCGCATCATCGGCGGCATCGGGGTCGGACTCGCTTCCGCCATTGTGCCAATGTACATAGGGGAAATCGCCCCGGCAGCCATCAGGGGCCGGCTGGTTTCTTTCAATCAATTTGCCATCATTTTCGGCATGCTGGTCGTTTATTTTGTCAATTGGGGAATCGCACGCGGGCAATCAGTGGAATGGATCAATGAAACCGGCTGGAGGTATATGTTCCTGTCTGAAGCCATCCCGGCCCTGCTGTTTTTCGTTTTCCTTTTCTTCGTGCCGGAGACGCCCCGCTATCTGTCTCTGAAGAATCAGGACGAAAGCGCACTGAGGATTCTCTCGAAAATCAACGGCCCGGCAAGCGCCAAACAGATACTCAGCGAAATCAAAGGTTCCATGAATGCAACTGCAGAGAAAATGTCCACCTTTGCTTTTGGAAAAAAAGTGATTGTCATCGGCATCCTGCTTTCCGTTTTCCAGCAGTTTGTCGGCATCAATGTGGCTCTCTATTACGCTCCGCGCATTTTTGAAAGCATGGGCGCTGCAAAGGATGCTTCCATGCTGCAGACGATCGTCATGGGACTTGTCAACGTCATCTTCACTGTTATCGCCATCATGACGGTCGACAAATGGGGACGCAAGCCGCTCCTCATCATCGGCTCGATCGGAATGGCCATCGGCATGTTCGGTGTCGCGGGCCTCGCTTTTGCCAATATCATCGGCATCAGCACGCTTTTATTCATCATCGTGTATACCGCTTCCTTCATGATGTCCTGGGGGCCGATCTGCTGGGTGCTGATTTCCGAGATCTTCCCGAACCGCATCCGCGGACAGGCTGTGGCGATCGCGGTTGCCGCCCAATGGGGTGCCAACTATCTGGTCTCCTCCACCTACCCGATGATGATGGAATTCAGCGGCGGGATGACCTACGGCATTTATGGCCTGATGAGCGTCCTTTCCGCCATCTTCGTCTGGAAGTATGTGCCTGAAACGAAAGGCAAATCCCTAGAGCAAATGGAAAGCCTGTGGAAGGCGCCTGCCGAAACAAAGCGTTCTAAAGCAATGTAATTCATAAAACGGGACAGCAACCCTGTCCCCAAACAAAAAAGGCCTCCAGCCAGAGCTGGAGGCCTTACCTATTAATAAACGCCCCGGATATGGGCATGCACTTCCTTCTGATAAAAGTCCTTCAACTTCTGCAGTTCTTCTTCACTGAACGGCTTTGCATCCAGTGCTTCGAGATTGCTCTCCACCTGCTTCACATTCCGGAAGCCCGGGATGACTGTGCTCACCTCCGGCTGCTGAAGAATCCATTTGATGGCTGCTGCTGCCATGCTTCCCCTGCCTTCTTCAATCCACTTCACCTGCTCGCTCAGCTCCACGCCTTTTTCGAAATCAAGTCCGCCGAATGTTTCGCCGACATTAAAGGCTTCCCCGTTGCGGTTGAAGTTGCGGTGGTCATCCTGCTCAAACGTGGTATCCTTTGAGAATTTTCCTGTCAGAAGCCCGCTAGCCAGAGGTACACGCGCAAGAATCCCTACCTTCTTTTCCATCGCCATTGGGAAAAGCTCATCCAGCGGCTTTTGCCTTAACAGGTTGAAAATGACCTGCAGCGCGCTTGCCTTCGTATTCTCCAGGCAGAATATCCCTTCCTCGACCGTTTCCACACTGACGCCATAATAGCGGATCTTCCCTTCCTGCTTCAGCTGCTCAAGCACTTCGAAAACACTGCCATCTTTAAGAATTTCCATAGGCGGACAATGGATCTGATAAAGGTCGATTGCCTCCCGATCCAGCCTTTTCAAGCTGTTTTCACAAAAAGACCGGACACTATCCATTGAATAGGTTGCAGGATCATAAATATCAGCGCTGCGGCAGAACTTTGTAGCGATATGAATGGAATCTTCCTTCCCTTTCGTGGCCTTCGCCAAAAGTTCCTCGCTATGCCCTTCTCCATACACGTCGGCCGTATCAAAGAAATTAACGCCCGCGTCCATTGCCCGTTCCAGGGCTTTTAGCGCTTCCCCGTCATCTGTCTTTCCCCATGAACCGCCGATCGCCCAAGTGCCGAAACTCAGTTCACTTACTTTCAAGTCGGTATTGCCCAGCTGATTATATTTCATTTCGCCAACTCCTTCTTTTATACAGAAACCCAGAAGGCTGCCCCGGGACTTTGCATATATGATGCATCCTTCCAAGGCAGCCTTCTGGTTTCATTATGTTTATTTTCGATAGGCCAGCAGCTTTTCATTAAGTGCTTTTGTCTGCCCGTAGACTTCCTGGTATACAAGGAATAATTCTTGGTAAATCTCCACATTTCCTGCATCAGGGACAAATTCTTTTTCGACCTTCAGGAATGCATCGCCGCACTCCTTCAGAGAAGAAAACCACCCGCTGCCATAAGCCGCAATCATAGCGGCACCCATGCCAGGACCCTGCTCGCTCGAAAGCTTAACAATTTTGCTGTTGAAAATATCCGCCTGCATTTGCAGCCAATCTTCATTCTTCGTGCCGCCGCCGGTAGATACGATGGTATCGATCTTTTTGCCATTTTCTCTGAAGATAGCCAAAGATTCGTTCAGCGAGAAAGTGATCCCTTCCATAACGGCACGGACGAAATCCTTGCGTTCATGAGAGCTGTCCATCCCGATGAAGCTTGCCCGTATGCTTGCGTCCGCATGCGGAGTGCGCTCCCCGGATATGTAAGGCGTGAACAGCAGTCCGTTCGATCCTGGAGGGACAGTTCCTGCTTCTGCCAGCAGTTCCTCAAAGCTCTCTTCCGCTGCGAATACATTCCGGAACCAGCTCAGGCTGTGGCCTGCTGCAAGGGTCACTCCCATCGTGTAAAAAACGTCCTCGGCCCCATGATTGAAATAATGGACTTTTCCACCGAAATCTTTATCGCTGCTGCTTTCATAAGAAAGGACCACACCAGAGGTACCGATGCTGCAAAGGGTTTTCCCCTCCTCAAGGATACCGGAGCCGATCGCTCCGCAGGCATTGTCGGCACCGCCACCAAATACCTGGACAGAAGCCGGAAGGCCGGTCGCTGCTGAGAACTCAGGAGTGATATTCCCCGTCTTTTCATGAGATCCCACCAATGGCGGGCAGAGTGCGGCATCAATATCGAGAATATCGCAAATTTCCCTGCTCCACTCTTTTTTCGCAATATCCAATAACAGCGTTCCCGCTGCATCGGAATATTCCATCTGCAGCTCATCGGTCAGCTTGAACCTTACATAATCCTTCGGAAGGACAAAGGTTTTCGCCTTTTCATAGATCTCTGGCTCATGCTCTTTCACCCAAAGCAGTTTCGGCAAAGTAAAACCTTCCAGTGCCGGATTCTTCGTAATCTCAAGCAGCCTCTCTTCGCCGACCCGATCGTAGATCTCACGGCACTGTGCCGTCGTCCTCGTATCATTCCAAAGGATGGCATTCCGAAGCACTTCATTGTTCTCATCCAGAAGGACAAGGCCGTGCATCTGCCCGGAAAAACTGAGTCCCTCAATGTCTTCCGGATTTCCGCCAAATTTTTGGAGCAGTTCAGACAGACCTGCTGCTGTCTGATTTACCCACTCTTTCGGATCCTGCTCGCTGTAGCCGGTCTTCTCCTGGATCAGGGGATAGTCCTTGGAAACCTCCTGGACCACATTCCCCTTTTGATCGACCAGCAATATTTTTACCGCGCTTGTTCCTAAGTCAACGCCGATTACATATTTCATTGGTGCACCTGCCCTCTAAGAGTTACTCTCCCGCATAAGCCCTTAACAGATATTGATTGATCGTAGCCTTGATGCTTTCGAGGCGGCCGGACTGGTGCTTCACTTCAGCCAAGCCCAATGCATGCTCCTCAAGCTTATGGAAATCTGTCCTGCCTTCAACGATCTCAAGGCCGATGCCTTCTGTATAGCTCTTATAGCGGTTTTCAACCACATTGTCCAGCACCTTGTCATCAATCAGCTTCTGTGCGACCTTCAGGCCAACCGCAAAGCTGTCCATTCCGGCGATATGGGCGTGGAACAGATCTTCAGGCTCAAATGAACCCCTTCTCACTTTCGCGTCGAAGTTGAGTCCGCCGCGGCCAAGTCCGCCATTTTTAAGGATTTCGATCATTGCAAGTGTAGTAGAATACAAGTCTGTCGGGAACTCATCTGTATCCCAGCCAAGCAATGGATCGCCCTGGTTGGCATCTACTGAGCCAAGCATATTGTTTACACGTGCATAGTGAAGCTCATGTTCGAATGTATGGCCGGCCAGTGTTGCATGGTTTGCTTCAATATTGAATTTGAAGTGGTCCTGCAATCCGTAATGCTGCAGGAATGCATATCCTGTCGCCACATCGAAATCGTATTGATGAGTTGTCGGCTCTTTTGGCTTAGGCTCGATCAGGAATTGGGCGTCAAAGCCGATTTCCTTCGCATAATCCACTGCCATGTGCATGAAGCGGCCAAGGTTATCCATTTCAAGCTTCATGTCTGTGTTTAAGAGAGTTTCATAGCCTTCACGGCCGCCCCAGAACACATAGTTTTCTGCGCCGAGTTCTTTTCCGACCTCAAGGCCTTTCTTGATTTTCGCTGCTGCATACGCGAAAATATCCGCGCTGTTTGAAGTTGCAGCACCATGGACGAAGCGTGGGTTCGTGAAGTTATTCGCCGTATTCCATAGCAGCTTCGTTTTGCTGTCCTTCATATAATCTTTAATCATGCTGACGATGATATCTAAATTTTGGTTGGTTTCTCTCAGGCTGCTTCCTTCTGGAGCAATATCTACATCATGGAAGCAGAAGAATGGCACATCCAGCTTTTCAAAAAATTCAAAGGCTGCTTCAACGCGCGCTTTTGCCAGATCCATTCCCGTGAACTTATCCCATGGACGGAGCATTGTTCCAGTTCCGAACGGATCGGAGCCGTCCATTGTGAACGTATGCCAGTAAGCTACACCAAAACGCAGGATTTCTTCCATTGTTTTCCCGCCGATTTTTTCCTCCGGGTTATAAAATTTAAACGCAAATGGATTGGTTGATGCTGAACCTTCATATTTAATCTTTTCAATGTTAAAATAAGCCATTTTTCGTTCCTCCCAGAATCATAATAAAGTTCATTATCTTTTTATAAAATGTAAATGCTTTCAAAAAGAATTATATCAATATTTCATTTGTTTGTCTATTGAATAAACAAAGATTCCTCATAATACTGCGAAATGATTTTTATTCCAGTATAATAGGTTTTACATAAGGAAAAATTGGAGGCTTGAGCCATGGCAAGCAGCGTTTTATACCGGATATTTGAATGGATCACCCGTTTCGCTTATATGAATCTCTTATGGATACTATTCACTCTTGCAGGAGGCATCCTCTTTGGATTCTTTCCCTCCACCCTCGCCATGTTTGCCATCACAAGGGACTGGCTGAGGGGGAAAACAGACACACCCCTATTCCCCAGCTTCCTTTCATATTATAAAAAGGATTTCTGGAAGGGCAATCGCCTGGGCCTCATTATCATCATCACCGGTTCCCTGGCCGGCTTCAATCTTTGGTTCACCCAGGCCGGTTTTGATGTGCTCACCTGGGCCCATGTCCCTTTGCTCGCGTTCCTGATGATTTTTCTGCTGTTTCTTCTTTATCTTTTTCCAGTATTTGTTCATTTTGATTTGAATGTCAGGCAGCTCATCAAACAGGCCCTGCTGATCATGCTCGTCAATCCGCTCCACACCGTATTGATGATTCTCTGCCTTGCTTCGCTTTACTTTATCACTCAGCTGGCCCCGGCGCTTGCCTTTATCTTCGGCGGGAGTTCAGCCGCTTTTATCATCATGTGGCTCTGCCTCCATGCCTTCAATAGAATCCAGCGGAAGCAGGCCAAACAAAAAGCACTTTCTCCTGATTGAGGAGAAAGTGCTTTTTGTTTTATCCTTTAACTGCACTTGAAGAGATGCCTTCAACAACTTTATTGCTGAAGAAAAGGAATGCCAGCAGGATCGGCAGCACACTGATGATGAGAGTCGCGCCGATTGCGCCCCAATCAGTCATATACTGGCCGATGAAATTCTGGATTCCGACCGTAAGGGTTTTATACTGATCAGAACTGATAAAGGTATTGACGAAAACAAACTCATTCCAGTTATAAATCATATTGATGATCACAGTGGTCGACATGATCGGGATCGTCATAGGCAGGATGATCTTGAAAAACATCCTGTGGACTGAACAGCCGTCCATAATCGCCGCTTCTTCAATTTCCCTTGGCAAAGTGTAATAAAAGCCGAGGAGGATCATCATCGTAATCGGCAGATTATAAGCCGTATACGTAATGACGATTGACCATGGATTGTCGATCAGATTTACATTTAAGAACATGCTGAACAGCGGAATGATCGCTGAATGGATCGGGATCATCAGCCCGACCATGAATAGCCCAAGCACCAATTTGCTCAGCTTCCACTGCATCCTTGTAATCGCAAAAGTCGCCATGCTCGCCAGGATTACGGTTAAGAGGATGGCCACACCTGTAATCCAGATGCTGTTCCAGAAATAGATTCCAATGCCGCCTTCCCATACTTTGCTGTAATTTTCCCACCTGAATTCAGTTGGCAGCGAGAAAGGGGATTTTGAGAAGATTTCCTGATTATTTTTTAAAGAAAACAGGAACAGCCAAATGACCGGGAAGACCTGAAAGATGGCTACGATGGCCAGGCAAAGATAGAGTATGATGTAACCTGCTCGTTTCATTGTACAACCCTCGCTTAATATTGAATTTCTTCTTTAGTAGCTGTTGCCTTGCGCACAATCACTGTCACTATCAGCGTAATGATCAGGAGCAGGAAGCCGATGGCACTGCCGTATCCGAAGTCATTGCTTGCAAAGGCCAGTTTATACATATAAGATGCCATAACCTCGCTGGCGCCATTTGGGCCGCCGCCGGTCATTACATATATCAGGTCAAAGTATTTCAGTGACCCGACTACAGCCAGCACAATCGTTACTTTCACAACACCCATGATCAATGGGAGCTTGATTTTCCAGGCGATCTGGAGCGGTGTGGCCCCATCGATCCTGGCTGCCTCAACCAATGATTCCGGAATGTTCTTGAGTGCTGCATAGTAAATCAAAATGTAAAACCCTGCGTATTGCCACAAGATAGGAATAAAAATCGCATAAAGAACGATTGACGGTTCTGCCAGCCATGCTGGAGGATTATCCACACCGAAGGCCATCAGGATGCTGTTGAGCATTCCATTGGTCGGGTTGAACACCTTGATCCACAGCTGTGCGATCGCTACAGATGACAGCAGCATCGGGATCAGGTAGATTTTTCTCAGCAAATCTGCCCCTTTGATCCGGGATGCCAATATCATTGAGATGGCCAGATAGATGACCAGGCTCAGCGTTGAAAATACGGCCAGCAGGAAAGAATGGTAGGCACTGTCCCAAAACTTCCCATCCTGGATGGCATTGATATAGTTTTCCAGCCCTATGAACTCCATAGCTCCGATGCCATCCCAGTCCATCAGGCCGTAATAACCGGTCAAGATCAGAGGGATGAAGATGAGGATACCAATCAGAAGGAGTGCAGGGAGAACGTATAATGCGATAATCCACTTGTTTGACATTACTTTATTCATCACATTCAACCCCATATTTAAAAATGAAAAGGACAATCCTGCAAAGGGTATGTCCTTTTCTTTAGTTGATTACTAGTGTTCCGCGGACCCTTATTCTTTGGACAGCGCTTCTTCGTGCGCCTTGGCAAAGTCTTCAGGAGACACTTCTTTTCCAAACAGCGACTGAATCATATCCAAATGCACCTGGGCTGTATCTGCACTCATCTGCACATCTGCAAAAAGCGTGATATTGCTGGCAGAGTTCAGGTCTTCCAGGACATCGACATACATATCAGGAAGGTCAAGTGATGCCGCATCCACTTTCGTTGCCGGGATGACGCCTGCATCTGTCACTGACTTTTCTCCCCACTGCTGGATGAAGTAGGAGGCAAATTCCTTTGCTTCTTCCTTTACATCGGAATCCTCTGCAACGAATAACCCTACACCAGGACCGCCTACAAAGCTGTCCATGTCACCTTTTCCGTCAACGGTCGGGAAGTTGAAGTAGCCGACAGAATCCCTGAATTCCTGAGGAACGTCTTCATTGGTTGTGTAATTCGGCAGATCCCATGTGGCAATCAGGTACATAGCTGCCTGTTCGTTCATGAACATGCTCTTCGCTTCTTCATCGGCAAGGCCGTTGAAGCCTTTGACAAACGCATTCATATCAACCAGCTCCTGCACCTTTTCAGCAGCTGAAACCAGGGCAGGGTCTTCAAATGAACCGCTGCGGTCGATCGCTTTTGTCAGGACATCTCCGCCGCCTATCCGGTCAGCCAGATACATATACCATAGAGACCCGGTCCAGCGGTCTTTGTTTCCAAGCGCTATTGGAGCAACGCCGTTTTTATCCAATGTTTCTACTACATTCTGAAACTCTTCATAAGTTTTAGGCGCTTCCAGTCCATATTTTTCAAAAATAGCTTTATTATAGAATACTGTTGCAATGTTCAATTCTAGCGGCAGTCCATATGTGCTTCCATCGACTTCATATGCTTCTGCTGTGCCGGATACGAATTTATCTTTTAAATCTCCTTCAAGAAGGTCATCCAGCGGGGTGAATTTCTTTCCGCTTACATAAGGGTCCAGGAATCCTGCAGCCCATGTCAGTCCTACATCAGGCAATTGGTTAGAAGTTGATAATACTTTCAGCTTATCTTTATACTGCTCATTGCTCAGCACTTCCAGGTCCACTTTCACATCCGGGTGCTCGCTTTCAAAATCCTCAATGATTCCGCTTACAATTTCGTTGTGCAGTTTAGAGCTTCCTTCAGGCCAAAGGTGCATGAATTCAATTGTTTTCTCATCACCGGAGCCGCCGCTCGCTTTTTCGTCGGATCCTGAACAGCCTGTAATCAGGGCAAGGGAGGAAAAAATGGCAAAGACTGTTGTAATCGCTTTCTTCTTTCTCAAACTAAATACCCCCAATATTCTTTATTTTGAAACCGAGATTTGTTACTAAACATAGATTACCATCTCAAAGAATGTTTGTCTAGCGGATAAACTAAGTTTATAATATAAAATGAAAATGGTACACTTAGGAAAACAAAACGAAATGGAGCTTTTAAAAATGAGGCTGACCCAGACCTACAACCAGCATGTTGTAAAAAAAGGCAATAAGTCGTTAGTTCTGCAGACCATCCAGGAGTATACCCCTATTTCAAGGGCGGATATCGCCAACCTGACCGGATTGAATAAAGGGACCGTCTCCTCCCAGGTGAGCGAGCTGCTCAGTGAAGGCCTGATCCTTGAATCAGGGCCAGGTGTTTCAAGCGGCGGGCGCAGGCCTGTTATGCTGCTCTTCAACCAGGTTGCCGGCTATTCCATCGGCATTGACATCGGCGTCAACTATATTCTTGGAATCCTGACCGACCTTCAGGGTAAAGTCTGCAGCGAGGAACTGATTAAGTTTAATGACCTGACTTATGACGAAATCAAAGAAAAGTTATTCAACATTGTCGATACCCTGATCGGTTCAATGCCGAAAAGCCGTTACGGGCTGGTCGGCATCGGCATCGGCGTGCCGGGCACCGTCAGCACGGAAGGCGAAATCCTCCTTGCCCCCAACCTGAACTGGCGGCATATCGACCTGAAATCAGTGATGACAGAAAAGTACAATGTTCCCATCCTGATTGAAAACGAAGCCAATGCAGGAGCATACGGTGAGAAAAAATTCGGTGCAGGACAGGAAGCCAATAATATCATCTATGTAAGCATCGGCATCGGAATTGGCGTCGGCCTCATTTTAAACGGAGAGCTCTATAAAGGAAATAATGGATTCTCCGGTGAACTTGGCCATATGACAATTGAAACGGGCGGACCTGTATGCCGATGCGGCAACCAGGGCTGCTGGGAGCTTTATGCTTCTGAAAAAGCACTGGTCGAATCTGCGGCAAGGAATGAAATCCAGCCGGAGGATGGGCAGAAGCTTTCACTTGAAAGCCTGAATGAACTGGCTGAAAACGGGGATGCCGGGGTCATCCGTATTTTCGAAGGGATCGGCGGCTACATCGGGGTGGGAATCAATAATATCATCAATATCTTCAACCCTGAGCAGGTTATCATCGGCAACCGCCTCGCCTCTTCTTCCAAGTGGCTGGAGGAACCGCTGAAGAAGAAGCTGGTCCATGCGCTTTCCACTCACAAAAAGGATCTTAAGATTGATTTTTCCCAGTTATCCACCCATGCTGCTGCATTGGGAGCGGCCGCTTATGCAAGCGAAAACTTCCTGACCATCGATATCCAGGAAGTCTAATATTATATCCAGGAGAGGTGCTGTACAATGACAATCATTCAAAATCCGATATTAACAGGCTTTAACCCTGATCCAAGCATTTGCCGTGCAGGCGAAGATTATTATATTGCCGTTTCTACGTTTGAATGGTTCCCTGGCGTCGGGATCTATCACTCCAAGGACCTTAAAAACTGGCGGCTCATCTCCCGCCCGCTCAACCGCCTCAGCCAATTGAATATGATGGGCAATCCTGACTCCGGCGGCATCTGGGCCCCTGCCCTGTCCTACCATGATGATAAATTCTGGCTGATCTACACAGATGTCAAAGTCGTTGACGGCCAATGGAAAGACAGCCACAACTATCTCGTCACCTGCGATAAGATTGATGGCGAATGGTCCGAGCCTGTCTACATGAACAGCTCAGGCTTTGATCCTTCTTTATTCCATGATGAGGACGGAAAGAAATATTTCGTCAACATGATGTGGGATCACCGGGTCGGCAACCATAACTTCTATGGTATCGTCCTGCAGGAATTCAGTGTTGAGGAGCAGAAGCTTGTCGGCAAAAAAGAGGTCATTTTTAAAGGCACCGATATTAAACTGACAGAAGCGCCTCATCTTTATAAGATGAACGGCTATTATTACCTCCTCACAGCTGAAGGAGGAACAAAATACGATCACCAGGCAACCATTGCCCGCTCAAAAGATCTGTGGGGGCCATATGAAGTGCATCCTGACAACCCGCTGATCACGTCATTCCCGTATCCAAGGAATCCGCTGCAGAAAGCCGGACATGCTTCGATTGTACAGACACATACAGACGAATGGTTCCTTGTGCACCTGACCGGCCGCCCATTGCCGCAGGAAAATAAAGCGCTCCTCGATCCGCGCGGCTATTGTCCGCTAGGAAGGGAGACTGCCATCCAGCGCCTCGAATGGAAAAACGACTGGCCATATGTGGTTGGAGGCAATCAGCCATCTGTCGAAATCGAAGGACCAGCCATCGAGGAAGTCAAATGGGAGAAGGATTTTGATGAGAAAGATGATTTCAGCTCTGAAACTTTGAATCTTCACTTCCAGTCACTAAGAATTCCGCTCGGTGAAGAGATCGTTTCATTAAAAGACAACCCTGGGCATCTGCGCCTTTATGGACGGGAATCTCTAACATCCAAATTTACGCAAGCGCATATTGCAAGGCGCTGGCAGCATTTCAATTTCACGGCCGAAACAAAAGTGGCCTTCAATCCTGACACATTCCAGCAGGCTGCCGGACTCGTAAACTACTATAATACTCAGAACTGGACAGCCCTGCAGATCACCTGGCATGAAGAAAAAGGCCGCATTCTCGACTTGACAGTCTGCGACAACTTCACATTCAGCCAGCCGCTCCAGGACAGCCCGATCACCGTTCCGGACGAAGCAGACTATGTTTACCTGCGCGTAAATGTAAGCACTAACACTTACCGCTATTCCTATTCATTCGACGGAAACAGCTGGACCGAAGTCCCAGTCACCCTGGAGTCCTACAAACTCTCAGACGACTACATCAACGGAGGCGGCTTCTTCACCGGCGCATTCGTCGGCATGCAATGCCAGGACACATCCGGGCAGAGGCTTCATGCTGATTTTGATTATTTTGTTTATCGGGCCATGGGGTTATCGGGCCATGGGGTCAGGTCCCTTGGCTCAAAATTA
>NZ_JBEUMK010000010.1:0-187286 GCF_040492155.1 Cytobacillus sp. T106 | reverse complement strand
ATATGGTTTAAGTTGCTAATAAACTGAAAAAGTTGCTAATAAATCCCAAAAATTGCTAATAACGCCCTTTTCTCATGATAGCCTGTGCTGTAACTGGCTTTTAGGAGCAAACCTGATCTATAACTGCTGCCATTCACCCCGCCTTTCATAAATCCAGACAAGCATTTCAGCATTCAAGCTGAACAATTCCTTATCTCTTGAAAAATAAGCCATAAAGATCAGCTGGATGCAGAGCAGCATTTCCCCAAAATACTTCTTTTCATGAGCCGTCAGACCGATTGTTTCATCATAGTACTTGAAAAGCATTTTTGAAAACAGCACCCACTGTTCCCTTTTTTCTTCATCACCAAAGATTTCGCATAATACACTGGTCGCACAATAGCAAATATCAAAAATTCGGTGGTTTACTTCAGCGATTTCAAAATCGATCATGCCTGAAAACCTGCCTTCATCAAAAAGAATGTTATAAAAATGTGCATCGCGATGAATCAGCTGCCTGGGAAGTGTGTCAGACATACTTCTGACAGCCGGCTCTACAGCAGCAATAATCTCTCTGATAGAATCCCCCCTTGCTAATGGGCTTTTCACCACCTCAGGGACAGCAAAACCATAGACAGTTTTATAAAGTTCCTTCTCCGGATAGCCAAGTTCGATTTCTTTCATTTCAGCATGAAAAGCCGCAATGGATGATGCCAGCAGCTGTGGTGCTTTTTCAGATATCAGTACTTCGTCAGCCTTGAAGTTTTCCCCTTTGCAATAGTTGTAAAGGCTGTATTCCTTGCCGCTATGAGTAAAGGATCGAGACCCATCTAATGCAAATAACAGCTGCTGGGCGGGTAGTCCTTTATCCTTTAAAATCCGGAGCAGCTCCCCTTCTCTCTCCAGATCATGACCGTTCGTCTTTTTGAGAATATAACGCATCCCGTCTTCAGAATTTAAAAGCGAAACACGGCCAGTCAGCTTCTCTTCTTTGCTTATTTTGAACTTATATTTGCTTTCCACAGCAGAAATTCTGTTCATTGGTTCCACTTCCATTATCGTTTTCTGAAATATATACAAATAAGGCCAAGGGTTTTCCTGCAAAAAAACAGGAATTTTGTACAATTTCCCCGCAGACAAGGATATGCGAGTATAATAAGGGTGGCAGTTTGCCACGCTTTCTTATCCAAGTCATTTTTGGGGGATCACATTTGATTACTTTGCTAAAAACGCTTTTAATAAACATGACGATATTATTCTCATTCACCTTTAATGCAAATTTATTTTTTCCTTTTCAAGTAAAGGAGCTGCTTTCCTTTAAGCACAAGCTTACTTACGGGCTGATTGGATCTTTGGGAGCAGTCTTTTGCATGCTGTATCCTATTGAGACACTTGGAGACACTCACTTCGATTTCAGGATGATCGCGATACTGATCATTTCTCTCTATGCCGGGCCTATACCAGGCCTGATCGTTGTACTTGTCGTCTCGCTGATCAGAATGGCCATTGGCGGTCCATTTATGATTACCGGTGTTGTGGTATCATTGCTTGCTATGCTGGTCGGGCTCGCTTTCCGGAAGAAATATATTGAAACTTCATATAAATTGATCATAAGCTCTGCAGCATTTGCAGTTTATGCAATCCTATATATCCTGGTCATTTACTTCAATATAAGATTTTTGGATTTATCTTTTTATCTCATGTACTTTACTGCTTTTTATATTACTTTCAGCAGTATTATACTGATTATCGAGAAACTCATTAAGACGAATAAGCAGATAGAAGAGGTTGTGTATCTGGACAAGCTGACGATGGTCGGACAGATGGCTGCTGCCATTGCCCACGAAATCCGGAACCCGCTTACAACAGTCAGGGGATTCATCCAGTATTTGAGCGAAAAGACGACAGATGATCAGGTTAAATCCTTTTCTCCACTCATATTGGAGGAATTGGACAGAACCAATAAGATCATCACTGATTATTTAAAAATCGCCAAGCCGGAACAATTCAATCTGACTGTCATGAATCTCGAAAAAGTCGTCAGGGATAGTGTGGACTTGCTCCGTCCGCTGGCGAATTACATTGATACTTCGATACTTTTTGAGGAACAGGGGCATCATTTTGTCCGCGGTGATGAGCACCATCTGAAGCAGGCCATCATGAATGTAATCAAAAATGCCATAGAATCTACAGAGAAAGACGGGCAGATTCAGATCACCATCCAGCCCAATCAGCTTTCGAACACGGTATCCCTTAAGGTTATTGACAATGGAATCGGCATGACAGAGGAACAGCTGAAAAAGATAGGTCTTCCTTTCTACACAACAAAATCAAAAGGAACGGGGCTTGGCAGCATGGTGACTAATAAGATCGTCAGGGAAATGGATGGTAGAATAGAATATGAAAGTGAAGTGAACAGGGGCACAGCGGTTACGATTATCCTTCCGCTTCAGCTTATTCCTGACCAAGCACATTAACGTGTCTTTTCAGACACATATGGTACAGGGGAAAAAATAACGTGTATAGTTAAGAGAGAATCCATAAACAGGAGATTTATGATGCTGAATAACTTGTATGATCCGGATTTTATCCGTTTTTGTGAAACAGCCACCCCTCTTGAAATGGTCACAAGGCTTACAGGAGGAAAAGTGCGCGGACTGGAAAACCTGGCACTCAGGTCCCTGAACAACCGGAGACAGCTGCCGAAGGTAGTTGTCAATGTCCTGCTTGTTTATTTTTATGACTCATATGCCCATCAGGTATACGACCGTAACAGCCTGGCACGGCTTTATGATTACTGGGCGACAAAGAATGTCCGCTCCTTTGCTGCGGCTCGCGATATGGCTTCTATAGATATCAGGTCAATCATTAATAATTAGAAACAGTCTCTTCAGAGGCTGTTTTTTTTTTCAGTTCCCTCACTTTCATCCACTTGGCTTCATAAAAAAACTGCTTCTGAACATGCTATTAATAGGTCTTTTTTATATTTTTGGCTCTTTAAACATTGCTGGTGGTTTGAGGTCATATAGACAGAATTTTTACGGTGTAAAAGCAGGCTTTTTCAGAGCAGAATATCCTGCTGCCTTTCGGTGCGACAAACACAGCCGAGCCTTAATTTTAAAGAAGGGAATGAAGAGCGATGGGACGAAATGCTTCAGACAGAAAAGTACTATGGTTCATGTCTATTTTTTCAATCTGCATCCTCTTTTTCACCTTAAGGAAACCGCCCATTAAAGATTGGCTTCTTGCATACCTTTTCAATGCGTACACAAATGGGATCATTGATAAATATGTTGTCAGCAAGAAGCTTGTTTCCTATCCTGTCCGGTTTTTGCCAAAGCTGAGTGATATCAATATACTATTTGACTATCTGTTTTACCCGACAGCCTCCCTGCTTGCCAACCAGGTGACAAGCAGGGACAAAGGGGTGCTTCTTTTTGTTAAAATGATTGTCATTACTTTTATCATCTTTCGGATAGAATCATGGGCTGAACGGAGAACAAAGCTTGTTAAATGGCAGAAAGGATGGACAGGATACCATTCATTTGCTTCACTTACGATCAAGTCGCTTCTGAACCGGTATATTATTGAAACTATTCGAAAGGTCGACTATAAACAGCAGAGAGCGTTTTTGAATAAAAATAGACATTAAATTTCAAGATTTCTTACCGGGCAAGGTTTTGAACTTGTCCAGCTGGGTATTAAAAAAGTGTATGAAATATTAAAGGAGGAGTTGAATCAGCCATGTCCATGATTGAAAACCCATTCAAGGCAGAAACTGATGCAGCCGCCATTCGGTCAGGTGAAGTGGAGCCCAAGAAATTGGTTATCAGCTTAACAGGTAGCAGTTCTGTCGTCCCTCCTTCTACTAAAGGAACAGCCCCCGAATTCGATATTTTCGGGACAGGATTGAATGAATACCGCTAATACCCTATTTACCTCCCCAGCCTTCAATGAGAAGGCTTTTTTTTTCGATTATTTTTCTATAAAGAAACGAAAAATAATAGACGATAAAATTATTATGTAAACAGAAAAAAGGAACAAGCTGCTGCCTGTCCCTCTTTTCTGTTTCAACTCTGCTTATTACTGATTAGAGCCTTGGTTGTATGCATTGCGAAGAATTTCCTTCATTTGGCCGCGCAGTGATTTGCGGAGGCTGTCAGCGCCTTTTCCAGAATCGGCATCCTCTTCGTAGCTGTCTCCGAATCCGTTCAGATCAGGCTTGTCAAAGTCCTGTCCGTCCTCATATTGACCCTGAAATTCTGGTTGAGCATCGAAATTATCAGCTGCAAATTCATCTGCCCCAAATCCACAGCGTGGGTCAAACTGCTGTTTCTGGAAAAGTTTTAAGAAAATAACAACTTCCATTTTTTCAGTGATTTTCTTAAAGCTGCCGCACAGATTGTGATCTTTAGCCAAATCAAGCTCGTTAATAATAGCTCCAAGCAGTTTCACTTCAATTGGCTCATTAAAGAACTCGGAATGATAGGAACCGAATTGGTCTTTATCTGCACCATGTCCTTTTTTGTCCAGGAAGCGGTTTTCGTGGACGCTGGACTTTTGGCTTGTTCTGTTATTTACAGGATTGAAGATACGGACCTGCTGATTGGTGCTGAACTTGATGTCTACGCCATAATCTCTTACATATCCGCTGTATTCTTCTACATACTGAATGTTTTTGTGGACTACGCCGGTAATGAACACTTTTACCAGGTCTCTTCTGACAACAGAAGGAATTACCTTAGCTTGAGTCAGGTGTACGTTTTTGCGGATGGATTTGATTTCCTTTGCCGGAGTCGGCAGTTCGATATGCGCCTCTACATCAGCTTCAAGAAGAACTTCTGCCAGCACCACATTTGCATCAATGACAGGGAAGAATTGAAAGTCTCCGCGCGGCGGGAATGAGCGTGTAAAGGCATCAACTGTTTCTGTTTCCCCTTTGTTGGACGGCTTGCAGTATCCATCAATCTGATGGTTTGCCGGATATTTCGGCGTGTGCTTCGGCGGGCATCCATAGTTCATATTATGCTGATAGCTTGTTGACTTTTTCTTTTTTTGATCTGACATTCTCATATCACTCCTTGGAATTTTTTGCTGACAGGTCCTCCCGTTGAATAAGGGAGCTGAAGTTCTGAAAGCATTGTGAAGTTTCTTCACTCTCTTAATTTATATGTGATGCAGCTATACGCGGCTTGTACGGTTGCCAGTGGTAAAATGTCTATTTTGCAAACAAAACGGATGGCCGGTATCCAGCCATCCGTTTCTGCACTCTAATTTTCAGCCAAGGTCCCTGTTTCGATAACCTGTGAAACCGGCAGAAGCGAAAACAGCAGCAACAATCAGCAAAAACAGAGGTCCCCTATTTAATTCTTCTGCAGGCAATGACGGAACATAGCCAAATGGCGACAGCCTCGCAAGCCATTCGGGAAAGTTAAGCAAGCTTCCCAAATAAACGATAATGAAAGAATAGCCGAGTATAATCCATATGAGGCCAGTCAGCCTTGGGAGGTATCCAAGCAGAAGGACGGCCGCGCCTGCCATCAGCCAGACAGCTGGCAAATAAACAATACCGGCACTCAGCATACTTCCAAATGGAATCGGATCTTCCATAACGGATACAGCCGCCCCCCAAAGTCCAAAAATAGCCAGCATTTGCATGACAACGCTGGAAATCAGTGATAGGCACAAATAGCTTCCTGCCAGTCTCAGCCGTGAAATGGGTTTTGACAATAGTATATCGATTCTGTCGTTTCTCTCCTCGCTCTTAAGCCTTAGAAAGAAGATCAGCGGCGGAATGCATGTGATCATAGATATGACGGACATCAGCATCGTCATGAATTGTTCTGTCAGTGATATGCTGCTTGCAGGGTCAATCATCCTCTTGAGCATTTCATTTTCCGTGAAAAAAGACTCCAGATCCCCAAACACAGATCCGTAGGAAACACCAAGGATAAACATCCCCGCGGCCCAGGCAATAATGGCAGTCCGCTGCAGCCGGAACGCCAGTGCAAAGGGGCTGGACAGCAGCGGGGAGGCCTTTATCTTCCCTGGTCTTGACGGGAAAAGCCCTGCATCAATATCGCGTCTAAGATTGAAATAAAAAGCTGCTGCTGTTATCAGGAGGCCAGCGAAGACTGTGAGGATGACAGGATACCAATAGTCATTAACGTATACTTCCGTGAACACTATCCATCCGAGCGGCGAAAACCAGGACAGGCTGCCGCCGCTCACATCCCCGACAGCTCGTATCAGGTAGGCGATGCCAAGAACAGCAAAGGACCAGCCGGCTGTTCCCCTTGCATTGTCTGAAAGCTGGGCGAACAAAGCAGCTATCCCTGTAAAAAGGATGCCTGCCGCACCGATTGCAGCTCCATAAAGCAGTGAACCTTCCAGACCGATACTTTCAATTTGCAGGCAGTAAAGACCTAAACCAGTGATCATGGCCAAAACTGTATTCACAGCAAACAAAACAATGACAGCAGCTGTCAGATTGGCCATTCTGCCAACAGGCAATGAACGGATCAGCTCGATCCTTCCCTCTTCTTCATCATTCCGGGTATGCCTTGCCATCAGGAGGATGCTCATAATGGCTGCAGCCATGCTTGTGAATAGGAGCATCTGATGGGCCATCATCGGGCCGGCAGTATAGTTTTCCAGCCCAAAGCCAGGTCCTACCATCGCAGTCATAGCCGGATTCTTCATTGTTTCTGCAATGGCCTGGCGTTCAGCACCGGTCTTGTATAAATCAGTGAAAGCTGAAGCAGTCGCAATTGTCAGCCCTGCAAGCGCTAAGACCCAGACGGCTGCCCAGACTCTGTCCCTCCTGAGCAGAAAAAGGATTAGAAACCCTGTCCTGCTGAATAGTCTCTTTCCCATTCAGTTCCCCTCCTGCTTTTTCCGCCATGATCCGGTGATGCTTCATAATGGCGCATGAAGAGTTCTTCCAGGGTCGGCGGCATGCTCTCCAGCTTTATGATGCCAAACTGGCTGACATATTGAAGTATCGCACCGAGATCTTCAGCATCTGCCTTCAGTGAAATAATTCCCCCATTGGCCTTAAGGTCATGAACCCCTTTCTGGCCCTCAAGATCCGGAACACTATTGCTGGTTTGAAAAACCAACTGTGTGCGGGTCAGGTAGCGGAGCTCGGCAAGCGATCCCGTTTCTATGATTTCTCCCTGCCTTATAATGCCGACCCGGTCGCACAGCTTTTCCACTTCGGAAAGAATATGGCTGGATAAAAGGACGCTTTTCCCCTGATTTTTTGCTTGCAGCACGCATTCCTGGAAGACGATTTCCATTAATGGGTCAAGTCCTGAAGTTGGTTCGTCCAGGATAAACAGTTCTGCGTCTGAAGAAAAAGCTGACACAAGAGCGACTTTTTGCCGATTTCCTTTTGAATAGGTCCTGCTTTTTTTTGAAGGATCCAGGTTAAACTTTTCCAGTAATTCCTTTGTCCGCTTTTTATCGGCAGTTCCCCTGAGCCTTGCAAAAAGGTCTAATATCTCTCCCCCTGTAAGATTTGGCCATAAATTGACGTCTCCAGGCACATAGGCAATCTTTTTATGAATATCTACAGCATCTTTCCAGGCATCCCTTCCAAACAGGCTTGCTTCTCCTGAGGTTGCCTTCAGGATACCGAGCAATATTTTGATTGTGGTGGACTTTCCGGCACCGTTCGGTCCTATAAACCCGTAAATTTCCCCTTCATTCACTTCAATGTTAATATCATTCAAGGCTGTAAACTTTCCGAACCTTTTTACAAGGCGGTTCGTTTCTAATAACGCCATTTTCATTCCTCCCCGCTTCGGCTCTTACTTCTTTTCATATTTATGAAATATTTTTATCGTTCGAGTTCATATTACATATAAATTCTACTTCTTACAAGAGTTTATGAACTATTTTATTTGTTATATTACATAAATTTCATTACAATAGGTTTGAGGTGAATAAATTGGACGGATTTCAGCGCAGAAAAGAACAAAAGCAGCGCCATATACTTGAGGCTGCCATTAAACTGTTTATGGACTCGGGAATTCATAAAGTGTCTATATCAGAAATTGCGAAGGAAGCACATGTTTCACAAGTGACCATATATAATTATTTTGAAAGCAAGCATAAGCTCATCCATGAGGTATTCCTCTATTATGTTGACAAAGCATCCAGTGAATTTGAGCAGCTAATCAGCAGCAATGATGCATTTCCGGATAAAGTGAAGAAAATCATTTTTAATAAAAAGGAAAATGCCAATGGAATCCACGAAGAGTTTTATCAATATATGATGAAGGAGTATTCTGTGGAAGGCAATTATATAGATAAAATCTATGAGGATAAAGCCATCCCCCTTTTCAAGGAGCTGTTCAGGCAAGGGCATGAACAAGGATATATCAATCCTGATCTTTCGTTTGAGAGTATGCTGTTCTATGTACAGATGATGAAGGAGTATTTTCAGCGGGAAGAGGTATACAGCAAGGCTTTGCCGCTGACTGAAGATATTACAAATATATTTTTCTATGGAATTATAGGGAAAAAGGAAGACCGCTAGAGCTGTCTTCCTTTTTCAATTGATTTCCGCTGATTTGCCTTTATCATGAAAGTTTGTCCTTTCAGCTGCATATATATAGGCTGTTCCTTCTTTTAAGGGACAATCTAATCAAGAATAGGCAGATGATCATGACTGGATTAATTATAATCTTTTTTCTCGTTCTGCTGCTGCCATTTACGCTGAAAGCTGTGGAACACAATCTGGAGATTTTCCTCTTTGCAATGGGAATTCTGGCGGCTTATATGAGCGGGATATTCAATGGCGAACTATTCCTTAAGGCTGCATGGGATCCAATTAAAATCACTGCGGCTGTCCTGGCTGCCGGTCTGCTGTTCAAATGGCTGAAGAGGCCGCTTGAAAGGATCATCATGGGGATAAGCAGAAGAATGCCATTCAGGCTGTTTTCCGCTTTAACGGTTGTCGTCCTGGGACTGGTTTCCAGCATCATTACCGCAATCATTGCCGCGCTGGTGCTCGTCCTGATTGTCGGCGCCCTCCGGCTTGAACGGCAGGCAGAGGTTCGCTTTACTGTGCTGTCCTGCTTTTCCATCGGCCTCGGGGCTGCCCTTACTCCTATTGGAGAACCCCTGTCAACCATAGCTATTTCAAAGCTGAATGAGGACTTCTTTTTCCTGGTAGAGCTGATTGGGCCTGAGGTAATCGCAGCCCTGCTTGCATTAGCGATTATGAGCATGCTCCTTATCCAGCCTCCTGAAAAACGGCCCGGAAGCTTCCGCAAAGAATCCGGAAATGAAACATATGAAGAAATACTGGCAAGAAGCATCAAAGTCTACCTGTTTGTTATGGGGCTGACCTTCCTTGGCGCCGGCTTTGAGCCGCTTATCAGGCATTACCTGATCGGCCAGAGTCCAGCACTTCTTTATTGGGTCAACATGATTTCCGCCATTCTCGACAATGCAACTCTAGCAGCAGCAGAAATCAGCCCTTCAATGGACCATTTTACGATTCAGTCCATCCTTCTCGGGCTCCTGATTTCAGGCGGCATGCTGATCCCCGGGAATATTCCCAACATCATCTCTGCCGGGAAGCTGAAAATCACCAGCAAAGAATGGGCAAGGTTTGGGGTCCCGGTCGGACTTCTAACTATGTTTGCCTACTATCTGGCCATCATGTGGCTGGAACATAGTTAAGAATCCCTTTATGCAGGGATTCTTCTTTTTTAGCCTCCTATGAATAGCTCTTCCTTATTGATCATCTGAGCCTTCAATCTGGCCCCAGTAATACAGAAAGCCTGCCGAAGACAGCATTGCCAGCAGGATCAGCAGCAGATTCATACTAACACCTCCATTATTTCATGCATTTTCTTATCATCCTCCAAAACATACAGCTTTTCCTCAAAAGGCTTGAGCAATTCCATTATTTGCGGCTTGCTTACTGTTTCGAAATACCGGTTCCATCTGAACATTTTCCTGAACATTTCCAATGTCGGCTTGTAGTTTGCTTTTTCCATATGAAGCTTTTGCTTAATGAACCGTTTAATGATCCTATAGATTCTTTGTCTATTAGGGGGATCCAGCAGAATGATCTGGTCCGCCTGCCTAAGGCTTTCCATGATCCAGGTGTGGTGAACACCTTCAATGATCCAGCTGTCAGAAGAAATAATTTCCTGTAACAGAGCATCCCTTTCCTTTTCAGTCCTTCGTTTGTCACCGTGCGGCCCCCTTTCCCATACCACATTGTCCAGTTCATAATGGGGAATTCCGAGCTGGGCAGATAACTTTCTGGCCAAAGTTGTTTTGCCGCTTCCAACAGAGCCGATAACATGGATTTTTCTATTCTCATTCATTAGGCATGCCACTCTTTCTATACCTCTTCGAGGAGTTCCTGATTCACTAACAGCTGAAGCAGAAACTGCCTGTCCTCAGGGAAAGAAAGGGGGATTCTTTCAAGCTCTTCTGCGCCTATCCAGGAAATATCATAAATAAGTCCATCAGGGTCCTGGATAACAGGTCTGCCGCCAGCTATTTTAATTTCAAAATAACCCACTTCCGAAAATTCAGTCTCTTTCACGAACAAAGGACGGATGATTTCAGCCAAATATCCTGTCTCCTCAAACACTTCCCTGATACAGCAATCCTCACTGCTCTCTCCCTGCTCCTGGCCGCCCGATGGAACTGACCAGCGTTTTTCTTCATCAGGGGTTCCCTGCAGGACCATCAGCAGTTTTCCATTTTCAATACAAACACCAGCTGAACCAAACCACTTCTTCATTTGCCTTCCTAGTACCTCCCATTTACTGCTATATCAATATGCATTTCGATAATGAATGTATAAGTCCTTCTTTTTTGAGGAAAAAATAAGCAAAGAAAAAAACAGAGGATATTCACTCTGCTTTATACCGTATGTCCCCATATTTCTCGTATGCGTTTCTTTTCTTCTGATTTATCCATATATTCAAAGAGTCCCAGCAAATTTCCCCAAGGATCCGTAAAAGTGCCCCATTTTACCGGTACCCCGCTTCGCGACTGTATTAAAAAGGGTTCTATCATTAATTCATCCATCAGCCGCTGTCTTTCTGCTTCAATATCCTTGACCCCGAGGCGGATAGGCCCGCTTCCTTCTGCAGTATTCCCTGACGCCAGCTGCAGCCAGCTGCCAGGCACAAGCTCCCACTCAGCAAACCCTTTATGCGGAATAAAGTCAGGTGCTCTCTTGAGAAGGATGGTATACCAAGCCTCGCCTCTTTTAAAATCTGCCACTCGCAGCTGAGTGGTCATTTCAATGTACATATAGAGCCTCCTCCTGGCGTTTTATCCAGTGTATCAGATAAAATCCGTGAGAAATTCTTCTTGATTGCTATTTTTTCGATCTTCTATAGATCTGTGGACATATTTCTAACTTAGATTTTATGCTGCAAACCCTAATCTGCTAAAAAGAATGACAGCAATAAAAACAGCGATTGGCACTTTTAAAATATCGGTCAAGTATTTTGACAGTTCCCTGAAGGTTCTTTTGCTTTTCAATCGATGCGTTCAGTTCTTTCCGAATTTCCATAAGTTTATCAAGCGGAATGCTTTCAGAAAGCAGAAAGTCTTCGATGCTTTCGGACAGCCATCCTGCCGTTTTGCCTTGGACTGGCAAGGAAAGTATCTTGCTTAAAAGCCTTCTTTTTTGTACAGTCCCGCGGGAACAGCAAGGACAGACTACCTTCTGCAAAATTTCTTCCAAGAGCCGATCCCCCTTCTCTTTTATATACGAATAGCTTATATGCTTTTGGAGAAGATTTCTGTATGCTTAACGGAGGATTTTTTACATTTATGTTACAAATTTTACTAGTTCTATTGTACGAGCTATGCTTCTTTATCCATTCAGTTAACGGCATTTTCATTATTTTTATGATGGTGAATGAACCAATAATCCATTGCGTATCTTTTAATTAGAATGAATTTCCTTCAAATTTAAAAAATAGCTTTGAGCAGAGGCAGGAAAGCTAGTATTGGAGAGTTTAGATGCTATAATTGAATAGTAATATCATTTTATATTTCTTATAAAACAGATGTTGTTTTATAAGAATCAGAGGGAGCACATGAATGGAAAACTGGAGAAATATTTGGGTAAAGACTGGTGCGAAGCGGATCATCATTTTTGCGATCATCCTCTTGCTCCTTATTTCACTTCACAGCATGATCAATATCATCCTGCTGACCTTTATTTTTTCCTTTTTAATGGACCGGCTGACCACCCTGCTTACAGATAAATGGAACCTTAACCGGCCGCTGGTGGTAATGTTTTTATACCTGGTTTTGATCGGCGGCCTGACACTCGCGGCCATTAATTATTTGCCTGTCATTTCACGGGAAGTAACACAATTGATTGCCCAGCTGCAGGCGTTTTATCTGCATCCCCATGAAAATGGATTCATCAATTATATTGTATTGTTCATTGAACAAAATGATATTAACAAATATCTTGAGCAAGGATTTACATTTTTGCTGAAATATTTTACTGATATAAGCAAAATCGGCATGCAAGTGCTGATATCCCTGCTGCTCAGCCTGTTTTTCCTTCTTGAAAAGAAGAAACTGATTGATTTTACCTTAAAATTCAAGACAAGCAAAGTCGCTGCTTTTTATGATGAAATTGAATATTTTTCAAGAAAGTTCTCCATGACATTCGGAAAAGTCATTGAGGCTCAGTTTGTTATAGCCATTGTCAACTGCATCCTGACAACACTGGCTCTTTGGATCATGGACTTCCCGCAGCTGGTGGCCCTGTCTTTAATGGTATTAGTCCTGGGTTTAATCCCTGTAGCTGGTGTCATTATCTCTATGATTCCGCTGACAATCATAGCCTATTCCATAGGCGGATTCATGCTCGTCGGCTATATCATCCTGGTCGTCATGGTCATTCATGCTATCGAAGCTTATATCCTTAATCCGAAGCTGATGTCTTCCAAAACAGAGCTTCCGGTTTTTTATACCTTCATTGTACTTATCTTCTCGGAGCATTTTTTCGGTATTTGGGGTCTGATCGTGGGTATACCTGTATTTATGTTTCTGTTGGATATATTGGGCGTCAAAGAAATTGCCTCAAAACAAACAAAGCAGGCCCGCGTCAGCTGACCTGCCTTGTTTCTGGACAAAAAGGATGCACCTGAAGGCTGCATCCTTTTTGTCATGCTATGAAACTCTCTTTACTTCAATATACAGAACCTGGTGTCCGTCTTTTTCAGTAATTTTGAAAATAAATCCTTCTGCCTCTACTTCAGTTCCAATTTCAGCATCGAAATCCTGCGAAAGGACCCACCCGCCGATCGTATCGATATCATCACTCAACAGTTCAATTCCGAGAAGATCGTTTACGTCCTCAAGCAGCATTTTGGCATCAAGGATATACTCATCTTCCTTCACCTTCCGGATTTCAGGAACTTCATCGTCATCGAATTCATCCCTGATTTCCCCAACGATTTCTTCGAGTATATCTTCTACCGTAACAAGTCCTGATGTTCCTCCATACTCATCCATAATGATTGCAATATGGGTACGTTCTTTCTGCATCTTTACCAGCAGATCATGAATCGGTATATTTTCAATCACATGCATAACAGGTTTGACGAACTCGGCAAGTTCGTGAATTTTACCGTCATCCAGGATTTTTGCAGTGAGGAATTCCTTCACATTAACATAGCCGATGATATGGTCTTTGTCTCCATTGACAACAGGATAGCGGGTATAATTCTCCTCTTCCACCGTCAGCATGATTTCTTCAAATTCATCCTCAATGCTGATCGTTATCATTTCGGTGCGCGGCACCATGATTTCTTTTGCAACTCTTTCATCGAATTCAAAGATATTGTTGACATATTTCAGTTCGTTCTGGTTGATTTCACCGCTCTTATAGCTTTCTGACAAAAGCAGGCGGAGTTCTTCCTCTGAATGGGCAAGCTCATGCTCGGACGCAGGTTTCAGGCCAAAAAGTCCGACAAGCAAACGTGCTGACCCGTTAAGGAACCAGATGAAAGGATACATCAGACGGTAAAACCAGATGATGGGCCTCGCAAAGAGCAATGTGATTCTCTCAGCCTTTTGAATGGCAAGAGTCTTCGGGGCAAGCTCCCCTACGACAACATGCAGGAAAGTGGCAATAGCAAACGCAAAAGCCAGAGTCAGAATATGGGAAAGCGATTCGCTTACTTGGAAATATTCAAGCACAGGGTGCAGGATCACTTCAAATGTCGATTCTCCCACCCAGCCGATGCCCAGTGCTGTCACGGTAATGCCGAGCTGGCAGGCAGAAAGATACTCGTCAAGATGAGTCACGACTTTTTTTGCAGCCAGTGACCCGTTTTTCCCTTCTGCAATAAGCTGGTCAATCTTAGAAGATCTTACTTTAACGATTGCAAATTCCGTCGCCACGAAAAAGGCGGTCAATGCAATTAAAATAGCAAAAATGATCAAGTTAATAGTGGTCAATGAATAGCCTTACAGAGTAAGGCGTACACCTCCTGGAAAATTAGGGTCATGACCGCTGCGTATCCCCTGTCAGTTGATCAGGCAAGTCAGGAGAAATATTTCTATTACTCATGTTTTTTAAGAACTTTTCAGGCGCTGGTGTTGCAGCAGCCTTCAATCCATTACTTAAGCCGAATCCCGGCCAGGCTGCAGCGGCAATTCAATTTAGAACGTACAGGTTTCAGCAAACTAAATTTGGTGTAATAGTTTACAGAACCCCTTGCATCATAGGTTGCTGTTGAAAAGCCAAGCAGCTTTAATTGCTCGTTCCCAAATGAATCACCCCCTTACTGGCACGTTATAGTTAGTTCTTATTTTACTGTCATTTTTGGCCGGTGGCAATCTATTAGTCCTTCTGTCCATAAAATGTTCAAAAATGATAAATCAATGCCAGATGGTTATGCTAAATACTGGACAAACCATTTGGAAAAAATGGAGAGGTGAAAAGATGTCTTTTATTCAATTGTTGAAAAAAGGTAACAAATCATCCGGCATTGCTGCGATTGGCAATACTGTGCTGACGATTGCCAAAGGGGTAGCTGCTGCCATAAGCGGCAGCGGTACAATGCTTGCAACCACCCTTCACTCTGCAGCAGATGCCCTTAATCAGGGCTTTGTATTCATCGGCAGTGCCCTTGCTGAGAAGGAGCCGACGAAAAGATTTCCTACCGGCTTCGGGCGTGTTGTCAACCTGTTTGTCCTGGTTGCGGTCATCGTCATCGCGATCATGGCCTATGAAACAATCCACAAAGGCTGGGAGCTGATCCAGCACCCAAAAGAGTCCACCAATATCCTGCTTAATATTTCCATCATGCTTCTGGCAATAGGGGTTGACGGCTTCATTCTGGTAAAGGCAATGAAGGAAATCAATCATGAAACCCGCAGTGAGGCCAAAGGCTTTAGCATTGTCACGACTGCGTTCAAGAATAATGGCCTGGCATCGCCGCCGACCAGGCTGGTGTTTTATGAAGACCTGATTGCCACATTTGGCGCACTGCTGGCACTTGTCTCCATCCTGCTTGCTCACTTTACAGGTTTTTACTTTCTTGATGGAGTCGGAACAATACTGATCGGCTTACTGCTCACAGGAATCGCCGTAAAAATCGGCTATGAAAATACCATCGGCCTGATCGGGGTAGCCGCACCGAAAATCGTGGAGGACCGTGTGGCAAATATGATTCTTTCCGATCCTGATGTGGTCGATATCATGGATATGCGGATCCTGCAGGAAGGCAGGCGCTTTCATGTAGAAAGCTACATCGAGCTGAGGGCTGGCCTTTCACTGGCAGATGCTGATGATATCAAATTCAGAGTACGCGACCTGCTGCTGACCGATACCGACATCGGCGATGCAACACTTGGCATACTGGAAACAGACAATGTACAGACCTGGAAAGATGAAGATAAATAAATAAAGAAGAGGGAGACCTCTTCTTTTTTATTTGGTCCGGGTGTGGTAACCTTTTTCGCCATAGGGCTGAAAATGATTATGCCACTTCTCTTCCATCTCTGCCAAAGCTTCCTTTTCATTATAATAGGGGTCTTCCTTCTTCTTTAGAACCTCAATCACCGAGATTTCGAAGGCATCCATCCCGTACTTCCTCCAGTCCTCCTGAAGGGGCTTATTTACATAAGAGCCTGTTTCCAGACTGAATTTCAATCCATTCAGTGTCTTTAGATTCCTGGTACTTCCAATAAACATTTTATGGTTGTGTTTGTTTTTTATTTGAAAAACACCCGCTTCCACTGGGACTTCCTTGAATTGATTTTTCAGTTCTTTTCTCCGGTCCATGATTATTTCCTCCTTCGGTTTATCTTTTCAGCCAATATGCGCTTCCATCGGCCTTTCTGTCCAGAAGGCCATATTCAATCAGATATCTTCTGATAAGTGCATAGTCTTCGTAAATGCTCTCAATAATGCTGTTTAACTCTTTTTCGCTGTAAACTATGCCAGCCTTCAGAAGCTTACTGATTTCCCTTATCACTGCAAGCCGCTGTTTTTCTTTTGGCGGGAACTTTACAAGGCCGCCTTCTATGCCATTGGGTAAAAATTTATCAACGATATTTTGCTGCTCTTCCTCAGTTATGGCATATCTGTCATCAACCATAGATGCATGTATATGCGGGGGTATAAAAGCTGGCGCATACCGGTCCTTCTCCCTTAAGAGCTCCATGACGGCAAGGAAAGCCTTTGCCTGTCTCTCTTTTTCCTTTAGAGCAAAACGGTGATGCCTGATTGTCGATGCACTGCCTATGCCCAATTCCGCTTGCACCTCTTTATCTGCCATCCCTTGATAGAACAAGCGCAAAAGCTGGCTCTGGTGCTCTGTCACCCCGGTCCATTTCTTATCAAGTCCCAGCAAATAATCAAACACCGAAGAATGCGATCTCTCGATATGAAGACGTGTATATCTCTCAGCTTCATACAAGAGGTTTTCATAAGGATAGACAATACCCTTATCAAATTTCTCCCCGCATAACAAGCATAGAAAGCTCTCACTTTCTTCTCTGTATCCTTTTTTTATTTCTTCAAGACTCGCCTCCCAAAGGCTTGCTGATATATCCGGCATACAAACACCCCCAATAGATTAATGACCTTAATACAAACTTATTATATTTATGTTTATAATTATACAAACAATATATATTTTTGTTTGTAATAAGTCAATAAAAAACGGCTATCCATTTTTGGATAACCGAATATATTTATAAGATCTTTCCTGTCAGATAGCCCAGGCAGGCGAGTAGAATACCGAAGAAATAGGTGATGCCAATGTACAGGAAAAATGCTTTTTTCTTTTGTCCGATA
This sequence comes from Cytobacillus sp. T106, assembly GCF_040492155.1. NCBI lineage: Bacteria > Bacillati > Bacillota > Bacilli > Caryophanales > Bacillaceae > Cytobacillus > Cytobacillus sp. T106. The sequence goes on along the minus strand of NZ_JBEUMK010000010.1, from coordinate 169,981 downwards.
TGCAGCTGGATGGTTTCTAGCTTTAGTGTAGAAAAGGTTGTAAAAGCGCCCATAAAACCGGTGCCGGCGAATAACAGATATTTCTGATCCAAATGGGCTCCTGTCAGCAGGCCCAGCAGAAAGGCACCAGACAGATTGACGATGATCGTTCCAGTAGGAAGGGATTTCTCTTTGCTGTTGTATTTCCGGCTTATGGCAAACCGGGCCATGCTTCCGAAAAAACCTCCGATGCCCACCAGTGCAAAGTGATAGAAACTCATGAAGCCAGCTCCTCCTTTGCTATCCTGAATCCAAGCCTGCTGAACAGCAGCCCGCCGATCATACTGAGGATGATATAAAGAATCCCAAGGACCAGATGGCCCTTGTTAAATAAATCGACAGTTTCCACACTTAAAGTTGAAAAAGTCGTGAACGACCCGACAAAGCCTGTGCCAATAGCTGCCGTAAGCTCAGGAGAGACATTTATTCTTTTGAATCCAATGGTTGTCAGCCATGCGAGCACAAAGCTGCCGGCCAGATTGCAGGCCAGTGTGCTGTATGGAAAAACATTCTCCACGAACAGGCTGATCCCTATCCAGTATCTCAGTATGCTGCCTAACATTCCGGCGAGTCCGACATACATATAAATCATGGTGTTAACTCCTTTAATACTAATAATCTCTAACCGTACTTTTTAGTATAGCATTTTTCTTGTTTGTCTTGAAAATCATGAAAAAACTCCTTCCGGCTATAGGAGGAGTTTTTATTTGAATCCTTATTTGTCCAGGTATAACTGAAGAGCAACCAGTTCCCTTGCCAGTTTTTCTATTCTCTCAAGAACAATGGGTGATGCAATTTCATTGTCTTCATTAAAGTCCTTGCTGTGGACAAAAACTGAGCTGGCTGGGGTGGTTCCCTTAAGGTAGGAAATAATCGGCTTGAGCTGATATTCTGCTACAAGGAAATGCTTGTCGGATCCCCCTGTTGTGACAATACCGACTGCTTTTGAGTTAAAAACATCAACCGCGAGATGATCAAATAGATTTTTCAGCGCTCCTGTGATAGAGGCCTGATAGATCGGTGTGCCTATAATGAGGAGGTCAGCTTCTGATACAGTCTGCACAACCTTCCATGTATCACTGTTATAATAGGTCAGCGGCTTTCCTGTAACAAACTCAACGTTATAGTCCTTTAAGTCAAGCAGCTCTGTCTGAATAGATGGATACAATCGCTTTGCAGCAGCGAGTATCTCATGTACAGCCTTTGATGTTTTCGATCCGGTCAGGGATCCTGAAATGCCGACAAGTTTCACAGCCGATTCCTCCCAATGTCAGATTTATTATATGGCAAATTCCTTCAATTCATTATCAATATGCTCTTTTATCAAATGAAGGCACTCCTCTGCTGTCTTTGCAAAAATCCTTTTTCCATTCACGATTGCATAAGGGCGCCTGGCACACATGCCGCAAAAGGAGAGGCAGCTGCTTTCAATAACGGCCACTTCAGGATACTCCCCTTCAAGGAGCCCTTCGAGATCCAATTCTGTAATCAGGCTCCCGTCGCAAATCTCCACCACTACTATACCCATCGCTGCTCACCTCCCTGCTTTTTAGGCATGCTGCCCTTTGTATAATTCCTCACCAAGGGTGATCACTTCGGTTTCAAGGTCGACACCATGCTTTTCCTTCACAGTTTTCCTGACATATTCTATAAGTGCCAGATAATCCTTTGCCGTACAATTATCTTTATTAATGATGAAGCCGGCATGCTTGCGGGAAACTTCTGCCCCGCCGATATTTTTACCTTGAAGACCGCTGTCCTGTATAAGCTTTCCTGCATAATGGCCAGGAGGACGCTTGAACACACTCCCGCAGGATGGAAATTCAAGCGGCTGCTTGCTTTTCCTCGCCTCCGTGTTTTCTTTTATCCTGGCTGATATATCCTCTTTGCAATCAAAGGACAGATTAAACTCTGCCTTCAGGATGATGAATTTTTTTTCAGCCATGATGCTTTTCCGATAGCTCAGCACAAGCTTCTCTCTTCCCAGTTCCAGGATGCTTCCTTCCTCTGTGAGAACTAGTGTTTTTTGAAGGACATCAGAGATTTGTCCGCCGTAGGCACCTGCATTCATGTAAAGGGCCCCTCCAGTCGTCCCAGGGATCCCGCATGCAAATTCCATTCCTGAAAGGCTATGCTCTAATGCTTTGAGTGAAACATCGATGATCCGGCTGCCTGCTTCGGCAATTACCGTCTCTCCAGTGACCGAAATCTTATTCATTTTTGACAATGACAGAACAAGCCCCCTGATTCCTCCATCCCTGATGATCATATTCGAACCGTTGCCTATCAGAGTCACAGGCACCCCCTGCCGCTTTGCCTGCTTAAGAATATAAGCTGCATCCTCAGGGCATGCCGCTTCAGCGTAAAGATCTGCCGGTCCGCCAAGCTTTGTATAAGCATGCTCCTTTAAGGGTTCATTAAGTCTAAAAGAAGAGTCCGGCAATTCTAAGGAAAGCAATTCATACAGATTTTTTAGCATATGATTCATGAAACCAGCTCCTTAAACAGCAGGCGGGCCGAATTTGCCATTATGGAAATCCCGGTATGCCTCCCTGATTTCTTCCATTGTGTTCATCACAAATGGACCATAGGGAACAATTTCTTCCTTAATCGGTGCACCGGAGTATACAAGCACCTTTGATTTTCTGCTGTTCGCCTTTATGGCAAGTTCGCTGCCTTTATTAACATCCCCGCCGTCCTTGTATGAAAGGCTCGCGACTCCATGCTTTTTCAGATTCACTTCATTTTCCCCAAAGTCCATATCCCCTGAGAGGACATACAAAAAAGCATTATGATTTTCAGGGATGGTCAGGGTATATTCTGCACCCTTAGTTAAGTTGATCTCAGAAAGAGTAATGGGGACTGCAGAACTAAGCGGACCCTTGACACCTGCTGTGTCTCCGGAAAACACCTTGATGGAGCCTCCTTGGAAATCCACCGTGGGTGCATCCTCTCCGTAAACATTCTGATAGCTTGTTTCAGATTTTTTCAATTCCTTCGGCAGGTTCAGCCAAAGCTGCAGCGTGTGGGCAATATCATTTTCCACGCCCTCCTCGGCATGGCGCGCTGCCCAGCCGGCATTCATATACTGCACATCGCCAGGCTCAAGAATATCCCGGCCTCCTGCATTGTCGATATGCTCCAGCCTGCCATCCACAACATAGGTGACTGTCTGGAACCCCCTGTGCGGATGGTCAGAGAAAGCGCCCCTCTTAAACCAGTCCTCCGCCATCAGGATGAACGGATCAAATTCCATGAAGCGGTCAGCCGGCAGTACCCAGCCCTTCTGGATGAACGGGAAGCTCGCTTCTTCATACTCAACATACCAGTGGTCTTTGACGCTTCTTTTAAACAGGGGTTTTTCTTCCATTCTATCCATCTCCTTCTTCGTTCAAATAATCGGTATTCTCAGTATTTGCCTCCATTAGAACACATATTAGTTGTTATATCAACCATTAAGCTTTCTTCTTGTACACGCCTTTTTTATCAGATGAAGCACACAGTCAGGATGGGTATAAACATTGATAAAATCGGCATCATACCTATGCAGCCAATACACCAGCTCGGAGTATTCCCTGGAGCGGCTGTAAAAAATGACAGGATGATTGCTGAAAAAAGAGAGCCTAAGCTGATTTGCCAGCATTGAGTCTATATCCACAATAACAACATCCGCATCATCAGGCACGCTGCCGCGTGCATCCTTCAGGAATGATACCTCTAATTCTGGGTATGCCTGCAGCAGCAATATTAAGCTTTTCCCTACTCGCCCATTATCCGAAACAATTACTGCCTTCATCAGCTCAGCCCCCTTTTTGCTCTTCTATCATAATGTAGCATAATGCAGAAGGGTTTCCTTCCGTCATTCTGGCGAAAAGCCTATGCTGCTTTTGGCTGAGTGGACTAAGACTAAAGTTGCAGGGAGGTCTCCTGGGGATGAAGCTAACTTGCTATATATGAATTCCTTTTTTGCCAGCTTAGTATACTGAGTGATCCATTTACTTTCAAAGTCCACTTATTCAGTGCAGGTATGCATTGATTAGACTGTTTTCTATGCATGAGGTCTCTTTTGAAGCGAGGCTCATGCATCGATTAGACTCTTCTTATGTTCGCCCTCTTTCTGCAGGTCTCAAGCGTAAATTGATTCTTTTTTAAGATAAAAAAGACCCTTCCTATAAAGAAGGGTTCATCTGGTCATACGCCCATTTTTCTGCGGGTATTACTCGCCTTTTTAGTCATCTGGCTTTTCATTACCTGATTTTTAGCAGCTGACTTGGCGCCTTGTTTTCCATTTCCCTGCGCCTGTTTCTTTTTCTCGAGCTGCTGCTTCATTAATTCTTGAAGGCTTACTTTTTTCTTTTCGCCGTTTTGGTTATTTTCCTGGTTAGACATATTGTTTCTCCTTCAGTTCGTATTTCTTTTTATTATAATACAAGCCGCGGAAAATTTCTTTCATTTATTGAAAGATCATATAGCCTTCTGAACTCAGCCATGAATCAAGGGCCGTCCTGGTAAAATAAACTTTATATCCAATTCTAATAAATGGGATGGATCCTTCATCATAATTTTGCTGGTCAAAAGGCCCTAGTTTCTGAAAATCCTCCATGATAATGCCTAAATAGGCTGCAGCTTCATCAGGCTTCATCAGCATTTGAGGCTGAACAGCTTCCTGAACTTCTGCTTCAGTGTTCTCCTTCTTCAATGCTGTGCCGATATACCAGCTTCCCCCTGCAATACTGATCGCCAAACAGAAAATAGAGCAAGCTATCCAATTGATTTTCATAAAAATTTCCTTTTCATTTTAAACCCATTATATCATTGTGCAGTTATTCTAAGAACGCTTATCAAGAAATTCCAAATTAAAACATTCGCAATATCAAAAGTTTTTGCAGCTTCAGCTCTCCCTCACTCAGGCATTTTCATCCTTGGAAAACAAAAATAGAGCATCAATCCCCCGATCCCAGCCATAAAAAGGAATCCTAATATACTGCCTTCTATTAAGGCAAAAAAGCCAAACACCAAAAAAATGATCGACAGCCATGTAAGAAAGGAATTAATCGTATATTCATAAATCGCACTTATAAAGGTCAGAGTCCTTCCAAGGAACTGTCCTTCGCTTCCTGCCCTTTTTGCGTGAATCGCTGCAAGCAGCGTACTCCATAAGAGTAAAGCAGGCAGCCCCCACAAGAAAATCCATCCAAAAAGCCCCATAGAAATCCTCCCCGCCAAATCAGCAGCAGTCCCAGTTAAACAGCACCCGGTCAAACCGGCGTGCCTTCAGGTCGCTTACGTTAATAAAAAAATTACAGATGCCGACATCGCCCCAAATGACCGCGTATTTTTCACTGACCTTGTCATAATCGCTGTCCAGCTGGAACAGGAGGGTATCATATCTGCTTCCGTCCTCACGCGGATCCATCTGTGTGAAATAAGGGTAGCCGCCCATCTGATGGTGGACTTCTCCCCCAGGATTGCTGTAGTCATTATAAAGGTCGTCAACCTCTTCATATCCTTCTGGCATTTCTTCTTCTGCCAGCCTTTCGAAATAATTTAGGCTTGATTCCCCGATCACTTCATCAAACCGGTAATCCCCTGCTGCTATATACATACTTGAAGCTTTTCCTTTAATCATAAACTCTCCGCCTTCGAGAACTTCATATTCACAATTGGAACGGTGTTCATCTATAGCGGAAAAGTCTGTGACCAGATTTTCTTCATTTTCCTCCACATCCGCAAAAAATAGGACACGGAAGCCTGACTGGTCATCCTGCTGTTCAAAATTCATCCCGAAAACATCATCATTTAAGTCGATGTAAAAAGATAGAATACCTTTGTCCGGAAAATCCGGCAGTTTAGGGAGTTTGCCTAAATTTAGCTGGGCAAGCAAATGAAGGGGCTCCCCTGCTTGATTAAGAGGATATTGGGTGCCTTTTGGCAAGTAAGGATTTCCTCCAGCCTTGCTTTCCCAGAGCCGAAGCTCATATTCAGGCTTTACAAGTTCTAGCTGCACAAACTCTTTCCTCGTCTTTTCAAATGTTTCCCGATCATTATGGCGTATTAATTTTTCCTGTTTCATCAAACAAACCTCCTGATTTCAAAACATAGACTCTCATTTATTTTTTCTGGCGACAGTATTAAACGATGCTGCAGGGAGACAGTTCCTAGTCCATTTTCCTTTTTTCTTAAGAAGTAAGAAGTAACAGCTCAACCCAAATATAGAGTACTTTACAAATTGTAATCGTACAATAAAATTTTTCCGAAAATTCAACATATTATTCTATAATAAAAGCAGATAAAGAACTAAGGGGGAAATAGATTGAGTAAATGGAAAATCAGTCTTATGATCTTCGGAGGATTGCTTCTGCTATTTGCAGCTGTAACCGGTTTCAACACTTTAATGGTCAAATCCCGGCAGCCCGAACCAAAAGAAGCATCCTTGAATATCAATGAAGACCAGGCTGTCGGGCATTTATCAGAAGCAGTTACATACAAAACGGTTTCCTACCAGGACAGAACCAAATTTGACTGGAAGGAGTTTGACAAGTTCATTTCATTTCTGGAGGAAAGCTATCCACTCGTCCATCAGAAGCTGGAGCTTGAAAAAATCAACTCTTACGCACTCGTGTACAGATGGAAAGGAAATACCGGGAAGAACCCAATCGGCCTGACGAGCCATTATGATGTGGTGCCAGTCCTTTCAGGAACGGAAAATAAGTGGGAACAAGGACCTTTCAGCGGGAAGGTGGAGGGAAAGAAAATATGGGGCCGCGGTACCCTGGATGATAAAATCGGGGTCATCAGCATACTTGAAGCAGTGGAGCATCTCCTATCCGAAGACTATCAGCCTGAGAGGGATATCTATTTAATGTTCGGATTCGATGAAGAAATTGGCGGAGATGAAGGGGCCTTTGCCATCGCTGAAACTATGAAAAAGCGGGGTATCGAATTTGAATTTGTCCTTGATGAAGGCGGCGCCATCGTGGATGGGATGGTACCAGGCATCAGCCAGCCGGTCGGAGTTGTAGGGATTTCTGAAAAAGGCTCTGCAACAGCCGTACTATCGATTGAAGGCAGCGGAGGACATTCATCGCAGCCGAAAAACCATACGAATATCGGCCGTATATCCAGCGCGATAGCGAAGCTTGAGGAGAAACAGTTCAAAGGCGATCTGAAAGGCCCTGGCGAGGATCTATTCGATTTCACCGCACCGGAAATGAGCTTTCCGATGAAATACGTTTTTGCCAATAAAATGATCTTTGAGCCTGTCATTGAGCGGATTCTCCTGCAGCAGCCTGCATCAGCCGCCCTTATCCGCACTACGATCGCTCCGACCATCTTTCAGGCCGGGGAACAATACAATGCCCTGCCGGAAAAAGCAGAAGCAATCATCAACCTGAGAGTCATGCCGGGAGACACACTTGATTACATCCAGTCTTTCATAGAAGACACAATCGAGGATGAAGCTATTAAGGTTACCGTCACCGGCAGCGAAGCTTCCAAGGTTTCCAGCATTGACAGCTGGCAGTTCAAGACAGTGCAGCAGGCAGCAAGGAATGTCTATAAAGATGCCGTTATTGCGCCATACTTGATGTTCGCCGGCTCTGACGCCAAGCATTATGACTCTGTCTCCAAAAACACATACAGGTTCCTGCCTGTCCACATCACCTCAGAAGACCTGAACCGGATGCACGGAACAGATGAACATATTTCAATTGAAAACTATCTGAACGCAATTGCCTTTTATGCAGAAATCATGAGAGAGGCGGATGCAGCAGAATAGTTGCACTTGTCCTTTAAATTTCCATTTGCTGTGCTCGGCACAGTTCATGGGCATTTTTCATTTGTTCGGAACATTTTTACAGTGTATGATTCTCTTATCTGAAAAACTTTTAAAAAGGTGAATCTATTTATGTCCCGTACAATCGTCCGCAGTGCCGCCGCTGCACAGCTTTTCTTTCTCCTGTCTCTGCCATTCATCGGCAATCTGATTCAATATCTGCATCCGCTCGCTTTAATTGTCGTATGGGCCAGCATTACCAGCTTCACAATTACAGCTGGTCTGCTGATCCGCGGTGAAAAGCTGCCATTAAACAAATATCTAATTCTGCTCGTTTTTGCCTTATATAGCGCTTCCCTCCTGGTCCTGCTTTTTTTCAGGCCGGGTGATCATGCTAATGCAAACTATAACTTAGACCCCTTCAGTACGATTGAATTTTATTTAGCCGGACGGGTGGACTTCCTGGTTGCCTTTTATAATTTAGCTGCAAATGTCCTGCTGTTCGTCCCTTTTGGGCTTTTTCTCCTTTCCCTTTTGAAAAAGCGGTCTTTCTTTACTCTGCTGGCCGTTCCGTTTGCAGCTATATCGGCCATTGAGATAGCGCAGTTTCTGAGCAGGCGGGGCAGCCTGGACATTGATGATCTGATCCTGAACATGTCAGGAGTATTTTTGGGGTATGCTTTATTGCCGCTGCTAAAGAGATCTTACCGGATTAAGTGATTTAAAAAATCAGCAGCCATAAAAAAACCAATCAGCCAAAATAGCTGATTGGTTTTTTGGGTTTATGCAAGCTCAATCCCTCCAGTGACTCCATATACCTGGGCGGTCACATAGCTGGATTCTTCAGACGCAAGGAACACGTATACGCTTGATAGTTCGACCGGCTGGCCAGCTCGCTTAAGAGGTGTGTCCTGGCCAAATGTCGGGATGACTTCCTGAGGCTGCCCTCCGGAAATCTGCAGCGGTGTCCAAATTGGCCCTGGTGCCACAGAATTAACACGTATTCCTTTTGAAGCTACCTGTTTAGCCAGTCCCCGCGTAAAACCGTTGATGGCAAACTTAGTTGCAGCATAATCCAGCAGGTTCGGACTCGGATTATACCCCTGCACAGAAGAAGTGGTGATGATAGAAGCTCCTTCAGGCAAATGCGGAAGTGCCGCCTGAACGGTCCAGTAAAGGGAGAATACATTGATCTCAAATGTTTTGCGGAGCTGTTCGCTTGAAAGATCTTCAATATTTTCTACTGCCTGCTGCTTGCCGGCAACAAGGGCAAGAACATCAAGTCCTCCCAATTCTGATTGAGCCTGTCCGACCATGTCTTTGCAGAATGACTCTTCGCTTAAATCACCAGGAATAAGAACGGCTTTGCGGCCTTCAGCTTCAATCAGCTCTTTTACCTCTTCAGCATCTTTCTGCTCCTCAGGGAGATAATTGATTGCTACATCTGCACCTTCGCGGGCATATGCAATGGCTGCAGCACGGCCAATCCCGGAATCACCGCCGGTCACCAGTGCCTTTCTCCCCTTCAGTCGACCAGTTCCTTTATAGCTTTTCTCACCACAGTCAGGCTGAGGATCCTTCATCTCATTCTGAACCCCTGGCGGCTCCTGATACTGCTTCGGGAAATCTCCATTGAAGAATTGTTTTAGCGGATTTTCAGGTTTTGACATAGTCCAGCACTCCTTTAAAAAATATAGTCTCAATACATAAAAAGCCTGCTGCTGAGATTGTGCAGCACTTCACTATGTATTCGTACTAATAACATTCCCTTTTATGGTGGCGATAAACTAGCAGAGGGGGATTTTGATTGAGAGCGGAAATTTGTAACTAGTTGGATTTTATGTAGAACCATTCATTTTTTGTGTAGAATTCTAGTATTTTTAAGTAGAATTAATAAATTTTCAGATAGAATTAGGCTGATTTTATGTAGAATTACTAATCTTCCACAAATAAACCCGCCTTTTTGAGGGCGGGAATGATAATAATCAGGCGGAATGCTGCCAATCTGAGAAATACAAGCTCGGTAACCTCTCTGCACATGGCAGATTACGAAAAACCAGTCTAAATTAGGAAGCTGTTTAAGAAGGCTTGCATCACTTTTCGGCTGGTCATATTGCCAGCAGCCCGTATTTTTTAAAAATAGTTATACATGATCCTGTGAAGAATTTTCAGCAGACAGTCCCACTTAATCACAATAAGAGTCTGTGCTGCAGCGGCGCGCACAATGCTGGGTAAGTGCTTCAATAGCTTTTCTTACATCCGAAACTGTGATGAATATGGCATTTTCCTCACCAAAGAACAACGCTTTCACTTCGGTCCTGCACCAAAGAAGTCCATAGATCTGATTGATGAAGCCTGGCACACCTGCCGGGGTCTCTGTATTGGCAACGATTATTTCTATTTCCTTATAACGTATGCCTAAATTATGAAGAATCCTCCTGGCGGCACGCAAAGATTCCTGTGTCTGGCCCTCAGGGGCTCCTGCCACAAGCCTGACAAAATTCTTCCGGCTTTTATCCTTTGCCACCAGAATTCCTGTGATATTTACTGACATATGTGCTAATTTCTCCAATACAAGTGCCAGCTTTTTATCAGAAGCATAAAAGATAAATTGTCTTCGAATGTCAATGTCAATATTAAATTCATCAGAGCCATAGGGGTAGTTCATGTCATCCACTCCTTTACATAGATTTCCCTATATTCTATGAAAGGCAGTGGATTAAGGCTTGGACAAATATATTGCGTAAAAGGCACATTTCCTCATTCCTGAATGTAAAAAAGCCAGGATTCTTGTTCCCGGCTTTTTCGTTTACTTTTTCTTCACATCATCATTCGGTGAATCTCCTGTTGCTTTAAAGCCTTTGCTATTATTCGAGCCAAAGGTCTGGCCGTCATTTGTTACTTTAGCCCCTTCAGGAAAATTGTCCTTTGTTTTCATAGTCGTCACCCCTTTTGCTTATTATTGCACTGCAAAATAATATTATTCTTATGAAAATGGTTAAATTTTCTTAATATATTGACTGTTTATGGTATATAATAAATAATACTTATAAGTAATATAATCTTCAGGAGATAAATTTATGGCTAATCGAGGACGCAAGAAAGGCTCCATTGGGAAAAACAGCAAAAATCTGCTTTTAAAAATTGCTGCAGAGGAATTTGCAGAGAAGGGATTTCACGATGCCAAGATCAGCACAATTGTAAAAAAGGCAGGATTGACCCAGCCCTCCTTTTATCTGTATTTTCCAAGCAAGGAAGCAATTTTCCACGAACTGATCATGGAATTTCAGCAAAGGCTATCTAATTTAACAGAAGCAAGCCGAATAGAGCCAGGTGTAGAGTTGTCTCAGCTTCCCCTAAGAATTAAATCTGGACTTTATGGCATTTTCCATTTTTTCAATGAAAATCAAATGCTTGCTAAGATCGGTTTTTTTGTGAATCCCAATGCAGAAAGCATAAAAACGCAAATGGCTGCCCAAATCCATCACAACCTTCTTTCCGAGCAAAGAGCAGGCTACTTCCGGGAAAATGCTAACATGGAACTGGCTGCTGCGAGCCTTGCAGGTGCTATTGAAAGGCTTGCAGTCACAGAGATTTTTACGGGGAAGAAATCACCCGATATATTGGCAGAGGAAATAGTAGATCTCTTTCTCTACGGACTGATCAACAATAAGAAGGAAATGAACAGGGGGCTATCCTATGGAGGAAAAACAGCAAATTGATCCTGAATGGAGACTGTTAATTCTAAAAGCCAGACACTTAGGATTATCAAAGAATGAAGTGCGCCGCTTTATTCAAGGTTCAAACGGTTCAAAGACCCCCTTGAAGATACAGCTTGCCAGCAAATCAAAGCAAGAAGGAGACAAACAACATGAAATTCTTCCCCGGCAGCAAAGATAATATCCCTCATGAGCTAGATATAATGAATTCCCACCCGGTATTTTATACTATTGCCACAGGGAAGCCTATTCTATCACAAGAAGATATTATAAGGACTATCTAGAAGATTCTATGCTGAAAAAAGAAAGATATTTAATTGGCATTAATAACATTCCAGCAGGCATTATTGAATTTATCATGAAAAACACAAAGTTTTTCACCAAAAGATTCACGAATTTAAACATTTTTCAGCTAATTAGGGAATAAGCTGCCCATTAATCTGCATAGCTTTGTACTTTTGATTTAAATAAAAATATAAAGCCTTTGTTGCGGAGGCAAAGGCTTTATAAAAGAAAAAATTTATTGTTGATCCAGCAGTTTTTTCAGTTTGCCTGCCTGCTCCTTATCGGCAAGATAAAATCGTTCTCCTTCTTTAAGGACCGCTGTCCCGTCCTCTGTGTACCATAAATAAGCAAATTTCTCGGCAACTCCTTGTTTTGGCCGTTTTAAAACAAAAGCAGTATCTGCTGTTCTGCCGGGCTCCCCAATTGAATTTTTTACTGTCAAATCGTCCAATAAAGACCGGAGCTGCTGGATTTGAGCGGAATCATCCACTTCAGTATGAAACCGGACCCCTTCAACTCCAGCCTCATGAAAAGGTTTGCCGACTGACAAAACTTCTTCAGCCGAACAGCCAGCCAAAATAGCAGCCAGCATAAGTAATAACAGTATTAGAATGTTTTTCTTCACTTTCAAAAACCCCTTAGACTTCTCTCTGGATAAGCTAAAAGGACATCACCCTTTTATGAAAATAAGCAGTGAGCTAACTTTATGAAGAACATTTTATAAGCATAGATGAAGTTTCATGCTCACCTGCCTGCAGCCTGCGGGAAGCTTTGGTAATGCCCAGCCAAAGCCATAAAAAAAGGAAGCCGTGAAAGGCTCCTTTCTTAAAGTTCTTTTAAGACAGCCATCTCCCTGCCGAATCTATCTCCCTTATCAATAAAACCAAGGCTTGCATATAAGTGATGTGCAGCCAGATTGTCAGGATGATAGCCAACCGCTATACTCCTGGCACCTGGCAGCTGTGCCATTTGCTCAATCATCAGGAGCGCGGCTGCTTTTCCAATCCCCTGCCCTTGCATACTGGAATCAATCATGATTCTGTATACCCAGATAGAATCCAATTCTTCTGGAACAGTATTATACATCAATAAGCCTGCCATTTTTCCATTATTTAAAATGGCAAAAGCTCTTAAGGTCTGTTCATAATGAGACTGCAGGATTGATACTGCATTAGGCTCCATATAAGCCTCCTGGTCACTGGCTACCTTCAGCTGGCAGCATTCATACCAATTTTCTTCATTGATTTCTTGTAAACTAATCATTGTTTTCCCCTTTCATCATAAGGGGAACGCTCGACTATTTTGTTAAGAAGCCGTATTCCCCTCTGTGCTGTTATGCTTTCTTACTGAATTGTTTGGCATAATGAACGCCTCCTTTAACAAACTGGTCCAGTTATATACTGGCATTCTTATAATAGCAGCATTTTCTATCTTCGCCTATATTTCTCTTATAGGATTACCGCTTTTCTTTTAAAAGAGAATAAAGGTATGTATCATTTGCTTTTCCATCCTGATACATATACCCCCTCAGCAGACCTTCCTTTTCAAAGCCCAGCTTGCAAAGGAGCTTATTAGATGCATGGTTCTCAAGAAACACAACCGCCCCGATCCTGGACAGATCCATTTCTTCAAAACCGTAAGCAATTGCCTTTTCGGCAGCCTCTAAAGCATATCCTTTCCCCCAATAGCCAGGATGAAGCTCATAGCCTATTTCAGCGCGATGGTGCTTGGGGAGCCAAGAGTTAAACCCGATGGTGCCAATCAGCCTATCAGTTCCTTTTATTTCAATAGCCCAGCGGACTCCCCTTTTATCGTTGAAGTTTTTTTGAAAAGAACGAATCATTTCTTCAGCCTGTTCTACCCGCTGGAAAGCATCCTGTCCGTAATGGCGTACAACATCACTTCTCGAAAAATACTCAAACAGGCTTGCCGCATCCTCCATCACAATCTCCCTTAGCCTTAATCTCTCTGTCTCGAGTTCTTTAAACATTTATTCTCCCCCTCGGAAAGTCATTTTCTATTTTACAGATATTTTCCCAATTGTTAAATACTTACTTTTTCAGTTAGTATAATAGTGTAGACTTATAGGCAGGCAGGTGTACGATGAAAAAATACATAATGATGCTTCTGATTTGTTCAATATTTTTATCGGGATGTCAATTGAAGCCTCAAGCGGTATTAACAGAAGATGAGATGATGAATAAAGAAATGCTGAAACCAGAAGACCTGCTTTCTCCTGACGTAATGAAAAAGGATTTTGATTTCATGAAAACAAAAATCATTGAGATCCATCCCGACCCTAAAAGGAATATCGATAATTGGGATAAAGCTGTAAGGGATACCGAGAAAAAGCTTGAAAGGCTATTAACTGCCGGAGAATTTGCACAGGTACTCATGGCGTTTACAAGCAAACTGAAGGACGCGCATACTACTGTGTTTCCTTCTCCTGAAATGCTGAGGAAATCAAAAACCTTCCCGGCAGCTTTGGAATGGGTAAAAGAAGGACTGGTTGTCACCAAAAGTTTTGACTCTTCCCTAAAGGCTGGAGATCTTATACTAAAAATGGGCGGGCGTTCTCCTGAGGAATTGAATGAAAAGTTGAGCAAGCTGATTTCTGCAGAAAATGAATATTGGGAGAAAAAAACCAGCTTAGCATTGCTGCACTACGAAATCTTTCTTAAAGAAGCATCAATCGCTGAAAAGGACGATACAGTCAAAGCAACGATTGAACGAGATGGAAAACAGCTTAAGGCTGAAGTGAAATTATTAGAAAACAATTACAGCACCACTGGCCAATCAAAAGAATGGTTCAACTGGGAGATCCAGCAAGATCGGAATATAGCATATTTCAATCTGGACACATGCTTAGATACAATAGGCTATCAGTCTGCAGTAGACTCTTTTTTTCAGGAAACAGTTGAAAAAGGTATTGATAACATCGTTATTGACCTGAGGGGTAATGCTGGTGGAGATACGGACGTGACAAATAGTTTTCTCAAGCATCTTCCTGCTGCGAATATTCAAAGTATAGGATATATAACGAAGTACTCTAGCGAAGCGGCAAAAAAATATAGCTACAGACGGACTAAAGGTATGCAGAACATACCCTCAAGCAAAGTTGAAAATTTACAGGAGCCTCCTATATTCACTGGCAAGATTTATATTGCTTCAGATAGCGGCACATTCAGCTCTGCTGCTCAATTTGCAGTTATACTTCAGGACAACAATCTGGCTGAAGTCATCGGTGAACCTCCAGGCGGAAATCCGGAAGGCTTTGGCGATTATATTATCTTGAGCCTTCCATACAGCAAATTTGACCTGGGAGTTTCCCACAAGGAGTATTTCAGGCCCAATCCTGAAAAAAGCCATATCCCTTACATTGAACCAGATATATTGATAGAAAAAACAAGGAAAGATATCATCTCCGGACGGGATGGCCAGCTTGAACGGATTTTGGATTATGTAGAAAAGAATGGGCAGAGTTAACAAGAAGATTTGCGTAGAAAAAAAGTGAAAAGGACCTTCTCAAAAGGTCCTTTTCATCTGGCCATATAAAGAAGCAAAGCAACCGCAATATTCGGAAGTCCTATTAAAATAGAGGCAGCCGCTGTTCTTCTGCGCTTTTTTCTCTGCTCCGGAGGTTCTTCCACATGCAAATCAGCTTTGTACCTATGGGGTCCCATAATGATGCCTGAAATAAGAATGGATATTCCCAGGAAGAGCAGTCCAAGGGCTCCGGTCACCAAATGGGCATATTCCAAAATCTCTAATAATAACGAAGCTATAACACCAAGGATGGATATGAAAATCCCTATCAATAAATATTTCAAGCTGTTTCCCCCTTTTCCTTAGTTATAATACGAATCAGGCATCCATTCGGTTTCAGTTTATAGAAAATTCGAAATCATTAACTTTCTTTTTGGATTAACATTAGAGCTGAGGCAAGTTCCCTCTGTGTCAATGGTAATCTCCTTTTTGTCTCTTCATTTCCCAATACTGCATCTTCCGCAAAAAAAGCTGCGAAAGGTTGCCGCTGTCTTCTAGGAATCACATGAATGTGAAAATGGTTCAGGTCATTGAAGATTCCTCCGTTTTGGCAAAGAGTAATACCGTCAGGTTTATAGAGCCGCTTTATCACTGTTGACAAATGCTGGGCAGCTCGAAAAACAGCCACGGCTGATTCTTCATCCAGATCAGTCAATTCTTCTGCATGCTTTTTGGGCAGAATCAGAACATGCCCCTCCCCGAATGGATCATGATCCAAGATACAGGAAATCAGGTTGTTTTCATATATTATAAAAACCGGCTCACTCTTGTGTGCCAGCCGGCATCCAAGACAATCATCCATAAACACCAGGGTCCCCCATTTTTCTTACAGTTATTGTCTCTATACACCTATCCAAATATTAACATATTTCTCAGCGAATGTTATAATACTCACTAAACATCTGAAAATAGTAATTCCGATTTTAGCGCGAATCATGCCTATTAAACTAATAAAATGAAAATAACTGTCGCCGGAGGTCCTTATGAGCTATAAAATTATATTTTTCGATGTGGATGGGACAATCACCCATCATGAAGACGGAAGCATTTCAGATAAGATGAAGGAAACGATATTTAAGCTGAAAGAGCAAGGGATCAAGGTTGCTGCTGCGACCGGCAGGCCCTTGTCATTGTGCAGGGAGATTGAGGAGCTTGGCATTGATACATTTGTGACTGCAAACGGCGGATATGTTAAGCACCGTGATCAGGTCATCCATAAGGTAACGCTTGATCCGCAGGTCATCCGCGATGTGGCTGCCTTTTCCCTAGCAGAAAACCATGGTTTATCCTACTTTACGGAAGAATTCAGCACCAATGGCGTACAAAGCGAAGAAATTCTAAAGACACTGAAGGAGACGCTGGCCTTCACAGATTATCCTCCCTTCTATGAAAATATCCATGAACAGGAAGTCTATTTAATGTGCCTGTATGCAAACGAAGAAATGATGGAAAAATACATTCGCGCTTTCCCCGATCTTTCTTTTCAAAGATGGCATCCGTTTATAGCAAATGTGCTCCAGAAGGAAGTTTCCAAGTCTTTAGCCATCATGAAAGTGCTTGAATTCTTTGAGATTGAGCCATCAGAGATGGTTGCTTTCGGAGATGGAAACAATGATATCGATATGCTTGAACTGGCCGGTCTCGGGATAGCAATGGGGAATGGAACTGATGAGCTAAAAGCCATTTCTGATTTTGTCACCCGCAAATCCAGTGAGGATGGCATCGGATACGCTTTAAAAAAATTTGGGATGCTGGAGTGAATCTGAAAAATAATCTTGCCTTCAAACAGCATTCAGCCGTTAAAATGAACCCTGGATTCTATAATCTAGGGTTCTTTGAATCAGGCACTATATGATAAAATTCTTTAAACCAATCGGCAAACTTTTCGAGACCCTCGTCAATGGTGGTTACAGGCTTGTAGTTAATCAGTTTCTCCAGATCATCAACTTTGGCATACGTCTCCTGTACGTCCCCCGGCTGCATAGGCTTGAAGATCTTAATTGCCGGGATGCCCAATTTGTCTTCAAGAACCCTGATGAATTCTTTCAGCTCAACAGGCTGGCTATTGCCAATATTATAAATACTGAACGGCAAAGACTTCTCCGGTCTTCTCTCCATCAGCCGCCAAATTGATTCTGTTACATCATCCACATAGGTGAAATCTCTCTTCATATTGCCATAATTGTACACTTCGATCGGCTCTTTTTTGACTATTTTCTCGGCAAAGCTGAAATACGCCATATCCGGCCTTCCCCAAGGGCCATAAACAGTAAAAAACCTGAGGCCGGTTGCAGGAACTTTATATAGATGGCTGTATGTGTATGCCATTAGCTCATTGGCTTTCTTCGTCGCTGCATATAAACTTACAGGCTCGTCTGTCCGATCCTCCACTGAAAAGGGGATGGTTTTGTTATTTCCATAAACTGAACTGGAGGAAGCGTAAAGCAGGTGGTCAATTTTATATTTACGGCAGCATTCTAATATATTCATAAATCCAGTCACATTTGATTGGATATAGGCATGTGGATTTAACAGACTGTAGCGGACGCCCGCCTGGGCTGCGAGGTGAACGACGATTCGAGGCTCATGCTGTGTAAAAAGAGATTCAAGCAGCCTTTGGTCTTCAAGTGATCCTTTTGTAAAATAAAAACCAGAATAGTTATTTAATAATTGGAGTCTTGAATATTTCAGATCCTGATCATAATAGTCATTTATAGTGTCCAGGCCAAGTACGGGGAGGCCTTTTTCGAGCAGCTTTTTTGATAAATGAAAGCCAATGAATCCTGCACAGCCAGTAATAAAAATAGGATTTTTCTTCTGATGCACCCTTCAGACTCCTTTCCTTCATGCTTTAAAATGAACTTATGCCGACCCCTTTATAAATAAAACCCGCTCTTTTCATAGCTGAAGGGTCCAGGGCATTGCGTCCATCAAATAAATGGCTTCCTGACGCAAGCACTTTCGCCTTTTCCCAATCCATTTCTACTATTTCGTTCCACTCGGTAACAACCAGAATCGCTTCTGCGTTTTTCACTGCTGCTAAAGGCGAAGAGGCATAAAGAATATCAGGATAGATTTTTTTCATATTTTCTGTTCCTTTTGGATCAAAAGCTGTTATGATAGCTTTCTTATGCAGGAGGAAATCTATTATTCTAAGCGAGGATGCTTCCCTGATGTCATCAGTTTGAGGTTTAAAAGTGAGGCCGAGCAGAGCGATTTGTTTCCCTTCTAATGGTCCAAGAGCATCTGTAACCTTTTCCAGGAACCATTCAGCCTGGGTATCGTTAACATTTGAAACAGCCGTAAGAATATCCATAGGGGTTTTCTTTTCCGAGGCCATGGCAAGCAAAGCCTTTAAGTCCTTTGGAAAGCAGGAACCGCCGTATCCTATCCCCGCTCTAAGAAACTGCGGGCCAATCCGGCTGTCAAGACCCATTCCTTTTGCGACCTCATTAATGTTTGCCCCTGTTTTTTCGCATAGCCGTGCCAGTTCATTGATAAAGGATATTTTTGCAGCTAAAAACGCGTTCGAAGCATATTTAATCATTTCCGCGTCTCTTACTGATGTAAATAAAATAGTTGAGGAAACATCTTTATATAATCTTTCCATTGCTTTTTGGCATGGGCCCGGCTCGCATCCTATTACTATTCTTTCAGGATGGAGGGCATCCTCTAAAGCCTTCCCCTCTCTCAGGAACTCAGGATTTGAGACAAGGTCAAAAGGAATTTTTTTATCTTTTTCTGCAATCGCACTCCCTATTATTTTTTTGATATGGTCACCGGTGCCTACAGGAACGGTACTCTTAATGACAATAATTTTATAATCGTTCAGAAGTCCCCCAATCGACCTGGCAGCAGCCTCCACATAGGATAAATCGGCTTCTCCTTGAGGCGACGATGGTGTGCCGACTGCAATAAAAATATAATCACTTTTCCTTATACATTCTTCTAAATCACCTGTAAATAGTAGATTCCCATTTAGCTGAAGCTGCTGGAACTCGTTTTCTAACCCATCTTCATAAAAGGGAAGTCTATTCTGCTTCATCATGCT
Organism: Cytobacillus sp. T106; assembly: GCF_040492155.1. Classification (NCBI taxonomy): domain Bacteria; kingdom Bacillati; phylum Bacillota; class Bacilli; order Caryophanales; family Bacillaceae; genus Cytobacillus; species Cytobacillus sp. T106. Next base: position 150,567 of record NZ_JBEUMK010000010.1, on the reverse strand, counting down.
GATTTTTGTGGGATCCTGATCCATTACGAACACTTTGTGGCCGTATTTGGCAAATGCCACACTTGTCGTAATTCCGACATAGCCGGCTCCAATTACTCCTATATTCATCTTTTCACCCCGAATCCACTTCTGTCATTGCATTCCAGAAAGGTAATTTTCTATAAACTATGGCAGCCGGTACAGACTTGCAACCGTCAAAAACCCAGCAGAATGCAAACTCTAATGTGATTGATCTTCGAGGGCAAGCTTTCTGAGATAGCTTGAAATCTCTGCTTTCAGATCTTCCCGCTCTAACGCAAAATCGATCGTTGCCCTGATAAAGCCTGCCTTTGTTCCGATATCATATCGCTGCCCCTGGAAGCCGCAGGCTAGGACTGTTTCTGATTTATTTAAAATGTTCAGTGCATCTGTCAGCTGAATTTCCCCGCCAGAGCCTGGCGGTAAATCTTTAAGAATGCTGAAAATTCCTGGCGTTAAAATATATCGGCCCATAATAGCCAGCCTGGAAGGAGCCAATTCCTTTTTTGGCTTTTCTACCAATGCTTCTATATTGAACACATCTTGCTCTAAATTTCTGTTTATCGGTTTGATGATTCCATATTTTGACACATCCTCTTCAGCTACCTGCTGTACTCCTGCAACAGAACAATGATGGAGGTCAAAAACTTCTATAAGCTGCCGCAGGCAGGGTATCCTGGATTTGACAATATCATCACCGAGGAGGACAGCAAACGGTTCGTTGTTAACAAAACTTCTTGCACAGTAGATAGCATCGCCGAGTCCTTTCGGTTCTTTTTGGCGGATATAATGAATATTGGCCAGCTGGGATATTTTTTGGACCTCTTTTAACAGGCTTTGCTTGTTTTTTTTATAAAGGGTTTCTTCAAGCTCATAGGACTTATCAAAATGGTCTTCAATTGAACGCTTGCTCCGTCCGCTGATGATAATAATATCCTCTATTCCTGACAGCACCGCTTCTTCGACAATATATTGGATGGCCGGTTTGTCCACGATCGGAAGCATTTCCTTTGGCAATGCTTTTGTTGCAGGGAGGAATCTTGTTCCAAGTCCGGCAGCCGGTATGATTGCTTTTCTAATTTTCACCTGTCCTTCTCCTTTCCTAAGAATCTCATCATACTTGTTAACTATTTCTATGACAAAACAGACTAAAGCGCATGTGGGATAGCACAGGTGTACAAAATATTGGTGAATATTCTAAAAAAACGGGGGAGCTGTCCTATACAAAAGTCTTTTAAAATCATAATTTAGTAAAAAGTACTCTCCCTTCAAATGACCCTGCTTTAATCCAACAAAGCTAAAATTCCGGCCAGGAGCTTATTACAGAAACTCTTTCGTTATTAATTTTGAGGGAAACTGCTTTTTAATTTTAGGAGGGATAGCGTGGAAAGGATAGAAATTGTCCCATGGGAAGTAACTGATTCCATGCATGAATTTTTTGTTCCAGAATATATTAACGAGCTTGCTGCCGAAGTTCTCAAATCCTACGACCTTTCCGTTCAGAGCATTACGGTGGTCACAACGAAGCCGGATAAAGGCGGAGCCATATGGAAGCTTGAAACCGGCTCTGGCCCGAAAAGCTTAAAGCTTTTGCACCGAAGACCCACAAGGAGCCTTTTCAGCCTCGGAGCCCAGGAGTACTTGGTTGATGTCCAGGATGCCAGGGTCCCGCCCATCTATAAAACAAAGGAAGGGCATAACTATGTTGAAGCAGGAGGAAAGCTCTGGTTTGCAGCTGAGTGGATAGAGCCCCTGGCGCCTGTTACCAAGGATTTGGAGGGTGCGAGGCAGCTTTGCTATGCACTTGGAGAGTTCCATCGCTTAAGTAAGGGATATACACCCCCTCCATCTGCTGAAATTGCTTCAAGAGTTTTAAAATGGCCGAAAAGCTACCAGAAAGTCCTCAACAAAATGGACTGGCTCCGAAATATAGCTGCTGCTTATAAAGAAATGCCGGCAAGCGAAAGTTTAAAAAACGCAGTCGGCCATTTTGAAGAACAGGCTAAGCAGGGAATAGAAAAACTAAAATCTTCAGCTTATGCCGATCTTGCAGCACATGGGAATGAGTTCTGGGGACTCGTGCATCAGGACTACGGCTGGTCTAATGGCCAAATGGGTTCTGGGGGGATGTGGATTATTGATCTTGACGGAGTTGCGTATGATTTGCCAATCCGCGATTTAAGAAAACTAATAACAGGTTCAATGGCAGATTTGTACAGATGGGATATTACTTGGGTAAGGGAAATGATCAAAGCCTATCACGAAGCATACCCAATATCTCCTGAACTATATGACCTGTTATTGATAGATCTTTCCATGCCTAATGAATTTTATAAGAATTTAAAGGAAGCAGTATATGAACCTGAATTATTCCTGAATGAACAAACAACACAGCTAATACAGACAATCCTGGACACAGACCAGACGAAATGGCCTGTGCTGGAGGAAATTCAAAATGACTGGAAGGGAGCCCAATAACTATGAAAATATTAATGATCTGTACGGAGAAACTTCCTGTTCCTCCAGTTCTGGGCGGGGCAATACAAACCTATATCTCCGGAGTCCTTCCTCATATAGGAAAACATCATGATATTACTGTCCTTGGAATCAGCGATCCTTCCCTTCCCGATCAGGAAACACTGGACGGCATTGATTATGTGCGGGTTCCCGGCAAATTATTTGACCTTTATCGTGACGGAGTAGTTGGCTATATAGAAAAAAATCAATTTGACCTGATCCACGTCTTTAACAGGCCCCGCCTGATCCTTCCCGTTCGAAAAGCGGCCCCTCAGGCTAAAATTACCTTGAGCATGCATAATGATATGTTCGGTCCTGATAAAATAGCCCCCGAAGAAGCTGCGGCAGCACTAGAAGAGATTTCAAATATTGTTACGGTCAGCAATTATATCGGAAATGTGATTAAGGATCTTTATCCTCAGGCTGCGCCAAAGCTGCAAACGATTTATTCAGGAGTAGATACCCAGCGCTTCCTGCCGGGAAATCATCCAAAAATGCAGAAAATCCGAAACGAACTCAGAAATGCTCATGGGCTTGAAAACAAAACCGTTCTTTTATTTGCCGGGCGGCTCAGCAACAACAAAGGTGTTGACAGGCTGGTCAGGGCGCTGCCACAACTTTCACAAAAATTTAAGGATCTGGCTTTAGTTATTGTCGGCAGCAATTGGTTCAGCCAAAACCATGTCACAGATTATGTCGCCTATGTTAGGGCATTGGCAAGTAAACTCCCGATACCTGTTGTGACAACAGGTTTTGTCGCACCGAGCGAAATTCATAATTGGTTTGCAGCCGCAGACATGTTCGTCTGTACTTCTCAATGGCAGGAGCCGCTTGCGCGGGTTCATTATGAAGCGATGGCTGCTGGCCTTCCTATTGTCACTACCGCACGGGGAGGCAATCCGGAAGTTATATTACCAGGTGAAAATGGCATGATTGTTGAAAATCCTGAAGATCCTGACTGTTTTACAGAAAAAATTTCTAATATTCTTTCCAGCAAACCATTGATGAAGAAAATGGGGCAAAAAGGGAGAGAATTGGCAGTATCTCAATATGAATGGCCGAGGGTCGCCTCTGAGCTGCTTGGCATCTGGGAGAGAACAAAATTTACGACTTATGGTGCAGCACCAGAAGCAGGGACAATTCCGGTGGTTCAGGAAACTCCATCCAATACCTCAGTCAGGGAAATCACAAATTCTGCCCAAGATCGTAACGAAGCTGCACCCCTGACTGAGAAGACTTCCTTTGAAGATAAAAAAGAAAGGAAAAAACCTCTTAAAGAAATGCCGGTAAAACAGAAGCAGAAAAAACCCAGCCCTGAAAGTATGGATTCTGCCAAGAGTAAGCGAAGCAGCAGAGAACTGCTTAAGCTATTGCAGGATGAATCTATGAAAAAGGAAAAACATGATTCAATTTACAAACTAATAAGGAACAAAAAAGACAATATTTCAGAGGTGAACATGAAAGAGACAGTCAATGATGCCGTCTCCTCCGTAAATTCAAAAGCAGGCAAAGTAAATTCTGAACAGCCACATACAAAAGAGACAACAAAAAACGATAGGCTTAGGGGTATTGTCAGAGAATGGATCAGGGAATCCGCAAAAACGACCCTGGACCGTCTCAAGGAAGAACAAACAAAAAAAGAAAGAAGTACTAATCGAAAGTAAGAATAACTATATTGCCCGCCGTACTTAAAAGGCGGGCTATTTGGGTTGCATATATATGTAAATAGAAAAATCCTCCTTAGCAAAATATTAATGCTGCCAAGGAGGATTGCTTTCAATCTTAATTACATTACAATTCTTCAATCTTCTTTTGGATAGTAACAAAAACCGGACACCCAGCAGTAAGCAGCTGGGTCAGGCCAAGTTTTGTATGTCTAATATTATAGTGCCATTCGGTCAAGTATGAAAGTCTCAATGAGCTTACGTCTTCTGATTCGCTTGTTCTCTGCATCATTTCCTGATGAGGCAGCTTCTGTATCAACAAGCTGAGCATCTTCGTCGTCTTCTTCATCATCTTCATCTTCATCTTCATCTTCATCGTCATCATCTTCATCTTCATCGTCATCGTCATCATCATCATCTTCATCTTCGTCTTCATCTTCATCATCTTCATCTTCATCATCTTCATCTTCATCTTCGTCTTCATCTTCGTCTTCTTCTTCATCTTCGTCTTCTTCTTCTTCGTCTTCTTCCTCATCTTCTTCTGCTAAGTCTTCTCCTTCTTCACCATCTCTTTCAAATTCTGTCTCAGTTCCATCTTCAAATTCAACTTTTAAAGTGACTTCCCCGACAGCTTCATTGTTCATTGAACCTGACAGAAAGCTCAACACATCTTCATAGGTTGAGTTTTCATTCAGTTCAATTCCCTCCGTGAACTCGATCTTGATTTTGGCCTTTACAACTTCTTTAGACATTTCTCTTTCCTCCCTTGGAGCTTTCTTGTTTAATACCTATAAGCTTTTGAATATACATGTCCAAAATTGTCATCAGGGTTTCTGAATCCTTAGTATTAGAATATGTTTCTCTTAAAAACTTGATATAGGACAACTTTCTCATGTTGCGTCTTTATATAAAAATTGGGTAAATGCCCCTGCTGCCTAAGAGCTGACTTGCCAAAACAGAAGCATGAAAAAAAGCATCAAAATGATGCTGAGATTGGGTTCTATATTTTTTGGGAGGTTATTTCCCTTCTGAAGTATTCTCCAAGTATCAAAAACGAAGACTCTTTATAATACAATCACCTAAAAATTTGAGCCCCCATGATCCCTGTTGTCTCCCATCATATAATTGGAATCATCGCCAGGCTTGGCATGAGGATGTGTGACATTGGGCGGGTTATTATTTATTTTCTTTCGCCGCCAGTCGATCAGAAAGGCAAATCCAAGGACAAGGAATATGAAAATAAACAGAAACCAAATCATGATTCTCCTCCTTTTCCATAGTACTCCAGCGGGATTTTCAACTTGCCAATTATCAGTGTATGATCCTCATCCACTTCATATGACATCTTAATTAGTTTATTCTGGCTCTTTTCAGCGAGTTTCGAATCGTCTCTAAATTCTTTTCCCTCTTTATAAACATACGGTAAAACCCTGCTATAGACCTTTACGGCCACACCATCATAATCTTTTTGCGGTATTTCATAGCTAAATCCGGTGATGGCATAATCTGTACCTTCAATGATCGTATAATTTTCTGCAAACATGAGCCTTGGCAGGATGGATACAAGAATGATAAGCAGCAGAAGCACCGCTGCCATCCCAGGTATGCTTTTGTTTTTAAAGTATATTCCCGCAACCAGTGTGAACACAAAGACCATCAGAAAGTCGGGAACCAACGCTGCCATCTGCAGGTCCTGCCCTTCTGGTCCGATAAGAGCGAAGCCTGCCGCCGACAGAATGATCATGGCCAGTCTAATGAGGAGATACATTCCCGTAATTCCCAATAATGTTAAACAAAAAAAAGAGAGGATATAATGATAAGGACGCCCACTGGCATTCATCGCTAGACCTCCTTCTATCTGGCTTTTTCAAATACAATGAAGTGAAGAAAAGGTAAGCCTTCAAAACATCGACGCAAGCAGCAGCTCATTCTCTCTCATAAATTCCCTATGCTTCTCTGCCCCCCTCTTCTGCCCCCAGCCGACAGAACAAAATGCATCAAAGAACTTATAAAAAGGAAGGATGCTTTCCAGATCAATCATGGGCCTTATGGTTTCATAGCCTTCTGTATAAGCCTCCCTGGAACCTTCATGACGTTCCCAGACATCCCGGTTTATCTTAGAAAAGTCCATTTCAGGAGATCCGGAACGGGCACTTTCAAAATCGATGATACCTGCCACATTATTGTCTTTCTCCAGAATATTTCCCGGCCTGAAATCCATGTGGATGATACAAGGGCCATCAGGGGCGGGAAGTTCCTGCAAACTTTTATAAAAATGCTTCTGAGACATTTCAAGCAGACTATCAGGAAGCACCTTGGAGGCATGCAGGCCGAAATGTTCGAATGTCTCTCTGACCATTTCTCTCCACGCCTTAGGATCAAAGCAGGAATATGCCTTAGGAAGCGGCGCATTATGCAGCATTGCATGGTGCCTGCCAATCTTGAAGGCAAGATCCCCGTCCATACTCCGGGTGCATGGTTCGCCTTCGATTCCTTCAAGCAGCAGTGCACCTGCCATTTTTTCATCCCCTTCCCAATGATCAAGGACAGCAGGCACCGGGACATGTCCTCTTAATAATTGGAGCATTTCCAGTTCTCTTTCAAGCTTCTCCCTGGAAAATGGAATTTTTAAATATATCGTCTGTCCTCCATTAAGTACTAATTTGTACACAGTTGAACTGAAAGACTCGGGAACATTGCTGATTTGCTTTACACATATTTGAAATCGGTCAATATATTTCTGCATATATTCCATGGGTTCTCCTATTCTGCTATAAGCTTTTTACATAGCCTGTGCTTTTGGCCGCATAACCTGCGCTTAAATAAAACTGATGCGCTATTTCACGTTCTTCGCGGTTGCCGCTGTTCAGCACAATTCCTCCTGCGCCAAGCTTGACGGCCTTTTCCTCCATCTTAGCCAGGAGCATTTTACCTATGCCTGACCCGCGGAAATCTTTGTGTATGACTAGCGCAGTCACTCGTGCATACAGACTGTCCTGGGTATACAGATAGCCTGTGTGAAAGCCAATCATTCCCATTAAGCTGTCTTTCGATACTGCAGCTAAAGTATAATGATCAGCAAGTGTTTGAATCTTCTTAAATCGATCTGCCATCCTTTCGATCGATACTGGATAGCCGAGCTGCTCTATTAGTTCAGTCAGCTCCGGAATATCTTCATATCTGGCCTCCCTGATTTCCATTTTTATCTCCTTTTATGGTTGCTTTTGTTTTTACATTCGACTAAAGAATAGGAATAACCTCTTAAAAAGTAATTTATTGTAAAATAAAAGCAGGGTCAGTGCCCTGCTTTTCCATCCAGTTCAATCTTTATGTTTTTGCTGCTGAATATGGTGTAGCTGTAGCCCTTGATTTCAAGCCGTTCAGGAATCACCTCCCGGCTTCCATCTCCTCTTAGATTAATAGTATGCTTTGTTGTATACAGTCTCGGTTCGGATAGTTCGGCTGTACGCATAAAGTATTCGTCAGCCTTGTATCTCTGGCCATCTTTGTCGATAAAATAACCGTCTGAATTGCCTGCTGATGATGTCCTGCCTTTACCTTCAATTGTAAATTGCAGTTTTTCATATGCACGGCTTTCCGGCAATTCCTCAGTCAAGACTACTTGAGCCGTTTTGCCGGGTTCTATGCTGTCGATTGAGATGCTGTTTCCTTTATATTCAGCCTTGATGGGAAGGCTTTTTCCCTTAAGATCAATGCTTTTTGGTTCTTCTACTGAATATTGCAGAGCACCCAGATTTATTTTAATATCCTTTGGCTCTTCCCCGTATATAGAATCGAAGGAAGCTGTCACTGTATTCCACCCACCGCCTGATATGTCTCCTCCAGGACCGAAGAGCTGGTTGCTGACAAGGCCTTTCTCTGTTTCAATACTGTCGATGGCAATATAATCAAGGATTTTATCACTATGGGTGTTTTGATATCTGTAGGTAATCATGGTCGCTGTAGGAGCAATGACGAGTTTTTCAAAAACAATTGGATTCCCATCCGCTTCTGTTTTGGCAGATAAAGGGTATTCCAAGCTGGGATGTTTTACCACTGGAACCGTGAATGACCATTCCCCTTTCAAAACTTCAAGTGTATTTTCTTTTCCCTCATCCCGATTTGATGCTTCAATAAATTTCTCCAGCTGCACAATTTTAAGATTAATGGTTCCTTCTGGCTGATCCATTGGCGCCACAGCAAGTTTTCCCCTAAAGGTATTTTTTTGATTGGAATAAAGATTCATTTGGCTTCTAATGGGCGAAAATGAGGGTTCATCCTGATCCCCCCAATACTCTTCAGCATTCATGACTTGAATGCCGTCATAATCCGGCTTAAAAAGATCGTCGTTCTTCAAATTTTCTACTTCATAATAGATCAGAGTCTGGATATCATCTGCCGCCACACTTGTTATCCTCACTTTTACCCCGCCGCTTTCTGCTTCCAGATCCAGCTTTTCGCCAAGTCCTGACTGGATGTATTTCTGCTCCTGCTCACTTTCTTCGGTACTGAAATTCTGCCACCAATCTTTAAAAGTAGTGAATCCGCCATTGGCAGCTGCCGTACCGACAAATAAGGTAAGGCAGACAGCTGCCGCCAAACCGCCGATCATGCTGGCTTTGCTCTTCTTCTTCCTTTCCGATTCTGACAGCCTGACCCTTTTTGCCACATTCAGCATAAATTCTTCAGGCATGTCAATTTCTTTTGATCTTACAGATAATGCTGCCGTTATTTCCTGCAGCTGTATCATTTCAGCTCCACATTTTCCGCAGTTTTCCAAGTGGCCTTTCAATATTTTTTCGTCTTCATGCTGGAGTCTTCCTTCCAGGCTATCCATCATCAAGTTTTCTATTTCACTGCATGTCATGGCCAGCACCTCCATATTCTTTGCGAAGAATCAGCAATCCCCTATAAATACGGCTCTTGACAGTGCCGAGCGGAAGCCCGAGAATGCCTGCAATTTCTTCCTGAGAAAATCCTTGTATATATTTCAGCAGAATCGGCTCCCTGAATTTCTCATCAACCTGATCCAGTGCATCCAGCAAATCCAGACGGTCAGAGGGATGCTGCCCGGCCTCACTTCCTTCTATGGCATTTTCCTGCTGCCTGCGCTTATTCCTCCGGTAAATGTCCCTGCACTCATTGATGAAAATAGAAGTGACCCATGTTTCAAAATAACGGTCCTGCTTCAGTGTATCGATATGGTCATGAACCTTAAGAATCGTATTATGGAATACATCCTCCACATCATGATGATTCTTTAAATAAGCCCAGCCGATTTTGTAAAACTTTGATTTGCGTGCCTCAAACCAGCTTAAAACGGCATCTATATCCTTTTCCTTTATTTTTTTCAGCATAATTGAATCCTTTATCGCTTTAATCACACTCTTCCCCCGGCCCCTTCTGCTGTATCTTTGTTAATTAGAGGAATGACGGCTGCAAAAAGTTCCCATTAATTTTAGTTTTCAATAAAAAAAGAGCTGCAGAGCAGCCCTTCAAGACAGTCATAATCTCACTTGTATTTTTTTAATGAATATGATTGCTGTAAGGATCATAAATCCCTGTCAATAAAAGCACAGAAATACAAAGAATAATAGTAGCGAAAGCCAATGTTAATGAGGCTGCCTTTTTGTTCAGCTTTAAAATTGAGCATCCTGTTATCAGGAGAACAGCACCCATGATCAGCAGTATGATGCCAGCCCCAACATTCATAAGAAAATCTCCCTGTGATCAATAAAGCCTCTGCACATAGCCTTCATTCAGTTCCTTTTCAACCTGCTCTGCAGAGACATTCGGTATCTTTGTATGAGCGACGATCATTTTAGCTGCAGATGGAAGCTCTTCTTTGTCTGCCCATGTTTCCGGGTTCCACAGCCCTGACCTGATAAAAGCTTTGGCACAATGGGTATAGCATTCCTTCACCCGGACCCCGATGCCGAACAAAGGCAGCTTACCATTCACCGCACTCATCTCAAGCAGCTCGTGGTCGCGGACTATAAAAGCCTCCCCATTAACCCTTAAGGTCTCACCAAGCCCCGGTATAAAAAAAACAAGACCAACATGGGGGTTTTTCAATATATTTTGGACAGAATCCAGCCTCTTATTTCCTGGCCTTTCGGGAATGAATAAGTGCTTCTCGTCAATTACGGCAACAAACCCCGGCATATCGCCTCTTGGAGAAACATCGCATTCGCCAGCACTGTTGGACGTTGCCATCGTTAGAAACGGTGACATACGGATGAACTCCCGGCAATGTTCATCGACTATTGGAATCACCTTGCTTTGTGCCCTTTCACTTGGAGAGCCGACGACAGGACGGAACTCTTCAAATTCTTCCTTTGTTTGAATGACATTTTTAAAAATAGTATTCATTTTAATCACCTTTTTCATCAGATTTACGCACCGCCTGGCTGTCACTCTTCTTTTCTGTAAATGCCCATGTAAAAAATAGCCTGGCTCCAGTAATACAGATTGCGATACTCACGTTCCTTTGCCAATGGATGCTATCTCCACGAATCACATCATATAGACTGAATGAAAACATCCAGATCAGATATAGGACTGCGGTATGCCATTTAGGGTTCCTGATGCCTGTTCCCCCAATCTTCATTCCAGGAAAAATCCTTTTTTAATATGTCTAAAACTTCCAGATAAGTATATGTATTCAGTATAATAGACGAAATGCTGAGAATAAAGATTCAATTTTCCTCAAAAAAAAGAGAAGCAGTTTCTGCCTCTCCTTTCTTCTGTCTATAATACCTGATGAAGGCTTGAAAAAACTTGTATGTCGTTTAAATTCACCCCAAGCTTCACAAATGTCTGGGCAATTTCCGGCCGGATCCCTGTCAGCTTAACTGTCATCCCTGTTATCTGAATCGCTTTGACTGTCCTAAGAAGTTCATGAGCGATGCGGGTATCGATGAATTCTACACCTGACAAATCAATGACCATGCAATTCAGTGACCTGCTTGCACCATACTGCAGCGCTTTTTCCATGAGGTCATTCGTCCTTTTTCTATCAAGATCGCCAACTAGCGATATGACCGCTACGTCGTCAGAAACCCGGATAATTGGTATAGACAGCATCTTAACCTTCGCTTCTGCTGCCAGCAATCTCGTGCGCATCAAAGCAGATCCCTTTTCACTGGTCCAGCAGATGATATCATCGGCTGTTTTGTGAAATTGCCTGTCCCATTGTTCATAAAGGTCCTCAGTCCAATCTTTTTGTTTGGCCACCTTTCTGAGCTTTGCAGCAGTTTCCTCTCTGAAGGAGCATACCTGCTCTATCATTAGCTCAGCCGGTGTACCTGCCGCTAGCAGCTGATCCAGATTATCTTCCCAAAAGCCAATTGTTGTCTTCCTATATTCCTTGTCAGGATGAAAGGCCTCCGCAAACATATCAGCCAGATAGTTTCTCCAATGATGGAGCACATTTTTCCACTCAGGGGGCATATCCCGAAGTTTGTTTTCCAGGAAAACCTGATGAGTAATCTCTCTCATAATGCTGGTGTATTCCATAATCGTCTCTCCGTTCTTCATAGACTGCTAATAAGTTTTATTTTGTGACCTGATGAAGAAGGATTCGGCTATTGTTCCCTCTTAACCTACCTTTTCCAGTATGGGGGTTCATCAAACGAAAAAGGACTTAAAGAATGTGGCGGGTTTGACCCGGTAGGTCAAGAGCATAGAAACTTGACAAGTCAAAATGGTTTTCCAAAGATAACCATCATATAATAGAAGAATAAGGAGGTATGTTCATGTCGGATATAATTGTGTATTGGGGAGATGCGAAAATCAAGCTTTCCTGGACTAAAAGCAGTTCATTGCCGCCATTAAATAAGATTACCAGCATCCATAGCTTCTGTTTTTATAATGACCAATTACTGCTTGTTAATCTGAATGAACGGGGATGGGATTTCCCTGGAGGACATCTTGAGGAAAATGAGACACCGGAGGAATGCTGCAGGCGGGAAGCCTGGGAAGAGGGCTATATAGAAGGAAATTGCACCCTTCTTGGGTATATCACTGTCAGCCATGAGGAAAATCCGCTTTGGAACGAAACCAGCCCGTATCCTAAGATAGGATTCCAGGCTATTTATAACATGGAAATAGAGCTGCTCCACCCTTTTGAAGGGAAATTCGAATCTGCAGAGAGAATGCTGATAGATCCTGATAGAACCTCTATATGGTATAAAGGCTGGAATTCGCTGTACGAAGAAATACTGGAAGATTCATTGGCCAGCCGGCAGCTTAGAGCAGTGCCTCCAGATATATAATGGGGACATTCCGGGCCGCGAAGCTAGACATGGTAAAGCCTGGTTACCTTTGAAAGTATGATTCCATCAAATTCCAATTTATATAAATCAGGCTTGGAGGAACTTAATAAAAATCCCAATCCGTATTCTCTACTAAACTTACCCATCATAAGAGTCATAACAGCCCCATGCGTACCGATGGCAATTCTCCTGCCCTGATTTGTTCGAATCAGATGAAGCAATACTCTTGTTGCTCTATCTTGGCAAGCTCTATTCGACTCCCCGCCCGGCAAAGTGTAATCAGGGTCGGAAAAAGACCGCTCCAGCAGCGGCAGCAATTTCTCTTTACTTATAATAGCTTCATCCGGCAGGAACACTCTTTCCTTCAGATCCTCAAAAACATGGATGTCTTTATTGAGCCTTGCTGCGGCCCCCTCAATTGTCTGTACCGCACGCTGATAAGGACTTGATGCAAACATATTAACTCCTTCATCCAGAAGGCATTCACATACCTTTTGTGCATCTCTTTTTCCTTTTTCAGTCAACCCTCTTGATCTTTCATTTTCATTTTCTTTTGGCGACTCTCCATGCCTCACCATGTATATGTATGTTATCATAGCTTCCCCTTTGTCTTTTTTTAGACGCCTCTATAGGCCATTTAATCAGCAGGCAAACTAAATATTAAAAAGGAAAGGATTGCTGCCCTTTCCTTTCTCATTCATTTAAAGGGTGTCTTCCGTTTTATTACCGGTATCCAAATTTCGCTTTTGAATTGAGGGGATGAGGTATCTTTGCTTTCGTTCCAGAGAATTTCCGGACCTTCCGTCTGTTCATAACCTGATGAGGGAAACCATTCAGCATAAATGCGTCCCCATATATTCTGCAAAGTCTCAGGAAAAGGCCCCTTCGCTTCAAACACAGCCCAGGAGGAAGACTCAATCTTGAGTGATTCATATCGTGCTGGGCCCGGCTCTCCAGTGGCAGCACCAATATAATGGTCAAGCTCTCCTTTTTCCTTCATCCTTCCTTCTGAAAAGTGGACAGAAGCACTAATCAGGCCCCCGGGTTCCTGGTCGGACAATGCTTTCAGTTCCTGGATCTTATCTGGAGTCAAACTCCTCCACATTTCAGCGATTTCTCCGTTCACACCATTAAATTGGATTCGAACCCTTTTTTTAAGGCCCACAATATAAAAAGGACCCTTTTCTTCAAGCCGGAAGTTCATTTCATTTCCTCCTTTTATTGTCAACTGAAAGGACATCGGTGGAAATGCTTTTAGCCTATAGCCAGTTTTCCGAGCTTCTGATGGGGTAATCCCATGCATCTGGAAAAATGCCCTTGAAAAAGAATCCGGCGAGCTGTAGCCATACTTCACTGCAGCATCAATCACTTTTATCTTTTCATCAGCCAGCTCGAGCGCTGCCATGGTCAGCCGCCTTTTGCGTACATATTCTGATATGGAGACCCCAGAAAGGAAAACGAACATCCGCTTAAAGTGAAATTCCGAACAAAAGGCTTTTTTTGCTGCCTCCCTATAATCTATATCTCCTGTCAAATTTTCCTCAATATAGGCAATAGCTTCATTCAGCTGCTTTAGCAAATCCACTTGGATGACCTCCTTTCATATTTAATTTAACAGTTGAAGGAATTGAGCATCCGACTTTCTATGCACTCTAGTGCATGATTGATCTTGTTTTGCAGCTGTTCTTTATTTTCTCTTTTTAATAAGCAAGAAATAAGTAAAGAATCCCACAGTCGCCACTATAGACAGCAGGTGAGGAACAAAAAAGAATTCTGAAGGGACTACCCAAAACATTATAATTGACACGGCAATAACCGGCAGCATGATGAGCACCCACGCTCGAACAAGCTTATTATTCAGGCTAAAATCAAAGCGATCCATATAGCCTTCCTCCCTCTATACGTTTTTTATTACAAGGATGAGACTTAGGGCATTAACTAACCAAACGCAAAACCATGCGGATTGTCATTAATACATGTCCTTCAAATTCCTCCTCGAACTCTTTGATAAGCTCAAAACCTTTTGCCAGATAAAAATTCCTGCCGATCTCATTATCTTTTTCTACATTTATATAAATCTCTTTCACACCGGCCAGTTCTTCTATACCTTTGTTGAGGAGGGAGGTTCCAATCCCTTTGCCCTGTGCTTCCGGAAAAAGATAGATGGCACCCAACTCTGCTTTTCCTTCCTTGTTTACAGGTGAAAAGTTGGCAAAGCCGACAATCTGCCCTTCTGCCTCTGCAACAAAAAGATGGGATCTTTCAATTCTTTGCAGCATACGTTCACTGCTGTAGGCTGCAGCCAGGAATTGATCCTGCACCTCCCTGGGTATGATGCCTTCATAGGTGCTGTGCCAGCTTGCCTTTGCTACATTCTGTACCTGTTCTGTATCATTTGGTTCCATTTTACGGATGGTAAGTGTCATCTTTTCTGCTCCTCTGCTAAAGTTGCTGATGGCTGTTATTTTACATCGTATTTGCTGTTCAAGACACCAGAAAAAAATAAGAAGAATAGCCTATAGAGGGATTCCGGCAGGATCTGACGCTGCATGATGGCCTGCAGGGATGCTTATACAACCGGCTGTACAAGATATCCTGCTTATTGACCACGATGAGGCAGATAAAGAACCAACCAGCAAATAGATATATTAGACACCCAGTTAGAATAATCGTACCAGTTGTCTCCATAACCGAAAGGATTTCTTTTACAACTGATTCTGCAAGATTCTGCCCATAACTATTGTGTCATAATATTTACCGTCAGACAGCAGCTTATCTCTTCTCAATACACCCTCAATTTCAAAGCCAACCCTTTTGTAAAGCTGGATGGCATTTTCATTTGTTTCCAGTACTTGAAGGGTGATTTTTTTAATATCTGCATCTTCCGCCCACCTGATAGAATCAATCAGAAGGCGTTTACCGATTCCATTTCCCCAATAATCTTTCAGAACGCATACTCCGAACTCCACTTTATGGGCCGTTCTTCTTAAATTGGAGCCTTCGCAGCGGGAAAAGCCGACAAGTTTGCCATCCGCTTCAGCTACCAGAAAAAGATGGGTCTTCTGCTTGCTGTCATTTAAAATGACTTTTTTAAATCCTTCTTCACTGATAAAATCCTCGCCGCTCTCCCTGTCCATGTTTTCCGTTTCGCCGTCTATTTTCACCCTCAGTTCAGAAAGGCTTTTGGCATCTTCTATTTTCGCTTCCCTTATCGAGAAAGCATGCTTTGCATCCTGCAGCAAAATAATCTCTCCTTGAGCATTAGTATCTTCTTAGGATTTCGTCTTTTAGAAAAATGGTTATACCATCCGCATTTTGTGCAAAAAACGAATATAAAAAAGTCATTCGAACGCCTTTGCCATCTTTTCATTGAGCAGCTGGAATGATTGATTGAGCAGGTCTTTTGGAACCTCCTCATACA
The DNA here is from genome assembly GCF_040492155.1 of Cytobacillus sp. T106. Classification (NCBI taxonomy): domain Bacteria; kingdom Bacillati; phylum Bacillota; class Bacilli; order Caryophanales; family Bacillaceae; genus Cytobacillus; species Cytobacillus sp. T106. The sequence goes on along the minus strand of NZ_JBEUMK010000010.1, from coordinate 134,671 downwards.
AGTCGCCAATGCTTACCTCATAATAGGAGGAATGGCTGTCTTTTTCTCTAAGATTTCCTGTAAAGCCTATCCCTGTCTCTTCCTGTATTTGAATCAGAATTGGTTCGATTTCTCCTTTCGGGTGCTCAAAATGGACATGAAACATATTGGATACCGGAATAGTTGGTAAAGTATATACGCCTTCACAGCTGTTGTATAATTGTGCAAGCTCTTTTGCTTCTTCATAATAAGCATCCATTTTCCCGGAACGCTGGTCATAATAATAATCAGCTGAAAGGATATATGGATAAAGGCTGATCAAATCGCCTCCGTGGCGCCGTTTCCAGACCTTTGATTTCTCCGTGAACTCTTTGCTCCCCGCAAGAACTGCACCGGCAATCCCGCCAATTCCCTTGTAAAGTGAGACATAGACACTATCAAATAGTGCACACACTTCTGCGGCTGTTTTTTTATAGTAGGGGAGCACTTCCAGTAAGCGGGCACCGTCCAGCTGCAGCTTAATCCCTTTTTCACGGCAATAGGCTGATATTTTTTCCAAAGTCCCATAATCAGGAAGCTGTCCGCCGATCTCACGCTGAGGCAATTCAAGCAGCAGGCAGGCAACGTCCTCTTCCATGCCAGTGACATCATCAAGTTCAATCACCCTTGTTTGGTCTGCGAGCAGGACAGTTTCGATATGGTGCAGCTCTTTCAACCCATCTTCTTCATGAATTTCAAGATGGCTTAAAGGGTGGTAAGCAACCTTCGCAACGCCCTTTTCGTCGCACCAGATACGCAGAGCGATCTGCTGGGCCATTGTACCGCTTGGGAAAAAAACAGCAGCCTCCTTTCCGAGCAGGTTTGCCATTTTATCCTGAAAATCCTCGATTACCTTCCCTTTCCCGTACATTTCACTCTCTATAGAACCGCTGATCTGTTCAAATGCGTTTTTCAGTACTTCTACATTCCGTTTGCCATGGCCTGCGAGCGGATATTTAACCAGGCTGTATGATTCTTGAAGCGATTTAGTATGCATATGTATTCTCCTGTCTTTTCAGAATAATAGAATTATATCCCAAAGCGAGCTGCCGGGTCTATGGAATGCTCTGTTCCAGGAAAAAAGGGCCGCCGCAAGGGCTGCCCTTCCCATTCTTATCTGTTTTTGAGTTTGTAAAATAATGAAGCAATCAGATTCGCTCCCCAGAATAGGAACCCTTGAGCATTATAATGCAGCAGCTGATTTTCAAAGGCCATGCTCTCATAAAACTCATCCTGGGCTTTTCCTTGTGCTTTCCGCTCCTGATCCATTTTCTTCAGCTCTTTAATATATCCATATTGAACGGGAGCAAGAATAAATGAAAGCAGCAGGTAAATGCCCGCAATCCATAAAAAGATCATACGGTCCATTTTTACAGCTCCTTTCCAGTGGTTTTCCTATATTTACGAATGGCGGTATGGAAAGGTTTCATTTTTTCAAAATATTTCCTTTATCTTTTGTTTAGCCCCTCATATTTGTTTGTTTAACCACAGGACAATTTTGTTTAAGCTAGGATGATATCTTCATGCAGAAATAAGGTTTTAAAAAAAGCAGAAAAAAAGCTGTCTTTTTAGTCGACAGCCTGACATAATGGTTTGTTTTTAATTATTATAGCGAATCGGTTGGATGGATCCCTCTGTTTCGATTTTCTGTGTTCAGAGGGTCTTAGCCCGTATGACTAGTACCCTCTGTTTCTTTTTTCTCTGTCCAGACGGTCTTAGTCCGTCTGACTAGTACCCTCTGTTTCTTTTTTCTCTGTCCAGACGGTCTTAGTCCGTCTGACTAGTACCCTCTGTTTCTCTTTTCACTGTTCAGACGGTCTTAGTCCGTCCGATTAGTACCCTCTGTTTCTTTTTTCACCTTTTAGAGGGTTTTAGTCCGCATGACTAATACCCTCTGTTTCTTTTTTCTCTGTTCAGACGGTCTTAGTCCGTCTGATTAGTACCCTCTGTTTCTTTTTTCACCTTTCAGAGGGTTTTAGTCCGCATGACTAGTACCCTCTGTTTCTTTTCTCTGTCCAGACGGTCTCCACTATGCCTATCGCCAGCCTCTCAGTAATTTTATTTGGTATATAAAAAGATTCCGTTCTGCGAGCATAGATGAGTGTGCCATTTTTACATAAAAGCTATCATTTTCTATCCTTACCATCAGCCTTTCTTTAAGAAGCATCCTCAAACTGGCTATTATACAAATCGGCATAAAAGCCATTCTGCCCCAGCAGTTCCTCGTGATTTCCGCTTTCGATGATGTCCCCATCTTTCATGACGAGAATCAGGTCGGCGTTTTTGATGGTGGACAGCCTGTGGGCTATGACGAAGGATGTTTTGCCTGCTGTCAGCTTATCCATTGCCTCCTGGATCAACACTTCTGTGCGTGTGTCTACAGAGCTTGTTGCTTCATCCAGAATCAGGAGCGGTGCATCTTTTACCATGGCCCGTGCTATCGTAATTAACTGCTTCTGTCCTGCTGAGAGATTTGCCTTATCATCGAGGATGGTATCATATCCCATAGGCAGCGTCTGGATAAAATGATGCAGGCCAACGGCTTTTGCAGCTTCCGCTACCTCCTGATCACTTACCCCTTTTCTGGAATAGACAATGTTTTCACGGATCGTCCCTTCAAACAGCCATGTATCCTGAAGCACCATGCAGAACAGGCTTCGCAATTTTTCACGGCTCAATTCTTTTGTGGGCACACCATCGATCAGGATTTCTCCCCCGCTTACTTCATAAAAGCGCATAAGCAGGTTGATGATGGTCGTTTTTCCCGCCCCAGTCGGTCCGACAATCGCCACTTTTTGCCCTGATTTTGCGAGAGCAGAAAAATCATTGATAATCATTTTATCTTCGCTGTAGCCAAAGCGGACATTTTTAAATTCAACTTCTCCTTTGACATCATTGAGAACTGTTTTCTTATTATCTTCATTTTCCAGCTCATCTTCAGCCAAAAACTCAAACACACGCTCACTTGCAGCTGCGGTGGCCTGAAGGTTTGCCGCTGCCTGTGCAAGCTGGGAAAGCGGCTGCGTGAACAATCTGATATAGATCATGAATGCGACGATGACTCCAAATGTTATTGATCCATTTACAGCCAATACTGCACCTGCCACACATACAACGACATAGCCTAAGTTGCCGACGAACATCATGATCGGCATCATGAGCCCAGAAAGGAACTGAGACTTCCAGGCGCTTTCATACAGCCTTGTATTGATTTTGTGGAATGTTGCCTTAGCTTCCGGCTCTCCGTTATATACTTTTACCACGCTGTGCCCTGAATATATTTCTTCAATATGTCCGTTTAGCCTTCCCAGCTCTGCCTGCTGCTGGGCAAAGTATTTCTGGGACTTGGATATTAAGAAACTCATAAACACAAAACCGATCAATGTTGAAAGGATGGCAGAGACAGCCATGATCCAATTTGTATAGAACATCATGACGAGTGAGCCGAGGAACATCGTGATGGCTGATACTAATGTGCTTAAGCTCTGGTTCATCGTCTGCCCGATCAGGTCGACGTCATTTGTCACGCGGCTGAGAACATCTCCGGTGCTGCCTGAATCAAAGTATTTCAAAGGCATCCGGTTCATTTTAGAGGATAAATCGCTCCTTAAGTTTTTGGATACCCGCTGGGTAACTGTTGCCATGATGAATCCCTGAATATAATTGAACAGAAAACCCAGGCCATATAAAAAGGCGAGGATGGAAGCAATACTCACTACCTCATCCAAATTGATTTCTGTCATCAGCCCTTCTGCAATCAGGTCAGTGATCCTGCTGAGAAGGTCCGGGCCGATGATGCTGAAGATGGATGCTGCCATTGCCAGAACAAGGGCAGTCACAATAAACGGCAGATAGGCCCTGCAATAGGAAACCAGCTTCTTTATAGTCTTCTTGAAATTCTTTGGTTTTTGACCGCCTTCCGGCCCCATGGCACCTGGTCCGCCTTTTTTTCCTGGCCTTTTGCGGTTATATTTTTTATCAGCCAATTTCCAGTTCCTCCTTTGACAGCTGAGAATAGGCAATCTCCTGATACACGCTGCAGCCGTCCAGCAATTCTTCATGTGTTCCGATGCCGGCAACCTTCCCTTGATCAAGGACTACGATGCGGTCTGCGTCTTTGATGGTACCGATCCGCTGGGCCACAATCAGGGTGGTGCTGTCACTGGTTTCTTTTTTCAAAAGTGACCGCAGCCGCCTGTCTGTTTTATAATCAAGTGCCGAGAAGGAATCATCAAACAGATAAATTTCCGGCTGCTTATAAATGGCCCTGGCAATGGACAGCCTCTGCTTCTGGCCTCCTGAAAGATTGGTTCCTCCCTGGGAAATAACGCCTTGATACTGGTCTTCCAGCTTTTCAACAAATTCAGTGGCCTGCGCTATTTCTGCCGCTCTTTCCATCTTCTCTCCAGGTTCTGTCCCGCCGGTGCCGTAGGCGATATTTTCCGATACTGTGCCGCTGAACAATACAGCCTTTTGCGAAACGTAGCCAAGCTTATTGCGGAGATCTTCTTGCCTGTAATCTTTAACGTTGATGCCATCGACCAGCACTTCGCCTTCTGTCGCATCATAAAAGCGGGGAATCAGGTTGAGCAAGGTGCTTTTCCCGCTGCCTGTTGATCCGATAAAAGCGACAGTCTCCCCTTTATGGGCGGTAAAGCTGATATTCTTCAGGATATAATCCGCCGCATCCGGATATTTGAAGCTGACATTCCGGAATTCAATCTCCCCTGCAGCTTTTGAATCATTCCCTTTTAAGGTGCCGTCAAGGATTTTGGAATCTGTTTGCAGCACCTCATTGATCCTCTTTGCGGATACCGTCGCACGCGGCAGCATCACAAAGATGATCGACAGCATCATAAAGGCCATTATGACCTGCATGCTGTAAGAAGAGAACACGACCATATCAGAGAAAAGGGTCAGTTTGTCTGGTGTAGCAGCATTGTTGATGATAAAGGCACCGATCCAATAGATGGCAAGATTGATTCCCGACATGATCAATGTCATAACCGGCATCATGATCGCCATGGTCCTTCCTGTAAAAAGATTGGTCCTCGTCAGCTCACTGTTTGCCTTTTCAAACTTATCTTCCTGGTATTCCTCAGCATTATAGGCTCTGACTACCCGGATTCCAGTGAGGTTTTCCCTGGTCACGCGATTCAGGTTGTCTGTTAAAGTCTGGATCACTTTAAATTTAGGGAGCGCTATGACAATGATGACAGCGAGCATCACCATAAGAACGGCAACAGCAATCCCGGTCGCTGCAGTCCACTGCCAGCTTTTGCCCATAATTTTCAAAATCGCCCAAACAGCCAGTATCGGCGCCTTAACAATCGCCTGCAATCCAACAGCGATCAGCAGCTGAATCTGGGTGATATCATTGGTGGAGCGCGTGATCAAACTTGGGGTTGAGAACCCATTGATCTCCTCCATAGAAAACGACATTGTTTTTTCAAACACCATTCCGCGCAGCCGTACGGCAAATCCGGCAGCCACCTGTGCGGCAAAAAAGCCGACTATCATGGCAGCAGCCATACTGCCGATGGCACATAAAAGCATGTAAGCGCCCTGAATAAGGACATCACCCATACTGCTGCCTTCTGTCTGGACAAGCATGGTGATTTCATGCATATATTCAGGCAGCTTTAAGTCAAGCCAGACCTGTACAATGATAAATATGAGGCTGCACAGGACAAGCAGCCAATCTTTCCCTTTAAAATGCTTAAACATAGCAAGCATCCGCCAAATTCCCCCTTAGACTTTATCTAACAGTATTAGATATTAAGTGCAGATTAACCGAATTGCGCGGTTGAACATTATTCCATTTCTTTATGAATTTCTTCTATGCGCTTCACAATACGGACAAACTCTTTAGCATCATGTTCCCCGAGCTTCCTGAAGGTCTTTTCGACAATACGCTTTGCTTCTCCATGCTCTTCCATTACAAAAGTTCTGCCAAATGGAGTAATGGAAACAATCACGAGACGTTTGTCATTTTCGTCCCTGCTCCGCTCGATATATTCTTTCTTTGCCAGATTTTTGAGTGCGGCAGCTACTCTCGGAGTTGAAAGGCACAGCTTTTCACTCAGTTCACCTGAAGTAACCTCATTTTGTATAAAGGTCAGGTAGCCCAATATACTCCTTTCCCCATGAGAAAGGTCATTGACTTTCTTTTGGAAAGGCATCTTTGGTGATTTGCTTATATTCTGGAAAAATTCATCCACTAAATCTTTATAATCCATAATCAGCACCTTTTAATTTATTTTATCTAATACTATTAGATATCATAATGCCAAGAATGTCAACGACGTGAAACAGCAGCTAAAGGCAGCCAGCATAAACCCAAAATAAAAACCTTTAACATTGGTTATTTTACTGATATGGAGGTGATTGGAATGGCGGAAAAGGAATTTCCGAATGTGAGTCTTGGGGGTAAGATCGCCAAGGAAAAAGGGGACGGCGGAGACCAGGTGCACGGGCATGAAAAAGAAAATAAAAACGGAAGAGTCAATACAAATCCAAAAACGAATATGTGAGGGCTGCATGCCGGCAAGACAGGAGCATCTAAAGCTGTTCTCCTTTCTTGCCGGTTTTTATACGAAGTTTAAGTTTCCAAAGATGGGGACATTGGAAACGAGACAGTCACAGCTGTGCCCCAGCCCTCTTTACTTTTGATCAGGAGCTCTCCTGAATCAGCCTTGACTAATTTATGGCAGATGGTCAAACCAAGGCCAGTTCCTTTTTCTTTAATTGAATAAAAAGGTTCTCCAAGCCGGGTTATTTTTTCGGCTGGGATTCCGGTTCCTGTATCAATCACCCTCATTCTTGCTCTGTTATCAGCGGAATCAACCACAACTTTTATTACTCCAGATGGCTGTGAAGCTTCTATTGCATTCTTAATAATATTTTCAGTGATGCGCTTAAGGTAATGCCGGTTAACAAATATGGAACAGGAAGCTTCCCTCTGTTTGTGGATCTGCAGTTTTTTCCCCTCTTTTCCGGCTTCAGTCTGAAGCGTCTTGACCGCTGTCTTTATTTCAGAAAAAAGATCGATCTCTTCTTTTCCTTGAAAATGTTGGGCAGCTTGAGGATTCGCCAATAAAAGCAGATCTTCTAAATATTCATCCATCCGGTCAATTTCTGTCATTATGACCTTTTCATATTCCTTAAAAGGAGTATTCCCCTGTTCACCGGCCAATTGCAGAAATCCCTTAACCACTGTCATTGGATTGCGGATTTCATGTGCAACACATGCAGCTAATTCACCCAGAACCTCCAGTTTTCCGCCTGCTTTATGTGCGGTTTCTTTAGTCGTAAAATTAACCACTTTGTCTCCTCCAAACAGCCACATATCAGTATGTATAAACTTACCATTTTAGTCATAATACCATAACTGGGTGAATGAAAATGTGGCTATCCAGATAAAGATGCATTGTTAGATGAATTTGACAATATATTGAAAAGCACAGCAAAAAAATGATTCCTTAAACACACTCAAACAGGAAGCCACTCTCAGTCTCTGCTATTCTCTTTATTAAAGACATAATGAAGGAGTCCTGAAATTGGAAGAAGACCATTTGAATGAACTGCTGAAAATACTGGAAAAATACCCGCAGACCGAAATAACCCTCACCCTTTCGACCCAGCAAAATATTCCCTACGCCATTATAAATTACGTAAAGAATGTATTTGTACTTGTAGACCAAGGAACACAAATGTCCTCTGTTTATACAGATAAATGGACATTAATATCAGCCATACAAAGTTACTGGGATAACAAAAAGAAACTGGCAGGAGCCTAACATCACTTCCCTGGAACCAAAATAAGCATGTTTCCCCTTCAACTGTGCACTCTAAAAAGAGAAATTAAGAGTAGCCGCAAAAACCGAGGGGGTAAGTCTGCATGTGGAATGCCTTGTTTTGGGGAGGACTATCAGGATCTGCTGTCTTATTGGGGGCAATGGCATCAATGCTTTTGCCTATCCCGCAAAAAATCATAGGGCTGATCATGGCATTCGGTACAGGTGTACTGATTGGTGCAGCATCTTATGAACTGATTGGAAATGCCGTTCTTGAAGGCGGCATCCTAGCCACTAGCATCGGATTTCTCTCGGGCGCCCTCCTTTTTACCATCCTTGACAGCATAGTTTCCCGGAGAGGTGCAGATAAACGGAAACGGTCCAGCCATATGGCTGCAGGAAGCGGAGGAATGGCCATTTTTATCGGCACCGTCATTGATGCAATTCCTGAATCGATCATGATCGGAGCAAGTTTGATCGAGGGACAGTCTGTCAGCTTCCTCTTAGTCGCGGCCATATTCATCAGCAATATTCCGGAAGGACTCTCCAGTACTGCCGGCATGAAAAAAAGCGGATATTCCTATACAAAGATTTTTCTGCTCTGGTTCACTGTACTCGCCATCTCTGCCATTGCATCGCTTACAGGCTACAGCCTCCTTGCCGGGGCTCCTGCTGAAGTGATGGCGGGAATCGCTTCTTTTGCTGGGGGAGGCATCATTAGCATGATCGCTTCAACGATGATGCCGGAAGCCTATGAAGACAGCGGTCCTGTTACAGGGCTTGTCGCCTCCCTTGGGCTTCTTGTATCCATCATCCTGGATCATGCTTCTTAAGAAAGCTCCCGTTATTAAAATCACTTGTTCCCCCCCTCCTCCTTAGCGAAAAGATGATGCTTTCATCTAGTACAAGCTCAGCCCCTCAATCATAAAATAATGTAGCGCCATGATGAGGGAGGTGGAGTCATGAGATGCAATTGCAGAAAATGCCGTGAACGTGCTGCAGCTGACAAAACGATTGTAAGCCCAACGGAAACAGTAGTCCGCAATAACACACGCACTAAAACAATCAGAAGGATTCACCCGACGGAAATTGTGAATGTTAACCGTACGATCATCCGCAATGAGAATTATTTCCCTGTCACTGAAAGGACAGTGAACGAAACTATTGTGGAAAATTTCGATTGCGGCAGGGACCCTAACAATAATCGCAACTGCCGCAGAATCTAAGCTTCCAGAATAATAGGCACCCTGCATGGGTGCCTATTTCAATTTTTTGATTAGATCGATAACATAATACAAAAGTGCAATCAAAAAAGAAACTAAGATAATAATGATGCAGCCAAATGTCACTGCGGCGAATTCCCCCGGTGAACTGTCATCAAAAATACTTGCAAAGATAAAAAACAGTATGATGCTGGATCCGATCCCAAGAAAAAAGATGCTGATATATTTAGCCATGGCCCCTCCTTATTTCTTAAGCTTTGTTTCTGCCATAACTGTACCCGCCATTAAAAGAACAAATATAATAACAAGAACTGGGATAAGCAGCGGCAGAAATGTACTTTCCTCATTAACAAAGGTATATTTTCTTTCCCTGTCAGCTCTTACATATATTCCGCTCCCTGCTTCCACTGCAATAGATTCTTCAGTACTCACTCCTTTTATTGAGAAATATTTGCTTCCTTCCTCAAACTCATTGGAAAAATTGCCGCCCATAGGATACATATCTGAATAAGATGTCACTTGCCCGATTTCTGACTCGATTTCGCTTTCTTCTATATAATCATCCTGTACTGTATACTGATAGCCTTCCCAGACAACAAAGCTGCTCACCCACTTGGTCGCTCCAGTGATAGCCGGACATGCTGCAATCAAAAGAAATAGAAGGCTAAAGGTAAAGAACATTCTCCGGATTCTCACTTTTCTTCTCCTAACCCGGCATTTCCATTTCTGCTGAGTATACCAAGATACTCTACCCAAGGGCCGACATCCTTACGATATCTTTCTGCCATAACCCTTGCGATCTGTGAAAGATGGGTCAGGTCATGCACTGCCCAGGTGGAAACCAGCTCCCTTGCCTTCACGGTTCCAAATTCAGGATGCTTTCCTGCAGCTTCCAGCCTGTCTTCGGTCACCATCAGTTCCCGCAGAAGAGCCAGGTTTTCAGCCCTGATCTCTTTAAATTCATGAAGCTTCCGGGCGACCGTCTGTTCCTCCTTTTTCAAGTGGGAAAAGCGGTCAAACGGAGGGAATGATTCTTCTTCCCCTTTTTCCAGCATAAACTTGAGGCGAGGCACCCAGTTATGCTTTTCTCCTTCAATCAAATGGTCGACCACTTCGACAGGATTCCAGGTTCCTTCCCCTTCATTGGCCCCAAGCCATCCAGGAGACAGCCCTCCCAGAAGTATCTCCAATACCCGGGGTGTACGCTCCAGCACTTCCATTGCTTCACCCAGCTTGAATTTCATCCCTTAACTCTCCCTTATGTTTATAATTTCTATAATTCTATTCCAGACTTTTACCAATTACCTGCTGTACATAGATTTCAGGAAAATAACAGTCTTGGATTTGCTCCGCTATTTGTACTATAGTAAGTGCAAACCGAAGGAGTGATATATATGTTCATCAAGCTGACGAAAGAACAGCAGCAAACCATGGTTTCTGATATCCAGGAGTTTTTCCTGCAGGAGCGTGACGAAGAAATATCAGAATTTGCAGCTGAAAGGGTGCTCGATTTTGTAAAACAGACACTCGCCCCTCATTTTTATAACAGCGCAGTTTCAGATGCCAAAACCTTAGTGGAACAGCAATTCGCTTCAATGGAAGAAGAAATTCTGACGCTTCTGCGCCCGATAAAAAAATAGATGTGATTGCCTGGATATACTCCGGGCTTTCTTTACTTAATGGAATCCAATAGCTCCACGTTCACATGATCAGTATTATCAGGATCGCTGTTAAAATCATAAATCTCCAGATTCCATCTGTCATTTGCCCGTTCATATCCCTCAGCTTCTATCCAGCGGTGCAATATTTCATAGCTTTTACGGATATCTGAGTTCGGCCCATGATGATGGATCGCAGCATACCGCTGAGGCGGAACAGTCTGACTTGTCATCCCTTCTGGCACCTGATCTTTTTGGTCAGCTGAAACCCCTATCCAATAACCATCTTCATCTTCCGAAGCCGGATTCACCACAAATGCGCCAATCTGCCGCCCGCTATCCTTTACACCTTGGATTTCGGAAACCCGCTCCTTCAGCCACTTAGCTGCCATGGGTATCTCCTCTATATATTGGCTTCCCTCACAAAGTACGCGAAAGCCTATCAGGTATACTTCCTCCATTTCGACTATCCTTTTTTCATATTTCAAGTTCGCCTGCATTCTGCCAGCTCCTTTCTTCTCACACCTTATTTCGACAAGGAGAGCAGGCAATCCCCCTCATTCACTAAAATTTGGGCAAAAAAAATGAGCTGTAGCCAGCTCATTTTTGATCAGAATTCCTCATATTCAGCCGGGTCCTGGTCATGCAGCCTGCCGCCGGGATGGCTTAATTTTGAGATGGCCTCCATATCCTCCACATCCAGTTCAAAATCAAAGATAGAAATATTCTCTTTCTGTCTTTCAGCAGAGGAGGATTTAGGAATGGATACAGCTCCCAGCTGATAATGCCAGCGAAGAACCACCTGGGCTATGGATTTCCCATGCTTTTCAGCAATCTTTTGAATATCCCCATTTCCGAGAAGATCGCTGCCGCGGCCGAGCGGGCTCCATGACTCTGTCAGAATACCATGTTTCTCATGATAGGCGCGCTGTTCTTCCTGGTTGAAATAAGGATGCAATTCGACCTGGTTCATGCTCGGTTTAACCCCTGTCTCCTTCTCCAGCCTGTCCAAATACTCCGGCAGGAAATTGCAGACACCGATTGAACGGACATACCCTTTTTTCTTTGCTTCTATTAAAGTTTGCCAGGCTTCAACATACAATTCTCTCTTCGGGTTTGGCCAGTGAATCAAATAAATATCATAATAATCCAAGCCAGCTCTGTAGAGGGATTCTTCAATTGCAATCATCCCTTTTGCTGATTCATGATAACGCCCCGGGAGCTTCGATGTGATGAGCAGATCCTCCCTGGAAACAGAGCTTCTTTTTACAGCCTCGCCGACTGTCCCCTCGTTTTCATAGTTATACGCAGAATCCAGAAGCCGGTATCCTCCCTCATCAATCGCCTTGCGGATCGACTCGGCGCCTGCACTCCCCTTCAATTGATATGTACCCAGCCCGATTGCCGGAATGGACAATCCATCATTAAGCTTTACTTCAGGTATCCCATTAACCATCTTCCATCACTCCTTTATCTGTCATACTATTACCTTACCATACTTTGGATTTTATACCCTGCTGGGGGGATTTGATTCTTCCCTCTTGGTATTCAGAAAACCGATCTCCTCCTGCAATTTTTGTTTTTCACTCCATATTTTTAAGGCAGCCTATTTGCTATTCTTGATATCTGGAGTGCTCTATAGACCTCTCTTGAAGCACTCTGAACGTTCCTTCAATCCTCTAGAGTGCTTCATAGACTTCGTTTGAATCACTCTGTACGCTTCTTCCATCCTCTAGAGTGATTCATAGACTTCGTTTGAGGCACTCTGTACGCTCCTTCCATCCTCTAGAGTGCTTCATAGACTTCGTTTGAATCACTCTGTACGCTTCTTCCCATCTTTAGAGTGCTTCATAGACTTCGTTTGAGGCACTCTGTACGCTCCTTCCATCCTCTAGAGTGCTTCATAGACTTTGTTTGAGACACTCTGTACGCTCCTTCCCATCTTCAGAGTGCTTCATAGACTTCGTTTGAGGCACTCTGTACGCTCCTTCCATCCTCCAGAATGCTTCATAGGCTTCTTTTGAATCACTCTGTACGCTCCTTCCCATCTTTTGAGTGCTTCATAGACTTCGTTTGAGGCACTCTGTACGCTCCTTCCCATCTTTAGAGTGCTTCATAGACTTCGTTTGAGGCACTCTGTACGCTCCTTCCATCCTCTAGAGTGCTTCATAGACTTCGTTTGAATCACTCTGTACGCTCCTTCCCATCTTTAGAGTGCTCCATAGACTTCGTTTGAGGCACTCTGTACGCTCCTTCCATCCTCTAGAGTGCTTCATAGACTTTGTTTGAGACACTCTGTACGCTCCTTCCCATCTTCAGAGTGCTTCATAGACTTCGTTTGAGGCACTCTGTACGCTCCTTCCATCCTCCAGAATGCTTCATAGGCTTCTTTTGAATCACTCTGTACGCTCCTTCCCATCTTTAGAGTGCTTCATAGACTTCGTTTGAGGCACTCTGTACGCTCCTTTCCTACTCTAGAGTGCTCCATAGACCTCTCTTGAAGCACTCTGTACAATCTTTCCTCCCTCTAGAGTGCTCTATAAACCTCTCTTGAAGCACTCTATCTGCTCTATTCCCACTCTGGAGTCCTCCAAAGATCAAACAATCCCCACCTCAATTCTCAACCTGCATCAATTTCACCCAAAAACAAAAAACCTCCCGCAAAGGAGGTTTTTCTACTATCAAATGCTTTCTTTCGCCTGCGATACACCGCCGCTGCGAATGGCAGCCACAAAGAATCCGATCACTGCACCCACTACGGCCGGCATGATCCATCCAAGCCCGACTTCATATAACGGCAGAATTGTGCTGAATACCTCTTCAACCGGTCCAAAGCTTAGGCCTGCAGCCTTTAACCCATCGAATAAGCTGACAATGAAAGTGAACAGCATACTTACCTGGTAAACTTCCTTTTTCCCTTTGAAAAGAGGATGAAGGAAGGTAAGGAACATCAGGCAGATGGCTAAAGGATAAATTCCTGTCAGAACTGGAACCGAAATGCTGATCAGCTGGCTGAGCCCGATATTGGAAAAGACGGCGCTGAATACAGACAAAATGACAACAAAAACTGTGTAAGAAACCGAAGGAAACACTTTATGGAAATAAGATGAACATGCTGTCACGAGTCCGATGCTCGTTGTCAGGCATGCCCCAAGAACAATGACGCTTAAAAGCAGGGCGCCGAATGAACCAAAATAATATTCAGATGCACCGGATAACACGGCTCCGCCATTATCAAGCCTGCCAAGCTCACCCACGCTTGATGCGCCAATATATGACAGTGAGGTATAGATAATAGCAAGAAGTGCTGCTGCAATAAGTCCTGCTTTAGCTATCGAAACCATGATCTCTTTTCTCGTGGCAGCTCCTCTTTCTTTTACTGCATCGACTACAATGATGCCAAATACGAATGCTGCCAGGGCGTCCATTGTCAGATAGCCTTCCTGGAAACCTTTAAAAAAGGTGTTAGCTAAATAATTTTCTCCTGGTGATTGGAAAGAACCCATAGGATTGAAAAAAGCGGCAATGATCAAAATGCCTACTACAATCAGCAGGATCGGCGTCAGGTATTTACCGACAATATCAACAATCTTGGAAGATTTTAAAGAAAAGAAGCCTGTTACTGCAAAAAACAAAACAGAAAAGACAATCAGCCCGATTGTGCTGTTCCCGGCTAAAAAGGGCTTTACGCCCATTTCAAATGAAACGGTTGCTGTCCTGGGAATCGCAAACAGCGGCCCTATGGACAGATACAAAAGCATCGTAAATACTGCGCTGAATGCTGGGTGCACCCTTCCTGCCAGCGACTGCAGATCGCTTTTGCCAGAAAAGCCAAGCGCCAATATCCCTAATAGCGGGAGCCCCACCCCAGTTACTATAAAGCCTGCATTGGCTGACCAGATACTGGTTCCTGCAGACTGTCCGAGCATCGCAGGGAAAATGAGATTTCCTGCCCCGAAGAAAAGTGCAAACAACATAAAGCCTACGGCGACTACATAAGAAAACGGTATTTTAGTTCCCATCCTATTCTCCTTTATGCTAAAGATTCTAGCTGCTTATTTTTTACCAACTTAAAAATTTCAGAAAATGATAAAAGCAGTTTAATAGTTACGTAATATATTGCATAACTCAAGATAACACACCATTAATCCGTATGCAATATATCGCATAAAGAAAATTGTCGAATTGTGCAATATATTGAATTTTTCTTTCTAATTCTCTATACTAAATGTATAATCCAGTAAAATTAATGAGTTTATGAAAATACTAGAGGTGAAAATAGATGCCCATCCCTGCCAATTTTGCTTCTCCTGCACGTGTATCAGCGAAAGACCGCGCCTTCCTTCAAATCCAGGAATGGATTATTGACGGCACCTTAAAGCCTCAGGAAAAATTAAACGATGCCGATCTTGCCAAGGCGCTCGGTGTAAGCCGCACACCGATCAGGGAAGCGCTTCAGCTGCTGAGCGTCCAGGGATTCGTAGAAATGTTCCCAGGCGTCGGCACTCAGGTCACTACCGTTAATCCGGAAGATATCAACAAGATTCTGCCGCCGCTTGGAGCCTTGCAGGCATTAGCTGCAGAGCTAGCAGCACCATACATGGACAGTTCGACGATTGAGAAATTGAGATCCATTAATCGTTCTTTTGCGGATTCCCTTCTACGGGGCGATACTTTTTCAGCACTGAAACAGGACGAACAATTGCACAATCTCATCATTGAAAAAGCGGATAATCCATACATCACCAGTTATGTTTCTTCCATGCAGGCACATGTAATGAGGCTTTATTATAATAAAACGATCATCTTGAAGCCCCGCTCAATCGATGAGCATGAGGATATCATCAAAGCTTTTGAAGAAAAAAATACGCATAAAGCTTCAGATGTAGCACGGACCAACTGGCTGAGGGCCATTGATGAATATTATGGTGAAAAATAAGATTAACAAAAAGGAAATGGCATATGCCCATTTCCTCTTTTTATTCTGCATCGGCCCTCAGATGTGCTCTTCTCACCAGCCTGGTGCCTATATAAGCAATAAAGGCAATGGCAAGATCTATCAAAAACAAGTAAAACAAGTTCATTCCCTTATTCAGCTCCACCATGCCGAGCGCTTTCTCTATCGAAGCAAAAACAAGCGAATACACTGCACTCAGAATGATAATATACAGAATAAAATTTTTCCCATGACTGGTGCAGTACTGATAGATCAGCATAAATCCTACAGGCAGTACTGACATCGTGATGTTAAAAGCATGCGGGAAAATCGGCAGCATATAATAGGTGTGGACGAGCAAGGTATAATTACCGAGCACAATGTCCGTGTAGGTCCAAAGAGCATGTACAATAAATCCGAAAAAGAATATCTCAAAAATCCTCTTGCGATCCACTGTAAAATATAATAAAACAAGCGGCAGCACCAGAACTACTGCTACAGCCCAGAACTGCCATGTACCAGGACCGGAATAGCTTTTCCAATAAGAATCAACCAAGGAAGTCATCTCTTCGCTCAGCTGAAATATTTTATCCCAATATTCGCTATAGCTCATCTGCAGCACTCCATGACATGTATTTCAAGCCCGACTTTTACAGCTTGCCTTCTTATTGTTCGTAGAACTTATATAGATATACACATAATTCCATGAATCAAAATCAGAAAGAAAGGCACGCCAGCTCAGAACATCAACCTGGTAATATTCCCATTATCGACTGATTGCTTCCATTACTAAAAAAAGCCAAAATAAAGACACCCAATTTATTTTAGGGTGTCTTCTCAGCACTATCCTTCCGTTTACCAGCGGGCAGTCAGCATCTTTCTTCTGGTATAAAACTCGACTCCGTCAGAGCCGTTGGCATGGAGGTCTCCATAGAAGGAATTCTTCCACCCGGAAAATGGGAAAAAGGCCATCGGTGCAGGTACGCCGATATTGACACCGAGCATTCCAACTTCAATGTTTTCCCTGAAATAGCGGACATTGCTTCCGCTGTCGGTAAACAGGCAGGCGCCATTGCCAAAATCTGATAGATTTGTCACCTCAATCGCTTCCTCAAGGCTTTTTACCCTGACGATGGAGAGCACCGGCGCAAAAATTTCTTCTTTCCAGATTTTCATGGTTGGATCCACATGGTCAAAGATGGTTGGTCCTATAAAATACCCATTTTCATGATAGGCTTCGTCTTTACGCCCATCACGAATAAGGACTGCTCCTTCTTTCTCGCCGACTTCAATGTAATGCCTTGTCCGTACTTTATTTTCCTGGCGGATGACAGGTCCTAAGAAAATATCTTCATCCAACCCATTTCCTATTGTCAGGCTGTCTGCCTGCTCCTGCAGCTTTGCCGCGAGTTCGTCAGCGATGGAGTCTACAGCAACCACAACTGAGCAGGCCATACACCGCTCCCCTGCTGACCCATATGCAGCTGCAATAATTTCTTTAACAGCTCCGTCAAGGTCCGCATCCGGCATCACAATCGAATGATTCTTTGCACCAGCAAGCGCCTGGACCCGTTTGCCCTTCGCTGAAGCTGATTTATAGATATACTCGGCAACAGGCTGAGAGCCTACAAATGAAATGGCCGGTACGTCCTGGTGGTCAATAAGGCTGTTTACAACCTCGTGGGCGCCATGCACAATATTGAAAACACCTTCAGGGAGGCCCGCTTCGGCAAATAGCTCTGCCAAACGGTTTGCGAGTATCGGTGTCCTTTCGGAAGGCTTTAGCACAAAGGTGTTTCCGCACGCGATTGCCAGCGGGAACATCCAGCAAGGGACCATCATCGGAAAATTGAAAGGCGTGATGCCGCCGATGACGCCAACAGGGTAGCGGTACATGCCGGATTCAATATTTGTCGCAATATCGGGCAGCTGCTTGCCCATCATAAGAGATGGGGCTCCTGCAGCAAACTCCACACATTCGATTCCCCGCTGCACCTCTCCATACGCTTCTTTATAGTTTTTCCCGTTTTCCTGTGTGATCAGTTTTGCAAGTTCGTCCCAATTGTCTATTAAAAGCTGCTGATATTTAAACAGAATTCTTGCTCTTTTAGGAACTGGCGTTTTGCTCCATGTTTTATAGGCTTCCCTGGCTGCCTGTACGGCATCCTCCACGTCTTCCTTGGTGGAAATCGGTGTACGCGCCAGTTCCTCGCCGGTTGCAGGATTGGGGACAGCTTCAAACCTTTCTGTTTTTGCATCCACCCAATCGCCATTGATAAAGTTTTTTAAAATATTTGCCGTTTTCGTTGCCATAAAAATAGCTCCTTTCAGCATTAGTGACAGTCAGCAATTATACTTTCTCAGATGCAGAGGAAAAATGATAGTCGTAGCAAATATGATAAAGTTCCTCCAGTTCCAGCTGGCTGGGCACTTTGGGATTATTGGCCGGGCTGCCGCTGTCAATAGCGTCTGCTGCCATTTTTCCGACGGCCTTCTCGAAGGCTTCCCCGTCAATTCCCCACTCCTTTAAGTTGGGTATATTTAATTTCCTGCATAACTCTTTTACAGATTGTACAGCTATTTCAGCTGCCTTAACACCGTCACCGCTTACAATATCAGGCCTGAAGATTCTGCCTATATCAGCAAGCCGTTCCACGCAGGCTTCCTGGCTGAATTCTAATACAGCAGGCAAAAGCATAGCATTTGAGATGCCATGCGGCACATGGAATAAGGCACCGATCGGACGGCTCATTCCGTGGACAAGGCAGACTGAAGCATTCGAAAAAGCCATTCCCGCCTGCAGTGAGCCAAGACTCATTCTTTCTCGCGCATCTAGATTCCCGCCATCATTGTAAGCGGTTAAAATATTCTCTGCAATGAGCTTCATGGCTGAGATGGCCATCGTGTCTGTCATGGGATGTGCTTTTTTAGATAAGTATGCTTCAATAGCATGACTTAGAGCATCAATCCCTGTAGCCGCGGTGATATTCTTTGGCGAAGATACTGTCAGCAGGGGATCCACAATTGCAGCATCCGGCAAGAAAGCAGGCTGCTTGATCATCATTTTAACATTGTTGGATGTATTAGTAATTACGGTTACATCAGTTGCCTCAGAACCTGTACCGGCTGTGGTTGGTATAGCAATATGCGGGACAGGGGTTTGCTGTGCCAGTTTCTTACCTCCCAAATAATCGCCAATAGATCCGCCATTTACTGCCAGGACTGCTATTGCTTTTGCAGTATCGATACAGCTGCCGCCTCCAATGGAAATCACCAAGTCGCACTGCTCACTTTTAAAAAGATCCAATGCTTCTGACACATATTTATCAGTGGGTTCAGATGCAATACCCAGGTAGACTTCGCTTTGAACACCTGCAACATGAAGCAAAGCTCTGCCTTCGGTCACATATCCAAGCTGATCCATTACATTATCACTAATGATCAATGCCTTCTTCCCTTTAAGAGCCGCTTGCGATCCTAAATTTTCAAAGGAGCCCCTCCCATAAAAAATGGACTCCGGCACCCGGAATACCGCTGGTTTTTTCAATGCTTTTACACCCCTTTTTCATAGACGGCCGCAATTCCATCCCAGGCGTTATTTTTACAAATCATCCGGCAGATCCTGGCTAATTAGGTGAAAGGGCTGGAGGAACGGACGTCAGAATAGTTAGATTATTAAAATTATATCATTAAATTAAGAATTCCCGTGTGTTATTATGCAAAATTTCTCCCCTAAACAAAAGAAAACCCATCCTTATCCTTAGTTTCCCTATTGAAAATTGAATGTATATTCTCTCAGAGAGCGGGTAAACAATGAAGAGTGAAAATATAAATTTAGCTTTGAATGGAGGATATTTTAATGACTGTCAAACTAGCAATTGTTTATTACAGCTCAACCGGAACGAACTATCAGATGGCCCAGTGGGCTGCTGAGGGCGCAAAGGAAGCAGGCGCTGAAGCCACAATCTACAAAGTGCAGGAACTTGCGCCAGAAAGCGTGATTGAAGGCGTTCCTGCATGGAAAGCACATTTGGAAGAAACAAAGGATGTGCCTGTAGTTACACCTGATGATATCGCTGAAGCGGATGCCATTATCTTCAGCACACCGACACGTTTCGGGAATATGGCAGCCCAGATGAAGCAGTTCCTCGATACAACCGGCGGCATCTGGGGTGCAGGAAAAACAGTCAATAAGGTTGTCAGCGGTATGACTTCCGCTCAAAACCCGCACGGCGGTCAGGAGGCAACCATCCTTTCACTTTATACAACCATGTACCATTGGGGTGCCATCGTCGTGACACCAGGATATTCAGATCAGTCTTTATTCCCTGCTGGCGGCAATCCTTACGGAGCAAGTGTGACTGTCGACCAAAACAATGAAATAGTTGGGGATAAGGATGCTTATAAGGGAGCGATTAAATATCAGGCGAAACGTGTTATCGGAATAGCTGAATCTGTAAAGAATGGCGCAGGGCAGCAGTAAAGCGAAAAAAGCAACCAGCTCGCCAGCTGGTTGCTTTTTTTTGAAACTGATTTATTGCCTGTGCTGAGTTCGTGTGAAACAGGATAAGAGCCTAAACCAACATGTAAAAGGCTTCACCTTAAATCCCCTGCCACTCCTGTCCAAACAGGTCTTTCTCTGTATCAAGCTTTATTGAAAGTTCAGCCGCCGCAGCCTCCAGAAACTCCCTGCAAAAATAATAGCTTTTATGCCGGATGAGCTTTCCATCCTCTATCTCCGCTGTTGCTATGTCCCATAATACAGGGCCGCAGCCTGCATCCCTTGTATAGATGACAGCATACCGTCCCCATAAGAAAGCAAGCTCTGCCGAGAGTCCAGCTGTACTGCTGCCCCAGTCGCCCATAGAGTTCTGCCGTATCTGTGTTATTCCGATATCCATGCCCTGCCCGACCACTTCATTTGTTGCATATTTACCTAAAAGCTCGCCGATAGACTTAAAATCGCCTTTCACAAAATAGTCCATATACTGCTGGATAACTTGCTTTTTTTCATCCGCCAGCACTGCCTCTTGGAAAGGAAGATTCTCCACTGCTTTCTTCTTTTTGAGATTAGCTCTCGCCCGGCTTAACAAGGACTGGACACTGCCTTCTGTTGAACCGATCATTTCAGCGGTTTCCCGGATGGTGAAACGGTATACCTCTGCTAAAAGAATGGCTGCTGCCTGCTTCGCAGGCAATTGATGAATCAGAATCTCTACACTTTCAAGCACTTCTGAATAAGGTACGAGGTCTCCATCCGGAATTTTTTCGGACTCCATATCCAGGAGCTGAGGCGATTTTTTCCTGCAATGGTCTATCCAAATATTCGTCGCAATCCTGAACAGGTAGCTTTTTGCATTCATTGTCTGCCCGATTCTTGATAAAGAAGAAAACGCCTTTAACAATGTGTCCTGCAGCAAATCTTCCGCGTCCCAGGGTGAACCAGTCAGCTTCCTGCAGTAATGCCATAGCTGTTCCCGGTATGGCTGAACAATGCAGTCAAAAGAAGGTGCAAGCTCCTTCATATCTTTACTGATAGAAGACAAATCATTATGTTTTTCCACAAAAACTCCCCCTTTTTTATATCTAACTTGTAAGACGGAAAAGACTTGTGAAAACATACGGGCTGCATGAAATTTATTTCGTCATTTTTATAGCATAATTTCAGTTGGTTTTTTAGAATTTGAGAAAAATGCCTTCAGCTTCCAGCAAGCGGAATGAGGTAACTAAACGTCCGGCTCTCAGGAAATTCGTATTTTTCCAGTTTCATTCCTTCTGCTTTAAATCCGAACCGGTGAATCTGCCTCATATAGTGGAAGCAGGTGAAAGGATCATATACATTGCACTCTACTGCAGCAAATATTCTTGGCCCGAACGGCTCTGTATATAAGTCATCGAAAAAATCAATTTCTTTGCCGGGTATATTATGTAATAGGAAGCCCACTTCCCCGGTTATTGTATCTCCCTTTGATTCTAACGTTCTTACAAACACACCTGGCTTTGTCTCAATCCTCAATATCCTCAGTCTTTCGCTTATTTCAGACATTTTCTCTTGAAAAGGATGAAAAGCCCGTGGAACAGTGCACCTGAACCAGATGAAGCAATTGTCCCCCTCCCACTTAACGAGATGCAGATGCCGCTCTTCAGCATGCATGGAGCTCAAATATTGCTTCGCGATATTAATGGACGCAAGCTTTTCCTCTATTTCCCGCTTCCATCCGGATATCCATGTCTTCTTCTCTTCTTCTTCTGCCTCCAAATAGGATTGTATTTCTTCTATTTTTATATCAGCCTGCCGGAGAGAATGGATGATCATTGCCTTGTGTATCTGTTCTTCTGTATAGATACGATATCCTTTTTCACTGCGTACTGCCGGCTGGATCAATTTTTTCCGGTCATAAAATCGGAGAGTACTCGGAGGAAGTCCAGTCCGCTCAGCAAACTTCTGTATATTCATTTCCAATGCAGTACCTGCTTTCTTTTATAAGGGATACGACCAGACATTGATCATGTTCCCATCAGGGTCATAGAAATGGAAACCGCCCCAGCCTGCTGTTGGATTGCCCGCAATTTCGGATGGGCTTAAGCCTTTTTCAGACAGCAGCTCATATGTTCGATAAAACTCATCAGGCCTAAGATCAAAATAATTTCTCGCTGAAGGACTCCCTTTTTCGAAAGCAGTGCCAGCAGCCGTTTCGAGCCATACACTGTCATGGAATATTTGTTTATGCTGAATCCAATCGTAAGCATCTTCCACCTGCATATGAGCAAATTCGCTCCCAAAACGTTTAGCCAGTCTAAGTCCTAAGTGCTCCTCATACCAGGAAATTGCTTCATCCAAATTTCTCACGCCTATTCTTGCATTAACAGGACCGAATCCCGTGATTCTCGCATCCGGAAATTGATCTGCCTCATCAGAATTATACACGGCTGTGATTCTAGCGTTTTCATATGCAAATATATCAAAGCTCTTTTGTCCGCCAGGAAGCTCAGCTATCGGAGTAACTTCAATCCCCTCATTTTTAAAATAAGAAAGGGACCTGTCGATATCCAAAATTTCAAAACATAGCCTCACATGGCCTTCAGTCCCGCTGTCCTTTTGAAAGTGCTCAAAATTCCCTTCAAAAGATTTCAGTGTCACAACCCCCAGTCTTGGCATCTTCAAAAAGGCCTTTTTGCCGACCGGCGAAATGATCTTATCCAGGCAGCTCCAGCCAAAATGCTTAGTGTACCATTCTACCCCTTCCTCAAATCCATCCCATGAAACCATGATAAAGCCGCCATCCCAACGAAATGTCATTTTGCGAACCTCTTTTCATTTAAAATACGGAAAGTTCTTCCATACTTTATACTAAAGCTTAAAGTAAGTTTAAGGTCAAACAAAATTATTGATAAACTTAAAATGTTTGTTTGCTATTTTAAAATACATGCATTAGAATACAAATAGTAATCATTACGCTTTAATATGCTGTGCAGCTATTTTTTTACCAAGTAAATCGTAATGATTTCTAATTACAGTACATAAAAGATTTAGAGAATAGGAGATTACACGATGAAAATAAAAAAATGGAAAAATGTCCTGCTCGGCACTATGCTTGTCTCCTCTGCTTTCCTGGCAGCCTGTTCAGATGCAGATAATGACGGAAAGTCCGGTAAGGAAAATACAGGAGAAAAAATCCAAGTGTTCACCACAATTTTTCCTCTTCAGGATTTTGCAAAGAAAATTGGCGGAGATGAAGTTGTGGTTGAGAGCATTTATCCCCCTAATATTGATGCCCATTCTTATGAGCCGGATATTAAAACGATGACTAATATAGCAGATGCAGACCTGTTTATCTATACAGGAGCGGGTGTTGAAGGATTTGCAGAAAAGGCGGAAAAAACACTTCAAGGAGAAAAAGTAAAAATTGTAAAAGCGGCTGAAGGAATCGAACTCTTAAAAACGGCGGATGAACATAGTCATCAAGACGAAGGACACTCTCATGAAGAGGAAGACCATGAGCACTCTGAAGAAGGCCACTCCCATGAAGGAGAAGACCATGACCACTCTGGAGAAGGCCACTCCCATGAAGGAGAAGATCACGACCACTCTGGAGAGGGCCACTCCCATGAAGAAGGACACCATCACGGCGACCATGATCCCCACGTTTGGCTTGATCCATCAAAGGCTATAACACTGGCTGAAAATATAAAAAACAGTATGGCTGAATTAAAACCCGAAGCAAAAGAACAGTTTGAAGAAAACTTTAATACTTTGAAAGAACAGCTTACATCATTGGACGCTGACTTTAAACAAACGATAGCAGAAAGCAATACAAAATACATTCTTGTTTCCCATGCAGCATATGGATATTGGCAGGAGAGGTATGGGCTTGAACAAATCGCAATTGCAGGCCTATCCCCTACACAGGAGCCCAGCCAGAAGCAGCTTGCAAGAATAATAGAAGAATCCCGGAAGCATGAACTGAATTATATCCTGTTTGAACAGAATGTTGAATCTCGTGTGGCAAAAGTCATCCAGGAAGAAATCGGTGCGGAAAGCTTGACTCTTCATAATCTTGAAGCGCTCACCGAAGATGACATTAAAAATAATGAAGACTATTTCTCTATAATGGAGCGCAATTTAGAGACGCTTGAAACGGTTTTGAATTAAAATTTCCAAGCCGAGTGTATTTTATTATAGAACTAATGGCCGGCGGTTAGCCGGCCTCTTCTTATTCGCCCTCCCCTACTTTTTCCATCCGGCTAAAACGGCATAAACCTTACTTATCTGTTAAAATACTGTTAAGTGACTATCTAAATTGCCACAGCTTGGAGGAATACACATGAGTTCAATCGGCCGCTTGCCGGAACATATGCAGCCGCTGGATGCACTCAAAAGCATCGGCGAAAACATCATCATTGCTGATAAAGATTACAAGGTAGCCTGGATGAATGACAATGCCAGGAAACTCCTTTCTCAAGCCGCCCCTTTATTTGGCTTTGCAGGATCGGAGGATTTGATCGGCCTTTCTATGGACCGGTTCCATCGAAACCCCGGTCACCAGAAGCAAATAATGAAAAGGCTGAAGGGCAGCCACCGTTCGAGGATCAATATAAAAGACCAATTTGTAACTGATATCGTCATAAGTCCCGTTAATGACAAAAACGGCCAGATCAATGGCTATATCGTCATGCTGATGGATGTTACAACTAAAAGTGAGGAAGACCGCAAAAAAGAAGTGCTTATTCAGGCTCTGTCTGTTCCAATGATCACTATTTGGGATTGCACGCTTGCTCTGCCGCTGATCGGCGGCTATGATAAAGAACGATCTGACTATGTTCTTGGCAGATTGCTTGAAAAATGCGTAAAAGATAAAATTAAATATGTCTTAATAGACTTGAGCGGCCTTTACGATTTTCAGGAGGAAACAAAATTTGAGCTTCAGAAGCTGTATGACTGCCTAAGGCTCATCGGCACAGAATGCCTCCTTGTTGGAATGACAGCTGAGCTCGCCAGAACCGCAGGTGACATCCATCCTTCCATACAATCATTCCGGTCTGCCCATGAAGGATTAAAATACTTGATCAAACGAAACTTCCCTTCAGAAACAGAGCTTTCTTCAAATTTTTTATAAGCAGCATAACACATTGTCCCCTCCCTATTATAGGCGGGGACTTTTATTTTTTTTCCTTCCTTGCCGATTGTTTGTACCGCTTCTCCATCCACAAAAAAATATTTGTTATCACTTTTGCTGTCAATAGGACAATCAAATACCCTCCGAACAAGTGGAAATAATGAGTATCTCCATACAACCGAAAAAGGCCAACTGCAATTAAAAATGGCTTAAAGACAAATGCTAAAAATACTGCTGTAAGGATGGAATACACATAATAGTTCTTTCCTTTATTCAATGTCCACTGATAAACAAGCATAAAAACAACAGGTATTAAGCTCGAATCTAAGGATATTCCGGGAGTCACCGGAACCAGCGGAAACGGATAATTCCAAAAGCCGCTGTTTTTGCCGTACCAGTCTGTATAATTGAAAAACACATGAATGCTGTAACCGTAAAAACCCAGCAGAAAAATCCTGCTTCGATCTATTCTGAAATAAAGCACAATTAGCGGAACAAAGAAAAAAGCCGCCATCAGCCAGTATTCAAAGGATGCATACAGCGAATAATCCATCCAGTAAGAATTGAGGGCATCCTGCCCTTTTTCATTCATCTCTACAATTTTATCGAATTCTTCGACCCTTTTATTCTCCATCACTAATCATCCTTATGAGCTGCTTCGTTAATATTATTTCATGGCTGTTCCAAAAATAATTATTTTGTTCTCCTAACTATAATATCAATCAATATTTTCAAAAATATTCCTCGGACTTTTGCCATCCAGTAATTAAGACTCATGGGGCACCCTGCAAGACTAACTATTCCCTCTTATCTGGCAGAATAAAGGCCATGGATCCCTATTAGTCAGATGAGATGTTTAAATGTTAATGAATAGAGAAAAATTAGAGAGTACACATTAAAAAGTCAAAGTTTTTATACAGCAAGGAGGAATAGTCATGAGCAGCAATAAAGCAGCTATTATAACAGGTGCAGGAAGCGGAATAGGACAATCAACAGCGGTACGTTTAGCAAAAGAAGGTGTAGATATAGCTGTTGTCGATATAAGTGAAAAAGGCGGTAATGAAACAGTCGAGATGGTTAAAGGGCTGGGTGCCAATGCTATCTTTATTAAAGCTGATGTCTCCAGGAAAGAAGAAGTTAAAAATTATGTAGATAAGACCCTTGAAGAATTCGGCAAGATAGATTATTTCTTCAATAATGCGGGTATTTCCGGCAGCGGCCAATTCTTTCTTAACACAAGTGCAGAAGAAATTGAGCAAATTGTTGGCATCAACCTCATGGGAGCGCTGTATGGCGTCCGCTATGTTGCTGAAGAGATGCTGAAGAAAGGCGGTGGTTCAATCGTTAATACCGCTTCCAGTGCAGGTGTAATCGGGCAGGATTCTGTTGTAACATATTCCGCAACAAAGCATGGTATCGTTGGATTAACGAAGAGCATGGTTGCTGAGTATGCAAAAGATGGTTTAAGAGTAAACGCTATTGCTCCAGGTCCGACTGAAACTCCCATGGTTAAGGCCTTTTATGAGGCAAATCCTGAAATGAAGGAGAATGCAACAGGCGGCATTCCCCAAAAGCGTTTAGGAACACCGGAAGAAGTAGCAGAGCTTGTCACTTTCCTTCTAACTTCCAAAGCAGAATATATTAATGGTGAAGTAATCAGAATTGACGGCGGCTTCACTAATACTAAATAGCAGTAAGAATATGGCATAAAGCAGAGGGACCCCTCTGCTTTTCATTATCTATCTGTATATACCTATAATACTAAAAGCAGCACACTATCCTGCCTCACTTAAGCATTCTTCAGGGAGCTAAACTTCTGCCCGGTTCTTTTGCATGGAAATGAATATATTGGTGATGATTTTAGCGACGAGGAAAAAAGCAATATAACATAAGAACAAATGGAAATAATTCACGCCCTTGAACATTCTGAAAAAATCTAAGCTGACTAATATAGGCTTAATGACAAAAGCAAATACAGCAGATAATAGCAATGAATATAAATAAAAGTTCTTCTTGTGGTTTAATGTCCACTGGTAAAGAAGGATGAACATAACAGGAACAAATGATGCATCCAGGGCAAAGCTCGGGAGGACAGGCAGCAGTTCATAAGGATACTCCCACAGACCCAGCCTGATTCCGATTGAATTCGTATAAGCAAACCAAATATGATAATTCAGTCCATAAAAACCCAGGAGCAGTATTTTACTTCGGTCAATTTTAAAATACAGAAGGATCAGCGGGACAATAAGAATAATAATTACTGCCCATAGCTGCCAATCATTAAAGCTCGAATACTCTTTCCAATATTCAATCTGCTCACTGGAAAGAGCCCCTGCCTTTTCTCTTATATCCTTAAGCATCTCCCGCTGTTTCTCACCCATCAAATACACACCTTTACTTTGAATTTAGTTCTGTTATTCATGCCATGCTGATTTTTGGCCCATCTGTGAAACTTTGTTTAGCACAGCATGATAATGGGATACAAGAATAGGTTTTGGTGTTACGGAACAAATTATTCCAAGATGCATTAGAAAAGCGCACTCAAAAAAGAACGCAGACTATAAATGCCGTGTTCAAAGGCAATGTCTTATAAATCCTGCCAAAAAGCCTTAAAAACACTCTCCTGGAATGGCATCTATGAAGTGACAGCAGCCAAGACAGCCATTTAAGCTGGAAATATGCTTCTTTGTCATAAAACGAAAAAATGCCAGCTGCAATGAGCCGGCATTTACCTGGAAAACGGTAAGAACATATTTAATTGCTGTCCTGATTGACCAGTTCAACTATGTCCTTAATCGTATAATCTTTCAAATATTCGCCAAGATGCTCTTCTGCTCCGATGAAGATGCTGAAGAGAACGTTCCGCATATTGGCCCCTACTATGCATTGTTCGTTGGATTCCGGACATTTTGGCTGCAATGCGCCTTCAGAGGTGATTTTATAAATATCCCATAAACTGACCTCATCCAGCTCCCTTGCAAAAATAAATCCTCC
This sequence comes from Cytobacillus sp. T106, assembly GCF_040492155.1. Lineage (NCBI taxonomy): Bacteria > Bacillati > Bacillota > Bacilli > Caryophanales > Bacillaceae > Cytobacillus > Cytobacillus sp. T106. The sequence goes on along the minus strand of NZ_JBEUMK010000010.1, from coordinate 106,429 downwards.
GCCGGTGCCTTCCTTGGATTTGATAAAGCCATTCCTTTTTAACAGGCTCAATACTTTACGGATCCGTACAGGATGGACCCCGGCGCTCTTGGAAATTGCCTCGCTTGTAGACATCCGGTCCAGCTGCAGCGCAAGATAGGCCAGGCTGTGAATGGCTAGTGTAAAGTCGCTGTTCATGGATAGCCTCCTAACTAAGCAGAGTTCCAAGCCATTCTGCTGTTTTATGCATCAGCAGATCAGTTGGCCAAATTCTGCATTTGCATGAATGAGAATGTGCGCAGTTTCCGCGGAAGGAAACTTCTGATTTCTTCATCATTATATCCGACCTGCAGCCTTTTTTCATCAATGATGATCGGCCTTCTAAGCATCTGCGGATTGTCAGCAATCAACTGATACAGCTCTTTAAGCGGAAGAGAATCTATTTCCATATCCAGCTGCTGATAAGCTTTTGATTTGGTTGAGATGATTTCTTCAGTCCCATTTTCCGTCATGCGCAGAATGGATTTAATTTCTTCAACAGAAAGCGGTTCGTTAATGATGTTTCTTTCAGTATACTCAATATTATGCTCTTCAAGCCATGCCTTTGCTTTGCGGCAGGATGTACAGCTGGATGATACATATAGATTGACCATTAATCATGCACTCCTTTAATGAAGATATAATGTTATATAGTGATTATTTTATGATTATAATTAAAGTGTAAAATAAAAAGTTACAGTTGCAGCAAAAAAATAAATACAAATTTAAATCCCTTACTGTAATTTTAATATTTACAGTTGAAAAAGTCAACCTGTTTCTTGCTTAGGGAGCTGGTCATTGCATGATCTTTTACCAGCCCCCAGCGAGCTTCTTGATCCTAGTATAAAAGAAGAATACGTATTGTGACGGATTACTCCTTAGCCAAAGCTTCATGATCGGCAGCTGCAGGAGGTGCTTCAAACCAGGCATTTTTAATCATAAGCTGCATGCCATCCTCAGCGATCAGAGCAATTTCTACATTCATTCTGGTATATGCAGAAACAATATCCCTTCTTTGGCTGAGGGCTGCTGCTTCGCCATAATAACTGATTGCTGCCGACAAAAGGCCAGTTATATGGAAAAGCATCAGCTTATCAGAAAATGGCGGCACAGTTGAATCTGTTACTTCCGATTCAAAGACTTTGGGGACATGCAGGTTCTCTTCTTTCAGTAATGATGCAAGTATTTCAAAGTGCTTTACACAAAGCCCTCTTGCCCTTTCCATGTACGCCCTCACATCATTAGATTTGCAAACCTGGCTGAAGCCGAGCTCTAATACCATCTTCACCATCGTCTTCTGCATATTCAGAAAGACACCGCTGATTTCAATCGCGTTAATGGGCCTGCGTTTTCCAAGCCAGCCCTTCATATAACCGTTTTTGACAAAATGCACTTTCTGTTTATTATGGAGCGTTGGAGCTTTATCAATTATACCTTTTTGAAGAGCCACCTCGGTAGTGCGGTCATACAGCTCCAGAGCTTCTGAGGTACATTGCATAAAGTATTGCCTGATATCCTTCCGTGAGCATACTGACGTCGCGCCTGCATATCTTGTAAGCCCATGAAGTGCCATGATATGTAAATAAACGATTTTAAAAGCATCCGTAAATAATCCAGGGGCATCTGCATTTACATCTTCTTCAGAAAAGCCTATCGGCAGAGGCTGATTCTCACTTTTCAGGAGCTTTTTAGTCTTTTCTAAATGCCGCTCTGACAGTTCAAGGGCGAACTCAAACACTTCCCGGATATTTTTGTCTTCTGCATCTTTCAGCATATGCTGAAGCACACAGCTTGATAAACTGTCATTTATGTATTGCGACCATATGACAGCATATTCAGAAGCATTCATTTTTGTTTGGTGCTGGATCTGTTCCATGCATTTCCCTCCCTGCTGTATATCCGTTATTTTTAACTTTTTTTATAAAATTATTTATCTTTAAACATAAAGGGAGGGTGCAGGTTTTTATTTCTATTCTGCCATTCATACAAAAAGGCCAAATCCCATGATCCGGCCCCGCTCAATTTTAAACCTTATTCCCTGACAAGAGTGCATCCAGTTTTCTTAGCTGAGAAGAGAACCCCTCAGCAGCCCCCATATCGATGATCTGCCTGATAGCTCCGCTGGAGGGAAATTCAGTGACGGACACATACTTGGTTTTCCCCTCTTCTTCACTAAATGTTGCCGTAATCAGGGTTTTTGGCAATGATTCATTAATATTTCCTTCTTCATCGGAGAAAGCATCAGTATGGACAATTTTCTCTGGTGCCGAGATTTCCTTATAGACAGCAAGCCCCCAAGATTCCATCCCATAAAATTCGCCCTGGCTTTTGTCCTTGCAGGTCATACCATAATGCCATATCCCGCCAGGTTCAAATTCAAATTTCTTATTCTTCGTTTCCCAGCCCTCAGGCCCCCACCAGCTTTCCAGCAATTTGGAATCTGAGAATGCTTTAAATACTTCATCCCTTGGCGCATCAAAAATCCACTCCATTATCAGGTTATTGCCTTCTTCCCTCATAATCAGCTTTCCGCTCATTTATTTCTGCCTCCCTTTTCGTTTGTTCCGCGCTGCCTTTAACTTCTGTCCGTGTTTATATTCAACAGGCAGTAAGCATTTCCTTTAGGCAGGCTTCAATACATTTCGACATTCTCTCTCAGAATGGCACCTGCACAATCAGCTCATTGCTGCATAGTTTATTGGAAATAACATTCCCTGGGAGAAAAATGAACATGACTGCTTATCTGGATTACACTTCCCCGTCCCTTGCGTACGCTTTCGATGTGAATAAAAGCCCCCTTATGAAAAAAGACAAACATAACTTTATCAATATTCTGGGGATTGCCCAGCTGAATACCCTTGAAAATGTTTCCCTGCTTGATATATTTCTAAGCACCGGCAATGCGGTAGAACCCCATTACCACCAGAACGCTGCAGAATTGGTCTACTGCATATCCGGAAAGGCCACTGTTTCCCTGCTGAATCCTTTTACAAAGAATATCCAAAACTATACGATCGGACCAGGACAGGTTGCCAATGTACCGCAAGGCTGGTGGCATTACGAAGTAGCCCTGCAGGATAACACGCATCTTCTTGCTATTTTTAATGCACCTACGCCTGAAGTGATACTTGGTTCTGATATCCTGAAATTTACACCGGCCAATATTATGGCAAATACCTACTGTATAGATGAAAATCAGTGGAATGAGACGGTTGCCCAAGTGCAGCCTACAGTCTATATCGGACCCGCCAATAGCTGCAGCAAATCCAATAAAATGGCGCACAAGCACCATTATTCTTATGGACATCAGGGTTCAACTTCCCGGCGATCCGCTTATAGCACAGCAGGATACTGGCCCGTATATCCAGGACGAATGCTTTGATTCCACAAAAGGATTATTAAATTTAAATGCATCCCCAAAAAGAGGATAAATAAAATCTGCCGCTTTTATTAATAGAAAGCGGCGGACACCTTGACAGAGTTAAGAATAATTTTACTCATAGTTGTTTCTCTTCTTTACTTTTGCTGTACTTTTTCCCGGCTCCAGAACCTATGAATACAGTAAACATAATGCAGGAAAAGGTATAGACTCTCTCGTGTTCAATGGGGACAAGCTCAGTGAGCAACAGCCATGCTGCAAAAGGGAGTGTGATCGCCAATGCCCCGGCTGCCATTGTGCCTAATCTGTTGAAAAGTTTTTCACGAATTTTAAAGACAGGCTCTATTGCGAACTCTAAAAAGAGAGCCAGAGCTAATGGAATGGTTATAAACATCCTATTTTCCTTTCCATATTCCATAAATCCGGCCTTTTTTAATAATCCGGATACGAAGGTTCTTTTTTCTTATTCGCTGTCAGGATCAAAATTCCGGAAGTTATCAGGAGGCCGGGAATAATTAATGTGGGCAGACTCAATACACCAACGACAATAAAAATAACCGCTGCGGCTTTAGGATTTTTCTTTATAGTTAAAATGCCGGCCAGGTTAAGGAACAGCATAAGGAGCCAAAAAACGAGAAATATAATAAGCACAACCTCGACAAAATCCATAGTGCCGTCCGCTATTTCCCTGGCTGCTGCCGTTCCGTCCTGCCCTGACATTTCCCGCTGGAATTTTGGATCGCTGCTGATAAGTTCAGTTAAAACATTCGCCGTATACCCCCTTGATACGAGGAAATAGAAGAGCCCTGCGGTAAAGTTTATCAAGACCGTGATGCCAAAAGAAATAAATCCGAGCAGTTTAGGCACCCTATAAGTTTCTTCTGCCAACTTTTTTCTCTCCCTGCTCAATATGTATTTTTTCATTTATTTGAGTTTTTAGACAAACACACTTTTGGATTCCCACCAGGAATCATTTTCCTTTTTCATTGTAATCTTTGCCTCTTTATTATTCAATACTTCCGGTTATTCTTGTGCCAGGCAAATTCATTGCCTTTAAATAAGCGGACCTTTATATGGAATTTTCGGCATATTGATAAAGTCATAGCCGGCAATCTCATCTGCCGCAGTCAGGTATGCATGCAGACTTTCCACCAGCATCAAGTTCGGGATGCTGGTTTCTTTTTCTTTTATCAAAATGATCGGCTTTTGCAGTGCATACGCATATCCTAGCTCAAAGGCTGTCCCGCTGTCCACGGAATTTTCTTCATAGTCGTGAATGGCAACTACCACGTCAGCACGCCGCAAATATCTTAAATCATTCTGGAAAACAGTCTTCCTCCAGGGATCAGAAGCGAAAGTCAGCTGCGGGAACTGGTAAAACCTCGCCGAGAAGAAATCAGCCACATAGGGATTCTTCCTCAGTGCATTCTCGAGCCTTCCGATCCTTTCCAGCTGCTCTTCATTAAAAAAGGGGCTGGCGATAAAAACTCTTACCGTCCTGAAAAATTGATTATTTTCCATTGTTATTCCTCCGCATTTTTTTGTATATATATGTGCCGAAGGAATGTGATTATGTTAAATCATTTCATTCGTCTTCCTCATTATACAAAGCTGCCTGTTTCAGCCGCAGCCGGTAAATGTAAAAGACAGGTATTCCGCCGCAAACTGCGATAATCACACCCAGGACCAGACCATCATCCCATCCATAGCCCGGTGTAATGCTGATCAAATATGAAATGATGGCAGCCCCTCCGAGAATGGCGGCTATGCTTAAAATAAATGACTTTTTCGGGTTTTTTCCCTGTCTCTCATGCTCTACGCTAACACTCATGGATAGATAAGCAAATACAACCGAGGTTCCGATAAAAACAAGCCAAAGCGGATTCCCACGCATAGCTTCCATGCCGCCTTGCATTAAATCGTATGCAAGAATGCAAAGGATTCCCAGCGTCTGGACGATATAGACTATCCGTACATGCTCCAAATTCCTTTGCTTCAAACGTTCATCAGTCATTTTTTTCATCTCAGCTCCTCCTCTTCCACCCAAAATAATTCGTCCAGCTTTGACTGGACTGCATAGCAGATCTGCAGGCACAGCTTTAAAGAAGGATTATACTTGCCCTTTTCAATCAAGCTGACCGTCTGCCTTGTAATTCCCACCCGGTCCGCCAGCTCTTGCTGGGTCAGCTCTGCCTGCAGCCGGGCCTGCTTTACATTATTTTTCATATATTTTTCCTCCACCCAGAATGTAACATATATATTCCTTTTTGTAAATTATATATTCCATTCTCATAAGTGGAGTCTTACGAAAAAAAAGAGACAGGGTCGCCCTGTCTCTTCAAACTTCTGCTAATGTTCTTCTCCCCGGTATTCGAGAATATCTCCCGGCTGGCAGTCCAGCGCCCTGCAGATGCTGTCAAGCGTGGAAAGCCGGACTGCCTTTGCTTTGCCGTTCTTAAGTATTGAGAGATTGGCCATGGTAATACCCACCCGCTCGGACAGCTCTGTAACACTCATTTTCCTTTTTGCCAGCATAACATCTATGTTAATGATTATTGCCATTCCTTCACCTCAGATAGTCAGTTCATTTTCATTTTTCATGGTTAGGGCGCTCCGCAGAAGCTCCTTCAGGACAGCTGCAAACACACTGATGACAAAAGAACAGAAAGCAATGGCTGCACCCATAAGGAAGACTCCTGGATGAAGGGCCCCGGCAGCTCCAACTCCGATAATCCCGGCAGCATATATAAGCCCCAAAGCAATGCCGCAATTCCTGATGCGGCGCAGCGACTGCACAGAGAAATCGGAAAAAGCAGTCTGCCCTTCAATGTATCTTAATAAATTCCATGATTCATACAGCGCAATGTAAAATGGAATCGCGGCCGCATACATGCCCAAAAGGACCGGCCATTTCAAATAAGCAAACTCAGGGTTCTCTGCAGCTGCATCACCTGCAAGTCCAGGCAGAAGAAAAATACAGAGGAGTGCCACGATCAACCCCATAATAAGGATGGCGGCTTTCAGGAAACTCGTTATAGCCTTGTTCATAAGGTACCTCCGGTTTAAGGATTATTATTAATATACTAATACAATTTTTATCGTATTTCAATAAAAAAGGAGCATATGTCAGTAAAAGTTCATCGAAATTTAATATTAAACCATTGACTTCATTTATTGATTTGCGATAAATTATCTTTACATATCATTAATGGAGGCGGTAAGTCGTGACATCCTTTTTACTTTTGGGAATCATCGGAGTTGCTTTTTTGCTTATTCTGTACAAAAGAAAACCCGCACTTGAGGGGAGTGCAGCCAATCGGAAGATGGTGCATTTATTGAGTCAGGCTCCCTGGTTTCAAAGCCATTGGAGAGCTGGTTTGTTTTTATTTGTTACCAATGCACTGCTATTTGCGGCAACACTCTTGATTTTGTATTCGCTGCTGTTTTTGAATATCCCTTATATACACCTGCTGATCATGTTCCTGGCAGCAGCCTTCAGCATCCGCTTATGGCTTGATATAAAACTGGCTTGGAGAGGCGCTGCAAAAGAGCGGTTGAAAGCGGGCTTGATTGGAAGCAGCTTTTATCTGATTATTTTCGTTATCTTTCTCTATCAGTTTGCATCGGCAGAGCCTGAATTTCCTGGTGATGATCCCTTCATGCGGGCCATCGGTTTCTTCTTTGGAATGATTGTGGCTGCCACAGCAGCGATTTCCTGTGTAGCAGCTATAGGATTTTCCAGTAAAGGACATGAAAAAAGGCAGATATAACATCTGCCAGAACATTACCGTATATATTGCACCGGCGGGACAGACTGTATCAGAATCAATCCATCATACTGTTCAGCCGGAACGAGGGTATTTGGATACGAACTCAGCAGTATCAAGCTGACAATCAGCATTGCTGCTCATGATAGACATTCAAATAGCCTCCCTTATATTATAGATTTAAAGAACTGCGCGAGACAGTTCTTTCTATTACCAAGCAATTCTAAAGACCTTTTTCAAAGCAGACACATTCATGCACCCGTTTAAATCTCTTTTTAATTACTGCGGTTTCTTCCCCTGTATAATGGGCAAAAACCTGCACAGGATGCAGATTCTTCAAGCCTGCAGAGACAGCTCCTTCCATATAAACATGCAAGTACGATTCTTTTTGAACGAAGCCGTTGCTCTCATACCAAGCGCGAACCCAGTTATCATCACGGGTCCATGCTTCCATCCTGTTCAATCCCTGTTTTCTGGCGAGCCTTTCTGCTTCCTCCAGCAGGGCTGATCCAATTCCCCTCCGCCTAAAGTCGGGGTGGACAGCAATATGCCAAATCATGCCGCCCAGCCCGGTTCCGCGGGAGCAAACCGTCCTTTCTTCTTTCTCATATTCCAGATCAAGCAGCCCTGCTATCATTCCGTCCACTTCGGCAACAAGCTCAATCGCCGGATTTTCGTATCGTTCCTTTTCACGCAAGACATTGTCAAAATAAGCCTTATCCAAAAATGACAGCACCCTGCAGCGGACCCAGCCTTTCTCATCTTCCGGCTGATAGGTTCTGATAATCATAAATTCCTCCTTCAGGGCCGCTTACAGCAAGGCCCCTATTCCTTCTTTAAAAATATTCTTTGGCTGATACGACAAGTTCCTGAAATTCCTCTTTGGCTATTCAAGAGGCATCACCTCCAAAATTTTCATGATCTTACATTGAAAGACTTGTTACCATGGAATGGTTCTTAATCAGGTATGGAAAATCCTTCTAAATCCTTAAAAAGCAAACAAAAAGTAAGGGATATTCTTTAAACAAAAAAAGGCCCTCACATTTGGAGGACCTGATAGGCTTTTTAATGGATGCTTCTCTTTTTAAAACGTCCGCCCCTCACCTCAGTGATGTCAGCTATCGCTAAAAAGGCGGACGGATCAAGTTCTTCAAGGATACTGGTGAGCTTGGATTCTTCCAGTCTGTTGATGATGCAGAATATTACTTTCTTGTCGTCTCCTGTGTATGCGCCTTCCCCTTTCAGGTACGTGACACCGCGTCCCAGCCGGTCATTGATGGTATCGCCGATTATGTCAGCTTCTTCGCTGATGATCCAGACCGATTTGGATGCTTCGAGGCCGTCAGCGACAATATCAATCGCTTTTGCAGCGATGACATAGGCAAGTATAGAATACATGGCCCGGTCCCATGTGTAGACAAAGCCTGCAGAGCTCAGAATGAAGAAGTTAATGAACATGACGATTTCCCCGACAGAAAAAGGGACACGCTTGCTGATGACGATGGACAGAACTTCAGTCCCGTCAAGCGCTCCGCCATTGCGGATGACAAGCCCTACGCCAATTCCGAGGAAAATGCCGCCGAAAATTGTGGCTAAAAGAATATCCTCTGTAAAAGGAGGGATTGGGTGAAAGAATGAAGCAAAAAGGGAGAGCATGATGATGCCGTAAATGGCAGAAAGCGAAAATGTTTTGCCCATCTGCTTGTAGCCTAAATAAATGAAGGGCAAGTTCAAGACGAATAAAAATAAACCCAGCTTGATTCCTGTAATATGAGAAAGCATAATGGATATGCCTGTGATTCCGCCGTCAATTACCTGGTTGGGGATCAGGAAAATTTCAAGCCCGGTAGCCATCAGCAAAGCACCAAGCGTTATAAATACCATGCGCTGGATAATCTTGAGCCTGGAAAGCTTTTTATGACCCTTCTTTAATGTTATAAGTTCTTCCAAGTGGCACACCTCTATATTGTATTTGTTTTCAATTATACCTTAAGTCTGCTATTTTAGAGGTGTTTGAGGATCGGTTGATTGTTCACCGGACTTCCTCTCAATTTTAAAAAATCCGCAATTCCCTAACCAGATTTGCCACTTCAGCCGGCCTTACAGGCAAATCTGCCAATAAACCGATATCCACCCAAAGCGGCTCATAGGTGCCGCGGCCCTTTGCCAGATCGAATTCTTCTCCTGTCCCGCTCCCAAAAATACCAGCCCTCATCTCTGCAAAATAAAAATATTGCGGTCCATCAAAATCATGACGGACCAGCAGTCTGCCAACCTTCACTTCAATTCCCAGTTCTTCAAGGACTTCACGTGCTGCTGCCTCCTCAGCCAGCTCTCCAGGCTCTGCGCCTCCGCCGGGGAACACATAATATTCTTCACTTTCCCGGATCCGCTTAATGAGTGCAACTTTACCATCTTTTACAATAACTGCCCTGCCGCAGATTCTCATTTCTCTACTTCCCCTTCAATAAAAGTGTTCAGTAAGCTTTATAATTTCTCTAATGACAGAACCAGCCTCTTCATTATTTTTTATAACAAAAAGATAATCTGCTTCATCTTCGGCGGGGTCTTCCTTACGGGCGGCCTGCTGCCGCTCCAGCACCTCTTTAAAGGTGGCTGCATTCCTGAAAATATTAGTGCTCCTGTTGCTTTCTGCAGCTCTTGCTTCCAGAATGGAATCCAGGATTTGGAAATGAACCATAATCCGGAAGAAATCTTCACTCGGAAATAGTTCATTCAACAGATAGTCCCTGTCTTTCCTGCTGAGATTAGAATTGCAGATGATCATATGCAGGCTGGTATTTTCTTTTGCATATTCGACAATATATTTTGATAGCCCGTGCTTTAGGGTATTTGGCCCGCTTACAGGCTGAAGAGCTTCATAATATGTATGGATAAATGCCGCGTGGTTATCCTGGTCCATCACAAAAGAGCCTTTCAGCTCTTTCTTCAATTCTCCCGCAAATGTGCTTTTTCCGCTGTGTGTTTTCCCGACGGTCATGATTACAAATCGTTTCACAGTTTCAGCTCCCACTCGTAAAATCAGACAAAAAAAGGACCAGGAGGCCCTTTTACTGCGATACCATAAATTTCTCCTTGAATGAAGGACTCAGCTCGCTCCATACATCGAACAGATTGCCGTCCGGATCCCTGAACACAAAGTTCCTGCCAGCGTGTCCCCTCTCCTCGATCTCGCCTGTATGGACTCCTTGTTCACGGAACTCCTGATGAACCGCTTCAAGGGCAGCCTGCCCATCCACTTCAAACGTCAGAGAAAACCTTTCCGCTCCCGAAGCATCTGTGAAATTACTAGTTTGTGATTCTGCTGCTTTAACAAGGAAAAAGCTCTGGTTCGCCAAATTAAGGATAGCTTTGTCTTCATCAATATAATTCAGCTCTGCCCCCAGCTTTCCCGCATACCAATTTGCAGATGCCTGAACATCCTTAACCGGAATATAAGTAGTACCTACTCTCCAAATCTTTTTGCTCATAAGAACCCCTCCTGGAAAATTCAGTATATACAGAGATTCTCCATCCAGAAGCAGGATTCCTTTTATTCTGCTGCATTATTTGCCTTTTTTCTCGATGAAATTGAAATCCAGGCTGCTGTATAAAGGATGATGATCAGGACCCCGCTGATTAGAAACAGATAAAAAGAGGCAGTCCTTCCCTCAGCAAAGCTGCTGTATGCCTGAGAAAAAGAAACGAGTGAAACAAAATATCCGATAAAAATCTGAAATGGCTGTATATGTTTGAACATTGCAATCCCTCCTGCTGACTGTTAGTATTATACCATAATTTCCCTTATATCTTATTCAACAGCACTGGAGGTATAGTATGTATCTAGGAGATTGGCTGATTTTAATAGCCGTTGTTTTACTGACTTTGCTGGGTGTATTCTCTTTAACTCTGTTTATGCAAAGGATGGTGTCCCGTTCAGCGGCCTCCTATTCTTCTGATCAGGAGCTGCACGCCAAGCTGGATGAAATCATTAGATTGCTGAATAAGCTGGAAAAAGATAAATAATTATCTATGCCCTCCTGAACCGGGGGGTTTTCTTATTCTCCTGCTAAAGGCTAAAATGAAATGTAACTTTTTATAAAAAACACAAACCTGAACAGCGGGTGCCCCGTCTAATGGTTGGAAGGGAGCAAAGAACCGTGGAAGAAACTTTATCAGAAATATTATTGGCAATGGACAGGGAAGCAGCCATTGACCAGATTATGCAGCTTTATGGACAGGATATTCTCCAGCTTGCCTATACATATGTGAAGCAAAAAGATGTGGCAGAGGATCTGACACAGGAAATCTTCATTAAATGCTATAAAAACCTCCATCAATATAACCGAAAATCGATGCTGAAAACATGGCTTTGGCGGATTGCCGTCAATCATTGCAAAGACTATCTCAGAAGCTGGCACAACCGCCATATCATCCTTTCAGAGGAACAGGCAAAATCGGGCAGCGGCATGAAGGATGAGGTCGAGGCAGCCGTCATCAAAAAAGATGATGATTCACAGCTCGCAGCGGCAGTCATGAACCTGCCGGACCACTACCGAGAAGTCATCTACCTGCATTATTTCGAGGAGATGAGCATGAAGGAAATAGCGGCCGTCACTGGCATCAACCAAAATACGATCAAGACGCGCCTGAAGCGGGCAAAGCAGCTATTAAAAGAAAGACTGGAGGAGCTATGATGGAAGAGCGCCTGAAGAAATTAAAAAAAGTGATGGAAAATTCCGTTTTCCAGGACCTGTCATTTACCGGCAAAAGCCGTGAAGAGGTAAAGGCAAAGGCAAGAAATCTTCAGATAAAAAGTGATGAAGATGTCATCCTTGCTGTCCTGCAGCTGCTTGTCATTGAAAAGACAGGATTTGAATTGACAAGAAGCATCATCGCAAGGGGAATTTCTAACTTTGAAAAAAACGAAGGCTTCCTCTATGCCCTGCTGCACAGGCTGGAACGGAAAAACTATCTTCAGTCCAGCTGGCAGGATTCACGCAAATACTACCAGCTGAATGACAGGGGCAGGAAACTCCTGGAGCAGTCAGAGAAAAAATCGGCCGGCAGGCGTACGGCCCTGCAGGAATTATGGGAGGGCTGAAATAATGGCTGCTGAAAAAGACGGCTTCCTCTCGGAGGTCAAAAAGCATATAAAATCCAAAGAAGCCAAGGTTTTTATCCATAAAGAGCTGGAGCATCATCTCCAGGAAACGAAAATAGAGCTGATGGCAGAGGGAATCGAAGAAACAGAGGCGGAAGAAAAGGCAGTCCTGCAAATGGGCAGCCCGGCGGAGCTTGGGATGCAGCTGAACAAAATACATAAGCCGAGGGTGGATTGGCTGCTGATAGGGCTGCTGGCTGCGGCTTTTGGGATGGGGCTGCTTCCATTGTTTAATATCCATTATGAAGATTATGATGTTGCATTTGTTTCAAAGCAAATCTTCTATATTGGCCTTGGATTACTGACTGCACTAGCTGTCATGTTCTTTGACTATCGGAAACTTCAAAAGTGGAGCTGGCACTTGCTTACAATCGGGGTTTTATACCTAGTTTCATTGCTTATAGCTCCATTTTCTATCAGGGCCATAATAAACGGATTCCCATATTTCATGATCCCTGGAATTGGAGCATTCGGCGGAATGTCGATACTGCCATTTTTCTACCTCTTCTGGGCAAGTTTTTTTTCAAAAGAAAAACCAAATCTATGGATAGGCTGGCTTATATTTGCTATTACTTTATTTCTATTCTTATCTTTGCCGGGCTTCCCGATTGCCATGATGTACGGCTTCCTGGTCATGATATTGTTTATCAGAAGCGCAGTAACACGGAAAACCATCATCGCAACCACATCATCTGTCGGAGGCATCCTAGTCTTATTGGGCATATTAGCATGGTTCACAAGCAACGAGTATCAAAAAGTCCGCATATTCGCTTTCCTTAACCCAAAAGAATACTCAGAGACTTCGGGATTTATGTATATTAAGATAAGAGAAATGCTGGCTGAAGGCGGCTGGCTTGGCAATCCGGAAAAAACAGCATCCATTCCAAATTTGCATTCCGATTATGCCTTTGTTAATATCACCTATTTTTACGGATGGCTGATGGCTGGCCTGTTAATTGTCATTCTTGCCCTTCTTTTGGCCAGGATGGTATCTGTCGGCGGACAGATTAAAGACCCTTACGGCAAACAGCTTGTCACAGGGGCAATCGCCCTCTATTCTGTTCAGTTTCTTTACAATATCGGGATGACATTAGGGTTCCTCCCTATCATCTCGATATCCTTGCCGTTCATAAGCTATGGCCTTACACCGGCGATCCTTAATGCTTTTGTCATAGGCATCGCCCTCAGCGTCTACAGGCGAAAGGATTTTACTGCCGCTGCCTGCAAGTAATACTGAAAAAAAGACTTCTTTTCCGGAAGTCTTTTTCCATTCAAAGAAAGATTATTTAATCCTTTCCACAGCATATCCATAATGGCTGAAATCATTTTTAAATAGCTCTTGTACAAGCTTCTTTGTTTCATCATTATAAAAATCAGTGTAATCTGGGAGAGGTGTTTTAATGGTTTGTCTCGAAAATCTTGTATCGGCAAATGATTGCCTGCCATTGCTTTGCATCGCTTGTGTAAGGTGATGGGGGGACTTTACAAATTCATGCAAAGGCGAGTTCTTCAGCTTAAATTTTTGTTCGAGACTCTTTATTTCTGCGGTAAAGTTCTCCAGCCGGATATGATTTTTGACAAACAGCTCTTCATCCTGGATATACTGCTGGGCGATGTGGGGATCAAGCTTAGGATTATCAGCCCCGATTTCTTTTACCTTAAATAGAAACTCCTTGAAGGAAATGCCGGTATCCTTTGCTCCGGGAGCAATCTGATTCAGCAATGTCTCATTATAAATAGCGGCAAGATATGAACTTACCGCTCTTGTATAAGGATTGCGGACCAGTTTATAGGATTCCTTCTTATTAAAAAGGAGCTGCTCTGCTATACGCAATAAATACTGGGGCTGCTTCTGGTAAACCTGCAGCCTGTAGGTATGGACCCATGGATTATGCTTTAATGCCTCATCAAGCTTGCCGATCTGGAAATAAAACCACTTAATCAATGAAGTACATCCGCTTTTCGGGCTCCAGAAAAAAATGACCGGGAAATCCTGTTCGAATAAAGGCGGCCTGGAGTTGGTGAGTACATCCTTCAGCTTTTGTTCTTTTTTATTCATAAGAATCCTTCTGCCTCCCTCTTTTTATACTAATAAATGCAGGCTGGCCGCCCTGCGATTGGACCATAACCCGGTTTTTAGTATAAATATCCGCAAAAAATGAGAAAGCAAATAATGCTTTCTCATTCTTAAAAGGTTAAAGGAAGATCCTGTTCATACAGGATCGTTTTATTCGTTTTTATAGCTTCTTCCTTCTCATCCACTGGGTGGCTGCCCACTTGCTTCCCTTAATTACAGGCGCTCCGCCATGGAGAGTCAGATCATTTAAATCCTGATTATCATAGAAGTATTCAAAATAAACTGCCGAGCCTTTTTGCGGGTTCACAGAAAAATTCAGCTTAGGAAAATAGGTTTCCCCGCCTTCCTCGACATCATTCAGATACATAACAAGCGTGCTGATTCTTGGATTGCTTGCCGCCCTGCTAGATGAAGAGAAAAAGTCAAAATGAGCCTTATATTCCTGCCCGATGTGATAATTCAGCATCTGCAGTCCTTCCCCGTGTTCCACAGGAATGTTCATGATTTGCGACAGCCTTCTTTCAATTCTTGCCACCAGCTCATTTTCGCCTTCTTCAAAAAACATGCTGCTGCTCGTCCTGATATCGTCCACCGTGCGGGTGTTGCCGATTTTTGAACGCTTCAGCTTATCTTCGGACATCCTGATCAATCCTTCACATTCCTCATCACTCAGCACATTACCCAAAATCACAATCAGCGGTTCCTCTAATTTGGCAATGATATGAATCTCTCTATCTTCTGTTTGAATCTTATTACCAATATGATCAAAAATAGTCTGTTCTTTTACATGTGTTTCATTAGCATCTATTTTCAACTTTCATCGTCCTCTTATTCAATTTTTATATTTCTGAAATATTTGATAAATCAAAACCTGGAACCGCTTAAATGGGATTGCTGGCGATCGGGATGCCCATCACGAAATTCGTTTGAATTTCATCTTAATATTACACTGAGGGTAAAAGAATTTCTATCATTTTATTGCTGAATTAGACAAAATAGCATTCATTCAGGGAGCTTATACTCCATACTTTTCAGGTAGCAGCTCCATTACATTGCATTTAACAAGTTTCCCGTGATAAGAAAGAATAACATCCGTTTCCTTTCCATAGTCGCTGATCAGTTCCCGGCACATTCCGCATGGAGCGACTACCCAGCAATCTTCCATATCTTCGTGAGGATGGGGATGGGCGACAGCCACAATCGTCTTCATTTCATGCTCTCCTTCAGAAATAGCCTTCCCCATCGCCATCGCTTCGCCGCAAACCGTGATCCTTCCTACATTTGCCTCCACATGGACGGCTGCAAAGATTTTGCCTGACGATGACCTGACAGCAGAACCGATATGGTGCCGTCCATAACGGTAATTTTTTTTGATGACTTCCTCTGCGGCGTGTATCAGTTCGTAATCTCTTTCATCAAGGTTATTTGTTTTAATCATAGGCACTCTCACCTCATATACAATTCACTGATTCTATTTTATCTTAAACATGCGGAATTTTCTATTTTGCAAAAATATTGAAACATTACAGGCTTTTTTCCGTAAAGTAGAACAGGAGGTTAAAGAATGAAAATTATTTTATGGATACTTGCCGGAGTTGTGCTGCTGGCAGCTGCATTATTTGGAATTGGAGTCTGGATGTATTGGAAGAATTTAAAAAATGAAGAACCTGGCTATCTTGTCTCTTTCATAAAAGAGAAGGCAAAAACAAAAAATGCTGCACTCATTATAAAATACAATCAGGAGGAAATTGCCAATATCAATCCTGAAACAAGCCTGCCTTTGGCAAGCACAGTCAAATACATTGTGGCATTAGAATTCGCCAAGCAGGCAGCTGCAGGAAAAATAAATCCTGAGCAGCAAGTCAATCTGAAGGAGCTTGAAAAGTACTATGTGCCGAAAACAGACGGCGGCGCCCATGAGGCATGGCTCTCTGAATTAAAAGGAAATAATGCTACACTGCAGCAGGTCACGAAAGGCATGATTGCTTACAGCTCGAATGCGAACACAGATTATTTAATTGAAATGCTTGGACTCCACCACATCAACTCTAATCTGGAAAGCATGAATTTAGAAAATCATGAACCGCTGTACCCGCTGGCCAGTTCCTTATTTATCCCAATGAAACTTATGGAAGAAAATAATCTGTCAAAAAAAGAAGCACTGGCCAAACTAAAGGAAATGCCTTTACAGGATTACCGCGATATGGCAATTGACATTCACAGATCCTGGAAGTCCGCTCCCCCAACAAATGAAGAAAAGTCCCAGCTCCTCAAAAAGCTAGATATGGACTTTCAGCAAATCTGGTCTGACCGACTCCCGAGATCAACGGCTGCAGATTATGCTTCTCTTATGGAAAAATTGAACAGTAAAACTTACCTGGCTGAAGACATACATATACATCTTGACCCGGTTCTCGAACAGCTGATGGAAGACCCCCGCAATCAGGAATGGCTTTTGCATGCAGGCCAGAAAGGCGGCTCTACTGCTTTTGTCCTTACAATGGCTATGTATGCTACAGATAAAGATAACAATCAAACTGAAATCACTTTTCTATCAAACAACCTGAGTCCCATAGAGCAGACAAAACTGACACGCAATATGAACAGCTTCCAGCTGAAGCTGCTGAAGGATGAAGATTTCCGGGAAAAAGTGCGTCAAGAGCTAAAAAATCTAAACTAACAATAAAATCGCCTGGGGCCGCTTATTATTTTTATTTGAGAAATAGACGTCCATCAGCTTTCTCCGCTGGCTGGAACCGTTATTTTGAATTTTAAGAGAAATAGCGGTTCTAGCTCTCTCTGCTGGAACCGTTATTTTAGTTTTTCAGTGAAATAGCGGTTCCAGTGCACCTCGCTGCAACCGTTATTTTAGTTTTCCAGTGAAATAGCGGTCCTAGCTCTCTCCGCTGGAACCGTTATTTTGCTTTTTAAGAGAAATAGCGGTTCTAGCTCTCTCTGCTGGAACCATTAGTTTAGTTTTTCAGCGAAATAGCGGTCCCAGCGCACCACGCTGCAACCATTATTTTAGTTTTTCAGCGAAATAGCGGTCCCAGCGCACCTCG
This sequence comes from Cytobacillus sp. T106, assembly GCF_040492155.1. Classification (NCBI taxonomy): domain Bacteria; kingdom Bacillati; phylum Bacillota; class Bacilli; order Caryophanales; family Bacillaceae; genus Cytobacillus; species Cytobacillus sp. T106. Next base: position 88,962 of record NZ_JBEUMK010000010.1, on the reverse strand, counting down.
CTGTAACCATTATTTTAGTTTTTCAGCGAAATACCGGTCCTAGCGCACCTCGCTGCAACCATTATTTTAGTTTTTCAGCGAAATACCGGTCCTAGCGCACCTCGCTGCAACCATTATTTTAGTTTTTCAGCGAAATACCGGTTCTAGCGCACCTCGCTGCAACCATTATTTTAGTTTTCCCAATGAAATCGCTTCCCGGCTCACTCCTTTCTTCCGCTGTTACTGTTTTCAGAGAAGCCATGGTCTTACCTTATCACTCTGAATTCAAACCACAAAAATCCCCCTATCTTTATTTCGTTTGAGGGTCGACTTTTCCAGACCCTTTTCAGTCGTTCTAGAAGCCAGAGAAATAAATTTAATCAAATTGTAAATAAAATACTTTTTAAAGTAACAAAAACGGGGAATAAAATGAATAGATTACTTATCTCTATAAAAATTTGAAATACCGGAGGGAATAACCATGAAAAAGTCGACAATGAACATGGCTGCAGGAATCCTGCTATCTGCTGGCGGAGCTGCACTGGCCATTGCGGCAATGAAGAAGCGCAGCGAAGAATCTGCCACTAATACAAGTACCTTTTCATACACAATCAAAGACGGCGTCATAGAAGACACGAGTATGCGGAACAGTGAGAGGATTGACCAGATTGAAAGTGTGGATGCCGATAAAGTGGATGCTGAAAAAGGGCTCACCCAGTATGACTCAGCCTTAAGGGCAGAATGGGTAGCCAATGGATTCCCCCAGACCCGGATGGAGATAGAACTGGAGGAACAGGACATCTAATGAAGGCCTAAAAAGGACTGGCAGAGTCCTTTTTTTCTGGGAATCATAAGCTCTTCGCTCTCTTCTTAACCATTTATAACAAAACATAAATACCAGCTTAATATTTCCCTATTAATATAGAAATCAGCGGGGGCAGCATGCGTGGCTGCCATGGCATTTGGCGAAGGAGGAGCCAGATGCAGGGACAATCCTTTAAAGGGGGCTGGAATTTATGTTTGAATTTATTACAAGGCTGCTGATTCTTACGCCTGTTTTAACCCTGTTTCCTTAATGGCGGCTGTCACATACAGCAATTATTCTGTCGCGTATTTTTCCTTTTTATAAATATTACATATAAAATCCTCTATGATTACTTTGTGGCTGCCCACCATATTCTCCGGAAACTCATCTGGGTGGTAAAATTTAATATTCATCGATTCCTGCGGATCCATTTTCATCTCACCACTAAACGTTTCAGTAAAATATGCAATAGTGACTGCGTAAAATTGATCTCCATTTTCGGCCGTCACCAAATAATTCTTTCCAGAATAAACATTAATCAGCTTTAGAGAACCGGCTGTCAGGCCTGTTTCTTCCCACACCTCCCGCATGCATGTTTCTTCTGCAGACTCCCCAAGTTCCATCAGCCCGCCAGGCAGGCCCCATGATCCTGCCGGAAACACCCTCTGCTGAAGCAGCAGCTGTCCCCTCTTATTGACCAATATCCCAACACTGCCTGTAAGAATAAGCGGCCTGTGGCCAACAATCTTCCTTAGCTCTTCTATATAGCCCATTTGTGCGCCCCCATTCATGTGTTATTAAAGGCTTTTTTATTGTAAAATTCTCCCGCATAAGAGATCCCTCTATGTTATATTGAAAAAAAGAGCAGGAGGACCTTTTTATGAAAATCACCAATACAATTCCTTTTTTTCTCGAAACAGGACATCTTTCCGCTGATTTTTTCAGGGAATACCATCGACAGTATCCTGATATTTTTGCACAGTATTTTCAGTATCACTGCAGGAATCATGAAAAACGCATACCAAAAAGCATTGAGCAGCTTGAGTGTGAAAAAAACCATATTCAAAGAGTGCAGGAAAATATCCTTCCCATTATTCACGAGACGGCCGCCAGGTTTAAAGCAGCTTATGGAGTCGAGTTTCCAATTGAAGTCAGCCTGATTGCCGGCATTTATGGATCAAATGCCTATACTTGGCGGCAAATCATCCCGAATATTACTTTTGCTCTGGAGCAGCTGACCGATGATAAGGAACATTTAAGGGCCATCGTTTCCCATGAATTCGGCCATGCTGCACAAAATATTCTCAGTGATCAGGCTGGAATGGACTGGAAAAGCGTTTCATGGAATAATCCCCTGATCTGGCTTAACCAGGAAGGCGCCGCCATCCATTTTTCGCGAAAAATTGCTCCAGGCCTTGCCTCCTCCGCCTATTTCAGCTTCAATGATCAAGGAGATGCCTGGTTATCCTTCGCCAAGTCCCACACCAATGAAATCATAAGAAAGTTCTATGGAGATTTCAAAAAGCTGCAGCATGAAGAGATATTCAGAGAATGGTTTTCCATCAGAGGCGGCCAATCATTCGGGTTCAGCAGATTTGGCTACTATGTTGGGGACTTATTTTTTCAAAGCCAGATTCAACGGCTGGGAGAAGAAAAAGCGATCATTGCCTGGTGCAAGACAGACTTTCTGGAACAGGTGCAGATCTGGCTGGAGAGCAAAAAATCACTTTCAAGCTGAAAGTGATTTCGTTGCCCCTACTTCAAAAATCTCAGGAGGTCTCCGTTCACAACATCATCTGACATGCCAAGCTCTTTTCTGGCTGTTTCCAGATAAGGTTCGCACTTGCTGATATCCGCTTCTTCCCCGGAGTCTATTTTCAGGCAGCTGCCGCTTTTATAAAGATAATCTTCTGCAATGAAGCTTCCATCCCGGAAAACAACTGGCTGATCGGGATTACGGGCAAAAAGATTGCGGCTGAAGCTGTAATGCTCTTCGGGATTGATTCCAAGCAAATGGAGGAGAGTTGCTCTTATATCAATTTCGCCGCCAATTGTCGATATACTCTTCCCCTCTTGCCCCGGAATATGGATGATCAATGGGATCTTCTGCAGCTTCATCCTGTTGACAAGGGTATCTTCCTGTCGCAAAAGCTCCAGCACACCATGTTCATATTTGTCGGAAATGCCGTAATGATCCCCGTACAGCACAAACACCGTATTGTCGTATTCTCCACTGTCTTTCATTTCCTGGAAGAAGGTCTTGATCGCTTCATCCTGGTATCTGACTGTTGTGACATAGCGGTTTACCACCATCTCGCTTGTCTCAGCCTCAGGAATAAGCCGGTCCTCTTCCTCGAGCAGGAATGGAAAGTGGTTCGTTAATGTTATGAAGCGGGTGTAATACGGCTTTTCAAGGCTCTTTAAGTGCGGAATTGACTGCTGGAAGAACGGGATGTCCTTGATCCCATAGTTCACTGAATTTTCCTCTGTCACCTCATAATCGCCTTTAGAGAAGAAACGGTCATAACCAAGCGACTTATACATATCTTCCCTGTTCCAGAAGGTAGGCTCATTGCCATGCAGGACCGCAGCCTTGTAGCCTTCTTCATTTTTCAAAATATGCGGCAGGCTTTTGTACGTATTCTCAAATTTCCGGACAAAAGCCGATCCGCTCGACAAGGGATACAATCCGTTATCGACCATGAATTCTGAATCAGATGTTTTCCCCTGTGCGGTCTGGTCATATAGATTATTGAAATAAAAGCTATCCTTTGACAGCGAATTTAGGAATGGGGTTATTTCCTCACCCTTTACCTTTTGATTAAGGACGAATCCCTGGGTCGATTCCATGCTGATGAGGACAACATTCATTCCTTCGGCAGCACCGAAATAATCGGAAGGCTCCGCTGTCCTGCCGTTTACGTACTCGGCAGAAGCCTTGGCATCAGATGCATCTGCAAATGCCTTTTGCAGGGGATATGAGGCAGCTACTCCTATATCATATAGATGATACGGATACAGTCCAATATTTTTGACAAGCTGAGGACGGTTGTATGATTCTGTGAAAAGATGCGGCGCATTTACAAGCCCGATCACCCCGGTCATGAGGAATAGGGCGATGCAGGCACCACCATACTGCCATGCCGTTTTTCCTGTCACCGTCATTTTTGTCAGCTTCTTTTTCCTGATAAAAAGAAAATACAATAGCAAATCAATGAAAAGCAGCAAATCCCAGGGACTGATCAGTTCCAGGGTGCTCGGTCCCAGGCCTCCGACGTTTTTGAATTGGAAAAGAATCGGCACCGTGACGAAATCAGTGTAAAAACGGTAATATAAAAGATCAGAATAAAGGATGCCCGTCAACACCAGCATTATCAGCCATATTCCAGCAGGCTTCACTTTCTTTTTCCAAAATAGGCCGCCCCCGATCAAAAGCATCAGCAGCCCCAATGGCGAAAAAGTGAGCAGCATTACTTCAAGCAGGCTTGCAGCATGCAGATTAAAGCCGATGAAAGATACTGCAGCTGTTTTGAGCCACATAAAGAAGACGGCTACCCATACCGGGGTCAATTTCTTAAACTGTTTCATATTGATACCGTTTTTCGTTCTGTATTTTAAATGCATGTTCCAGGATCTTCAATGCCTCTGCTGCTTCTTGTTCGCTTATGCTCCCCATGAAAGCGGCCTGAATCCAATTTCTTTTCAGCAGATATTCACTTTCATAGCTGATCAGCACACCTTTACTTTTGCAGTAATCACCTATTTTTTTGCTGGAAATAGTTTCCGGTACGAGTATTGTGATGATGCCAGGAGAATAGCTCTCATCCCCAAGAACTATCCACCCGTTTGCCAACAGCCTCTCCCTTGCCTGCTTTCCAATCCTTGATGTTTTTTCATAATCAATGAGACCGCAAGCTTTGTTAAGCGCCGTGACGAGATTAGAAGAGTGGGTATAAGGGATGCTTTCATGTTCCTGATACATTTTCAAGTCCAAATATCTTGGTATATGATTGCCGCCTAGAATCCTCTCCCTGTGAAAAACAATCGCCAGGCCGGGATAGGATCCGAATCCTTTGCCGCTGACCGCTGATGCAAGATAGATTTCCTTCAGATCAAGGGGCACTGCACCTGCCGAGCTGCAGGCATCCACACAAAGCTCAATCCCACGGCTGCCGCATAGCTCCTTAAGTGAATCTAAATCATATAAATAGCCTGTCGAAGTTTCACAGTGAACAGTCCAAATCCAGCTGATCGAAGAGTTGGATTTGATTAACTGTTCAATCTCATATAAATGGATCGGCTCATTCCATTCTTTTTCAATAGATTGAAAGGATAGCCCCTGCCTTTTGGCATGGTCAATCAGCCGGAAGCCAAATTCGCCATTCGCCAGAATCAGCCCTGTTCCCCGTAAGCAGGATAGCTGTGCAGCAACCAGATCATTGGAAAGGGTTCCTGTCCCGACGACAACTTCTGCATGGGCAGCCCCGGTCATGTGGCATAGACTGCTGCGGAGTTGATGGAGTTCTTTTTTAAACTCTTCGCTTCGGTGGGATATGGCAGGCTCTCTGAATGCTCTTTCAGCCTCCGGATGGATCGAAACCGGCCCTGGCAGCAAAGAAATCCTCTTAGCAGGCTCAGTCTTTTTCTCCATGAGGCGGATAAAAGCTTTAGTCGAGCGTTCAAAGTTTTCCTTTGTTAAGTACATGGGCTGAAATTGTGCCCCCTCTTCCCCTGTTAAAGGGCCAAAAGGAATAAAGCCGATCCGCCTGTACAGTTTCAGCTGCCGGACTGTACCGGAAATAAGGGCCATCGTATACCCTTTTTCAAGGCAGAACTGTACAAGCCTTTCGCATAAATGATAAAAAACACGGCTGCTTCTGTATGCTTTCTTGATCGATAAAAGACGGACCTCGCAAGCTGTTCCCTTTACGGGGAGGCAGTCATCAAGTGACTCAAGCTTATAGTCTAGAGAAAATGGCCTTTTGGCACGGATGGCAATCATACCTACCACTTCCTCTCCTTTTTTGGCAATCATATATGTATTTTCCTGATGAAATCTATCAATCAATTCATTTTTATCATTTTTGCTGTGCTGCGGAATTTCCTCTACAAATGTTTGATAATTAAGCTGATGGATTTGTTCAAACTCGCTCTGCTCACTGGCAAGCTTATACGTTAAACTTTCCACGGTTGACCTCCTATGTCAGACATGATGATCCGGTTAACTGGCTCAGCTAATGGATAATATATTAATTAAAAAGTATAGACTACCTCGTAATACTATATATAATTTAACGTTTAAAAAGAGTAAAAAGTTTCATTTTCTAACATATTTCTTCTTTTAGCCTTTCTAAAAATATTGCAAACCCGCAAAATAAAAAGGAACCCTCTATAAATCTGGGTTCCCGGACTTGCTTAAGACAGCGGTCTATTTCTTCCCGCCTCCGTTGTTCAGATAATTCGGCCTGTACCGGTCATCATCCCTGGCAGAATACACAAAGCTTATCCCCATCGCAAATGTGCCGAACATAAAGCCGAATAAATAGCCGGCGGAATGGAATCCCGAAACGAAGCTGACAATTGCCGCAGCAAGCAGAACCAGCAGAATAGACAAGAAAACTTTACCCATCCTTCGCCCTCCTTTTCCTTAATATACCATATCATATTTTCTAAAAAACTTCCTGTTTAAAGTGCCTTTAAGTGGCCGGATTCATTATAGTACTCTACAAGCCACCCTTTTTCATTAAATTTAAGGCTGCAGATGCAGGCATTTTCAAGCTTCGTTCTGCCAGAACCGATCACGCCTGATGAAAGCAGTGACAGCAGGGCATTTATGGATGCTCCGTGCGAAACAAGGATCACTCTTTTCCCGCTATAGAGCATGCTGATTTTATCAAGCCCTTCACTGAGCCGTGTATGATGGTCCTCTTTGCTTTCCATCTCTGGATAATCCCTATCGGGAAAAAGAGCGTGCCTCTCCACAGCTGTTAGACCTTCAGCTCTGCCAAAACTTCTTTCAATGAATTCCTCCATTAACACCAAAGGCTTCTGGATATTTTGGTTAATGATTTCTGCAGTCTGTCTGGCTCTTTGCAGGGGGCTTGAAATGATAATATCCCAATTTTCATTAGCAAGGTGATCCCTGCACGCTGCTGCCTGGCGGACACCCATCTCATTTAACTCAATATCTGTTCTTCCCTGGATCCTGCCTTCAGCATTCCAGTCAGTCTGGCCATGGCGTACAAGGCAGATTTCAGTCATGTTCACTGCCTCCTGCTATTGGACTCTTATCATGCGAGAGTCTCTTCCCCATAATGACGTAGGCAGTTCCTGTTTGGTCAGGAAAAAAGGATTCTTTTATTGCTATCCACCCAAGTGACCTATACAATTGCAGGGCAGCAATGTTATCCCTTTGTGTTGTGAGAATTGCAGTCTTATTTGATACTTCCCCTAAAACTCTTTGTTCAAGAAGGCGGCCGATCCCCTGCTTTCTGCTTTCAGGATGGACGGCCAGCTCCACCACTTCAAAGCAATCCTCCAGCCAAGTCAGCGCCTCTTCTTCAGAAAGCTCCTTTTCAATCAAACCTCTATAATATTGACCCTTTTGTGAGTAATAGCCATAAACGAAACCTGCCAGTCTGGCATCACCCTCATACGCCATTTCTCCCTGGAAGCCATCATAGCTGCCATGTCGCATCAGTCTTTCCAGAAAAGATTGATCTTCTTTATTCCAGACCATTATACAGGCTTGCAGCTTCGACCAGGCATCCTTCTTTCGTTTCCATTTTCTTCAGATGTATTTTGTCTTTATTCATATTCATGCCTCACCCTCCATTATTCAGGCAGACAATCCTGCTCTAATTCTGCGGAAAATATTCCATCGGCTCATTGCAATGCTTATAACCATTCCTTTTATAAAATTCGACCCCTTCCTCACTCGGCCAGACGATGATAAATTCATAATGGTTCTCTTCAATCCATGTATTGATGGCCCTGATCAGCCTGCTTCCGACTCCTTTTCCGCGATATTCCGGCACAGTATAGACATTGGTCATATAGGCGAAGGGATAGGTAATCCGGCCGGGCCTTGGAACTTTTTGTATTCTTTCTATGTACATATGTGATACAACTTTCCCATGATCTTCCGCGATCCAGATATACCAAATGTCTCCCTCAATAGCTTCCTCCAGAAAGAATCTGCATTCTTTCTCGAATTCCGGATAATCTTTTTCTGAAAAAGTGCCCTCCTCATAATCTTCAAGCGTGAAGTCCCATCTCATTCTAATCAGCTGATCTATATCCTTTCTTTCTGCGAGCCTTATTTGCATTATACAGCCTCCATATTTTCATTAAGTAATTCTTCTGCAGCCTGCCATGGTTTTCCTTTATTTTAAAAAACTGCAGTGAATATTGGCAATTTTATGCTAAAATAAATTCCATTCAAATGATACTTATATAGAAAGGCGGCAAATGATGATTCAATTTTTCACCTATAACTGGCAGGTCAGGGATGAGTGGTTTCAATGGTGTGAACAGCTGAAAGAGGATGAGCTGCTTAAGAAGCGGACGGGAGGAGCGGGGAGCATACTTCATACACTGCTCCACATAGCCGACGTTGAATACAGCTGGATCCGTGCTATCCAAGGTCTGGGCGATACCATCGTTGATTTTGAAGAATATCGCAGTCTGACTGAGGCCAGGCAGCTTTCCGACTCTTTCCGGAAGGATATCAGGAGCTATTTTGCTGAAGGTCTGATTGCTGCACCTGATTTTACTGTTTCTGTCCCATGGGATGATGAGGATTTTAGCAAAAACGAAATTCTTCATCATATTATTGCACATGAAATCCATCATATTGGACAGCTATCTGTTTGGGCACGGGAATTGGGACTAGCACCGGTCAGTGCGAACTTTTTAGGCAGAGACTTGTAAAATACCAGCTTAAAAGGCTGAAGCAGCAAAATAACCCTGTCTGTCTTTCTCTGAATTTTTAAAAGAAGATTGATCCTTTTTCACCGGCCCACTTTTGGCCGAAAGTAAAAAAAAAACGCCCCTGCAGGCGTTGATTATTTTCGGCTGGCTTGCTCTTCATTTCCATTGATCATATTTCTGACATCCTCAACCATACTGTTGAAGGTTTCATCTACTGTATTCAAAAGAGTATCTTGCCCTCTTTCTACTGGCACGCCTGCTTGTTTCTCTTCCTTTCGCATAGATATCACCTCCCAGCCATAGGATGTGCCAAAAAAAGCACCATAATGCATGGGAGAATCAAAAATGCAAACTCTCTTCATCGAAAATGAAAAGCGGGTGCCCGCATCTCCTGTCATCTTTCTATGATTCTCTGCTGGACATCCCCGCCCGGCTGACGTATACTAGCCATATTTATGCAAGAAATAGCAGATTGCTGGAAAGAAAGGTTTGAGATCATGCTTCAAAACCCAACAGGAAGAGAAAGGCTTGCCCTTGCTTTTCTCCTTAGTTCATTAGGAATTTTAGGGCCATTTAACATCGATATGTACTTGCCAAGCTTTCCCGATATCGGCAGAGACCTTGATGCCTCTGCGTCCCTTGTACAGCTCAGCTTGACCGCCTGTCTGATGGGACTCGCAGCCGGTCAGATGATTGTCGGGCCGATCAGCGATGCACAAGGCAGGAGAACACCGCTTCTGATTGGGATTTCCCTTTTTAGCATCGCTTCATTATTTTGTGCGCTTGCACCAAATATCACTACGTTTATAGCTGCCCGTTTCTTTCAGGGGCTAACCGCTTCAGCCGGGATTGTCCTGTCGCGTGCAGTTGTGAGGGATGTATTCAGCGGTACAGAGCTGACGAAGTTTTTCTCACTATTAATGGTGATAAATGCTACCGCTCCGATGATTGCCCCTATGACCGGCGGCGCGCTCCTTTTACTGCCATTCGCCAGCTGGCACACCATTTTTTACTTTTTATGTGCGCTTGGACTTGCCATCGTTACACTCATTTCCATACGCCTGCCTGAGACGCTTCCTGCTGAAAAGCGCATTCCCAGCAGTCTGGGAGGCACAGTCAAGGCAATGGGCGGCCTATTTAAGGATCGCTCATTCATCGGCTATGCCCTGATTGTCGGTTTTGTACACGGAGGAAGCTTTGCTTATGTATCCGGAACACCATTTGTTTACCAGGGAATCTATGGCGTCTCTCCTCAGGTGTTCAGCATCCTGTTCGGTATCAATGGGATTGCCATCATCACCGGGAGCTTTCTGATCGGCCGCCTTGCCGGCATTGTACAGGAAAGGACCCTGCTTCGGACAGCCGTCTGCATCGCTGTGAGCGCGACTGCATTATTGCTGACTATGACCATCATTAAAGGGCCGCTGTTTATGCTGGTCATCCCGATATTCATCTATATGACGTCCATGGGGATGATCCTTACCAGCTCCTTTACGCTCGCCTTGAAAAATCAGGGGCACCGCGCCGGAAGTGCGAGTGCCGTTATCGGCATGATGCCGCTCCTCCTGGGCAGCATTGTCTCCCCTCTTGTCGGGATCAATGAAGCATCAGCCGTACCTATGGGAAGCATCTTATTTACCACTTCCTTCATCGGCTTCGTCCTTTTCTTTACATTGACGAAAGAAAAACAGTCTAATTTCAAGATTAATCCGGAGGGGTGAATCCCCTCCTTTTTTATAAATAATGCCCCGCCGCCAGAACTGCGAAAAAGATGGACATGATGGTAGCCGCAAGCCAGTCATGGTAGTAAGCTTTGCTATCCCGATCGGTCATCCATAGTTCTAATCCCCGATTAAAGTTGAGTAATACGAAAAACCCGATGATGGGAGCGATTCTTACAAAAAGCGGAAAATTACCTTCAACTAGTACGAAAAAATGGAGATATAGAAAAATCACAAAAATTCCCGCTTCAGCCAGCTGGAAACCCCTTTTCCTTTCTTTAGATAAAATACCCTTAGATTTGCTGGGGATGTTAAGATTCTTTTTAAAATAAATTTTGCTGATGAGGAGATTTACGATAAGGAATATTGCCAAAATAAAGATATTCATCATTTCCGGGCTCCCTTCTAAGGAAAGTCTCTTCGAATGATTAGAATTATGAAATAAAAAAGCTAAAGTTGCAGATGTCCCTTTTAGTTTTACTGAGGGAAACCGCGAAATCTGCATTTTGCATAAGGATTCTACATAAAAATGTAAGGATTCTACATAAATTTGCAGTTATTATACCCAAAATACATATTTTCCCAAAAGCACACCTCTTAGAATGCCAAATACCTGTCTATGCTGTACGCATGAATATATTCATGATTAACAGCAGATGACTATGTTAAAAGATTTTTCTGAAGGGTGATGTAAATGGACTTAAATTGGATATGGAAATCGATATTGATTGTATTGGCAGGCACCCTGCTGCTCAGGATCGCCGGCAGAAAATCAATATCCCAAATGACACTTGCCCAGACTGTAATCATGATTGGTATAGGCTCTTTATTGATACAGCCTCTCGCCGGAAAAAACATTTGGACAACAATTACTGTTGGAGCAATTCTGGTAGTAACCCTGGTTGTCATGGAGCTTTTACAGGTGAAGTTTGATAAAATTGAAAAATTCATTACTGGAAGAGCAAAAGTACTGATCAACAATGGAAATCTTGATGAGAAAGGCCTGAAAAAGGTAAGGCTGACGGTTGACCAGCTGGAGATGAAGCTTAGGCAGAACAATGTGTCCAGCCTGAATGATGTCAAATGGGCAACATTGGAGCCAAACGGGCAAATTGGATTCGAGCTGAAGGAAGATGCCAAGCCGGCTTTGAAAAAGGATCTCCGAATGCTTCAGCAGCAGATGAACCAAATGATCATGCTCCTGAAGGGAAGTACAGTCCCTATGCCTCCGAATGACTCATCTAAGCAGGATCTATTTGCCGAAGTGGCGAGAAAATCCCATACCACAGAGCCGCCAGAGCAGCTCCAGTAGATGGCGGCTAGAAATAGGCTTTTAGTTGTTCTTTCTACTGTTTTTGGGGTCTTTTTTGCGGCGTTATGTATTTTTTATCTTTACAAAGACGATTCCTCCCGCTGGCAGGTAGCTCTTGGAGGAATCATCGTAAGCGCACTTCCCTTATTACTGATCTTATTAAAAAAAACGTTCCCGACTTCCCTGGTCTTCGGCTACTTTTTGTTCGTATTCTGCTCCATCTATCTGGGGTCGATTGCAAGCTTCTATCGCAAATATGCCTGGTGGGATAGCACGCTTCACCTTTATAAAGGAATCTTTGCCGGCATAGCTGCCGTCTTTGTTTTTAAGATATTATCCGGTGGAAAGGGAAATTCCCGCTCAATTTTATTCCTTTTCAGCTTTTCTTTGTCTGCTGCGGCCAGCATCCTCTGGGAAATTTATGAGTTTGCCGGCGACCAGCTTGTTACTGAAACGATGCAGCGCGGCGGCAATAAGGATACCATGATAGATCTCATTGCCGGTACTTCAGGTGCATTACTAGCAGGCATATACAATATCTTTAGGTTCAGGAAACTATAACGGCCGGCTCCTCAAAGGGACCGGCCTTATTTTCAGCTTTTTAAAATATCTTCGATTCTGTTAAGCTCTTCAGCAGTAAACTCCAAATTATCAAGTGCAGCTACATTTTCTTCAATCTGGGAGACCCTGCTTGCACCGATCAGGGCAGATGTCACCCTGCCTCCGCGAAGGACCCATGCCAGAGACATTTGTGCAAGGCTTTGCCCGCGTTCAGAGGCGAGTTCATGCAGCTTCCTGACTTTTTCGATTGTCTGCTCTGTCACCTGGTCCCCTTGAAGCGCACCGGTCTTGCTGGCAGCCCTGCTGTCAGCCGGGATGCCGTCAATATACTTATTGGTCAGCAGTCCTTGTGCAAGCGGACAGAAGGCAATTGACCCTGCACCATTCTTATCCAGAACATCCTGCAGGCCATCCTCGATCCAGCGGTTCAGCATTGAATAGCTTGGCTGGTGGATAACGAGCGGCGTCCCAAGTCTGTTAAGAATTTTCACTGCTTCTTCAGTCTGCTCTGCCGAATAACTGCTGATGCCGACATATAAGGCTTTCCCTTGTCTGACAATAGAGTCCAAAGCCCCCATTGTTTCCTCTAACGGTGTGTCCGGGTCAGGACGGTGTGAGTAGAAAATGTCCACATAATCAAGCCCCATCCGCTTCAAGCTTTGGTCCAGACTTGAAATGAGGTACTTCCTGCTTCCCCACTCCCCATAGGGACCGGGCCACATATAATAGCCTGCCTTCGTTGAAATGATCATTTCATCCCTGTAAGGAGCAAAATCCGACTTCATCATCCGGCCGAACATCTCCTCAGCCGAGCCTGCCGGAGGGCCGTAGTTATTGGCCAGATCGAAATGAGTAATGCCAAGGTCAAATGCCGTCCTGAGCATCTCCCTTCCATTTTCGTATGTATCAGTTCCCCCAAAATTATGCCATAAGCCCAGGGAGATGGCGGGGAGCCGGAGGCCTGAGCGACCGCTTCGATTGTATTTCATCGTCTCATAGCGTTTTTCTCCTGCAAGGTATACCATCGATCTTCCTCCTTCAAGTATTGCGTTCTTTTCCATATTAAACGCTTTCACGGCGCTGTACAAAGAAACTGCCCAAAGCATGATATCTTCTTAAATGAAAATAAAGATTAGCCGGGAACTAATCTTTATCTTAAGTCCATTACTTTATCTTTTGCCTTCTGGCTCTGCAGAAAGTGGTACAGTGCTCCAATCAGATTAGAGTCGTTTCCGAACTTGCACACCTCGGCTTTTACATCAAGAGAATGGATATCCGATTTCATGCTTGATAGCACCCGATTGATTCTATCGCAAAAATCATGCCGGGCCGAAATCGCACCGCCGATCAGGATTTTTTCCGGGTCAATGATATAATGCAGATTCAGAATCCCGACAGCCAGGCGTTTGTAGAAGCGGTCTATTTCTTCCTGAATCTCTTTATCTCCATTCTCTGCCATCTCAAACACTTTACGGCCGTCCAGTGTTTCAGGATCCAAACCTTTTTTGGCTGCTGCAATATTGACCAGTGCCCCAGTGGCACCAAGATCGCTCCAGCTTCTTCCTAAAGGACCCTCTAAATAATCCTCCATGATCATGTAGCCGAACTCTCCGCCATGGAAGCTCGCTCCATGCCTGACTTTTTTGTCCAGGACAATGGCCCCGCCTATTCCTGTCCCGATGACGATGCAGATATAATCCCGGACATCCTTTGCTGCACCGATCCAGCCCTCTGCAAGGCCGGCACAATTAGCGTCATTTTCCAGTTCTGCGGGAAGCCCTGTCCTTCTTTCCACCAGCTCCCTGATGTTGGGGCCATGAACATAAGGGACGGCGCTCGCGCCATGGATCGTTCCGCTTGCCACATCGACTGCCCCAGGCATGCTCATCGCAATTCCTTCAACAGGGCTGATGAACCGGAGGTCCTCGACAGCGTTTCCGATTGCTTCAATAAATGCTTCAATACCTTCCTTTGGAGTCGGGATTGATGACTTTTTTATAATGCTGCCCGCTTCATCCATCAAAGCATATTTTATGGATGAGCCCCCTACATCAAATGCTGCATAATTTCGCATGCTCCTACCCCCATATATCCTTTCGCCAAAGGATCATTTTCCTTCTTTTACAGATGTGTTCCGCAGGATTCCCTGATGATCAGCTCAGAGTCGATCAGGGCAGGCCGCGGCTGGGATTTGCCGTTGATGAGATCGTTCAGCATATAAGCTGACAGTTTCCCGAATTTCTCTTTATCCTGTTTTACAGTCGACAGCTTGGGATCGCTGTAGCGGCAGGCAGCAATATCATCGCAGCCAATCACCCTTATATCGTGAGGGACGGAAAGCCCGGCTTCCTTAATGGCCCTTAATGCTCCAAGCGCCATTAAATCTGAGGCCGCAAAGACAGCCTCTGGCTTCCTTTTCCCCTCAAGGATCCTTTTCATGCAATCATAGCCGCTGTCTTCATGATAATCACCATATTGAATCCAGTCGTCCCTGATTTCCAGGCCGAACTGGTTCATGGCCTCAAGGAATCCCTTCTTCCGCAAGTTGGAAATGACAGATCCCTTCATTCCTCCTATAAAACCAACATCCCTGACTGAATTCAGGTAAAGATGTTCAATGACCTTTCGGGAAAGATTCACGTTATCTGTCATGACAAAGGCTGATTTCGGACCTGACAGTTCAATGTCGATCCCGATGCATGGAAAGTCAGCCTTAGCTAGCTCATGTACTGCTTCCTCTACTTCTTCCCCGGCAATGACGAGGCAGCCGTCCACATTGAAGTGTCTGCATCTTGCCATATAGCTTCCATTGTCCTGCCGGAAATTTTCATTGGAGAACATGAGGATATCATAGCCGAGCATGCCGATATTCTTTTTAAAAGAAGAAATGACTTCATTGAAATATGGGTGGGTCATGTCAACATTGATTTTGCCGGCATAAATCAGGCCAATCAGATTGGATTTTTTCGTGGCGAGCGACCGCGCTGAGAAATTTGGTTCATAATCCATCTCAAGAATGACATCCATTACCTTTTTCTTCGTTCTTTCGCTGATGCCTCCGTAATTATTGATGACCTTTGATACGGTAGCGGCAGAGACACCTGCAATTTCCGCAATATTCTTTATCGTTAGGCTCATGAGAATCCCTTCTGCTTCCAAATTATGTTCTTTGTTACTAGATTACTAGCTGTTCCCTTTCCTTTCAATCTCCAGAATCAGAAAGGTCCGATTATTTTACAGACCCTTCTGTAATGCTGGAAATGAAAAGCTTGTTAAACATCAGGAATATGACCAAAAGAGGTACGGTAGCCCAGAAAACACCTGACATGATCATCCCAAAATCAATATTATGGGTGTTGCTGAGATTGGCCAAAGCCACCTGAATTGTATACATTTCTGGGTCCCTCAGCACAGTAAATTGCCACAGGAACTCTCCCCATACAGCCGTAAACACGATGATCCCCAGCGTGGCGAAGGCAGGCAGAATGATGGGCAGGACAATGCTGCGGTAAATCCTAAAGTTAGAGCACCCATCCAGCTTGGCCGCTTCTATCAATTCATCCGGCACAGCTTCGTTCACATATTGCCTCATCAGGAAGATTCCCAGAGGATTCAGGAAGAACAGGAGCATCACCCCGGGAAGTGTATCCAGAAGACCAGCTTTGGAAATCAGGAAATACTGGGGGATGAGGCCGAGCTGCGGCGGAATAATCATGGTTACCAGGATTGAGATGAATAGAATATTTTTCCCGGGAAACTTGAACTTTGCAAATGCGAAACCGGCCAGTGAACTGATCGCCAGTACCACAAGCGTAACAACCACACAGATGATAAAGGAATTCCACATTGCGTTGAAAAAATCAATATTGCTCAGTACTTTCTTGAAATTGTCCACAAGCAGATTCCCAGGTGTCAGTGTCGGAGGAATCGTGTTGTATGCTGAGCTTGGACTCGTCGCCATTACAAACATCCAGTAAAAAGGGAAAAGGGAGACTAAAGAAGCAATACTCAGAAACAAGTAGATCGGCAGATTCCCTTTTCCTGGTTTCTTTTTGGCAGTGTTCATGCTCATTTCGCAGACCTCCTTTTGCCCCGCCCATATCCGGATGTCAGCATCGTATTGATGGTTGCGAAAGCAGCGATGATGACAAGCAGAATGATGGCTGTTGCAGATGCTGTACCAAATGATTGAAGTTTGAACGCATCACGGTACAAATACATAACAATCGTCATTGCTTCATCCCTTGAAAATGCTCCGGCCCCAAGGAATACAGTAGGCTCTGAGAACAGCTGGAGCGCACCGACTGTTGAGAAGAAAACGGTCAGGAGAATAAACGGCTTCAGCAGCGGAAGTGTAATGTAAAATAGCTGCTGCGTTTTGCTTGCTCCATCGATTGTTGCCGCTTCGTACAAGTCGTTCGGAATACTCTGGATCCCAGCCAGGAAAATGATCGTATTATAGCCGACCCATCTCCAGAAAACCATAATGGAGATGGCGATTTTTGTCCCCCATTCGGAAGCTCCCCAGTTGACCGGATCAAAGCCGAAAAGGCCCAATACATAGTTGGCCAGCGACGTTTCATGGTTGCTGAACAGGACGCTGAAGATCAAGGCCACTGCTACCATGGAGGTGATATAAGGCATAAAGATCGTAACCCGGAAGAAATTTTTAAACCGGATGAACGTAAGATTGAGCAGAAAGGCCAGAATGATACCGATAATCAGCTGTGGTGCTGTTCCTAAAAGCCCCATCACAATTGTATTGTAAACTGATTTCCAGAAGAGCGGATCTTCCAGTACAATTTTGAAGTTATTCAGACCGGCAAACGTCATTGGGCTTAGTCCGTTCCATTTCTGAAAAGCCAGGTATAAGCTGAATAGGGCCGGATAAAGGCCAATGATGGCAAAAATGATAAAAAAAGGTGCAATATATAAATAGCCGGATATCATATCTTTCTTTGATTCAGACAGACGCTTTTTCGTTCCAGTCATCTGGCCTGTACCCGTCTTGCTTTCTTTGGCAGCTGTTTGCATGTTTCCGCCTCTTTTCTATGCATAAATCAGGAAATGGCTCAAATAAGCCATTTCCCCTTTTCATTCTTTATCTTCCTAGTAAGTCTTTTGCCCGTTTGATGGCAGCTTTCCATTCTTTTTCAGGATCTTTGCCGTTTTGAACATTCTTCAGGGCATTTACAACCTCCTGGTGAACCGGGAAGTACTTCTCGCCTTTAAAGACAGCGCCTTCGATATCCTGGGCAGCATTTGCAAATACAGTCGAAGTTACCTGTCCGCCAAAGAATTCATCTTCATTTGATTTGAAAGCATCCATATCATAGACAGCTGGTGCAGAAGGGAACAGTCCCTTGCTCTGGAAGGATTCAAGCTGCTGTTCAGGTGCAACAAGCCACTCGATAAAGTCATATGCTGCCTGTGCATTTTTTGTTTCCTTCGGTACAGCTATATAAGAACCGCCCCAGTTTGCAGCGAACTCCTTCGGCAGTGTGGCAACTCTCCACTTGCCTACTGCATCCGGCGCATTGCCTTCCATCCAGCCCTTCAGCCAGCCAGCTCCAAGCTCTGCTGCAAATTCGCCTTTATTAACAGCATTGGACCATTCAGGAGACCACATGTCATACTTTCCAACGATGCCCAATTCATTGAGCTTTACGGCATAATCGTACGCTTCCTTAACAGCATTACCGTCTTCTTCAAGCAGAAGCTCTCCATCAGGATTCAGATAAGTACTTTCTGCTGCATCCAAATAGGCACGGTACGCCATCTCGATGCTATCGACGAATGGTTTGCCGGTCTTTTCCTTCAACTGAATGCCAGCTTCCTGGAAAGCCTCCGGCGAATTGATGAGTGACTCCACCTCGGCAGGCTCTGTCGGAAGACCGGCTTCCTCGAATAGATCTACACGATAATACAAAGCCTTCGGCCCGATATCGGTCGGCATACCGAACAGGAAGTCTCCATCCGCATTTTCTCCGCCCTTCCATTTCCAATCCAGATATTGATCTTGTACATCCTTGGCACCTAAATCGTATAAGTTCTCGAAACGGTCCTGGGCAACTTTAAAGCGGTCGAACTGGTCAATTTCCAGCATGGCAATATCCGGCGCCCCGCTGCCGGCTGATAATGCAGTAAATAAGGCATCATGGTGATCTGCGGTCTCTGATGATTTCACTTTGATTTTGACATTCGGATTTTCTTCTGTATATTTCTTTGCAAGCTCCTCATAATTGGTAGCTCCGAAGGTCCAGAAGCTCAGGGTTACGTCGCCGCCTCCATCGGATCCTCCGGATGAAGTTTCCTCGCCGCTGCAAGCTGCAAGCGATAACGCAAGAACAGATGATGCTCCGAATGCCGCTATTTTTTTTAGGCTATTCCATTTCAAGTGAATCTCCCCCATTATTAGTAAGTAAATTTGAACCATCCCTTTGAGAACCTGCCCAATCCTGCCTTCAGCCACCCCCTCCAATAGAATCCCAGGACCTGTCTAAAATTCAATAAGTATGGAAACCGGTTTCCGTAATGAGCAGAAACCGCTTTCATTTGTTATTATAAGAGCCTGTTTTTCAGAAATCAACTATATTTTTGAAAATTTAGTCAATATTTTTTCTTGAAATTAGACTAATATAATAATATTCTCTTTAAAATCAGTTAATCAACGCTGTTATTAAACTAATTTCCAGGGTTTTTCTTCCTCACAGAAACCGATTTCCAAAATAAAAGAGAGCATTACGCTCCCTTTTTATAATGTTTCTCCATTGCTTTTTATTACTTCGCTATACCAATAAAAACTTTTCTTCTTCGTTCTTTTAAGGTCATGCTCGCCTTCTTCATGCTGATTAACATATACAAAACCATATCTCTTCTGAAACCCATTAAGCCAGCTCAGCAGGTCGGTAAAAGACCAGACACAATAGCCAAGCAGCTCCACTCCATCGGAAATAGCTTCTTGCATGGACTGGATATGAGCACGGATAAAAGCAATTCTGTAATCATCATTCACCTTTCCATCTTCTTCAAGCTTATCGAACTCACCCAGCCCATTTTCACTGATCAGTACTGGTAGCTGGTATCTGCTTGTGATCCGGCGGAGTGCCACACGCAGGCCTTGCGGGTCGATTGTCCAGTCCCAGTTTGTTTTTTCCAGGGATGGGTTGTCAGCTGTTCTGTATAGTCCAGGCACACCTGAGGCCTTAGTGGTCCCTTTTTTGCCTGTGGTATTCATTTCACCTTCAGACACTCCCCCATCAAGCGGATTGGCTTCAAAGGTAGCGGTTTGATAATAATTGAGTCCCATAAAGTCCGGCTTCCCTTCTTGCAGGAGCTCTAGATCCCCTGCTTCCAGCGATGGTGCCAGCCCTTCCTTCTCTAAGTAATCCCACGCAGCTTTCGGATACTTCCCCCATGCGTAGACATCCATCCACCAGTGGCTGTTCAGCTCTTCTGCATTTTCGCTGGCAATGATGTCCTTTGGTTCAGGAGAGAGGGGGTACGAAGGCGTGTAGGCAAAACTTGGCCCGATTTTCCCTTCCGGTACATATGAGCGGAATGCTTTTATCACACTGGCATTTGCAAGATTGGCATGATGATTCACCTGGTAAAAAAGCTTGTCATCCTTTACCCCGGGCGGGTGCATGCTATTCCGGTAGCCGAACATGGTAAAGATATTCTGCTCATTCAGGCTGACCCAGTATTTGACCCGATCGCCGAAACGCTTAAACAGTTCTGTACTGTATGCTGTGAAGTCTCCAATGATCTGCCGGGATTCCCAGCCGCCGTATTCTTCCTGCAGTGCCTGCGGCAAATCCCAGTGATATAGAGTCACGATAGGTTCAATATCATGTTTGATCAGTTCATTGATCAGTGAATCATAAAACTCGATGCCCTTTTCATTCACTTTTCCTTTTCCTTCAGGAAAGATTCTCGCCCAGGCAACCGAAAAACGGTATGCCTTCAAGCCCATTTCAGCCATCAGCTGCACATCTTCTTTATAGCGGCGGTAATGGCCTACAGCTGTATCGCCTGTGGTCCCTTTAAATGTCTTTCCAGGGATCCGGACAAATTGATCCCAATTGGAGAGACCTTTGCCCTCTTCATTCCAGGCCCCTTCTACCTGATAGGCCGCAGAAGCGGCCCCCCAAAGGAAGTTCTGGGGAAAGGCCTTCAATTCTTTATGTATCATATTCACTGCCCCTTTCTTCATATTGAAACCGGTTTCCTAAAACAGTATAACAAATTCTGATAAAACAATATATTCAGAATTATACTTTTCTACACTTTTTCACAAAAAAAAAAAAAACCGCACAGGGCGGTTATCAAATGGTCGTGCTATGTAAAACTTCTGTTTCTCTTCCTGAATACTCCCTTTTCAATAAACCGTAAACTATATGATCTACATAATGATCATAGAGCCATTCTGCTTCTCGTATTACGCCTTCTTCCGCGAAACCGAACCGCTCCGGTAAAGCCCGGCTTTTCATATTGCCGGCAGCAGCCCTTACTTCTATCCTGTTTAGACCTGCTTTTTCGAACCCATAGTCTACCAGGGCTGAAAATGCCTTGCTCATGATTCCTTTTCCCTGGTACTTCTCGCCAAGCCAGTAGCCGATTACGCCGATTTTGTGAAGCGTGCTGATTTCATTAAATCCTACCGTGCCGGCTATTTTCCCCTTGTAAATGATGGCCGCAGCCTGGGGATGCCCTCCATTCTTCTCAAACGCATTAAGAGAAGATTGAATAAAGCTGGCTGAATCTTCTGCTGTCCTGGTATAGTCCAGCCAGCCCAGCCACTGCTTTAAATATTCCTTTGACTCGATGGTTAAAATGAATAGCTCTTCTGCATCCTCAGGCTTATAAAGCCTAAGTGAGATCTCTTCATCCAAATCCAAATTAAACATGAATACTCCCCCTTTAAGTTTTCACTATTTTACCATAATTTCCATTACTAAATATATCTTCTAATCAAAAAGGCTGACCATAAAAATGGCCAGCCTTTGTCATATATCATTATTTTACTTTGCTCCTATACCATTCTGCAGCAGCTTCCGCTTCCTGTGATGTCAGCTGATGGCCATAATTCTCCCAGTGCAGCTCAACATCTGCATTGGCATCCTCCAGAAGAGATGTCAGTTCTTCTGATTCTGAAGACGGGCAGATCGGATCGTTTTTGCCGGCGGCGATGAAGACGGAGGTACCGGTCAGGTCAGGCAGCTCTACACCCCTTCTCGGCACCATCGGATGATGAAGGATTGCCCCCTTTAAGGCATCTTTATAGTGGAATAACAAACTGGCAGCTATATTGGCACCATTAGAATAGCCGACGGCGAAGATATTGCTGCGGTCAAACTCATATTTGGCAGCTGCCTCATCCAGGAATTCATTCAGCTCGCTTGTGCGGAAAACAAGATCTTCTTCATCAAATACACCTTCCGATAATCTCCGGAAAAAGCGCGGCATCCCATTTTCCAGCACATTTCCCCTTACGCTCAGCACAGAGGCTTCTTCATCTATAATGACAGACAGCGGAATCAGGTCCCTCTCATTTCCCCCCGTCCCGTGTAAGAGCAGGAGAGTCGGTTTATCCGGATTTGCACCCTTTCGAAAAATATGTTCCATCCCTATCACCTTCCAAAATGATTAATTGTATTGATCTTTCTCTGATTTCCCCTATTTTTAGGGTATTTAACCTTCTGATTTTTATCTTTAATTCGAGATAATTTTAAGATGCTTCTCCCATAATGTCAACAGATGAGTATTCTCTATATATTTCATTTGTAAAAATCCTCCACTCTGATGCCTGGCACCATGTTATAATTTCCTATAGACAAGCTTAAAGGAAGTGTGCGTTTTGGCTGCTCAATCAACCGAACCTAAGAATTCATACAAAGACCTTTCCTCTGATTGCGAAAGCTGCTTCGGCCTCTGCTGCGTGGCTCTCCCGTTTGCAAAGTCTGCAGATTTTGCCATAGATAAAAGCAGCGGTGCTCCCTGCCCGAATCTGCAGGATGACTACCGGTGCAGGACCCATGAAGCACTAAGAGAGAAAGGATTTAAAGGCTGCACTGTATACGAGTGTTTTGGAGCCGGGCAGAAGGTCTCGCAGCTCACTTACGCAGGCAGAGACTGGCGTAAAAATCCTGAGATGGCAACCGAGATGTTCGAGGTATTCCCTGTCATGCAGCAGCTCCATGAAATGCTTCTGTATCTGACAGAGGCACTTAGCCTGAAAGAAACACTTCCCCTAAAAGATGAACTTCAGTCTGCCTTGGACAGCATTAAGCTGCTGACATTGCTGGAGGCTAAGTCCATTATAAACCTCGATGTTCATGCACACAGAAGTATGGTCAGTGAATTGCTGAACAAAAGCAGTGAACTATACAGGAAAAATGTCCCTTACAATAGGTCCCCTAAGGTAATGTCCAAATTGAAAAGAAGCAGTGATTTTATAGGTGCCTCTTTAAAAGGGGAAGATCTCAGAGGAGCCAGCCTGCGAGGGGCACTATTGATCGCGATAAATCTGCAGAATGCCGATTTGCGCAAATGCGATTTGCTTGGCGCAGATTTAAGGGATGCCAATATTTGCGGAGCAGACCTGAGAGGATGCCTTTTTTTGACGCAGGCACAAGTGAATGCTTCTATGGGAAACCTTTCGACTAAGCTGCCACCCCCCCTTAAGATACCTGCCCATTGGAGCAGGTAATTTTTTGCACAAGATGCAAAGTATAAAATTTTTGATTCAGTTTACATAATAATTTTATTGAAAACAAACTAAGGGAGATTCAGTTTTGTGAATTTCCCTATTGCCTGTATTCTGCATTATATGAATTCTCACCTGAATGGACAGACAGCAGTGTATCGGCATAGCCTACAAGACGATTGACAATTTCATCACAAACAGCGTACACAAATTTATGCCTGCCTGCTATGCAAAGTGCCGGATCATCCCAAATAATCGTCGTATTGATGTTAAAATGCTTTGTATCGTATATATTATAATGGATGATTGCCTTCCCTGCTGCTCCGCCCGTCTGCGGATCCTGGTATCCCGGCAGGAACACATACCACTCCTCAGCAGTAGGGGACCGGAAATTTTTAGTGAATGATAGTCCTGCTATTGCGCTGCTGACTTCTTTCTTAGTCTCTTCATCCATTGCCTCGATTAGATTATTGCTCAACCAGTCTTCCTTCCTTCTATAACCAAATAATTATTTGTGATGGCTGTGTGCCTTGCGGATGCATGAACGGCAAAACCCCATTTCATCTTCATATGGAAACCAGGACTCACAGTTCAAGCATCTTTTATACAGCACCCGGTCAATCAGCAGATCATAGCCGTAATAAGTTTTCAGCTTTTCAATCCTCATGATTCAGCCTCCCTGCTCAGCATATGGGCAATATATGCAGGGAGGCTGGGCGATGCAGCTTGGGCTTTTTAAATCTCGATGATGATCGGCAGGATCATCGGCTTCCGTTTCGTTTCGGAGAATAAATATTGCCCGACTGCTCTCTTGATTTTCTGCTTGGTTGAATTTCTTTGGTAGTAATTTTCCTGCCTCAGATCATTCAACGTGCTTTTGACAATACTGTTCACCTTCCGCAAGAGATCATCAGACTCTCGCGTATAGACAAAGCCCCGCGATATGGTATCAGGCCCTGAGACAATTTTCCTTTCCTTCTTGCTGAAGGTGAAGACGATGACAAGCATCCCATCCTCTGACAGCTGCTTCCTGTCGCGGAGGACAACCTCGCCGACATCTCCGACACCCATTCCGTCAATGAGGGTATTGCCTGATGGCACCTCCCTGGTCTGGCGGGCTATTCCATTTTCAATATCCACGACATCCCCGTTTTTCACAATAAATGTATGCCCCTCTTCTACACCTGCAGACTCAGCCAGCAGCCTGTGGTGATGAAGCATCCGGTATTCTCCGTGTATGGGAATGAAATACTTAGGCTTCATCAGAGTGAGCATCAATTTGAGATCCTCCTGGTAGCCGTGGCCTGATACATGCATTCCGGTCGAACTGCCAGAGCCGTATATGACATTTGCGCCAAGCATATAAAGATTGTCAATTATCTTGGTCACACCCCGTTCATTCCCGGGTATAGGACCTGCTGCAAGAATGACCGTATCTCCCGGCAGGACTTCGGCATCTCTGAAATTATTCGTGGACAGCCGGGCAAGAGCAGCCATTGGCTCCCCCTGGCTTCCTGTACACAAAATACAAACCTTTTCAGGAGGCAGCGAATCGATATCCGATCCCTGGATCAGCATGCCTTCAGGAATAGTCAGATAGCCTCGTTCCATTGCGACGCCCACTACATTGATCATGCTCCTGCCTAGAAGAGCCAGTTTGCGCCCCGTTTTGAAGCAGGCATCTGCCACCTGCTGGACCCTGTTCACATTTGAAGCAAAGGTGGAAATGATGACCTTTCTCTCCGCCTTAACGAAAGCCTCCAGAATATGGTCACCAACAATTCTTTCAGACGGAGAAAAACCGGTCCGCTCCGCATTTGTACTTTCAGATAGAAGAGCCAGTACACCGGTTGTCCCTAATTCCGCCATCTTATGGATATCTGCATACTGCTCATTCATAGGGGTCAGGTCGAATTTAAAATCCCCTGTATGGACGATCAATCCTTCCGGTGTTTGAAATGCAATCCCGAGGCAGTCCGGTATGCTGTGGTTGACCTTGAAAAAGCTTGCCCTGATGCTGCCGAGTTCCAGAACAGTGTCAGAGTCAATCTGAATCAGTTCAGTATCAGCAAGAATCCCATGCTCAGTCAATTTCAGTTCAATCAGGCCCAGAGTAAACCTTGTTCCATAGACAGGGACATTCACCCTCTTAAGAAAGTAGCCGATGCCTCCAATATGATCTTCATGCCCATGTGTAATAATCAACCCTTTTATCTTGGATCTGTTTTCTTCAAGATAAGAAATATCAGGAATGATTAAATCTATGCCCATCAGGCTTTCATCAGGAAATTTCCCTCCGCAGTCGATGACTATGATATCATCACCGGATTGCAGGACATACATATTCTTGCCGATTTCATTTACGCCGCCAAGGGCGAAAATAGACACCGCACGATTCTTCATCCACAAATCCTCCTCTTCTGCTCCTAGCTTGGCTGATTCCAGACTCTTTCCAGATTCAAAGGGACATATACCTTATCCCCCTTAATCTGCTTATGTACGATTGGCTGCTGGAAATAATGGTCCAAAGAGTATTCCTTTCCCTGATGCCTTGCTGTTATATTCTGCCCCAGCAGCTTTTCCAATCGGGTCTCTGATTGATGCATCATGATGCGCCCCCTTGTCAAAACGTTTTACATCGTTAATATGACCTGAACATGCTGATATTATTTCCATATAGCTGTAAAAAACATATGCAGATAGAATTTGGACATACTGCATATATTGTATGGTCATTACACATAGTTTTTGAAAGTATCCCCTGTGTATTGGAACGCCTGCTTTTTGCTGTTATTATCCTGCCTTTGTTTCTATAAAAAAAGACTGCTCCAATTTAGGAGCAGTCCTCATTCATAATACTTACATTCCTTGTTTCATTTTGGTTATTCCGCCAAGTAAGCCAGCCGGCAATAAAACCAGCCAATATATTGGCTGCTATGTAAATTAAGTATTCTCCCCATAAATCTTCGTTTTCTCTGAATTCAGCCAGGCTGGAAAAAACAATGAAGCCGACCAATATCCCCCAGCCTATTGCCCATTTAAACAGGTAAAGTGCCATACCTCTAGGCGCTTCTTTTTTCTGCCACATGAGCAGACGCTGCTTTCTCGTTATATGACGTTCTTTATAGATGAGCCAGGCTAGAATGGCCATAATTATGCCTGCTGTCAGCCGAATTGCAAAAGCAGCTGTACCCTGGTCAGCAGTGAAGGCTAAGAAGATTTTATAGAAAGAAACGGACAATGAAAACAGAATCAATAGAACTTTAAAAAACATCATGTTCAACATCTCTCCAGAGGTGGATTAATTTGGCTGGGGCAATATTTATGGAATTTGTTTATAATGGCAATTGAATTGAATAACGGGAAGGTATCTTATGTTATATCAAAAATTTCTTATAGCCATTGCAGTCTCTTTGATTTTTTCTCTATCTTTATATCTGATAGGCTTTATAGTAATAGGCCCGGAACCCCTGCTTGATACTTTGCTGGGACTTTTTCTTACCATTATGTTTTCGCTTGCCGGCACCTTATTTTACGGTCTGCCTGTATCCCTGCTTGCTTCTGCTCCAGCCGCTCTTTTTAAAGGGAATATTGCACTGCAGACTTTATTTTCAGTCTTCATTTATGGTGCTTTTACCTTTCTGGCCTTTTTGTTGGCCGAAGAGAATCTACTATTAAGGCGTTCAGTCATCACCTGTTCAATATTGTTTTTCCTGCTGGATATCCTGTTTGACACCAGAAAGCGGCGATGGATCCTCTCCTCTTTGTCACGGAAAAATTAGAGTGCTGCTGAAAAGTAAATCCCGATGCAGCATTCTTTTTATCATGAATTTAAAAGGCCGCTCAAAGCCGCCTTTCCTTCCCCTCCGCCTCAATCACAATATTAATGTAGCTTCCTTCTCCGCTATCTGTATAATGGTCGATTCCCGAGACATCTATATCAGCTGTAAGTTCAATGAAACGCTCCTCATTTGGATCAAGATGTATGCTGAAAGGACCTGCCTTATTCATAAGTGAAGCAAAAGGTATTTCAGTGTCTGGATAATCCCTAAACGATAGACGGAAATCAGCACCGCGGCTGCTATAGTTCTTTAAGGGTACTGTACAGGTTCCATGTAAGTGTTTCTTTTCCCCCATTTCAAAAGAGCAAGTACTCAATTCTTTTTCATACTTTACTGCGTATATCCCGCTTGCTGCTGTTCTTTGATATATATCCGCCAGGAACGGCGGCACCAGGGAAACAGCCAGAATAGCTGCCAGAATGGCCCGGCCCTTAAACATATCCAATGACTTGGCCAGCAGATAAAAGCTTCCAAGGAGCAATATAAGGACTAAGATACCTGGCAAATGAATTCCGCTTTCCAAAGTGACCGGGATATTGAAAATGGTGAGTAAGCCCTCTCCGATAGGATACTTATGAGGAAAGGGGAAATTCATAACCATGACGGTACCCAGAAGGACGAGAGCCGCTGTAAACATTCTCTTATTATTAATCATACAAAACACCCCGCTGCGTTTATCATCTCATCTATATACGATTTAATAAGGATAATGTTTCAATTCGCCCTTCTGTTTTCTGTGAAGGCTGTTATACTTTGCCAGAGGTTTTGTTGATCGTTATTGACGAAGGCTGTACTAAGCGATTTATGAGTACAATTTTAATACAATCTATTCCCCGCAGGATCTGCTGCATACTCCTCGAGCTTATGTTCCTCAATAAGCTCCAGATTCCTTTTATTATGGGCGTATTCCAATAT
The DNA here is from genome assembly GCF_040492155.1 of Cytobacillus sp. T106. NCBI lineage: Bacteria > Bacillati > Bacillota > Bacilli > Caryophanales > Bacillaceae > Cytobacillus > Cytobacillus sp. T106. The sequence continues at coordinate 61,187 of NZ_JBEUMK010000010.1, read as the reverse complement.
ATGTTCCTTCATATTTGGATAAAGGATAATTTTGTGAAGCTCTGATAGCTTTACCCACCTGACTCCTGTTTGGTGCGGATCCGGATTATCCGGCATTTTAGCATAAGACCCTTCTTTTATTACGCATTCAAACATCAGACAGAGTGAGTGTGTCCCACCGAACCTGCCTTCAGCTGTATGCGGAGCATATTCATAAACAAATGCAAGCGGACCTGCTTCAACATCTATTGATGCCTCTTCCATTGCTTCCCTTCTGGCAGCTTCCTTGACCGTTTCTCCCGGTTCAGCGCCGCCTGCCGGCAGATTATAATGGAGGCCGTTTTCATCATTAAATTCAATCAGCAGGATTGAGTCATTTTTCATAATGACGGCTCCTGCCCTGACTCTTATATGGTGCGGCATATTTTTCCCCCTTGATATAGGAATTGCGATAATTCTTCTATTTTCTTCTCCTGCAGAATGTATTCGACACGCTGCTGCAATAATCATGCTTGATTTGTGAGATTTGGCTTTTCTGATTGAGTGTTTCCTTTAGTGGATATAATGTTTACTACTATTTGGGAGAGGCTTATCGTATGTACCTTTTACTGGTTATTCTTGTCTATATTTTATTTGCGGTCTATCTGGTCGACTGGAAGCGCTGGAATGAATTTTATCCAACTATCCAGTATTTCATCATAAGCAATCTTTTGTATAATTTCCTTTTCTATAATCATACTCTATGGAGTTATCATGCAGTAACGGTTGACTGGCTTAACCACACGCTGATTGAATTGGTTTTCACTTTTTTTGTACTGCCTGTTGTCTTAATGATTTACCTCCGGTTTTATCCTAAAGGCAAAAAGAGTTTTGCTTATATAGCCATATGGATCGCTTACTTCACGGCTCTTGAATTTGTCTTTTACAAAAAAGGGCTTTTTATCTATGAAAACGGCTGGAGTATTATATGGTCTGGAGTATTCAATATTATCCTATTCACAATGGTCAGGCTTCACAGCATAAAGCCAAAGCTTGCGTTAGCCTTATCCCTGCCTATAATCATCATACTGCTATGCTTCTTTCACCCGGACTTAAAAGACTTAAAGTAAAATTGGGGTGCACATAATGGAACCAAACCCAATACCTACACCAGTTTTTCTGATTATGGTGATCTTCATCTACCTCTCCATGGCCATCTATCTCAACAAAAAAAAATAACGTGCCAGGCACCTCAAATGGACACTTTGCTGCATTTTGTCTTTTCATGGTGCCTGGCACGCCTCATTGATACCTCACATAAATGAGAAAATCCGTCCATTCTCCATTTTCAAAGGCGAACTTCTTTCGTGTGCCTTCATAATGGAAGCCGCTTCTTTCGGCAAGGGAGATGGATGGGCGGTTATCGGTGTTGATATGCAGCTCAAGGCGGTGGAAGCCGAGTTTTTCATGAAATATCTCAGCTGCCACAGACACCGCTTCTGTAGCATAGCCTTTTTTCCAGAATTGGTTATGAAGGGAATAGCCCATCATTCCCCACTGATAGTCCATTCTCAGGATAGTGAACAGCTCAACTTTACCAACATTAAGGCCATCTTTTTTCCTGAATATGCCAAGGTTTGTCATCTGATCCTTCATGGCTGCTTCCGCAAAACCTCTGATCCATTTCTCAAACCATTCTCTAGTATTATGCTCCATAGTAATTGGCCTTCCTTCATCATACTTATATAATGAAGGGCTTCTGTCCGAGAATCCCTTATACCAATTTTCATAATCAGAAAGCTCGAATGGGCGTATGACTAGTCTTTCTGTCTCGATAGATGCTATTTGCAAATTCATTGCTTATCTCCCCTTTCATCCCTTCCACTTCAATGAAAGATTGGAAGAATCCTTCTTTTCTAAAGGCTCTATTCGCATAAAATGCTGCTATCTTTTTAAGAAGCTAGGGGACAAAAGCTGCTCATGCTCTCAACATTCAAACAGCATAACCGTCAATCAGAATGAGGGAATCTGTGACAGGGAAAAAATAAGCGGAGAGGTTCCCCCTAAACTCGAAAAACCTCTTAAAATAGCTCAAATAGACGGAGAAATTCCGGCTATTGATTAAAAAAATAGGAAAATGAGCAATTTCGCTCTCCTTAACCGGAAAATCTACCTTTATTTACACCCGGCAGAGCCATATCTAGCAGCTTAACCGGAAATTCTCCGCTTATTTTAATGCTCCTGGTCATACACTTCAATAAGGATTCGCCAACCTGTTTCTTCAATACCTTTCCTTCAGTACCCTTAGCTGAGTAATCCTCTTCTTATAAAATACCAAATAAAGTAAATAATTCCGTATATTTTGAATCAACAACCTTTACGAAAAGAGCCTCTTTAAAAGAGTTTTAATACCAACTTGACAAATCGGATATATAGGGATTATAGTTGTACATAATATGTTAATTCACATTCTTTAGCCATAGCAGAATAATTGAGGGGGATGAGCATTTTGATGATGACAAAGGAAGAATCTCGCAGAAACCTTATTCTCGATAAATTGATGGCACTTGCACCATTCCAGGACAATAAAGAACTGGGGGAAATGACTTGCACAGAGCTTGAGGGGCTGTATTTAAGCCAGCTTTTCTCTGCCTCTTCACATCCCCACAGCGGACATAAATCGATCCGGTTAATCGGAAAAAAATAAATAAAAAAGGTGGAGAGCCACATTTGACTCTCCACCTTTCTTTATACAGTAAAGGATCACTGACAAGAGTTTACCGTTCCCCTTACTAAAACGGAACATTATTTCCTCTTACTCTCCGCCTGACATGATATTCTCTTATTGTACAGGCCATCCTGCTTCATGTTCTATTGTTAATTTGCTTTTTCTCTATCCCTCAACCAAATGCCTGTGCCGCCAAAGCAAACAAACGGCCATTTCTGGCAGGCATAGCTTCCGCATGTAAAACCATGACAGGAGGTGAAGCAGAAAGCGTAAACCCGCTGTACTCTAGAATTTTCATAAAGTCATCCTGACCTGACGGCACATCAATCCTCAGCTGTCCCTGATGGCCGTTGGCAAGCCGATCGAGCAAAAGGGAGGCAGTTTCAATATCTTCTGCAGCAATGGGGCCAAGAATGAGATTGACTGGGCCTTGAATCGAAAGACCATAACCAATCAGCTTTCCTTCTGCATCAAAAGCAAGCAGGCATTGTTTAGCCTGTGCTATTCTATTTTTCAGAAAAACCGTCCTCCCATCCCCGAAGGCTGGTTTATCAAACTCTACAAGACTTTCAAAATAATCAGGGCTGAATCCCTTTATGACCGAAACTTTCCCTTTCTCAGGAACTGCTGGCTGATTATAATTCCGGCATAGATATTTATGTATGGTGTCTACTTCAGAAAATCCCAATTTAAGATACAAAGGCCTTCCTTCTTCAGTGGCAACAAGCAAAATGCTTGTTCCATCAGCGGCCAATTCCAGGCAGCCCTGCACCACCTTTTTGGCGAGACCTTTTCCCCTGAAGCCGGGATCTGTAATCACCAGCCCGAGCCATGCCAGGCTTTTATCATATGGGATCAGTGCTGCACAGGAAATAAGCACCCCGGCCATAGTCTTATGGCCCAGAACAGTTCCAGATTTAAGGACCGTTAAGACTTCTTCCTGTTCATAGTCCCAGCCGACCCCTGCGGAAAGCGTGATCAACCCTTGAATATCATCTTCACTCAGTCGCATGAGGGAAATATCTCCTGCAATTGGCTTCATTTCCTTTTCCCTACCTTCTTTCTAAGCTGCTTATCTTTCAGTCAGGCTTTGAATAGTGTTCATGTGAATGCTGGATTCAGTCTTATTAAACTCTGCTTCACCCTTCACCAAGCCATCAGTTAAAGAAGGACATAATGATGACGGCAGCAATTGAAAACAGGAAAAAACCGATAATGACATATTTTATGATCTTAATCGGTTTCGGAAGGCTGCGAACATCTGCTGAATCCGGAAGCCCCTCAATCTTTTTCATATGATCTACAGCATCATTCATCGGTTCTTTTCCAGCCATTTTGCCATCTCCCTTCACTCTTTCTACATATTATTTCTCTGTTTCAGCCTTCATTCCTTTAAAATAAGCCATGCTTTTTGAAGTATAAATAAATATCAAAGATCCGGTCAGTATTCATAAAAGTCAAATCCTTAAGGCTCATCCCGCCTGACATCAGGCTATTGATGATTTGAGCCCCGGCGAAATAGCCGCTCCTGCCCTCAGCCTCTGTACCTATGAAGTATTTCTCAAGCATCCTCCTATCGAGAGGTCGGTCCAAATCATTAAGAATTTCTTCTTCTAATTCTGGCAAAGATAATTGCAAGGTCCGATAATGATATGGACTCATCATCAAAGCTTCGGCAATTGATGCATCATCAGGACCCCTTCCTGATAATTCCAAGGATGCCCACACAGCCAGACCTTCAGCAGCCGCCAGCTGCCCTGCAGTCAGTGCATTGAAATTTTCTTTGCCTTTCAGACGGTAAAAGCGGGCCATATGGCTGAATTCATGCGGTATGAGGATTTCGGGATCTTTTTCTTCCAGGAGCTCAAGTCCAAGGTAAATAAACGGATCACTGGACGGGAGAGCTGCACCGTCGCTGTAGCCAACCCCAGTCAGCAGGTAGACAGTAAAATCTTCGTGAAAGTCAAAATAGGTACTGCATTTCTTTAAAATCGCCTCTATTTTTTTGAGCGGAAATTGTATCTGCCCTTTTTCAGACTGTAAGAGCAGATCCTGAAAATTTAATTGCCCGACAGTAGTTCGGATTCTCTCATCATCCAGGTTGTACAGACTGCTGAAAAGAGGATCAAATGCTGCTTTGTATTTATTATAGTAAACCTGCCATGCTGGATATTTACCAATACTAGGCACCCGCTCTGCCGCTTCTTTAAAATCATAAAATCCATCGACCAGCTTCATCCGCTCTGCGCTCCCTTCTCCTTATTAATTCAGCATAACAGCAGAAATAACCTTTCTAAAAAAAAATAGAGCCGCAAAATGCAGCTCATTAAGATTTATTTTACTAGTTCATTCCGGTCTGCTGCATGAGGAGGCCTTTCCAGCCATCCATGCTTGATAAGAATCTGCAGACCATCCTCGGCATACAGGCCCACTTCAGCCAGCAGACGGCTGTAATCACCGGCAATATCTCTCCTTGGACTGGCCGAAAGCGCTGTACCGTAATTTCCTATCCCTGAAGCAGACATTAAATTCACCTGGAACATCATCAGTTTGTCAGAAAAAGGTGCTGCTTGGCTTTCAGAAATCTCGGCATCCCAAGTGACAGGGGCAGGCAGATCTTCCTCCTGCAGGAAGCGGCTAAATATCCTGGAATGTTTTGTAGCAATCTCCTTACCGCGCATCATATAATCTTTGACATCTTCTTTTTTGGCTGTTTGGGCAAACCCCAAAACGACTGCACAGCCAAAATAGTTAGTCTGGATATTCGCAAACAGATGGCTTATCTCTGCAGCTGTCAGTGGCCTCTGCCTGCCGAACCAGCCGGCCAGAAAATGCTGATCCTCCACCATAACTGCCTCTGTAAGAGGAGGAATATAAGGCGACCTCACTTCAAGCCCTTTCGAGAGCAGTAACTTTTTGGTCTCATTCATCAATTCCATTGTGGACGATATGCAGGACATAAAATGCTCACGGATATCATTACGATAGGTATGCGGCAGGATTCCTCCATAAATCACTAAAGCTCCTTTTGCCATTTGTTCGGTATAGAAAAGGAAAAATTCATCTGAAAACAGCCTTGGTGCATTCGGATGAACATCCTCAGCGGTAAAGCCAATTGGAACCGCGTGCCCTTCTTCCCTGAAAATATCGGAAGTCACTTTCATATGCTGTTCAGACAAATCCAGTGCATGAGCTAAAACTGCCTTTATTTCACTATCCTCCACACAAGCAAGATAATATTTATAAACACATGTGAACATACTGTCAGCTATATAATTTGCCCATAATCCTCCAGTTTCTGATGCAGTCAAGCGAATGCGATGATTTTCCAAAAAAATACCCCCACTATCTTAATGGAGCTATTTTCCCCAAAATCTTCAGTTGATATGAATGCTTATTTTCAGAAAGGCTGATAGAGCATTCTGGCTCACACCTATAGCGTCTTCTCCAATTCCTCCACAAGCTCGCCAAACTTCTTCATAGAATTTTCAATAGGCTCTGGTGAAGTCAGATCTACTCCCGTCTTCTTTAGCAGTTCAAGCGGGTAATCGCTGCTTCCGCTCTTCAGGAACTCGATATAAGACTCAAGCGTCTGTTTGTCGCCTTCAAGTATTTTAGTGGCAAGATGGATGGCTGAAGCAAATCCGGTGGCATATTTGTACACATAAAACGGGCGGTAAAAATGCGGGATCCTGGACCAGCCGTATTTCACCTCTTCATCAAAGACAAGCTCCTCTCCATTATACTCACGGAAGAGGTCCTCATAGATTCCGTTGAAAACCTCTACATTGAGCGGTTTTCCCTGCTCTACATATTCATGGGTGATCTTTTCAAACTCTGCGAACATGACTTGTGTAAAGAAGGTTCCCTTGAACTTATCGATAAAGTGGTTGAGTAAATGCTTGCGCACATTCTCGTCCTTCTCATTATCTAGCAGGTAGTTGATCAAGAGCACTTCATTGACCGTTGAAGCCACTTCAGCAACGAAAATGCTGTAGCGCGCTGAGATCTGCGGCTGATGCTGGCTGCTCAGCTTGCTGTGCACCCCATGCCCGCACTCATGCGCCAGTGTGAATAAGCTGTTCAAATCATCCTGGTGGTTCAGGAGGATATAAGGATGAACACCATAGACACCCATATTATAAGCGCCTGATCTTTTCCCCGGTGTTTCGCGGACATCGAGATAGCGCGCATCTTTAAAGTCCTTCAATGTCTGGACATAATCCTCGCCAAGCGGTGCCAAAGCCTTCAGCATAATTTCATAAGCCTCTTCATAAGGAATTTCCTGTTTCACCCCGCTTACAAGAGGGACACTCAAGTCATACTGATGCAGCTCATCAAGCTTGAGCTTTTCTTTTCTCAGCCTGTTGTATTCATGCATGGGTGCGATATTTTCCTTTGCCGATTGAATCAGGTTTTCATAAACCTCTTTCGGGACATTATCCCCGAAAAGCCCTTTTTCCAAAGCAGAAGGATAACGGCGAAGCTTGGATGTCGCCACATTATTCTTGATCGCAGCAGACAAGGTGGATGCAATTGTATTTTTCAGTTCGACATAAGGCTTGTAATAAGCTTTATAAGCTTCCTTCCGCTTTTCGCGGTCTTCATCTTCAATCAGCTTGCTGTACATGCCCCGCGTAAGCCGGACCTTCCCGCCATCATCTTTTGTTACCATCCCGAACTTGATATCGGCATTATTGATCATGCCATACGTATTGCTTGGAGATGAAAGCGCCTCGCCAAGCTGTGAAAGAATTTCTTCCTGCTCTTTGGTCAGGACATGTGTTTTATACCTAAAAGATTCAAGCAGATCTTCCTCGAAGTATTTCAGTCCGTCTTCAGCTGCGATATATCCTTTAAGCGTCCCTTCATCAAGTCCAAGGAGATATGGCATGAAAAATGAAGTGGCCGATCCGACTTTTACCCCAAGCTGTTTGACGCGGTCCTGCAGGGCCTGTGCAGCTGTATCCCTCGTATCCTGATCCACTTTAAACATACTGTAAGCATATACATGAGTAAATGTGTACGACAGCTCTTCACTTAGCTTTAAATATTGGTAAAGGTCTTGTGCATCATGAATATTGCCGTCATACTCTTTAAGCTTTTCAGCCATTTTCCCGACTTTATCGAAATCCTGCTCCCACAGCTTTTCATCACTATAGATATCCTCAAGATTCCACGTTTCTTCAACAGGCACATCCTGCCTGGAAGTGTATGCTGTCATATCCGTCACTCCTTTTGAAAAATAATTCTATTTATTATGTACGGAAAACCCGCTGAGGCTATTCCCCTTCAGAAATAAGTATTTTGTAGCCTGCAAGCTGGGGACCTTCTTCATAGCTTTCCCTGCTGATGATATAAAACCCTGATTCTTCAGGATCGGCAATCACCAGTTCATCCGGACTTTTATCCACCTGGGCAGCGTCCAGGCTGAAATATTTTTCCCCTAATAGGGCATGATCGAAATTCATAAAAAAACCTCCTTTTGAAAAAGATATCAGAACATTAAAGAAATACCAAAGCTTATGCTTTATTTTACCCTTATTGCCTGTAACTTTCTTTATCCTGTTTACGCCAGTATATATATAGGGAAAAGGAATCCTGGCAGCAAAGAAAGGTGATCATGATGTATAAATGGATCCTGGTGCTGACACTTGTTTTAGCAGGGTGCGGCACGAGCGCAGAAAATAATGAACCGGGTAAAGAAACAGAAAATAACACAAATGGAGGAGGGAGCGGCATTATTGCAGGCAGTGTAGAACCTGAACTTCACAAACAAAGCTCATTGAATTATATGTACACCATTAAAAACCAGACAGAAAAGGAAGTTGAAATGAAATTCCCCACTTCCCAGCGTTTCGACTATTCCGTAAAAGATAAAGACGGAACCGAAGTATTCCTGTTCTCAAGTGCGGCATTTTTCCTCCAGGCTGAGGGAAAAGAAATATTGAAGCCTGCTGAAGAGCTGAATTATGATATCAACCTCAGCCAGCTGAAGCTTGCCCCGGGAACGTACACGCTTGAAGCCTGGATGACACAGCAGGACGGGGAAGACTATAAAGTCACCGAGGAAATTACTGTTCAATAGACAATGTCCCCTGCATTTGCATCCTTGCAGGGGTGTTTTTATATCATTCTTATCACAGGCTCATGAAAGGAAAACACGTGAACGTGGTGCTCAAAACATGCAAAAGAATAATGCGTCAGCTCTTTTCCTTCTGATTCCTGATAAGCATATTCCTTTTTTACGAAATCCTGCAGCTTTGACTTCATATAGACCCTGAACACTTCTCCCTCAAAAACTTCTTCATTATCCCAAACCGTATAATCATCATGAACGACAGAATAAGTAACATAATTCTTAAACTCAATCTCTGCCCTTAAGGCTTTGCTGTCAGGATGCGGAAAGATCATCAGGTCTGTGGCATCTTTGCTTATAAGGACCGTAATGCGCAGCATCGCTCCTTCCATTCTCGGCTCGGAAATTTCATGAAATGAAATCGTGATATCCTTCATCTCCATTAAGTCTTTATATCGCATATATTCTCCTTTCCGAACCAGGATTTTACATACTATATAGTAAATATAAAAATTAATAATAATACCAGTAATAGATAGCCGCGCCTGCCGCCGCCATCCCTAGAAGCATGAAACTCCGCTTCCTGCTTTTTTTCCAAATATATAGGCTGGCGTTAACCATTCCGGCGAGAACTAAACAGAAAGACAAATTCCTCAAACCTTCATCAAAAAACAAGAAATTCACAAAGTTCAGAAGCAAGCCTGCAGACATCAGGCCTGCTCCTCCGCCAAGCGCATCTCTCCAGAATTCCCCTTTATCCTCATCAGGGCTCTTGCGGTATTCCTTTCTTACCGCAGCAAAGATCCAAAGAAAAAAAAGAACGACCATCACGAGCTTTATGTAGAACAATCAGCGCCCTCCTACTTAGCAGTATCTGCCAATTACTAAAAAGTTCTTGAATCCTGCATTCAATGGAATCAGCCATATAAAAAGACTAAGTATGGCAGTAAGTATAAGCAGCAGCTTAATCCCTTTTTCGGCAGCCAGCTGAATCATGTATATTGAATGAAAAAGAGTCCGCTGCTGACTAGCAGGAAAACCATCATTGGTCCTACAATGAAAAATAATGAATTCAAACCGTTCACTTCCAATTGGGGTCCATATCCTCTATACGGTCAATCCTGGGAAAAGTTCCCTAAATTCTGCATGCTATGGACTAAAAAGAAAAAGGCTGCCCTTTTATAGGACAGCCTTTACTGCTACTCAGCTTTGCTTGAATTTTCCTCTTCTATTTGATCTTCTGTTATTTGTTCTTTATCAGCTTCTTCAGCATCAGCATTTTGATTCTCTGCAGATTCATTCAGCTTGTACTGATATTTCGAGCGGTCCACCGGTTCAAAGCCTTCCGGTGTATAAAATCGGAGCAGGTCACCGTTAACAACTTTATCTGACAGTTTAAGCTTCTGCTCTACATTCAGCTTATATTTTTCCGCTTCTTCAAGCCTGTTTTCATCCAGCAGTTCACCTGTCTTGGAATCGTAGAACTTACCGCCTGTCGAAGTAATCTCAGGGCTTGCAAAATCTCCATTACGGAAAGGAACGATTTCATCATGCTCCTCTGACAGAAGGTCTGTTCCAAACTGAATATTGTCTTTGTTCTCTATTCCAAGCAAGTGGAGTACGGTCGGCAGCAGGTCGATCTGGCCGCCATATTCATGATTGACTCCGCCTTCCATGCCAGGCACACGGATGAACAGAGGCACCCTTTGCAATCCTTGGCTGACAAAGTCATCGACTTCATGTCCAAGCACCTCTTCCATTGCCTTATTATGGTTTTCGGAAATCCCATAATGGTCTCCGTACATAATAATAATGGAATTATCGTATAGGCCTGCTTCCTTCAGATCCTCGAAAAACTGCTCCAGCGCCTCATCTGCGTATCGGGCAGTCTGGAAGTAATTGTCGACTGATTTATCCCCCGTTGTATGAGGGGCAATCGTAGCTTCAGCCTGATCCATCTTATAAGGATAATGATGAGTTACTGTAATGAACTTTGTATAGAAAGGCTGCTTCAATGATTGTAAATGGTCCATGGACTGCTCAAAGAACGGTTTATCCATCAGGCCGTATTCTGCCTGAGGGGCAGTCATATCATAATAGCTTGAATCAAAGAATTGATCGAAGCCAAAGGATTTGTATATTTCATCCCTGTTCCAGAAGCTTCCGGAGTTACCGTGGAAAACAGCGGATGTATAGCCATTCTGGCCCAGGATGGCAGGTGCAGCCTGATACGTGTTCGTACCCTTTGTTGTAAAAGCGGAGCCCTGAGGCAGTCCGTAAAGGGAATTTTCAAGCATGAATTCCGCATCAGCCGTCTTCCCTTGAGCTGTCTGATGGTAAAAATTATCGAAGTACATCGTATTCTGATCACTTGTGAGTGAATTCAGGAATGGCGTTACTTCTTCGCCATGCAGCTTATAATCAATCAGGAAATTCTGGATAGACTCAAGGTGAAGGTAAATGACATTCATTCCTTCACCGGCCCCGAAATATTTTTCATTGGGTTTGGCATGATTTGATTTTGTGAAGTTGATGACTTCTGTCACATCATTGCTGTCCGCAAAGGCCCTCTGTGCAGTTGATTTGGTACTTTGAACAGCATCATAGATTGTATAATTGTACATTCCAAGATATTTGACAATATAGTTGCGGTCAAATCCGCGCGTCAGCAGCTGAGGGCGATCTGACTCAGCCAGTCCAAGATTGAAGCTGGAAATAGCCAATGACAGGAACATTAATGCCGCTGCTTTCCTGCGCGGCACAGCAGCCATATCCATTTTCACAAAACGGCTTGCCAGCAATACAGCCAGGAGCAGCAGATCAGCAAAATATAGGATATCATGCGGCTTTAACAGGGATGTCACACTTCCGCTCACATCGCCGAAGTTTTGCGTCTGAGTCAATGTCGGCAGTGTCAGGAAGTCATTGAAAAACCTGTAAAACAGAACATTTGCATACAAGAGGAAAGACATGAGCAAGTCTATTCCAATCAAAGCAAAGTATTTCTTCCGCCCTTTAAAGAAAAAGGCAATTCCGAGGAACAGCATTGCTGATCCAAGCGGATTCAGCACAAGCAGGAACTGCTGCAGGACACTGTCAATTCCAAGGCTGAACTCATGGGCCTGCACTGTGTATGTCTTAATCCACAGCATCAGGACGGCCAATGCATAAAAGCCTGCAAATTTAGTTAGTATATTCGCATTCATATAGTTTGTTTTCTTCAAGTATAAAACCCTCTTTCTATTGCAAAATCGAAATCTTGCACAGGGGAAGCCATTTCCCGTTTCACATCTTTGGCCCTTACATTGCAAATGAAGCACAACATAATGTGTAAGTGTATCATGTTTCTGTGCAAAAATGAACTGGAAACCGATTCAAACCAGCTTGTTCACAAAAAGCTCACATATATTATACGTATAAACAGCCCAAAAAGTTTCAGCGTGCTATGGACAGAAAATATCACAGACTCAAATATATATACCCAGGATTAGAAAGATATTCCTGGTTTTTTTGATTAAAAAGAAATAGTCTGCTAAAATTTAGGAGAAAAATTTGTTATCCATTATATGGTATTAGCGTTGCCAGGGCGTAACGCGGAAATTATGCATTTTCTCCTGGCTGCGACAAATCTTGTTTTCCTTTGTCGAGATCAGGAGGTCACAAATGGAGGTAACTTTATGACTGGGCATATAGGGGAACTTTGGCAGAAATATTGCATAGAGGAAAATTTTATCGGAATCGGATCTACAAGAAAGGTTTACAGGCATAAGAACTATGCCATCAAAGTGCATCTTCATCCAATAGGATACAAGCAATCTTTAATGGAGAATGAAATTTTTCAATTTATGAAAACACAAGGATTGGCCAGCCTGTTTGCTGAAACCTTTTATGCTGATCCTTCTGTTGCCGTGCAAAAATACTATGAGCCTGTACCGTTAATCAATCTTCAATCTTTTGAGATTGATAGAGATAGAAACAAGGCATACATTCAAGCCGGCTATGAAAAAGCTTTGCGGATTCTTGATGCTGAATTCGACTCTTTTGATCTTAAAGACAGCAGCAATTATGGTTTTAATGAAGAGAAGCAGCTCGTTTTCATTGATTACGGCATGACAAGGACGCTGTATGAAGAGGAGTGGGTCCCTTTGGCCGAATGCGGTGTCCTGCCGCAAATATATTTTGAACGGTGCATCTCATGCGGGATAGAAAAAGAGCTCCGCATGTACGGAGAAGATGATGAAGACAAAAGGTGCCTGCAATGCGGCAAAGAATGAAGCAATGAGGCACCAGAGAGCTATTAACCTCTCAAATAAATTGCGGGGCAACGACATGTATGACGATATCAGCAAAGATATGGGCGATCATTGCATATTCCAGCCCCGCATACACGAATATCGCTCCGAACACGATACCTCCTATTCCATTTATAAGGAGCATTCCAAGAACAAGACCAAGAGTCATGTCGAAAGCCGAAGCTGCAACACCATAATGCAGCGCGCCAAATAAGAGAGCTGCGCTAAAGATGCTGATCCAGATGGCAGTTTTCCCAGGCTTCTTTTTCTTGATCTTCACTGTTAACCAGAGAAGCAGAGTGATAAAGAACAATCGGAACATGGTTTCTTCTGTAGTACCCGCTCCGAAAGAGCCTAAAAGACCCAGTTTCCAATCAGGTTCGTTTATGCTGGTATTATCAATACCGAGCGGCTTCGATATAAAGTAGCTTGTGATACAAATCACAATCCCTGTCAGGATTCCATAAAAGACAGCCTTTCCTGCATCTTTTCCATGCTTCCCCCAATCTCCTGTACGCATAATAAAAGATTCCAGTATGGGAATTTTAACAGCTGCCGTTCTCGCCATCAGCAGAGCGAGCAGGATTAGAATGCCAGCTTCGATTAGGGTCTGACCTGCAAAAATCAGCGTAAACACTCCTTCGGACACACCCAGTTCCTTATGGAAACCTTCCCTGGCCATCGCATAAGGAGCTAATGCCAGTGCCCCTGCCAGGTTGATCGCGAGTAGCAGGAAATACACCCTCCAATTAACAAGCGGCTCTTTTATTGTTTGGACCTGGATTTCTTCTTCCTCATCTGAACACTCAGCCATTCTCAGCTTCAGCAGTTCAGCAAGTTCGTCTGATTGCTCGATATATATGAAGGCTTTCTTTACTTCTTTTTTTAATCCAAAATAACCTCTAGCGGTAACAGGCTGCTTAAAGATTATTTCATATCTAAGCTCATCCCCCATTCCAAATATCCTGGTCAGCACTCTCGGGAAAGCGGTCGCATGAAAGACACCCTTTTCGTAAATGATTCCCCCGCTTTTGTTGTATTGAAGGGATGCTTTCTGTATGCTGTCAATCTCGCTGATATGGAAGGACAATTCCCTCCTCGCCCCGATTTTCATATCAACCCTGTTATTGCTGACGGTGATAGGTGTATTGCGGAGCCAGTTATAATCGCCGATCATATAAATGATGCTGTAAATATGGACCGCTGAAATAGTGTAAGCAAGGGCGGGCTCCTCATTTCTCAGATAGATATGAAAAACAATCATCTCAAGAATCTGTTCATGTAAGAGAGCGAGGAATAGCCAAAAATAATTGGAGCCTTTCAATAATGGAAAAACAGCTGTCTGATTTGCAGGCCTCGTCTTCCCCCATTGGAAAATGCTGTAATACAGAATCTTCCCTTCTTTTAACACCATCGCTCCAAATGGGTTATGATCGATCCTTCCCTGTTTATATTTGATAAAAACAAATATCAGAAAAGCCTCGAGCAATACAGCCAGTATGGAAAGTGAAATCAGCATCTGTTTATCCATTTTAGCTCCCCCTTTATCAGTGTCTTCTCAGCTCCAGCCAAAAAATCACGTATTGCACAATGCCCATCCCGGCAAGAAGCATGACCGGGAAGTAAGGAATATGATTCAAGAAAGCTGTCAGTGCAATGGCAACTGGGATGAATGAGGCAAAAAAGATATACACCTTCCTGGTCGCCTTATAGGTGATCCACTGCTGACCTTCGTCCTCTTCCCTCAACTCCATCGGGATGATCTGCGGTTTCACCTTGCTGCCAGGGTTCAGCTTATTGTAAACAGGTATGGAAGCAACAAGGATGAGTATTGGAATGCCGAGGTACAGCGGATCAATATTCATCCATCCAGGAACACTTTCAGTATAATAATTGCCGATCATTATGATCCCAAGGCCCAGGATCAGCAGGCAATTAAAGAGTGGAGATTGAAAAATAGCTTTTAGCATGGTCATTCTTCCCCTTCTAAATGGAATATCTGTTCGACCGGGACTCCAAATACAGAAGATATCTTTAAGGCGAGTGTGATGGACGGGGCATAATCGCCCTTTTCAATCAGCCCGATCGTCTGCCGAGAAACACCGATCTTATCTGCAAGATCCTGCTGTGTGTAACGGAATCTCGCCCTCATTTCCCGAACGGAATTTTTTAACATGGTAATTTTCCCCTCCCTATGTCACCTTAAGAGTAAAGGATTATAGTCAAAATGTAAACGATAGTTGTCATTTATCCATAATTTTGTAACAATTAGAATAATAAATTTTGGTTTTTTGGAAGGAAAAAGATAGGGAGAATAGCAATAACAAGCGAGTACCTAGAAGGTTATTGGGGGGGCTTTCGTAAACAAGTGGCGATCTCAGCCTGGGCGAGATCGCTGCTTTCATTACAAATCATGTGTTGATTAGCCTCTATTCGATGCATGAGGGACTTCTTTTTTTCAACTCATGCACTGATTAACCTCTATTCGATGCATGTGGGGCTTCTTTTTTTCCAACTCATGCATTGATTAGCCTCTATTCGATGCATGAGGGACTTCTTTTTTCTCACCTCATGTACTGTTTAGCCTCTATTCATACATATCATCGCTTCTTCTCAACTCTAGCTTAGTTTACACTCATTCGTTATCTGAAAAAACATATCAAATAAGCCCATCCTCAGCGAATGGGCTTTCTCTACTTGCTGTTGTAAAAAACCGGTGCACCGTCCACTCTTTCAAGCCATACCTTTGCCTTGCCGGCTGCTCCCTCTTTGATCCAGATTTCTCCCTGCAGTCTCCCGCTTTCTTTTCGCATCCATGCAATATACTTTCCTGTAACTTGAGGCTTGATATCCATGCTGCCTGGTTTTGGGAAAGTGATTTGCTTTTGGATGCCTGATTTAATATTGATGTTGTATAGCTTTGAATACATCTCTGGGACCGGCCCTTCCTTCCAGTCTTTATTTTCCTTTGCCCGGGCCGTGATCACCTCGTCTGCTGTCAGCCAAGCGAGGTCAATATCTACATAGCCTTCTGGGGTATAATCCTTTTGGCCTGCTGAAATTGGAATATCTGCTACCGACGTCCTTTTATCCTGGACTAGAAATCTGCCTTCACCTGAAATATACGCAATTTTATTTTCTGCCGGGGACCATTTAAACCAGTCCGGCTGGTTCAGCATCTTGCCGATAGTCTGGAAACGGGTTCCTCCTGCCGACAATACTATGAGTGTGTTGCTGTCTGCAGACCATGATGCGGTCGGGACTCCCAGAAAGCTTATCCACTTATCGTCTGTGCTCCACTTAAAATGATTTGCATCAATCGCGAACAATTTGTCAGGGTCCGTTTTAATCGTATAAAACGGCTTGATTTTTTCAGCGTTCAGTGCGGCATCCTTCTTTATTTTGAACAGCCTTACCGGCCCCCATCCTGTGGGCAGCAGTTCCGCTTGTGACGAGGCAATGAATCCCTTGCCGTCCGGCGTCCATGTAAAATCACTTACGCCCAAAGAGACATTTTCAAAGCCTTTTGGTATTCCGTTTTTTGTTTTTGTGATATTAAGGACTCCCCTGGAAGTGTAAGCAATCGTATTGGCATCCGGAGACCATTCGAAGTGATAGGTCTCGATAGTTTTATAGGGCTGATAGCTGCGTTTCTTCTGTAAATCATATATATATAGGTAACGCTGTTCACCCTCTTCAGACAGATAAGCAATGAACCTTCCATCATAAGACCATTTCGGATCTGATGCCTGTCCCCCTTCAGTCAAACGGGTTTCTTTTTTTCCCTCAGCAAGCCACAAATTACCGTCCCGTATAAAAACTGCCTTTAAATTTCCTTCAGCCTGACTGGTAAGGGGCATGCTTGCAAAAATAATCACTATGCATAAAAAAATCCTTAATCTCATGGAAAATCCCTCCTGCCATTAGGGTGTCCCGATTAAGGATGAGCATTCTAATATTCAGCCTAAATCCTGCTTGCAGACCTGGCCATGCTCTGCATAAAACTTAAGGAGGACCAGTGCCTCTCCCCAGCCGGCTGCACATTTAACGCAGGCATCCAAGTCTTTTCTGGAGGAGGAATACCCTGTCTCCCGAACACTGACAAGCGTACCTTTATCAGCAGGCTCCAGTGTAAACGCCACCGTCGTCGTACTTTCACCTGGAGTCCATTGAAAAGTGAATCGCCTGCCCTGCTCTGCATGAAGGATCTTCCCTCCATCCTCAAGCACAAGTTTTTCCGGACCATAACTGTTCCATTTCAGGCGGATATCACCTGTGCCATCAGATTTCAAATTCAGGACCGTTCCATCGGTAAACCAGCTGTTCCAGCCTTCCCCAGTGGTTAAAATCTGAAATATATCTTCTCTGTCTTTCCTGATCAAAATTCTATGTTCGATCACTGGCATCTACTATTCCCCCAATTTATCAAGGCATAGAGCTTGTTATCAGCTCTATGACAAATGCTAGTACGGCCAGCAGCATGGTCATGATCGTACTGCTGAATAAAATGTTTTTACTTATCCTTATATATTTCTCAGGCTCCCTGAGCTGGTGGTAAATGAGGGAAACCAGAAGGCCAAGCATAATGGCTGCACCCCACAGAACCAATCCAGGTACAGTCGTCAGCTGTTCCCAATCTGCCATCCATAAAAATAGTATATACAGCTGTGATCCCAGGATAAATAAACCTGCGATCGCTCCTAGTTTTCTTCTCATAATAAAACCTTTCCTCTCAATTCTGACTGCTCACGCTGCGCTGAAAAGGGATATGGCACAAGACTTTCCCTATGCTTGAGGTCCCCTTCGCTTCTTTTTTGAAGATGATCTTATGTATTCCTTGTGCTGTTTCAGACAGCTCGATTACAGACACTTCTACTGCTTTTTCATTGCCTTCTTACTTTTATAATAGATTTGACGAAAAAAAGAACAGTAAGTTTCACATTAAAGAAAAAAGGACCTGTTAAAGGCCCTTATTTCCAGACTGTATCCAACTTATCTGCATAAAATAATATTGCCTTTCTATACTGGTGAATGCCTTCGTCTGAAGATGTTTCCGCCAGGCTTTCCAGCAGAAGGCCCATTGCTTCTCCATGGCTTCCTAAATTGTACAAAACCATAGAATAAAAAACGCTCATTGCACGGTTATCAGGGAATCTTTCCATCCCCTTCTCAAGCGTATATCTTGCCTTCTGATATTCTCCTAATGTACGGTAAGTGCTCCCCAATCCGAGCAGTGCCCCCTCCAGCTCTTTATCTGGAAGTCCAAGGCTGATGGCTCTTTCATAATAGGGAGCTGCATCCGCTTCTTCCCCCAGCAAATCAAAGCTCCAGGCAGTTTGATAGCTGATCAGCGCATCGCTGGGATTTCTGTCAGCAAGCTTCTTGAGGATAAGATTTGACTTCTTGAGCTCTCCCGATCCCCTAAGGTTAATTGCAAATTCAAGTTCTTCCATAGATTTATCCTCCGCCTGAAACAAGATAATATACCAATACTGCTATCATATTCGGGAGGCCGAACAGCAGGACACAGCCCCCTATTTTTTGCCGCTTCTTTCTATCATTCTTGCTTTCTGTGTGAAAATTAGCCCTGTTCTGCCCGCATATTAAAATTGAAATTAATGATACAGTCCCGCTAAGCATCACTAAAAGATTCCAGTCATCCGCCGCAAAAGAACCAGCCGCCGCAAGACCCGCCAGTACTATCCCTGTTAATAATGCTTTTCTCATTAAGACATCCCCTTTTCTTCATTATATTTATGAAGAGAAAGAGCCGTTAATCTTGTATTCTTCTTTTTTAAATGAACTTTATCCTTCCTCTTAAAAAAAAAAAAAACGCCGCAACATTTTAATGCGGCATCTTACGATTTTAGAAAGCAGGCAAAGGGTCCTCAAAAGTCTTCCAGTCTGCCTCAGCTTCCTCTTCACTAATCAGGCAAACATCAAGCGAATCCTCAATGGCCCGGCGGTCCATTTTTATGCCGATCATGACCAGCTCTGTCTGCCGGTCCCCTGTTATTTCATCCCAGCTTTGCTTAAGCTCGGGATCTTCTGACAGTATCTGTTCCCGTTCGGCCTCGGGACGCGATGCAATCCATGCACCAGCCCCTTGCAGGATAAGCGACGGTCCAGCCTGAGAAAGAAGACCGGCAGTATCTTCCCTGCCTGCAACCCAAATGAAGCCTTTTGACCTGACAACCTCGACAGGCCATTGTTCAAGCCATTGCATAAACCGGTCAGGATGGAATGGCTTTCTTCTTCTATACACGAAAGAAGAAATTCCGTATTCCTCGGTTTCCGGTATATGCTCTTGATTAAGCTCCTTAATCCATCCTGCATTTTGTCCAGCTTGTTCCAAGTCAAAAAGTTTTGTATTCAGCACGCGTTCCAGGGGCACTGCCCCCTGTATTGTTTCGATGATATCTGCTCCCGGGTTGAGCTTGCGGAGGACGGCTGTAAGCTTTTCGGCAGCTTTCCTGTCTGTTAAATCGATTTTGTTCAGCAATATCACATTGGCAAATTCAATCTGATCGATCAGCAGGTCCACCACTTCGCGCTCATCTGAATCCCCTGCCGCCTCCTGCCTGTCCAGAAGGCTTTCTCCTGACGTAAAGTCCTGCCAAAAACGGTATGCATCCACAACTGTCACCATGGTATCCAGCCTGCAAATGGAGGACAGATTAATTCCTAAGTCTTCGTCTGCATATGAAAAGGTCTGAGCAACAGGAACCGGTTCGCTGATCCCTGTTGATTCAATCACGATATAATCAATATCGCCTTTGGCCGCAAGCTTTTCAACCTCTATCATCAAATCCTCGCGCAGCGTGCAGCAGATGCAGCCGTTCTGCATTTCAACCAGCTTTTCATCTGTCCTTGAGAAGCCGCCCTGCTTCACCATTGCAGCATCAATATTCACCTCGCTCATATCATTGACAATCACAGCCACCTTCAGGCCCTCACGATTTGCCAGAATGTAATTGAGCAAAGTTGTTTTTCCTGAGCCAAGATAGCCGCTCAAAACAGTAACAGGTATTTTCTTTATAGTCATAAAAACCTCTCCCTTAAACGTATTCATTACGATTTAAACATGATCATAAGCTGCTTGTAATTCTTTCTGCTGCCTGGCGTGCCCCCGAGATATTTCGGGCAATCGGCCCTATCTCCAGCTCTGCCAGTGCTCCTGTAACATAAAGTCCGTGAGACCATTGGAGTGAATGGCCAACAATCGGATAACCGCATTTTGCACAAGGCAGGCTATGCGTTTCAATAAAAGGGGCAAGCCATTCTCTTCCCGGGAGGCCGGGCTGAAAGCCTGTAGCCAAAACAACAGTCCCAGTCTGATGGATGAGCTCCCCTTCTTCATTGAACATAGAAATGCCCTCTCCGCTCCATTCAGCCCGCTCAACATGGCCATCAATAAGGTGAAGCTTTTCCTCTTTAGCCAAATGCTTGATTTTTGACAGAAGATCAAATGGAAGGGATCCCTTATTCCTTGCTTTTATAATCTGCCGGCGTTTTTCCTTCCAGGATTCCAGCTTGCGGAAGCCATATTGGTTTTTGGGACCGAGCCACCCTGGATCACTGTCAAAATCATGCACCCGGAAAGGATGACGCTTAAGCAATGCTGCCTGGCCGGGATGTTGTGTGCTTAAGCTTATGGCCAAATGAGCCCCAGTTATCCCTCCGCCAAGGATCGTAAAAGGACCTTTTAGCTGCTTTAAATCTGGAATGCCTTTTTCAAATATATGATGAATGGAAGGGCATCCTTCTTCTTTCATCTTAATGGCCCATTCAGGAAAGAAAGGCTGTTCTCCAATCCCGATTGCAATGGCTAGATTTTTTGAATCTAAAGTACGGCCATCCTGAAGGGCAACATGCCAGCCGCCCTCCCGCTCCAAAGCTTCGCTCACCCTGCCATGCACCCATGAATCTTTTAATTTTGTTTCCTGGATAACATGCTGGCAATGCTCATTGAATAATCTTAATGAAGGTCTCTTATACCTGCCATAGAATGCTTTCGTTTGTTCGGTATCACCGGCAAATTTCTGCAGGCTGAAAGGCCCGTCATCGATATGATGCACAGAAGGCGATCTCAAATAAGGCATCGAAATGGCAGCTGTGCAGTGGTTCCAATTAAATAGCGGCTCATGATGCGGATCAATAATTGACAGCCCTTCTAATGATACTTTTTTCTTTCTCAGCAAGATAGCAGCCAGCGTAACACCCTGAATTCCCCCGCCGACAATGACCCATTCTTTCATCTTTTGAATCCTCCTTGAAAAAAGCGCTTGGCTGATGTGATCTATGTAAGGTTCTGCCTCAGCTTTTTGTGTTTATTAGCAACTTTTTTCTTTTATTAGCAACTTTTCCAGTTTACTAGCAACTTTTTTCTTTTATTAGCAACTATTTAGTTTTATTAGCAACTTTTCAGTTTTATTAGCAACTTCAGTGCCAACTATTCTAAAATAAAACGTAATAGTTACGATTTATTAATTAAACCACAACTTCTAAACCTATGCAATCCCCACTTCTGATAAGATTCCCCAACATTCTATTTGCCTGCATCTGTTCTGGTTCTATTCACTAATCAGGATCTTCCTAGAACGATTTGCGCACCTCTTCTCCTGAATAAACAGGTATTCCAGCCTCCTTAACTGCTATAAATTGGGCAGGTATATTCCCATGGACAAACACATATAGTTAGCTTAGAATGTAAAGCGTAATAATTACGTTTACTTCAAATTCCGATACCCGCGGGTGCTGTTATTTAGGAGGCTTATATGGATCGAATAATGAAAAGCAATATGGGCGATCTGACAGGTATGATTATCGCTGTTGCAGCAGGCCTGTTTATCTTTTTGATTGTCAGTTTTCAAGAAGCAGTGGAGCTTCCCTCATCATTGCTCAATTTGAATACGATTTTTATCAGTATTTTGATAGAGGCGCTTCCATTTGTATTGATCGGTGTTCTTATAGCCGGGTTTATACAGATTTTTGTAACTGAGGACCATATTAAAAAATGGATACCTAAGAACAAATATATGGCGATATTGATGAGCTGTACGGCGGGAGCCCTTTTTCCAGCATGCGAATGCGGTATTGTTCCGATTATTCGAAGACTTGTAGGCAAAGGGGTGCCGATTTATGCGGGAATTGGCTTTATGCTTACTGGACCGCTTATTAACCCGATCGTTATTGCTTCTACATATATGGCATTTGGCAATGATGCGAAGATGGCCGGTCTTAGAATGGGGCTGGGTTTTGTCATTGCACTGGCATCCGCATTTGCTGTCAGCCTTTTCTTCAAAGGCAATCAATTTAAAAAAGGCCTTCATACAGAGTCCGCGCAATCAATGAGCAAAGCTCCCTTCACGGACAGGCTTTGGTCGATGCTGACACATTCTATTGATGAGTTTTTTGATATGGCAAAATATTTAATCCTGGGGGCTTTCCTGGCTTCATTCGTACAGGTATACTTGCCTGCAAGGACACTGCTCGAGGCAGGGAGCGGCCCTGTCACATCCCTGCTGGTGATGATGGGCCTTGCTTATATTCTATCATTATGCTCTGAGGCCGATGCATTCATCGGGGCGTCATTCGGCAGCATCTTCCCTCCTGCCTCTGTTTTGGGCTTCCTGATTTTCGGTCCTATGATTGATTTGAAAAATACTCTGATGATGCTCAGCGTCTTCCGCAAAAGATTCGTCTTATCCGTCCTGCTGATTGTCGCGGCAGCCGTCTTTGCAACTTTGCTCATTGTACAGGGATTATGGTAAAGGAGGGAGAATAAATGGTCATACACTATCAGCAGGGCTTGAGGGCATTGATACTGCTTATCTTTTCTGCATTGATTTTCAAGCTGCATTATACAGGAGAGATCAGCAAATATATCAATCCCAAATATGAGAGCCTCAGCCAAATTGCATCTGTTATTTTTCTGGTCCTGTTTTTTATTCAAATCACACGTATATGGGGACAAAAGGAAAAAAAGCATCATCATCATCATCATCATGGTGAAATGGGATGCTGCCATCATGATGATGGAGGCCATGACTGCGGGCACCATCATGATCATGGCACCTCCCCTTTTACAGCAAGAAAGCTGCTATCCTATACGATCATCATCTTCCCCTTGATCACGGGCTTCCTCCTCCCGCCCAAGGTGCTGGACGCATCAATTGCGGATAAAAAAGGGGGAATGGCCATTTTATCGCATGGAAAGCAGAAGGCTGACCAGAGTAAAGCGGCAACAGAGGAGAATCAGACTGACCAGAATGAAGCAGCAAAGGACCAGCTAGAGGTTAAACAGGGTGACACTATAGACGAAAATGAACCTGATCCAAATCTGGAAGATCAGCCTGTTATGACAAATGACGAATACACCGCATACAAAAAAAGACTGGCAAAAAGCAATAGCATTCTTTTGAACGACGATGTATATGCCGCCTATTATGAGAGCATGCATGAAGATCTGGACAGCTATCTGGGGAAGGAAATAGAGCTGATGGGATTTGTCTATAAGGAAGAAGGCTTTAACGAGGACCAGCTTGTCATCTCCCGTTTCCTTGTTTCCCATTGCGTGGCAGATGCAAGCATCGTCGGCTTTTTATCACAATTTCAAGAAGCTTCAGGGCTGGAAGCTGACAGCTGGGTGAAAGCAAAAGGAATAATTGAGATGGCTGAATATAATGGTACAATGCTGCCGCTCCTTAAAGTGACAGAATGGGAATTGATCAGTGAGCCTGATCAGCCATATATTTATCCGATAACAATCAAGGTTATATAAGAGGGCGGACTATGATCCGCCCTTTTTCATGCCTGCCCGTCCGCAAGCCTTTTTATAAGCTTAATCTGACCTCTATGGCTGACTTCATCCTCGATGACGTGAAACCACATCCAATAGTGATTATATGCCAGCCCATTTTCCCAGTGATGATCCTTAAGGAGCCAGGCTTCATCTGCGTCCTTCAGTTTTTCCAATGTGTTTCTCCGGACTTCATCAAGTTCAGCCAAGTAAAATGCCAGATCATTGCCTCTATACTTTTCTCTGGCCTGGTTTCCCAGTTCCAATGCGGTTTCCCATTTTCCTCTTTCATCCTCATTTAAGTCCCTTTGCTCAAATGTTATGATGGTGTGGACAAATTCGATCGCAGCCATGTGCATCAGCAGGGCACCGATTGAATTAGAGGCCTCTTCGATCAAAAAATCGAGCCGGAATTGATCCAGGCCCTGGATTTCACTAAGTGTTACAGACCTGGAATGTTCAAGCATACTCACCACATCAGCAACTCTGCTGCGGTATCCTGCAGCAGGCTTTATCCGGTAATCAATCAATAGAACTCCCCCTTAAACATCGACTATTATCATCCTATCAGTCAAGCAGAAAATGATAGACTGACTATTGGAGAATTTACAAGGTATACTTAAATGGACCATATGATCCACTAGTACTGCACGGCATATTAAAAACGGATTCCTCGAGTGAATCTATCCTTTTTTAACCGCAATGATTGCTGCGCATTTGGATGTGAGTAAAATTTCCGCTGAAGCCATTAAAGCATGATGAAACCCGAATTCCCGCACTGTATCAGGCTTTCCCTTCCATTCCTCAGGAAAATGCTCTTCAGGCGTGAAATCATCCATAAACAGCACCCCATTTTGATCCAGCATTTTTATCAGATCTTCACCTTCTTTTTGTTTGGCTGAAGCAGCATCAGCAAAAATTAATTTGAATGGCCCGTGCACCGCTGCCTCCTTCCAGTCGCCATGAAGAAAAATTGCCTGTTTATGATGAATGCCGCCTCTGACTTTTTCTATCCTCTCAAATGAATTGTCTATTGATACCAATTCAGCTTCAGGTGACAATCCCGAAAGAATCCAGGCGCTTCCAACACCAAGCCCTGTTCCGATTTCCAGAATTCTTCCTTGGCCTGCCTGAGCAGCCATAACAGACAGTAGCCTCCCAGCTTCATCTTTGCATGATTGTTCAAAGCCTTCATTGAACGCTGCCTCTTTTCTTTGCCGTACTATGTCCGGAATACCACGATCTGTATATTCGTTTATCATGAAGTAATCCCCTTTTACAATTGTCATTACCTTACCAATCAAATTTTTAGTGCTGCCCTAAATCTTTCGTTTGTAAATTATATCCCATCAATAAACAGGATAAATGCTATACTGGAAAAAAAGAAAGGTTGTGGAAAGAATGTTTAACGGTGGAGATCTTATATTCCAGATTCTTATGTTAGCCGTAATGGCTGGAATGGTTTTTGCTGTCTATTTCCTGGTCCGCTGGATGGTTATAGGAAAACCCGAATCCAAAATGGAGCAGAAACTGGACAGAATCATCGAGCTGCTTGAGGAGGACAAAAAAAGCTAGCCTCCCCTGCCGGCCGGCCCGGAAATATGGAGGAATCTATTTCGGGGACTTATATTCATTGCTTCCTGGCCTGCTTTTAATTAGCATCCACGCTGCAATAGCCTCAGCTCTGCTTTTCCCCTGGTTTTTTTGGTCTGCATAATAATCACGGATAAACCGGTTGTATTCGAACTGCCGGCCAATCTCACTCTTATACGAAGGATCCTTTTTCCGGCTTTCTTCCTCGTGCCACGCTGATACAGCATCATTATAGGTCTTTCCGGGATTATGCTTAAAATAATCTTGTATGTAAGTAGAAAAGTGAAAATGTGAACCTATGACACTCTTGAAAAAAGCACGGACTTCCTGTGAGCAAGTATGATTTTCAGAAATGACAGTATCAAGGCTTAATGGGGCTTTGGCTGCACGTCGCTTTGGCCTTCTTTTTATTATTGGACCTTTCTTCTCCCCTGTAGTCAGATATATCCCAATCCTTTCCGACAGCTCCGCCTTTCCGCCTGACGTACTCATCCCTTCTTTCCTGCAGAAAGCCTGAAGCTCTGTTTTCAGCCAATAATATTCACTGAATTCTTTATAGCTTATTTTACTGGTAAGTTCCGGCCTCATTTAACCCTCCACTATTTTTATTTACATTACCATTATAGAACAAACGTTCCTTTGAAACAAGGTTTAAGGAAAATAATTCCACTGCTTAAATATGCGTTATTATGGGTAGATTGGTGAGAAAAGGACTTTTTAAAGGATAGGAGGCTGGCTGATGGCAAGAATGGACAAAACCCTTTCCCAGATCCAGGCCAAGTTTGCCGGCAGGAATCTGGGTTCTGGTGCTTTGTTTGGCGTTGGTCTGGCAGCTTTTTTGGATGAAGCTGTTTTTCACCAGCTTTTACACTGGCACCATTTTTATGACCTTTCCACCACAGCCGCAGGACTGGTTTCTGACGGATTTTTTCATGCTTTCAGCTGGTTTGCTACGGTAGCAGCTTTATTTATGCTTGCAGACCTTCGCCGGCGGGCAGCCTGGTGGCGGAAGAGATGGATGAGCGGCGTCATGCTGGGTTCAGGCGGCTTTAATTTTTATGACGGGACTATCCAGCATAAGTTAATGAGAATTCATCAAATTCGCTATGAGGTTGAAATATTGCCTTATGATCTGGTTTGGAATGCTATTGCGCTCTTTTTCATTCTTTTGGGAACCACGCTTTTCCTGAAGACGAACAAACAGCTGCGAAGGGCAGGTGCTGCACCAGATGCACGGCAATAGCCATCAGCACCACGAAGCAGTGGGTAGTACTGGGTTAAACGCTTCCCAAGGTGCCCTTATTGTGTTTTTTGTTTGCCTGCTTCTCATGTACCTTGCAGTCCAATTTTTCGGGAAACGTGATTGGCCTTTATACAGGACAGCTCTCTGGGCTGCCGGAATCCTTTGCTGTATAGCGGCGGCAGGTCCAATAGCTTCCTGGTCCCACAATCATTTTCCGATGCATATGATGGGCCACCTGCTCCTCGGGATGCTCGGCCCCCTGCTGATGGTCCTTTCCGCACCTGTCACATTATTTTTGAGAATGCTGCCTGCCCGATATGCGAGAAAGGGGGCCAGATTGCTAAAATCGCGCTTATTTAGGTTCGTTTCCCATCCGGCAATTGCGGCAATCTTAAATATTGGAGGGCTTTGGCTTTTATATACAACCGATTTGTTTACAAGGATGCATGAACAGCCTCTGCTTTACCTGCTGGTGCATTTGCATGTTTTTCTGGCAGGATATCTGTTTACGGCTTCGTTTATCTCAATTGAGCCTTCTCTGCATAGAAAGAGCTTTATGCTGAGGGCAGCCATCCTGATTACAGCCCTGGCCGGCCATGGCATATTATCAAAATATCTATACGCCCATCCCCCGGCAGGTGTATCAATTGATCAGGCTCAGAGCGGCGCAGTCCTCATGTATTATGGCGGCGATTTGATAGACCTGTTCATCATTATTTTTTTCTGCCTTGAATGGTATAAAGCGAGGCGCCCGAGGGAAGCCGGAATTGGCACCGCACCATCTTAGCATCGAGGCGCCGCAGAAAGAAAAGAGCACTGCCAGCTGGGCAGTGCTCTTCTCTTTCTATAGAACGTTTTGTTTATTCAGACGCGTCAGCGCCTTTTTCAGGCTGCCAAGGAAGACAAGCCCGTCCACCTCAAGTCCCAGATTAACCATAGTCTGTGCTATTTCAGGACGGATGCCGGTAAAGATCACCTTGATGCCAAGAAGCTTGAGTGCATCAGTTACTTTAAAGAGCTCATTGGCCACCATTGTGTCCACGATCATCACACCTGATATATCAAGAATCAAGTGTGAAATACCCAAATCTCTAGACTTTTCAAGTGTTTCTTCCATCAAAAGCTGTGCCCTGTCAGTATCAATATCACCAATCAGCGGGAGGATGGCCACAGAGTCTGTGATCGGGACAACCGGTACAGAAAGCTCGAGGAAAGCCTTTTTAGAATTATTCAATGTTTCTGAATATGATTTAACATACGCAAGGCTGAAGGCATGTACCGCTTTATCCAGCAATGGATCAATTGTTTCAATTATTTCAAAAACAGTGTCTGCTGCCAGTGCATTTTTAAGTACTTCTGTTTTGATTACTTTCCATATGTATTTCCTGTATAAAGCCGTATCCATGAGCGCCTCATCCAATGACACTCCTTGAACACACAGATTCTTTCCTGTTTCGGCTCCCCAGTTTTCAAAAACTCCTGAAACTTCTTCCCCTTCGGAAGTTTTGATAAGGCTATCTCCAAACATACTGATAAAATCAGCTCTTAAATTCAAAATCACTGTTTCATATTTGCTGAGTTCTTCTCTTTCTGTAGCTGTCAGATCAGCGAATCGCTCTGTTTGGACCTGTTTGGCAATCTGCATTTTTTCCTGGTTAATTCTTTCCCCTATGTGTGCAAGTTCTCTTGTCATAAGCTCCCCCAACATGAATATACAAAAAATCTTTTTTTAGTTTATTTTATATTATTATAATGCTACCATTTCAAATTTCCTAGCTTTTCGATAACTAATTATGCTTTTTTCCAATATACCTTTAACCGTTTTTTTGGATGATTAAACACTTTTTGAAAAATATATATGCTGCCGGATACCTGTGAAAATACAGAAAAGGAAGCTGCAGAATGACAGCTTCCAGAGGGTGGATTTATTTAAGTGAATTGATGGCTCTCTCCAGGGTGGAAGTAACACTGATCCTGTCGAATGAGATTCCCAGCTGCACTGCCGTCTGGGCAATTTCTGGCCGGATGCCAGATAAAGTGCTCTTCACGCCAATCAGTGTAAGCGTCTCTATCAGCTGAAAAATCTGATGGGCAACCATAGTATCAATCATGACCACCCCTGACAGGTCGATGAACAGATGGTTAACCTTTTTCTCATTGCATTCGAGCAGCGTGTGCTCAAGGATGAACTTGGCTCTTGCCGTATCGATATCGCCTACAAGCGGCAGCAATGCTGCATTATTATTAAGCGAAATGACCGGCGAGCTGAGTTCATTGATCATTTCCTGGCTGGCCTTGAGTCTGGCCTCAGAAAATTTATGGTTTTCCTGTGTGAACCAGGTCATCACCTTGCTGAACGCCTTGATGATCAATCTGTTCCAGGTGTTGATCTGCTCCTGAGTATACTTGCCTTCATTTTCTCCGGTAAATTTTCCAACCAAATCAAGATACTGTTCCTGGGTGTTAAAGAACTCTCTTAAAATAAAGTGGACTGGAGTGCTCAAGTGCTCTTCATCCTGGGCTATAGAAAGAATCCACTGCTCAAATTCATGGAAAAACTGATCTTCATCCATGATAAAAATTTTGCAAAAATGCTCGTGGAAATCATGATTTTGCTGCTTGATTGTACGAATAACATTTGGATTGGTCGAGCTGTATACTCCTTTTGGATCACTTTTGTCCAAAGAAGCATACCAGTCTTCTGTTAGCTGCCATGTTTTATCTACTAAGTATTCATGTAAATCTTCATTTCTATGCATAGCTTCCCCTGAGACCTCTCTATTTAAGATATTTTTCCTTTACTATTGTAGCATTTCTGCTTACAAGGGTCATCTTTTAAACTGCATTGGAAAGTTAATTCCTTTCAGGCATTCCTGCTTTTGTTGAGCATCTCTTTAAATGCCCAAATACTGTTAAAAAAAGAAGGTTCGCAGCGGCCATTTTCTTTCCAGCTCCATGAAGCCGAGAGGATCGAATGGGCATATCCCCAGCTGATCAGCTTATCCCTTTCCAGGCCGGCTTTCTCAGCGAATAGGTTAATCCTTTTTGAGATGATAGATTCAGCATTTGTTTCAGGCAGCCGGTTGAGAAGGTACTGTGTAACATCGTATTCCTTTTCTCCGATCAGCCCTTTTGGATCGATGATGATCCAGCCATTTTTCCCGCCATCCAGGATATTATAGTGATGCAAATCTCCATGAAGAAGGAAATTGTCTGCTGTATTCCTTATGTTCTCAGCAAATATGCTGTTTGCTTCATTCAGCATTGAAGCTGTTATTGGTCCCAGCCCTTCCGGATTTTCACGGAGAATCCGCTGAAGACTTTGATGCCGCTCCTCCATCCCAGGCAAATCAGACGAATCCTGTGCAGGAACCCAAAGGTTCTTCATCAGATTTGCGGCAATCCCAGCGGCTTCTTCGTCGTCTACAACTCCAGCGAGAGTTGAACCTGGGGACACCTTTTCAAGGAGGAGAATGCCTTTTTCCACGTCAGCTTCAAATATTTTCACGACGCCCGGCCCTTTAAGCTGCTCCAGGGCATATGCCTCTCCTTTTGATTCCCCGCTGGGTACGGAGAGTTTCAGAACTGCCTCTGTTCCATTTGCCATGATAACGGGCGCCGCAAAATTATAGGAAAGCTTATAATACTCCCCTATTTTAAGCTTCCACCGCCGCTCGCATTCTTCTATTAAATCATCAAAGTTAGAAAGCCATTGTATGCCTTTCTCTTTATGTACATTTATAATGGTTCTTTTAAACGCTTCTGGCAAGTCCATTAAGAAGATAGCCTCCCTGATTTGAAGCTTTTATAAAAAGATTTGACGGCGTCTGCAGCCTGGAAGGGAAACTGCAGCCAAACATACGCATGCAGTGAGTCGGGGATATAGGTAATGTAATGTTCCCGGATAAGGGAAGAAAAATGCTGGATGCTTTTTTCCGCCAGTCTGTTTTCAGACTCCTCCTGGCTAGGCAGCAAAAGAACAGGACAGCTGATTTTACAGTAATAGTCTTCCAGCCTGATATCCCAGCATGACGAAATAAAGCCGGCTAGGACATTCTTTGTAAAGCGATTCGCGAAGTATCCGTTTACTTTTTGTTCCATCGTGCTTCTTATAAATGTTTCTGTATGTCTGTTCCAGATTTTAGCTTCCTTGAATTCTCCTTTCATTGACGAAAGATACTCTTCAGCTGACGAGTAAACAAGCTCTTTTTCATTATAAATGCTTGCCAGGAGCTCTGTTCTTTCTATCTCTGCTTCTTCTTTTGTTCCTTCCAGCAAGCTGTATTCACCCCAGCGATCATATAAACCGCCTTCACAAACAAGCGACTGGACCATTTCGGGATGGGAGGCTGCGATGCTGAGCCCCACTTCTGCCCCCATGGAGCTTCCAATGATATGGCAGCATTCAATGCCTAATTCATTTAAAAGCAGGATGATATCATCAGCCATTTCTTCAATATGGTAGCCGCTTTCAGGTTTTTCCGATTTACCATGTCCCCTCATATCCGGTGCAATCACACTATAGTCTGCAGAAAAATGCGGTAATATTCCATGCCATGCCTGCCATGTTCCTCCGCTGAAATGCAGGCACAGAATGACTGGTTTTTCAGAAAGACTATGAGCCACATTCAAACTTATACCATTTGGCAATTGAACTCTTCCTTCCTTCATGACAGTCCCCTTTCCCGTTCTATTCTCGAATTAGGGTAAATCCCCATTCAACCTTAATGATTATTTTAAACTTTCTGTAATCAATTTCAAATCAATAACCTCTGCTGAATATGTCGATTTATTATTCAATCCCTCCTCTTGCCTTCCCCTCTAGATTCCGGTAATATATGTATATTAATTTACCGGAAGGGTGACAAAGGGCGATGAACAACTAATTCTTTTTGGAAAATGTTCGTAATTCATTTATACGATTCTTTTCTGGATAGGATTGGTGCATCCCTTTGTTACAGTAAGCAGAATCCCTCTGCTCTGCTTTACACCCAAGGAGCCTCCTGACCAGAAAAAGCCAGGAGGTTTTTTTATGACAGAAAATATGCTTGCAGAAAAAGCAGGCTTCGGAGCGCTGTTTCAAAATCGCGTTATCAGAACCATCCTGCTGTCCGTCTTTTTCCTGCAAATCGGGAGCTGGGTCCGTAATTACTCAATCCTTCTTTATGTAATTGAAAAAACAAATGAAAACCCGGTAGCCGTGTCTCTTATATCAGTCGCCGAATTTGCGCCGATCTTCCTGTTTTCTTTTATCGGAGGAACATTTGCAGACAGGTGGAGGCCGAAAAGGACTATGGTATGGTGCGATTTATTAAGTGCTTTGTCCATATTTGCGGTGCTGCTGACCTTGCTCTTCGGAAGCTGGAAAGTGATCTTCTTTGCGACGCTTGTTTCTTCGATCTTATCCCAATTTTCCCAGCCTGCCGGCATGAAGCTTTTCAAGCTGCATGTACCGGCAGAATTGGTTCAGATGGGAATGTCTATTTACCAGACTGTATTTGCGCTTTTCATGATTCTTGGACCGATTATCGGAACCTTTGTCTATCAGCGTTTCGGAATCATGACAGCCATTGCTGTTATGGGTATAGCTTTTATCCTCTCTGCCCTCATTCTGCTTATGCTGCCAGCTGACAGGGAATTGGATGAAACATCTGAAAGAAAATCACTGTTCCAGGAAATGAAGGATGGCTTCCGCTATGTCTGGAGCAGCAAGCCGCTTACCCTGCTCGGAGGCTGCTTTGCGGCTGCCGGCCTTGCTATCGGCCTTACCCAGCCGCTGGGCGTCTTTCTCATAACTGACAGGCTTGGCCTGCCAAAAGAGGAGCTGCAATGGCTGATGACTGCATTTGGAGCCGGCATGATACTTGGCGGAGGCATTACTATAGCTCTTTCCAAGAAGGCTCAGCCCCAGCTGCTTCTTGCGCTTGGAATGGCAGCCAGTGCACTCGGCTTTATAGGAATGGGGCTGTCCACCGCTTTCTGGCTCACACTTGCTGCACAATTTTTCTCCGGACTGTTTATGCCGTGCATCCATATCGGCATTAATACGATGATTCTTCAAAATACAGAAGAAAACTTTATCGGCAGGGTCAATGGCATCCTGAATCCCCTCTTTATGGGAGCAACCGTCATTACCATGTCGATGTCCGGCTGGCTGCTCAGCAAGCTTTCCATCGTACTGATTTATGAAGCTTCAGCTGTGCTTTTGGCGGTTGGAATTCTTATCCTCCTGCCAATCATGGGCAGAAGCTCCGTTAAATCCGGGGTGAGCGAAAAGATTTAATATCAGCTTGAGGCGATTTAGCCTCAAGTTTTTTTCTTTTTAAAAAGATGAAATGAATTCCAGGCAGATTGGCAATACTACCCTTGTGCTTAACAGAAAGGCGGCACTCTGATGAGAGATAACTTAAGGAGGTTTATGATGGGAATTTTAAGCGGCAACCCGAAGGAAGAACCGCTGCATTATGGCGAAGTATTTAGTATCTGGTCCTCCCAGCTTGCAGGAAATGCAATGATTGCAGGTTATCAGACCATGATGAACCATGCAGGTGACGATGATCTTAAGAAGCTGTTGACTGAAGCGATTGAACTCGGCAAAGAAAATCGCAGGCAGGTAGAGGAATTGCTGAAAGAAAATGGAGTAGGCCTGCCGCCGGCACTGCCTGAACGGCCGGATGCCTGCCTGGATGACATCCCGGTTGGCGCAAGGGTTTCCGATATGGAGATAGCGGGAACACTTTCTGCTGATATTGCAGCAGGTCTTGTTGCCTGCAGCCAGGTTATAGGTATGTCAATCCGTGAAGATGTAGCTATGATGTTTGGACAGTTCCACATACAAAAAGCCCAGCTTGGCGCCAAGGTTTTGCGCCTGAATAAAGAAAAGGGCTGGCTGATCCCTCCTCCCCTGCATCTGTCTAAAGGGAAGGACTGCTAACTGCTAATCCAGTTCAGCTGTCCAGATTATGAGCTTTACTTTACTAATAAAATCAGTCTTGAGCCGTATAAAAATACAGCCGGGGCTGATTTTTGATTTCTGCAGAATTTCTTACACTAATAATAGAAAATGAGTGATAAGGAAAACTCTGATATGGCCGATAGTTAAAATACGCTTGTTTGCTCTGAATTGTATTTCCAGGGGTTATACTTGATCGCGCTCTGGCTGCTGTTTTAATCATTGTTTCTGATATGGAAATATTGTTTTTAGAGCTTCTTTAATAAACATCTGTTTTAGCATGATCAGCTGAGTGTCATTCAGGCGTTTCTTCCTTATTGCCGCCTTCACAAAAGCGAATACTTCCTTTTCTCCTGACTAGTCAGTCCGGCTGGCAGTCTTCTTGACATGGCATCATCCCAGGTTGCTTTCCTGGTTACATCTGCTGCTTTCCATTACTCGCCATCTCTATGACACTGCTGAAAATCTTGCTTAAACAAAGCGAATAGACTAATTTTCCCTAAGATTTAAAGGAGAATATTGGAAGTGCACCGAATATTGATAGAGGTTCCTCAGGTCAGCATGAGAGCCATTTTATAATTGGATAAAGGATGATACTTATGAAAACAGAAATTCTAGAGAAAAACAAAGAAAGCTGGAACCTTTCAGCAGAGCGCTTTTTTGGCCGAAATCCGCTCCCTGAGTATGGTCCCCTGGCCCCTGTAGAAGATGAACTGAACCTGCTTGGCGACCCTGCCGGGAAAAAGGTGCTGGATATCGGCTGCGGCAGCGGGCATTCTCTTCTCTATATGGACAGGCGGGGTGCGGCCGAGCTTTGGGGCATTGATTTGTTGCCGAAGCAGATCCATACGGCACAGCAGGTGCTCGGCGGTGCTGCAGCGCCAGTAAGACTTTTTGAATCCCCTATGGAGAATGATCCGGGGCTCCCTAATCAATATTTTGATATTGTCTATTCCATCTATGCTCTCGGCTGGACAACGAGCCTCGAGGAAACGCTGGGTAATATCCACAGGTATTTAAAGCCTGGCGGCACTTTCATTTTCAGCTGGGAACATCCCTTTTTCAGCAGAATCAGGAGCAAAGATTCCTCCATTATTATCGATAAGCCTTATCACGAAGAAGGCATTTATAACCATGAGGGGTGGAATACGCCTGCTTTTATGCAGCAGTATAAGGTAAGCACCTATATCAATGCGCTGGTCAGCCAAGGTTTTAAAATCGAGAGAGTGATAGAAGAAGCATGTCTATCAGAGGAAGACAGGAAAAGGCACAGCAACCGCTGGTATTCCTATGAAAAAGCCCAATATCTTCCGACAACTATCATTATTAAGAGCACAAAAGCTATTTAAAGGATAAGAGCCGGGTACGCCCATGAATCTTACTGCTTCATATGCAGCATCTTCACCGCTGCTTTGTATAGTCTTTTGTAACTATATGGGATTAAGAATATTAATGCGGAAACCGGCATGAATTATGGCAGATATGGAAAGATTATTGCCTAAACAGGCCCGATTATAGGCATATCAGGCATGATTGTGAAGGTATCCGGAATGATCGTCCTTAATTTTGATGTAATCTCTTTAAAAGTCGGGCGAAGCAGCTTCTAGATGTAATGCTCACCCTTCATTTTAAAGTCTTCCCCCTAAAATTGATGCCATTTTCCAACGGAACAATGCAATCCCTGTATCAATCCTCCCCTAACCCCTGCTGCGCCAAAAAGTCCATACAAAATTGTATGGACTTTTTTTCTAAATAAAAGCGGCTGCTTATGTTGTCTTGCTCTGCTCCCCGGGAACAGACAAGTCCCTTTCTTTGAAGCTGCCTGCCAGATAATCGATAATTTCCCTTCTTCGGATCAATCCTATGAATACGCCGCTGTCGTCCGTAACAGGGACAAAATTCTGATTTAGTGATGAATTAATGATTTCTTCCATCTCACTGCTAACTAGCACTGGCTCATATGATCTATGAAGCGGCACATCCTTCAGCATCACTCCCTGGATCTCATTAAAGTCGACCCTGCCCATGCTTTTGAGCTTCCATAACAAGTCTCCTTCTGACAAGGAACCTACATACTTTCCTTCTTTATTTAATATCGGAAAGGTTGTATAACGGTGATACTCCATTTTTTCCATGGCTTGCCTCATTGTCCAATGGTCGTAGACAAAAACCAGTTCATTTTTAGGCAATAAAAAAAACGCGATATTCATTACAGCTGATTCTCCTTCTTCTTATCAGTGAACACCTGCAGCATTCAATCCGGCTTAATGGTTCCCTTGGGATTATTGGGCACAAACTGTCCCTTGGCAATGAAAATGCCTAAACAGCCACATTCCCTTTCTTCCCTGAAAACAGCCGCTCTAAAACGTACGCAGATAATATACAGCACAAAAAGACCTATCCTGGCTCCAGGCAGCTTCTGCAAATTTGGATGCAAGGGTGCTGCTCATTAGGCGGTCTAAAATGACCTCACTCGCTTTAGCCGACGAAGTTAGCTGACGGGCAGGATGGCGAAAGATCATTCTCATCCCTCCTGCTTCCTGCAGGATTAGCCCCAAAAATTGGTTCCTCCGCTCTCAATATGAGATTAAGCCGATTCATTTTTCAGGTGTTGAAATAATTTTACTTCCAACTTTCCGTATAAGCAAATTTCTGCATATCCCTTTTTTTATCTGACTTTCAGCATTCTGCAAAAAAATGAGTGAATCCTCTATTCTACAAAGACATCAACATGTTTTCAACCCGTTTATTTCTTTTTTTATTTCTTTTTTATTTTCCGTTGACAGCCATTAAGTTCGTGAGTAAGATAAGGCAGAACAGGATTTATTATTGGAAATCATGACTTAAAAATCCGGTTTCTCCTCCTCTGTTTTTGTATAAAACAAGAGGATCTGAGAATAGGAGAAACCATGATGGAATGCATGCATTATACCTTTTAAACACCACAGCAACGGGAGGATTTATGGGAAACACTTGCCGATATGTCATTAATGCAGTTGGAAAAGGCGGAGAAACCTACTATACGCAATGCAAAGATAAAAAAGAAATGGAAGAATGGATTTCTGAGCATCAGGACCGGATAGTGATGGAGGAAATCAAGGTGAAGGACAAAAATAAGCATCCGCTGCTGAAGCTGTTTTCAAAATAAAGCATAACACCCTATAGACTTGTACTGATAGAGAGCTTGCTGAAGCTCTCTATTTTCTACCTAGCCATTCTACTTTCATTTAAGCAAACATTGCCGAAGAAGTCTGGAAATAATCATGGGGAATGGCAAGGGAGGGGACCGCTGGATCCCCTCCCTTTTTCATTTTCAGTTTGCTTTCACGCTTCCGAGAATCGAGATCATTGTCCCGTAAACCTCTTCTGATTCCTCCTGGTTCACATAATGAATGGTGAATCGAAGCAGCTTCCCGTCTACATTTTTGACAATGATGTTTGCCTGGTCAGTTTTGTTATGTGCGTGCAGCACCATCATACTGTCTCTATAAAATGGAAGCTGTACTGGTTTCATTTCTTCAGGCTTGCCAATCGTCCTAAGATATTCCAGAGAATTTTTCTTTACTTCATCCATTGCTGATTTTCCGTCAAGAACTTCCACCCTGGCAAAATACCGGCTATTCTTCCCATATTCCAAAAGGAAGCGGCGCGGCTCTTCTGCATGAAATGTGTAACCTTTCTTGGGGGAAACGGACAATTTCACCTTTTCAGCATCATATGAAGCAATACTGCCTTTATTGACTGACAGATTCTGCCCTATTAGGATCAGGTCGCTCCTCAGTCCGTTTATTTTCTTGAGTTCAGCGACACTGAGACCGTATTTTTGTCCGAGTCTCCAGAGTGTGTCTCCTTTCTTCACTGTAATCTTTCCGGGAACCTCCAATCTGCTGCCTGCATAGATCAAATCGCCCTTTAATTTATTGAGATGCTTCAGCTGTCCGACTGTACTGCCATATTGCCTGGCAATGCTATAGAGAGTGTCCCCTTTTTTGATCGTATAAAACTCTTCAGCAGATGCAGTGCCCTGGCTGAATGTCAGAATGCCAAGGATGACAAGCGCTGAAGCAGCCAGTTTTTTTACTTTTTTCATTTTAGAATCCCCCTTCTGTCAATCTTGTTGTATTTTGCCTTCACAACAGATTAGACGGGGAGAACAAAGAACCGTTTCAGGGGGACAAGCCCATTTTGGTTAAAGCATGATATCTTTTTATACGGCTTATATTTTAAGTACGGAATGTATTTTCCAATATTGACGCAGGTTATTATCAAACCGCAGAACTTATATCGACTATTCCAGTTCCCTGGTTTCTTTTCAGAAGGATGGCAAATATTTCATTTAGGACTGAGTTCTTTTTCAATAAGATGTTTTTTTGCAGAAGAAAGATTAGAGAGTAATTGCCGGGGTAAAAGTATCTTAGCTTCTCATTTATTAAGTGCTTTTCGCCAGACTTCCTTTGTATAAAGGAGGATTGGCGGGAGGTGATTAATTTTTGAGAAAGGCGTACAGCATAAAAGATCTGATAGCTTATCTGGATATGAAAGATTATCCGCTGTCTGAGGAGGCCATTCTGGATCTCATACAAAAACGGAAACTCCCCCATCAAAGACCTTTTGGCAGCATGATCGTTTTTGATCTGGATCATATAGACTGGTGGGTAGACCATCAGCGCAGCAATGGTTAGCTGTCAGCAGGCCCCGCTCTCTAAGAGCGGGGCTCAGTTCTGTTCACTGGGATCGGAACTTCGCAGCTTTTCATAGAGCACTTGGAAGCCATATAAAAGGACTGCTCTGAACTGCTGAAGCAGGATGAATTGCTGCTTAGTCATTTTTTTGAGAGAAGCAATTCCTGCCCACTCCAAAAACCGGACGCCTGGGAATGCATATAAAATATGAAGGACAAAATTGACGATCATATATAAACCAAACTTCCCGTACATATACTTCAATACCAGAAAGGACAAAACGAAATAAGGTCCGATAACAAATGGTACATCTCCTCTTATCTTAGGATGGATACTGGATTGGAAAACCCACCACTTGCGTTTTGCTGCAGGTATATTCATGATCGCTGCAATGGTACATATGAATATAGATGCCGGAAGAAATCTTTTAAAAGACCTCTTTCCTATCAGGGGAATACTAGCCCAGGAAAGAAGCATCATCACAGCCAAAAGCAGTCTTTGCCGTTTCATATAAGCACCTCTTTTATGGAACAAACTATTTTGCGCCTTCCAGTTTACGTACCCATTTATAATACTGAATCAATAAAAAGAACAAAATTGGATCAGCAATGGCAGCATGCCACAGCTTCCACCACCCGTAGTGAAAATATCCCCACGGCTCAGGTAGCAAAGTGCAATATTCGTAAAGAAGAATGGCTATCACCCAGAAAACTACATAAAATATCCTTGTCAGTCTATCAGAGCTAAAAGGATAGCGGCTGAGAAAGAGGACATTCACCGGGGGAAGCAGCAGTGTGTGTGCCAGCAGTCCGCCAATATCAGGATCCAGGCTGAAATACCAGTATCCATGGAGCTTAAATTCTATGATAACGTCAAAGGTTTGCTGAAATGCAATCGTAAATGCCCATATATGCAGCTTCTGATTGCCAGTCAGGGTTTTGCCGAACTTTACAGCTGCGATATTAAAAATGATAATTGAAATGGTTAGTCCTGCCATATCTTTTCCCTACTTTTCAATCAGCAGGATTCTGCTTTTTTTTATTATGGCATTGTTAAACTTTGTTGTTGATTTTGGGCTCATTTCAGCTGTACTGAAATGCGTGTAAAACAGACTTTCACACGAATGAGCCCAAAATCAACTAGGTACACTAACATAGCCTTTATTATAAAATCTCCTCATTGGCGGCAGGTTATTCATGTGATGTTCAGATAGAGCCTTTCACATTCTGCAGGCTCTTTCCCCGTAAAACTTTACAAATCATTGTCCCCTCATATCGCATACTCTCGTAAAAATGAGCATATGGTGAATTGAGGTGAATTTCATGATAAAAGTTGTAACAGTAAACGTTAAACATTACAAAGATCTCATCTACCTACTAATCGCGGCCGCCGTTTTCCTCTTTTCTATCATTATCTACACTCAATTCAGCTCAAAGTCACTGGAGCGCGTCATGAGAAATATTGAAATCAATGAACTGCTGACTTATTTTATCAGCTCGGCCAATCATTCCTTCGCTCCTGACAGCGATCCTTTCACATTTGAAAATGTGACAGATGCCTTATTTTCCCTTGCCACTAATGTAAAGCCTACGGATGCCCGTACCTTTCTCGGGACAGAGCTTCCCGGCCTTGTTTATTTTGATACAGAAATAGTGGTTGCAGGGGAAGGAACAGATCTTTCCACCCTTCCATTTGAATCAGCACCTCCAGCAGAAGTACTCATGAATGAGCGTGAAGTTGCAGAAGAAAAGCTGCAGCAGCCTGTGGCGGACAAGCCGGCACAACCGGCCAAAAAGCCTGAAAAAACAGATGTGCTGATTTATCATTCACATAATATGGAGGCCTTCCTTCCGCTGCTGAAAAATACAAAAGACGCCAATAAAGCCGTAACTTCAGATGAACGGGCCAATGTGGTCGGACTGGGCAGCAAACTTTCAGATGCACTCCTGCAAAAAGGGATCGGAGCATCCCAGGATAAGACCAATATTAATAAAGAATTGCTTAAGAGAGAGTGGACCTACTCTTCTTCCTATAAAGTATCCAATGAAGTTGTCCACGCTTCTGCAGAAGCAAATCCAAATTTGAAATATTTCATAGACATCCACCGCGATTCTGCCCGGAAGGATAAAACGACTGCGACGATCAACGGCAAAACCTATGCACGTCTGTATTTCATCGTCGGCAAGGAAAATAAAAATTACCAGGCCAATCTGGAATATACAAAAAAACTGAATGCGAAGGTTGAAGAAAAATACCCGGGCCTCAGCCGTGGAGTATTCTTAAAGACAAAGCTTGAAGGAAACGGGGTATATAACCAGGATATATCCAACAGAGCCATTCTGGTAGAGCTTGGCGGGGTCGATAATAATCTGGAGGAACTCCACAGAACAGTTGATGCTTTATCTGAAGCTTTTGCAGATATCTATTGGGACGAGAACGGCGGCAGCAAGGAGTAATCCGCCGCGAACAGAGAAAAGCCGCACTTCTGAGGTGCGGCTCTCTTTGTTAGGTACTGCTCTTTTTGAAAGTCCAGTTGACAAGAAAAATCCCGAGAAAAATAAGTGCTCCTCCGGCATAGACATACCAATGGACAGCTTCCCCCAGCAGAAGCCATCCGGACAGCACGCCAAAGAATGGGGCAAGGAAAAGGAAGGCACTCGTTTTCCCCGGATCTCCTTTGCTTAATAAATAAAACCAGACAGCGAATTGGACAATAGATGCCATCAAAGCGAGCCATACAACAATGAAGATTGAAAGCGGAGTGATGTGCAGCTCAATCTTTTCCATGGTCAAGCTCATAAGCAGCAGGACGATTCCTCCGAAAAGAAGCTGATAAGCTGTCAAAACCCAGGTATTGAATTGCCCTCCCCACCTTTTAATAAGCAAGGTCGCGATTGCCCATGAAAAAGCTGCCCCAAGACCGAGCAGGGTGCCTGATTCCAGCCGAAATTGAAAGCCAAGTGTCAGGATCACACCCAGAAATCCAGCAATGACGCCTATCCATTGAATCTTTGTATATTTTAGGCCGAAAATGATCGTGCCCAGAACAACAACAATCAGCGG
This sequence comes from Cytobacillus sp. T106, assembly GCF_040492155.1. Taxonomy (NCBI): domain Bacteria; kingdom Bacillati; phylum Bacillota; class Bacilli; order Caryophanales; family Bacillaceae; genus Cytobacillus; species Cytobacillus sp. T106. Next base: position 19,796 of record NZ_JBEUMK010000010.1, on the reverse strand, counting down.
ATTACTGAACGTAAGTATGGATGATTCCCCGGCAGTGATGGTCCTTAAGCTGAGAAAAATACACCCCATCACCCCTGCTGTCTGAAACAGGCCGATCGAGAACACCTTCAGCCAGTCTGGCAATGCACTTGGCCGCGGCTTCCGCTGTACAATGACTGCCATCAGCACCCCGGCAATGGTAAAACGAAGCCCTGTCAGCATAAGGGGGGAAATATAATCAAGTCCGATTTTACCTATAGCAAAGGACGATCCCATAAGAGAGGTTGTCAAAAGTACCAGCAGCATATAAGTGAGGCGGTTCATATCAGCATCCCCCTGTTAGTATTAACTCTATGTACACTTATCTATTTTACAGGCAGACAGGCAGACAGCGTCAACAAATCCGTTTGCCGCCGCGTAAAATAAGCAGGACCCTGATTTCTGGTCCTGCTGCATTTAGCGGAGTGCCTTCTTGATATTTTTCAAGTATGCCGAACGGATGAATACATAATAAACCAGCTGAATCAGTAAAAAGCTTCCCAGCACAAGGGCTGACTCCTTGAAGAGCGAGGTGCCGAACATATTCTGCATGCTGGTAAGAGCTACAGCACCGTGGACAGCTGCAACGCCTGACGGTACAAAAAACAGGAGCCCGATCTGCACTGAAACCACTTTTGACAGTTCATCATCCGTTAGTCCGATCTTTGCAATGCGGGAAAATTTCTTTTTATCCTCATCAAGATCGCTAAAGAGCCTGAAGTAAAGAAAGCTCCCGGCGGCAACAAAAAACACTGCTCCGATAAATAGGCCGACAAATAGGATGGCCCCATACCCTTGAACAATCTTATCCATTTCATGAGCTAGCGGAAAAAAGCTGTATTCTTTTCCAAGTCTGCTGATCGGAAGCTCTTTCGCCAGTTCTTCCCCGATATCTGATGTGCTTTTCCAATCTTCTGCATCAAAAATATAAAAATGCTGTGTTTTGGCAGAACTTCGCAGCGCGGCAAACTTATTGTCTGATACAACATAAAAGCTTTCATAGGAAGGGAACGCAAATGATTGTGTATTTCCAGCTATGGAAATGGGCTCCCCGCTTTCTTTGAGGGTCAGATTTGTTTGTTTTTCTTTTTCAGCAGGTGTTTTCATAGGTATTATTTTGATTGCTTTGTCTCCTTTAGGATCTACTGCTTTCCCGCCTGCCGCTCTTGCTATCGGGTTATATTCAGAACTTTTCACAAACATCGCCTGACTGTCGCCGACAGTCTGGTAAAGCCCTTTTGCTCTAAGTTCGCGATAGGAGATCCCCTCTTCATTAAGCCTAGTCCGGATGAGCTCAACCTGGGATGCTTCCCTCTCGTTTCCTGCATAGCTGCTGTAGTCAAAAGCAAACGGATTCTCCTCCTGGACTGCCTTGGTCATAACTGTCCTGAAGCCGATCAGTGCGCCAATGGCTGAAAATGCCACAGTAGATACAATCGAAACAATGAAGAAGGTACGGGCGTTATCCTTCATCCTGTAAGCTAAATCAGAGAAAAGAAGCAGATTCGTCTTTTTGAACAGGATTGATGGATTCTTTTTTAAGCGGCCGATGATATACACGCTGAGCTGTGTAAAGAGAAAATAAGTCCCGATGATGACAACAGTGCTGACCGGCACCAATGCCACGCTTACATAAACCCCCTTCACCCTGAGCGCAGTAATATACCCTGCGGCAAGAAGCAAGGCAGATAGCAGGGCAAGCAGGCTGGAAGCGCGCGGTTCAGGCTTTGGAGCAGCGCTTCTTTTAATAAAAGCTGTCAGCTGATTCCCCCTGAACATGGAAACTGTGAAAAATGAAATAACTGCGAACAGCAGGACAAAAGCACCCGCTGTAAGGCCCAGCGCTTCAACAGGCATATAAAAAGGCAGGGACTTTTTTAAACCGAGTACATTTTCAGCTGCGAGCAGGATTGCCTTGGCAAGCACCATGCCAGTTCCGATTCCTGTCAGAATTGAAACCAGTCCGATCATCATGTTTTCCATGAAGATCATCTTTCTGAGCTGCATACCTGTCATTCCATGCATAACCAGCAATCCGAGCTCCTTTTTTCTCGATTTCAGGAATGCACTCATGCTGAAAAGGACAAAAAAGAAGGAAAACACATATATAACTGCTTCGGCAAAGTGCAACCCAGTTGAAACATGCCCGCCGATTCCTTCTGTTTTAAGGCCCGGATGGAAGGCAAAAACCGCATAGACGAAAAATACCATGACCGAAAAAGCGCTGCTCAGCAGATAAGCCGCATACAGCCGTTTATTGCGGTGCACATTCTTAAACGCGAATTGACGAAAGGTCATGTGCATTCCCTCCCAGTATTGAAAGCATATCAATGATTTTCTGGAAAAAGGCCTGGCGGCTGTCTCCCTGGCGGATTTCATTATAGAGCCTGCCATCCTTGATAAAGATAACCCGGTCACAATAACTGGCAGCCAGGGCATCATGGGTGACAAGCAGCATGGTGGTACCGTCATTCCTGTTTATGTCTGACATAGTTTCCATCACATCGCGTGAAGCCTTTGAATCCAGATTCCCTGTCGGTTCGTCTGCCAGCAGGAGCTTCGGGGTATGAATGATGGCCCTTGCAATCGCCGCTCTTTGTGCCTGTCCGCCCGAAATTTCATAGGTCCTTTTATTCATGATCGGCCGGATGCCAAGCTTGTCTGCGACCTTTTCTGCTTTCTCTTCCATTTCCCTGACGCGTACCCCTTCCAATGTAAGAGGAAGCATCATATTTTCTTTCACAGTCAGCGTCTCAAGCAGATTAAAATCCTGAAAAACAAAACCAAGCTCTCTCCGGCGGAATTTCGCAAGATCCCTTTTCTTCAGCTTGTTCGGATCTTTTCCTTCTATCAGGATTTCGCCTGATGTTGGAGAATCAATCGTGGATATCATATTCAGCAGTGTAGTCTTTCCGCTGCCTGAAGGGCCCATGATCCCTGCGAACTCCCCTTTGCTGATTTCCAGGCTGAGTTCTGACAGTGCCCGGTAAGAAACCTTTCCTGTATATACTTTACTTAGCCGATTTATCTGAAGCATCTTCATTTAATTTCTCCTCTCTTTCTTCTGATGCTTTAATAGTAAAGGAGAGAGATTGCTTCAGCTATCGAAGTTCCTTTCACGAGGCTTACAATCTTGTAAGATGCTGTTCGGCTCATTGAACAGGAAGCGAACAGCAGTCCCCTTTCCTTCCTCGGACTCCAGCTCCAGCTGAAATTGAAGCTTCATGCTGATTTCTGAAACCAGATACAGTCCCATTCCTGTAGACTCCGGGAAACGGCGCCCGTTTTCGCCGGTAAAGAAAGGCTGGAAGACACGCTCGATATCACTGGCCGGTATTCCATGCCCGCGGTCCTTCACTTCAAGGATGACAGTTTCTCCTTCCTGCCAGAAGGAGATGGTCACCTGTTGATTTGTACCTTTTGAATATTTGATGCTGTTTATCAGAATCTGGGAGACTGCGAACTCGAGCCATTTCTTGTCAGAATGGACAATAAGATCAGCTCCAGCTGCAATTTCAGGATAAACTTCATTCCGGATGAACAAGCGCTTGTTCTCCTGCACCAGTTTCACAGCCAGCTCCCTTAGCCTGACAGGCTCTGCATGGAAATCATGCTCAAAAGATTTAAGCCTTGCATTGTACAGTACTGTTTCCAGACCTTTTTGAATTCTGTCCGTCTCTTCCCTGATGTTTTCACGGCTTACTTCGTCCTCATCCTGCAGCAGCAGTTCTATGACAGATAGAGGGGTCTTCATTTGATGCACCCACTGATTCATAAAGATAAGATGTTCGTTTTTATCTCTTTCCCATTGCGCCAGCTTGTTCTCATAAAGCTGGTATTGATTCAGCAAAAGCTGATCAAGTGCTTCTGCCATCGGATAGAAGCCTGTCGCAGAAATCGATTCATCGAGAGCCGCAAACGGATTAGTGAGCCGTGCATAATATCCCTTCATTCCTGCATAACGGAAAACCAGATAACCGCCGAGCAGGCAAAGCCCCAAAAAAACAGTATATAAGCTTACCTTTATGTCCCGGAATCCTGCCATACGATAGATAATAAGCACAGAAAAGAGCATGACAATATGGAGAAAGATGACCCCTGAATGATCCTTAAAAAAGAGCTTCAACACCAATCAGCTCCTTTTCCAGGTATTTTGAAGCAGATAGCCTGCTCCCCTGACGGTCTCAACCGCTCCGGTTATAGATATTTCCCTGAGCTTTTTTCTTACTCTGTTCATATTGACATTCAATGTGTTTTCATCCACATAAGCCTGATCATCCCACAGCTTTTCGAGCAGCGCTTCCCTGCTGGCAAAGCGGGGATATCTTTTCATCAGAATTTCCAGGACCGCACACTCATTCTTTGTGACCGAAGCCTGCTTTTCCTCAAAAACAAGCAGGAGTCTTTCAGGATAAAGGATAAGTCCCTCAGCTTCAATCTGCCGTTCCTTCACATTCAATGCATATTCCCCATATGCCCTCCTAAGATGGCTCTTGATTTTAGCCAGGACGACCTCATAATGAAATGGCTTGGTTATGTAATCATCGCCTCCATGCTCTAATGCCATAATCTGGTCCATCTCACCCGCACGGGCTGAAATGAATATGATCGGGCAGGTGGTCAACTGCCTGAGCTGGCGTGTCCAGTAAAAACCGTCATAGCTCGGCAGATTGATATCCATCAGGACCATCGCAGGCTGCTCTCTTTCAAAGCATTTAACTACCTCATCGAATTCCGTGCATACCGCAGCTTCATAGCCATACTTCATGAGATGCGACTTCAGCAGATCTGCTATTTTCACATCATCTTCCACAAGCAATATTTTGTGCATATCCTCTCTCCTGTTTACAATAAGTTTGATTTAATTTTAACAGCATGATGTTTTCTTCTGAATATAGCCGCAGACACACTTTCAGCCCTCATTTTATATGCTGGAAGAAGATATATCTGCGTTTTAAATAAACATTAAACCCGATCCTACCCAATATTAAACTGGCGCTCTTATAATAGTAATAAATAGTTTGAGCAATATTGAAGAAAGGAGAAGAATGATGATTGAATGGGCTCAATCTGCCAGTGCTTTCTGGCAGTATGTCGTTATTTTTATTTTCTCAGCTGCACCCTGGATGGACATTTCCATTGTGGTTCCGCTTGGAGTACTTTGGGGGCTGTCACCCTTTTGGACAGGAGTCCTGGCATTTGCCGGAAATCTTCTGCTGCTCATTTTGCTTGCCATCTTTTTTGAGCAATTTTTTCAGTGGAGGAATAGAAGGCGGGAGAAAAAAGGCGCAGCCGGCCCCACAAAAAGAGATAAACGTTCACAGCAGCTTTGGGAAAAATACGGTATCCCGGGCCTCGCCCTTCTCGCACCGCTATTGGTGGGGACTGATATTGCTGCCGTAGCCGCTTTTTCCCTCGGGGCTTCCCGTTCCCGGGTTCTTGCCTGGATGACCGTCAGCCTTGCCATGTGGACAATCGTGTTTGCGGCTGCTTCCGCCTATGGGGTCAGTTTGCTGGATTTCACCCAGGAAGCGCTGTTGGTTTCTCCTCCCGCAGTTTTACCCGGTAATGCCTCATAGATTTCGGGACTCCTCTTAATTCAAGGATGCCATGGTATATCAGCTCTCTAAGGCGGTACTCCAGGTAAAATAAATCTGTGTCCGGCAAGTCTTTATCTGTAATGGCTCCAATTAGGTGTCCAGCTCTGACAAAGCCATCTTCACTATCAGCTTCCATTTCTTTTATTGTTTCGATGATTCTATGGTCAAAATGGTCCTCTCGAACGGAGACAATGCTTCCGTTCTCCCAAATGCGCAAAACAGATTGAGTGCGGGCGAGTTTTTCCCACTCACTCAGCAGCTTCATTCGCTCTTTCTCGCTCAGGGGGGAGTTCTCTTTGCCCCTCTTAAAAATAAGCGACAGATTGTCGGGCTCCATTTGGCTTGTATAACGGGCAGGCCCATTATTCTTCAAGCCCATCTCTGTAAATTGGCCAGTGGAATTAATGACGATTATGTCATTTTTCTTGCCTTTTAGCAGATTCATTAAATAGCGGAGATTTGTCTGCTCATCCGCATTTTCGCCTGCCCATAGGTAGATGGGCACTTCTTCAGGAATATCAGCTATTTGCAAAAGCATATTGTCATTTTTCTGGTCCAGTTCAAAGTCTTCTATTTGGTAGTTGATATGGTCGAACATCCAGTCAGCACGATGTTTTTTCCCCTCTTCAGTATCCAGTTTCCATAGAGGCCCAATGCCAAGATATTCTATCTGGCTGATTACTTCCTCCCGCTGAGGCAGCATAACCCTTATGCTGCCGGCAGCGGATTCTGATGGTGCAATATGGACAGCGGTATATGATGGGCTTCTCCTGGTTCCCGTTTCTTTTTTATGCTTCTGAATCGCCCTGTTAATTATTTTGATCATTTTATAGTGATTTTCAAGACTCATGAAATAACCGCGGCCTTCCAGAGGCTGATGGTTTTCATGATAGAAATCAGAGAAATCCTCCCCTGGTGCCATCTCATAAGTCTGCTTCTCCAGTTCACGGAAACTATTGGAATCCAGAAATTCTGTCCTATTTATTTTGTAGACAAAAACAACATTCGGCTCAGCATAGAAATAAACAAAAGGAAATCGGATTCTTGTAGACATTCAGTCACTCTCCATTCCTGCAGCAGTATGGTGAAGATGCCATTCTTCCCCAAGAATCGCATAATAATATTCATCCCGCCATCCTTCTCCATGCGGAATGCACTTTTTGAAAAACCCTTCTCTCCTCATCCCGATTCTTTCCATTACTTTATAGGATGCAATATTTTCCGGCTGGCAGGTAGCAATGATTCTGTGGAGATTCTTTTGTTCGAACCCGTGCTTCAAAACAGCAGATGCTGCTTCAGATGCTAATCCCCTGTTCTGGAAATGTGGGTTCATTACCCAGCCGATTTCATAGGTATGTGTTCCAAAATAGGGATGAAAAACGATATGGCCGGCGAGCTGACTGTTTTCTTTAACAATGATTGGGTAGTTTCTGGCTTCAATCATATTTTCCTTTACAAACTTCATGGCAGCTTCTTGATTGAAAACACCTTCCGGCATATACTCCATGACTTGTGCATCAGAGGTATAAGTATAAAATTCCCGCCAGTCCTCCTCTTGAAAATCCCTGATGATCAGCCGTTCTGTTTCTATATACATTGATTATGCTCCTTTGTATTCAGATCAACTGACAATATTCGGCATTTTATAGAGGAATTCCTGCTGAGCTAATTTGTTTTCTTTATTTGAAGATGCAAACTGTTTTTCAGTGAAAGGACTTTAATATCAGACTAGAGATGCAGCTTACCCTTTGAGTTATGGCAGCAATATTTCCCGCGCTTCGGTATGTTCTCCATCCTCTCAGAAGATAGTGTCATAAATAAAAAAAGCCCCGCATGCAAGATTGCGGGGCCTTACTGAGCTTTACTTTTCCCAATGTTCTTTAATGAACTTATCACGCCCTGATTTTTCTCTGTCTTCCTTGTAATGGGCGGAATTTTTCTTATAATAGTCCTGATGATAATCTTCAGCCGGGTAAAAGGTTTCAGCAGGCAGCACCTTTGTGACAATCGGCTTGCTGAACTTTCCACTTTCCGCAAGCTTATTGCGGGCGGCGATTGCTTTGTCCCTCTGAGTTTCATTATGATAGAAAACAGCAGTCCGATACTGGTCCCCGCGGTCATGGAACTGGCCGCCTTCATCGGTAGGATCTATTTGCTGCCAGAACAGCTCAAGCAGGTTTTCATATGGAAACACCTCAGGATCAAATTCGATCTGGACGACCTCATAATGGCCGCTGTCCCCTTTTTTCACATCTTCATATGTGGGATTAGCAGCATGCCCGCCGGTATAGCCGGAAATGATGCTATGTATTCCGTCAAATTGATCGAAAGGCTTGACCATGCACCAGAAGCAGCCTCCAGCAAAAGTTGCCAATTCTTTTCTCTCTGTCATTCACAAATCACCTTTTCTATTAAATATGAGAAGCTTTTCTACCAGTTTACCACCTCCACTGGCTTTTGGATATTCTCATGTTCAGTATAAGAAATTTTCACTGGGCAAATGTCCATTTTCAAAATTCCCCGCCATAATTGCGGGCAACTGCCCTCCTTCTGCATAGCATACAGAGAAAAAGAGACTGGAGGCTATGCAAATGAATCCTTATATGGCAATTCCTGAATATGCATATCAGCAGCATGATGAAAGGTTCCTTCCCCTTCTGGCAGTTGGTGCAGCTACAGGCGGGTTCGGTTTTGGCCGCCCTGGATGGGGCTATGGCGGGTATGGCTTTGGCTACGGCCGTCCCGGATGGGGCTATGGCAGGCCAGGCTGGGGATATGGACGTCCTGGATGGGGCTATGGTTTCGGACGCCCCGGCTTTTGGTATTAATTAAAATAGGAGAAGCATGCAAAGCAGATGTTTGCATGCTTCTTTTTTCAGACATACTTCTTAAAATCATATTTCTCGAATGCTTCTTCCCCTGTTTCCATATCCTTTACTTTATACTGGTTATTAGAGACTTCTTCTTCTCCCAGCAGAATTACTTTCCTGATGTTTTCCTTGTTAGCCCTTTCAAGAGCCTTGCTTATTTTGCGGCTGCCCAGCTCCAACTCTACTCTCCACCCTTTTTCGCGCAGATACTGTGCAAGAGCAAGGGATTCTTTTGGCGTATTGATTGGAATGAGAAAATAATCTGCCGTACTTTCCCGTTCAGTCCTGGAAAGGCTTTGGCTGACTGCGGTAAAAATGGCATCCAACCCAAAAGAGATTCCAACAGTCGCAACTTTTTTTCCGCTCCCTATGAAGCCCCCGATTGCGTTATCATATCTGCCGCCGCTCCCTATGCTTGAGGCAAGCGATCTGTCCGTGAGGAATATTTCATAGATCGTGCCTGTGTATATGTCCAGGCCTCTTGCTAAAAAAGGATTAAAAACCGCTTTCCGGCTGCAATTCAAATAGGTTAGATAACCTTCCAGCTCCTTCAATTCCTGCAATCCTTCTTTTAAGTGGACGTTTTTATCCTCCATTTCCTCATAGTAGGCAAGTTTTCCAATGCCCTTGTCAGAAATAAAGCCCGCAATTCTTTGAATCGCTTCGTACCCGATTCCCTTTGCTGCCAGTTCTTCAGAAACCTTCTGCCAGCCTGCTTTTTCCAGCTTATCGAGCACAAGGATTGCCTCATTGCGCTTCTCTTCCAGCACCCCGAATTCCTGCAGCATGCCGGAGAGCAGCTTGCGGTTATTATATTGAATTGTAATATCGAGGCCAATCCTCTGAAAGGCATCCAGTGCCATTACCATCAGCTCGGCTTCAGCAAGCTGGGAATCTGCCCCTGCTATATCAACATCACACTGTGTGAACTCGCGGAGACGCCCTGTCTTTATCGGGCCATCTCGGAAAACTCTGCCGATTTCATACCGCTTGAAAGGAAGCCGTATTCCAGGATTCATGGCAGCTGCTTTTGCAAATGGGATAGTCAAATCATACCTTAAAGCCAAATCTCTGCCGCCGCGGTCAGACAGCGTATACATCTCCTCAAGAATCTCTGCTCCTCCGCCATACTTAGAAGCGAGAAGTTCAGTATAGTTCAGAATCGGGGTTTCCAGCGGTTTGCATCCGTATTGAATGAATACATCCTCCAGTTCTCTTTGAATCCTCCGTCTTACAATCTCTTCTTCAGGCAAATAATCTTTAGTGCCTTTTACATTTTGATAATCCATCTTTTTCATCAGCGATTCCTCCAAATTAATTTTTAGAGATCATCCTCATCCTTTTAGAAATACAAAAAAACCGCACTCTTTTAAGTGGACACTTAAAATAATGCGGTTCATGATTAATAGCCTTCCTATTTGCGATTTTTTAAAAATCGATAGCAAGGCTAGTTTTTATGATGATGGTTTTGTGAAAATGGACAACAGCTTCTATCCGGCTGCATAAGGATCACCTCTAATTTCCATATAATGTAGCATAGAGGAATAAAAATATCAACCGGATTTTAATGGCGGATATAAAAAACGGCGGATGCACTCACCTTCTATGATAAGATCTGCAAGAAAATCAGAAAAAAGGGCAATCACTGCCATTATGCCGGCAGCATCCTTATGTGAGTACATGCCCGCCAGATCTTCAGGCGTGATAATAACAGGATAAGGAAAGTTTGTATGGACGAGCTGCCTGGCATGCTCCTTAATGCTCCTGGACCTCAGTGAAAACTCATCAGAAGATACATACTCTTTCATCCCAGACCAGACCGGCTGCAGAAATTCAGGATATAAAGCAAGTGCGCGGTAATCACTTGCAATATCATAGCTGTGCTTCACAGTCATAATATCCCAGAGTAACTCCTTTTGCCTGCTGTCAGCTTCCGGAAAATCGATCAGCCGGATGGATGGCAGTCCCGGTAAAATTCCCGGCTCTATCAATCCACCTGACAAGGCCACGCCCTTTATCGGCCTGTACCCCAAACTTTCCTGCCAGGCCAATGCAATCAAAAGAAGCTTGGGATTAACATAGTTGAAAGTAAATACTATTTTTTCAACTTTTTTCAGACGCTCCATACCCATAATACTCGCCCAGTCGTACCGTTCAGGCACGAAAGAAAGGGACGGTTCTCTCAAACTTGCTGCAGCCCTTTCTGCACTCATGGTGAGCATGCTGGAACGCACCTGCTGCCACCCTGTATAAAGAAATTTTTCGTATTGTGCCAGCGCCCGGAAGATAAAATTGATAATGGGCACCTTTAAAACTTGCTTTATATCACCATACAGCACCTTAAGTGAAGCTGAAGCGCTTTCCTCAAAAATTTCCGGAATGCCGAATTGTATTTTTTTCAATGTAGCCACCGTTTCCTTTTTCATTAAACATATGCTTAGAGAAACGGAATATGTAAGAACAGAAAACACTTCTTCCCAAGGCTTTAAAAGGGTGTGGATCACAGGATGCTGGCTGAAGAGGTCGGCAGACATAAGCAAAAAATAGAGCTGCCTTTACAGCAGCCCGTTTAAAGCCCTTCCTTCTTCTCGCTTTCACGCCTTTTCCTCGATTCATGGTAGGCTTCATGCCGGAAATGGAGGATAGGATCTTCGCTGCATTCAATGCCTTCAGGTAGAATGGTTGGATCAAAAAACTCTTCATTTGAATCTTCGAGCCTGCGGTTGACCGTCAGCTCCCCAACCGCAATCTTTTGCCTGTCTCCCGGCCATAGCACTGTAGGATCATCTGTCGGGTCATCTTTTTCTCCCAGCTGCACAGATAATGTAAAGCGGACTGGACCTTTTGCCAGCCTCTCATCCAGCTCTGTTTCGAGGTATGTTTCCCCAAGATGGCCGGCTGCTTCTTTTTTTGTATACATGCTGACCCCTTCTTCCGGCTCCCAGATGAATTTAACTGCCTGCCGTCCTCCCTCCCCGGTGGTGAGGTAAAAGGCATGGATAGAATAGTAAGGAGCTGCCGCATAGCTTGCAGGCAGTCTCACCTCCTGGATCAATTCAATGAACGCCTTGCTTTCAGGAAAGTCTTTAGCAATGCCTGCTAATGATTTAAGATCAGGCTTCCCCTTTCGGATAGAGGCGAACAGCTCGATGATTTTGGTGAAGGATTCAGGCGTTTTCGCAAAGAACAGCGGAACTGTCGTGCATACAAGGTTTGTAACGTCTCCGTCAGGCAGCTGGAATTGAACTGCCATTCCTTTAGGAGGAGTCAGGGCATCACTGTGTCCAGGATTTGTTGAGCTGTTGGAAAAACGGACGATAGCCGGCACCTCGCCACCCTGCAGATGAGGGGCAGACGTTAAATAGGCGGCTTTTCCGTTTGGCTTAAAAGTTCCTTTATAGGAGCTTCCCCGTGCATGCGCCCTTTTGCGGCCAGGGAACTTCCCGGCTGCTCCTTCAATACTGTCTATGGCACGTCCGGCAAGATTAGTATTTTCAATGCCATCCATTGGTTGGCCCCCTTTTCTCTTATTGATTACTCTATTCTTCCCCTGACCCGGCTACCAGAAACAAATGGGTGTGTGTTTTTTAAATGACCATAAGGAGTACTGAATAGCCGGCAAGGCCGATGCAAAAGGCCGCAAAGCTGCTTTCCCGCTCTTCGGGAAGCTCTTCCTTCAGCACATTCAGAACAACTCCTCCGGCCAGGAAAGCGACAAGGATTGAAATGATCAGGTCATGGACTTCCATAAAAGCTCCTATCACCCAGCCGAGCATAATTGCTGCAGTCAGGAGCTTGCGGCCGTATTTGTCATAAACTTCCCGGTGATCCCGCCTTAGCCCCCTGTCATTGGTGATGAAGTGAATGCTTAAAGCTATAAAATAAAAAAACATGCCCCATGGGCTTTCAAATTCCTCGCGGATGAGGAGATAGCCGATGATGCTGTTGTAAATAAAAAAAGATCCGATGTGAATCCAGAACACGCCTGCCGAAGTCTGATTTTCCGTCTTGTCTTTCTTCTTCTTTTTAGAAACCTTCACAATCCGTTCAAGGCCATAGAATATCGCCAGCCCGATCATGGCAATCAGATAAATATGATTCTCAATATATTTTCCAGCATCCGTCCCGATCGAATCCTCCAGGCTCTCCTGATAGCCATTCAATTCCGGGAGCAGGTGCAGGAACACATAAGCAACGGCAATGCCGCCGGCTATGGAAAGGATTCTGCTCCTTGGGGTTTCTTCAATAAAATTCATATATTTTGAGGAGAAATGGATGAGCGCAAAACCGATGGCAAAAACCATGCTGAGCCAAAAGATCATAAGATCATTCCTTTTTTAGTTTGGTGTCTGTTTCGGGACGGCAGGTTTGCTTGGATCGGCGCCGCTGCTGAAAATGTGAATTGGTAGAATATTTTTTGAAATGGTAGATTATCTGCTGAAAACGGTAGATTATCCTGCGAAATGATTGTATTATTTGCTGAATTGATTGAATTAACCGCCAAATAAATTAAAAAGCAGCTGCACCTATAAAAAATCCCAATAAGATACTAGATTTATCACAAACCACAAGCTTCCCGAAGCCTAATATTCCATAACCTGACTCCAGACAGTCTAAACACCCTTCTTTACGCAAAAAAGAGCAGCTTTCTGCCGCCCTTTCACTTCAATCTGCTTATTTTACCGGTATCCAGATCTCAGAATAGCAGTCCGGGCTGTAAGGATCATCGTCATTGTAGACTTCCAGCTCTGGTGTCCCAGCATGCTCGTACGGGTTGGAAGGGAACCACTCTGAGAAGATTTGCTTCCAGGTATTCTGCATAGCATCAGGCATCTCACCATGCACCTCGAAAACAGCCCATTTGGAGGCAGGAATGATCAGCTCTTCTAATCCTTCCGGCTTCCCGCCTTTGCACTCTGCCGCAATCCAATAGTCCATCTTCGGCTCTCCGGTCTCACCCCTTTTATCGACACAAATTCCAAGAACATGTTCATTCAGCGTAAAAAGGATTTTATTGATGCCGTCTTCATGCACCTGCTTCCACATTTTTGGAATGCCTTTGAAATTCTCACCTTTTTCCATGGAAAATTCCTTTCTGATCCCTGCCGCTGTAAAGCTTTCTTTTTCAATGATTTTGTACTTCATTGGTTCCGCTCCCTTCAAGGTTACCTGTATGACCAGGCGATTATAGGCGTTCAGCTGTCCAGCCTTTTTCCGCGCATCTGTTGGTGTCAGCCCATGCTGGCGGCGGAAGGCTTTCGCGAAAGCCTCGGGAGTGTCATAGCCATATTTCAGGGCGATATCGATGACCTTTTCATCTGATGTTGTAAGCTCCTGCGCTGCTAGCGTCAGCCTCCTCTTCCGCAGATATTCTCCAATCGACATATCTGTCAGTACCGAAAATGTCCGCTGAAAATGGAAGGAAGAAGCATTTGCCTCCAAGGCAATATCCTCAATTGAAATATCATCCAGAAGGTGTTCCTCCATATAATCGATCGCTTTCTGAAGCCCCTCAGCCCATCCCATATCGCTCACTCCTTGCTTTTATAGTAGCAGTGGAATCTCGCCTGCTCCTGTCAATTCCTGCTCTCTGCTGACAGAGACTATGTTCCATCTTATATAATTCGCGGCCGCCCTTCCAGTACCTTTTTTTCAAAAAAAAGAAACCCTAAGGTTCCAACATAGTCTATCTTCTTGACCAATGTCCTGCATCCACCGATGTTTCTGCCAGTTCAAAGGTTGTTGCATAGGGCTTGAAATCAACATGCTTGTTGACAGCATAAAGTTTATTCGGAACACAAAGAAACAAAAGCAGGGCATGATGATGGACGAAACGGTCAACATCCCTTGAAGCCTCCAGCAACCTGGACCTGTCGGTTTCTGCTGACATTTTAGCATATATCTCCTCAAACTCATTGAGAACAGGTCCGGTACGCAGCGATCCGTCACGGCCGAGTAGCTCCCGGTGAAAATAAGCAGGTGTTCCTTCGTAAAACAGCGCGGACGCTTCACCAATAAAAATGTCCCATGGAGGATTGAACTTCTTTTCTGCAATCAGGCGCCTCCAATATACTTCCTGTTCGGCAGGAAGTATTGAATATTCCACCTGGATGCCCAGACCATTCTGTATTTGTGCTGCCGTGGCCTTCAATAGCTTTTGGTGTTTCTGGAAAGATGCCATACGGAGCACCCGGCCGCTGGGATAGGCACCTTCAGCCAGAAGAGAACGCGCCTGCCCGAGATCAAAAGGGAATGGTTTGAGCTCCGGAGGAAAATCTTGTGCAAAAGAAGGTGTCAAGGCTGGCGGTGCCTCCGCAAACCCGTTATATGCGTTTTCAATCAGCAATTCACGGTCCAAGGCTAGATTAATGGCGAGGCGGAGGGACAGACTGTCAAAATTTACGTTCTTACGATATCTGTTGAAAATCCCTGCGACCGCTTCGTTTCCATTAGAAATGACAAGCCTGGCATACTTGGAAGCCACTGTTCCTTCCGCCTCATCGGGAGAAAGTTCAGTCACAATATCCACCTGACCTTCTGTGTTTTTGCACAGCTCCAGTGCCTGCTCTTTCGTCAGGTCGTTCCGAAAAACGGCTTTATCCAGCTTTGGTCCCCGGCCGCGATTATGATAAGCTTTATTTGCATCCAAGATAACATAGCGGGTCCTTTCCTCCATTACTGTCAGCCAAGCAGCCGCAAAAGGGGCATTCTCAATTAACGCTGGTATATTTTGAATCGAAGAATATCCTTCTGATAAAACAAATGGTCCGGTACCCCACGGGCCGGGTGCATCCAGCACTCACCAGTGTCCTTCTCCGCTGCCAAGCTTAAGGTAGCCAAAGCCGAGAGTATCCCAGAACCTTCTGTTTGCCAGATGGGCTGCACGCAGCTTTGCCGGAGCCAGTCCATCCGGATCGGCAAATTTCAGGAGGACCGTATACTCATCTTTTACTTCCAGTGTGAAAGGAATAAAGTTCAGGAAGGTTCCCGGAGGGTGTGGAGCTTGCCATCTGGACAGCTCGTGTAAGCTCTCCTGTACAGTTATTGCCGATAACTTCTCTCCATTCTGAAACTTCACTCCTTCCTTAATCCTGAGTTCAAGCACATTCTCACTGTGCCAGTGATAATCCGCCAGGTTCGGGACAACCTTCCCTTCCTTGTCAGCCCGGACCGCCTCCTCCATAGTATTGAATAAAATATACAGCCAATTTTGGGGAGAGGAATCTGCCACATAAATCATCCCGGCTGCTTCCTTTTTGCCTGTTTGCAAGCTTTTCATCGTTGCACCTCTTTGCTCCTAAAGTATCATTCTGGGTATAGAATATGCTTTTCTGGCGTATTTGCCCCAATTCCTAATACGCAAAAAAGGAGCCTTTTCGTGGCCCCTTTAGTTCTTATGTCTTCTATATATTCGCCGCTCCCATAAATAAAGGCTTCAATCTTTTCCTCGCCCTGTACAATCTTGTTTTTACTGTACATGGCTTCAGGTTAAGCATCTCTGCAATCTCTTTTTCCTTCAGTCCCTTGCTTGCTTTGAGGTGCAGGATATCTCTGTAGCCATCCCCTAGAGTATTAATCGCCCGATTGATCTGCGCCTCCATCAGCTGGGCCTCTACCATGCTGTCAACCGCTTCGCTATTAACACTCCCCAGAGCTTCGATTGCCTCTAATTCCATAGGCTGGCAGCTTTTCTTCCGTTCCCTGCGTACAAAATCAATTGCTGTTCTGGCTGCAGTAACAGACAGCCACGCTCCCAGCTTCTCCTTGTCTATAATGGTGTGTGCCTTATTAAGTGCCTTAATGAATGTTTCCTGGACAGCATCTTCGGCTAAATAAGAGTCTCTTGTAATAGAATAGCTGATATGGAAGAGCCTTTTTTTATGAGTTTCATATGAATTTGCTATTTCTGCCCCAGTCATTTTTCCACCCCTCACTCCTCCAATGGCAGTATAAGAATCACCTTGAAAAGATCGCCGTCAGTCCCGATTTCAAGCTCTCCTTCATGTAAATCAATGATCGATTTGGCGATGGCCAGCCCCAGGCCTGATCCATCAGTATGGCGTGATTCATCTCCCCGTTTAAATCTTTCGGACAGCTCTTCTGCGTTATCATTAAGCTCATATTTGGAGACATTCTTGAAAGTGATTTCCGCTTTTCGGCCAGTTTCCCGGATAGAGATATACACACGGCTGTTTTCCAGTGAGTACTTCAGGATATTGCCGATCAGATTATCAAAGACCCGCCAGATTTTTTGTCCATCAACCATAGCTGCCAGCGGTTTGTCAGGTTTTGTGACCCGGAAATTCAGGCTTGATCCCTGAATCATCTCATCATATTCTCCTAGGGACTGCTGAAGAAGCTGAACAAGGTCTGCTTTCGTTTTGGCAAGCTCGATATTTCCGCTTGCCATTTTGCTTACTTCAAACAGATCCTCAATCAAAACCTTCAGTCTTTGGGATTTGCGGTCTATGATTTCAAGGTACGCCTTCCTCTCATCCGCCTCGATGCCTTCCTGCTTCAATAGCTCTGTATAAGTGATAATCGACGTCAAAGGAGTCCGGAGATCATGGCTCACATTCGTGATCAGCTCTGTTTTCAGGCGCTCGCTCTTGGCTTCCTGCTTCTGTGAAGTCCGCACCGCTTCCTTCAATAGATTGACATTGGCAGCATGGTCAGCCAGGACAGATCTCCCTGCAACTTCCAGATCCGGACCCAGATTTCCTGAAGACAATTCCTCCGTATATTGGACGATGCGGTTAAAATAGCCGATCTTTCTTACAAGGCTCATGGCAATCCGCGTGCCCAAACCAAAGAGAATGATAAGATACACAATGATAAATATTGGATCTATAAGAATGATGATGGAAAGGGCTCCCATAGCAAACACGAGGATGAACATGATGAGCATTTTGGTGCTTGTGCTCCATTGTAAAAAGGCATCTTCCAAAGCTCTTTTGGATTGTGTATAAGCACTTTTGAGAACACTTCCTCCTTCATGGAGAAGACTCTTTTTCCATTCATTTTGGAATCGGTTTCCGTCCCTCACTACAGCTAAAATATAGAAAAACTGCACCAATGCCAATCCCCACAAGACTGTTCCAGCTATAATAAATGCAATCAGCTCCAGCCTGTCATACGGGACTTCTATCCAGTTTCTGACGCAGTCTATAATGACAGGCATACAAAGTGATGCACCCAGGGCAGAAAGCAGGAAAAAGAGAATTCTGGTATCGATCGGCAGCTTATTATAAAAAGGCACCCATTTTCCCATTTCGGTTTTTAATGCCGCAGATCTGCGCGTGACCATTATCCAGAGAAGGAAAGCAGCCATACCAGCGGCAGCCATAATTCCAAGTACCAATTGATTTAGCTTATAAGCTTGGCTTTCATAATAAAATGAATTTGAAGGCCCTATACTGGAGGCAACAGCAATTTTCCCTTCATAATCGCCAATGGCATTCAGAAGGGGATCAATCATTTCAGTTTCATGGGGCAGAGTATAGAAAAATGAATCTGGCCCCACGTAAAAATTTGTTGCAAACTGCACTTCATCTCCACGGAAATACTCTTCTGCTGTCTCACCGCTTTTTAAATCAACATTTGTAACTACCTTTCCATTCTGGTCATTTTTAAAATAATACAGAAAGTTCTTTTTAACCGTTTGATATTCTTCCCGGTACTGTTCCCTTTGTTTGAAAAGCGCTTCAAGCTTTTCTTCCTTTTCCTTGACCACCTTAGGCCTGACATGGTCATCACTTTGAAAATTCTTTGTAATGTCAGCGATTTTTTCATCTCTTTCCTTGATAAAACCTTCTTCTGCTTCAATATTTCCGGAATCGGCCGCACCCATAATGACAGCTTCGTACTGTGCATTGATATTATCTATCTGTGCCGGCAGGGAACCGTATCTCGTCCGATGTTCCTCAATTTCAGCGTCTGATACCGTTATGGCCTCTTTGGCTTCCGCTAAGTTAAGATCATGCAGCTCAAACATGCTTAAATATCCGGCTGCTTCATTAACTGAATACAGGAAAGAATCTGAATGAAAAAAATCACGATGAGAATAATTACTTGCTAAAAGAAAAGCTGAAAGCACCCCATTGATGAAAATGGTGAACAAAAGTGCCCATACGCCAATCATCAGCCTACCTTTCCATCTTGTATCCAACTCCCCAAACCACCTTTAAATATCTTGGATTTTTTGCATCGATCTCTATCTTTTCACGTATTTTCCTGATATGTACGGCAACCGTATTTTCTGCATTATAGCCCGGTTCCTTCCAGACCAGTTCATAGATTTCCTGGATGGAAAATACCCGGCCGGCATTAAGCATGAGCAGCTCTACTATTTTATATTCTATCGGTGTAAGCTTGACAGGCTCGCCATTAACCTTGACTTCCTTTGTTTCCTTTTCAAGCGTCAGGCCATTCAGATCCACGACTTTTCTGATGCCTTCAAAAGTCCCGAATGACACATATCTTCTCAGCTGTGACTTAACCCTTGCGACCAGTTCCATAGGATTGAAAGGCTTGGTTACATAGTCATCAGCGCCAACCTGCAGCCCCAGGATTTTGTCGGTATCCTCGCTTTTCGCGCTCAGGATGATAATCGGGATATTCTTTTTCTCCCTGATTTTATAAGTTGCTGAAATGCCGTCCAGATTCGGCATCATCACATCCAGGACGATCAGATGGATCTGGTGTTCATTGAGCATCTCGAGCGCTTCAATGCCATCGCCCGCCTTCAGCACCGTAATTCCTTCGTTTTTTAAATAAATTTCAATCGCGTCCCGGATCTCTTTTTCATCATCTACCACAAGTACATTATAATTTTCCATTCCCCTATTCCTACCTTCTTAGCAGCTGCTTATGTATCTATCATAAAGAGCAAATCTTAATATTCCTTTTATAAATATCTTAAGATTTTCTTAATATTGGATGTCGCTTCCACTATTGTATACTAGAAACCTAGCGGTGAAAGCAGCGAATAGAAAAAAGCCGCCGGGAGGCAGCTTAAGTGAAAGATAACGTATATAAGGTGAAAGCAAGTTCCTCCAGTGACTAATTGATCATGATTTCCGTTTATGGTGAAAATGGCCCCCTTTCGCTGGGCTGCTGTATATCTTTGAAATAAAATTTAGGCTGGCCTTTAAAGCAATAAAAAAGCTTCACATGTTTTTGGGAAGTGATTCTGTTCCGACCACTATTTTTCTGTTTACACGAAATAGCGGTTCCAGCTACTCCGGCTAGGACCATTATTTTTCTATTTACATCATATAGCGGTTCCAGCTACTCCGGCTAGGACCAC
>NZ_JBEUMK010000009.1:0-196878 GCF_040492155.1 Cytobacillus sp. T106 | reverse complement strand
CACCTGTCATAAGAGAAGACTCATCATCAGAAGTGGAAGCACCAAGATCAAGATTGGTTCCAAGATTGGCAGAAGATTGCTCTTCTCCGTTGTCTTCACTTGAGGACGCTTGTACATCTGCGTTTGTGTTTGCATCTAAAGATGAACCTTCTTCAGAGCTTTCGAGTCCCAGACCCAGGCCGAGATTGGTATCCAGGCTGCTTGAGTCTTCGGATTGTTCATGTCCATCGGAATTCACACTTTCTTGTCCATTAGCTGTTTTGGCAGCTGTTTCACCGTTTTCAGATGAACTTTCTGATACAGACCTAAGATTCAGGTTGGCCTTTAAGTTTGAAGTGAGTGAGGAGCTGTCATTCTCCTCGCTTGAATTCAAGCTTGTCAGTAGATTGGTTGAAAGTCCAAGTGAATTTTGGTTAGTGTCTTCAGATGCCAGAGTGTAGGAGCCTCCTGCAAAAAGACCTGCTGCAGCAAAACCTGTGATCGCTAATGTTTTCAATAAGTGTTTGTTTTTCAATTGAATTCTCTCCTTCTTCTTTTTAGTTTTTTATATAAAAACGTGTAAGAAGAAGGTTGTTTGCGGCGGCTGTGAAGGAGGAGCATTTAACCATTGATCATGGAAAAAAGCAACTGCGCTATATCTGGCCGCTTTTTCAGACATTGCATCAATCATAGGAACACCGGCAAAGTATATGGAAGGGAGTGCTGCTCCGCTTGATGCGGATTGTCCTCCGCTTGCCGTTGTGCTGGTGCCATTTGTTCCGCTGTTGGCAGGTACGTAGGCAATTGCCGCTTGTACCGGCTTTTCAGCTGGTGCCTTATCAGTGGCCTTGTTTTGGAACTTGTTTCCGCTTTCAGCAGAAGGCGCTGTTCCAGTCTCTGCTGAAGAACCGAAGAACTGTTCAGAAGCGTCTGCTGCCAAAGGTTCTGGCTGAGACAATCCATCAGTTAAAACTCCATCAGACTTGACAGGTGTTTTATCATTAACCGAATCTGGCTCTGTTTGATTGGCCGGTGTGTCTGCTGCCGTCATACCATCCGGGACGTTTGTATCAGCAGGTGTTGTAATGCTGATAGAATCGGTCCTGCCATTATCGGCAGACGGCGTATTCACCTTGGTGGAATCGCCCGCTCCAATATCAGCCGCCGGAGTTTTAACAGAAATAGAATCAGACACATCTACATCTGCGGCCGGAGTATTCACTTTGATGGAATCGCCCACCTCGGCATCGACAACCGGAGTTTTAACAGAAATAGAATCAGACACATCTACATCCGCGACCGGAGTCTTCACCTTGATGGAATCGCCCACCTCGGCATCGACAACCGGAGTTTTAACAGAAATAGAATCAGACACATCTACATCTGCGACCGGAGTGTTCACCTTGATGGAGTCACCCACTTCAGCATTGACAACCGGTGTTTTAACAGAAATAGAATCAGACACGTCCACATCTGCGACCGGAGTCTTCACCTTGATGGAGTCGCCCACTTCAGCATCGGCCACCGGAGTTTTGACGGAAATGGAATCGGAAACGCTGGCTTCGGTAATCTTTGCGTCCACTTTTATGGAAGGGTCCTCGGAAAGGTTAATATTCACCAGGGATTTTTCTTCCGCATTTTCGTCCTTTTCCACAGTGATGATTGGCTTTGTCACCGTCTTGACTGTTTCTTCTACTGCACCGGTCACTGTGCCAAGAAGAGAGGCATCTTTTGGTTTGGCTTTGTCATTATTCTGTTGTCCGCTTTGATCCTGGCTTTTCTCGCTTCGCTGCAGGGGGACCGTTTCTTTAACGGTGCTTGTGACTTTTTCTGTCGCAGAGCCCAGCAGCCCGTCCGCCAGTGCAGTCGAAGGGATGAAGCAGAAAGCCGCAAGAACAAAGGCTTGTACGAATCTGGCTGACACTCGAATCGCTCACCTCCTTTCAAAATTCCGCCTGAATTGGAACTTATTCCATCCTTTTGTACCCGGCGGAAATGCTTATAAACTTTTCGGTGTTCTGCTGAACTAACGAAAAAGAATTCGTTTTGGATTACTTTTTCATAAAAAAATTTGAAGTTTTTTAGAAAATCCTTTTAGGAGTAAGGGACTGGGGTGATGGGCATATTTGGAAAGCGAAAAGTAAAATAAAATATTCCTGCCAAAAAAATTTTGGAATACTTTTCTGAAAAAACATGTTCCCTTCCTCAGGTAATAGGGTATATCCAAATAGATTCTGGATAGGAGTGTGAGAGATGAAAGCCGTAACTTACCAAGGTTCCAAAGATATTCAAGTCAAGGAAGTTGAAGATCCAAGGATTGAGAAAAATGATGATGTTATTGTCAAAATAACTTCCACAGCGATTTGCGGGTCAGATCTGCATATCTACCAGGGAAATATGCCCCTGAGGGAAGGCTATATTATCGGACATGAACCGATGGGCATTGTTGAAGAGGTTGGCCCTGAGGTTACGAAGGTGAAAAAAGGGGACAGGGTTGTCATTCCATTTAACGTTTCCTGCGGGCAGTGCTTCTTCTGCCAGCATGACATGGAAAGCCAATGCGATAATTCCAATCCTCACCAGGATACAGGAGCTTACTTTGGCTATACAGAAAGATACGGAAACTACCCTGGCGGCCAGGCAGAGTATCTGCGCGTCCCTTATGGAAATTTTGTACCGTTTGTTGTACCCGAATCCAATGAAATGGAAGACGAGGAGCTGCTGTTCCTTTCCGATGTTCTCCCGACTGCTTATTGGAGCGTTCTTCATTCCGGCGTCAAAAAGGGCGATACAGTTGTTGTTCTTGGCTGTGGACCGATCGGCTTGATGGCACAGAAATTCGCCTGGATGAAAGGTGCTTCCCGAGTGATTGCAGTCGACCATCTTGACTACCGCCTGCAGCATGCCAAGCTCGTCAATAAGGTTGAAACCTTCAACTTCAGTGAACATGATGATATGGGTGATTATCTAAAGGAAATCACAAGCGGCGGTGCCGAGGTTGTCATCGACTGCGTCGGCATGGACGGGAAGAAATCAGCGATTGAAAAAATCGAGCAAAAGCTGAAGCTTCAGGGAGGAACACTCGGGCCTATCCAGATGGCAACGAAGGCTGTCAAGAAATTCGGAACAGTCCAGCTGACCGGCGTTTACGGTGCAACCTACAATATGTTCCCGCTTGAAGCTTTCTTCTCCAGGAACGTAACGATTAAAACAGGACAGGCACCAGTTATCCATCTGATGCCGGAAATCTATAATATGATTGAAGAGAAAAAGATTGATCCGACCCACATTGTCAGCCACAAACTGCCCCTCGCAGATGCGGCACGCGGCTACCATCTGTTCAATGAACATGAAGACGATTGCACAAAGGTTGTATTGAAGCCATAAACAGCAGGCAGGTCCTTTCCGGGCCTGCCTTTCCTTTTGGCATTTTGCAGGATATCCACCTGATGTCAGAGAAATGTAAGTATACTATTTCTTTTAAAGCAGGTGGAAAAATGAACAAACTGTTTTTGGAAAATGATGCCCTTGCGCTGGCAGAGCTGGTCAAAAAGAAAGAAGCTGCGCCGATTGAGCTGGCAGAAGCCGCCATTGAGAATATTGAAGCATTGAATCCTGGGCTTAATGCAGTAATCAATAAAATGTATGACCAGGCAAAAAAGGCTGCTTTATCTGCTGATCTGGAGGGAAGTTTTGCAGGAGTGCCGATGCTGCTGAAAGATATCACGCAGGAAATCGCGGGAGAAAGAATCACTTCCGGCTCAAAGGCGCTGCAGAATTACCGTGCAAAGAGCGATTCTGAATTTGTGGCCAGGCTCCGGCGGACGGGTGCCATTTTTATAGGGCAGACGAATGTTCCCGAGCTTGCCTTGATGGGGATTACAGAGCCTGAATTTTACGGACCGGCCAGGAATCCATGGAATCCTGATTACACTCCGGGCGGCTCAAGCGGCGGTTCCGCTGCAGCAGTGGCGAGCGGGATGGTGCCGATTGCAGG
Source organism: Cytobacillus sp. T106 (assembly GCF_040492155.1). Lineage (NCBI taxonomy): Bacteria > Bacillati > Bacillota > Bacilli > Caryophanales > Bacillaceae > Cytobacillus > Cytobacillus sp. T106. Next base: position 192,902 of record NZ_JBEUMK010000009.1, on the reverse strand, counting down.
CGCCAATGACGGCGGCGGCTCGATCCGCATCCCTGCCGCTTATTGCGGCCTGTTCGGCCTGAAGCCGGGCAGGGGAAGGACACCGGCCGGCCCTGGGATTGGCCGGCATTGGCAGGGGGCTTCATCCGACCATGTGCTCACCCGTTCGGTCAGGGACAGCGCTGCCATGCTAGATGAGCTGCATGGACCGGAAAAAGGCGGCGCCTTCTACGCTATTCCCCCATCAGAATCGTATCTGGGCTGTCTGGAAAAGCCGCTCCCAAAAACCATGAAAATTGCTTATACCACAGCTTCCCCGCTTGGCACCGATGTCCATCCCGACTGCAGGGAAGCTGTGCTCCGCACGGCTGCTATCCTCGAAGATCTGGGGTACCGGACCGAAGAAGCTGAACCGGATATAGACGGGAAGAAGCTTGCCCAAAGCTATATCACCATGTACTTTGGAGAGGTGGCTGCGGCGCTGGCTGGAATGGAGGCAACACTCGGGCGGAAGGTGTCCAGGACGGATGTGGAAGCATCTACATGGCTCCTCGGGATGCTTGGAAAAACAATCTCTGCCGGGGATTTTGTCCTGAGCATGAGGGAATGGGACAAAGCCGCCTATGTGATGGATTCTTTCCATGAGACCTATGACTTTTATTTGACTCCTGCCACTGCTTTTCCGCCTGCAAGGATCGGCGAGCTCAGCCTTAGAAATGCAGAAAAAACAGCTGTCCGGCTGATCAGCATGCTGAAGCTGGGAAAGCTTGCCCAAAAGGCCGGGCTTGCCGGCCAGCTCGCTGAAAACAGCCTGAAGCGGACGCCGTTCACCCAGCTCGCCAACCTGACAGGGCAGCCGGCGATGAGCGTGCCCCTGCACAGTACAGCAGAGGGCTTGCCATGCGGTGTTCAGTTTATGGCAGCCAAAGGGCGGGAGGATCTTTTGTTCCGGCTTGCATTTGAACTGGAACAGACGCCTCATTGGCTAAGGAAATATTGAGAGGCAGTTAGGGGGATTTTTTACTGTGGGACCCAGCTCAGCTGGCATGAAGGCTGGACATCTGGAACATCATAAGCTAGTATCAGAACGGTACACAACTTTTTGTAAAACTGGGCATGCTTTAAAAAAGCAGCTCTGGAATAGATGAGATTTTTTTGCAAAAGAAGGAGATAGTTATGACTGAAAATCAATCTGTAGTTACCGGCCTGAAGCCTTTTATCCAGGAAGTCTGGGAAAAATCCGGCTTTAATGAGCCAACCGCCGTTCAATCGAAGAGCATCCCCCTTATCCAGGAGGGCAGGGACGTGATCGCCGAATCGCCGACAGGGACAGGCAAGACGCTTGCTTACCTGCTGCCGCTTCTTGATAAAATCGATCCCGGCAAAAAAGCGGTTCAAGCCGTTATTGTGGCCCCTTCACAGGAGCTTGTTATGCAAATCTTCTCGGAGGTCCAAAAGTGGGCAGAAGGAAGCGGCATAAAAGGAGCCACCTTCATCGGCGGCGCCAATACGAAAAGACAGCTAGAAAAGCTGAAGAAGCACCCGCAGATCGCTTTGGGCACGCCTGGGCGGATGCTCGAGCTGATCAAACAGAAAAAACTGAAGATGCATGAAGTCAAAACGGTTGTGCTCGATGAGGGAGATCAGCTCCTTGTTCCTGAGCATCTTGAGACAGTAAAGACCATTTTAAAGTCAACCCTTGCTGACAGGCAGCTTGCTTTCTTTTCAGCAACACTTCCTGAAAGCACCGCGAAGGTTGCACAGGAGCTCTCCGCTGATGCCGAGCTCATCCGCGTAGGGAAGGAAGAGGCAATCCCTTCAGATGTGGACCATATTTATTTTGCCTGTGAGCAGCGGGATAAAATTAAACTCCTAGAAAAGATCTCCCGTGTGAAGGATATCAAGGGGCTTGCCTTTGTAAAGGATATCGGCAATCTGGCTGTCCTTTCCGAAAAGCTTGATTTTAAAGGCGTGAAGGCCGGAATCCTGCATAGCGACCTGGACAAAATGGACAGGCAGAAGCATTTGAAAAATTTCCGCGAAGGAAAAAGCAGCCTGCTGTTCGCAACAGATGTGGCAGCAAGGGGCCTTGACATCCAGGGTGTCACTCATGTTGTGCACTATGATTTTCCGAAAGACATCAAGCAATATGTCCACCGCTCAGGGCGCACGGGCCGTTTCGGCGCAAGCGGGACGGTCATCTCGCTCGTCACCGAAAGGGAAGAACGCGAACTGAAGAAGTTTTGCCAGGAGCTTGGCATCACGCCGGAGAAGAAAGTGTTTTATTCCGGTGATATCGTGGACGCTGATAGAAGAAGATAATAGGGAGCTGACAACCCGGGTTTGGGTTGTCAGCTTTTTTTGATGGGTTTTTGTGAAAAAATGTAAGGTGGAAAAAATATCGGCTGTTTTGGGTGGAATAATTGAAAAAGTAGGGTGAATACATGGAAAAGTAGGGTGAATAAACGGAAAAGTAGGATGAATAAACGGAAAAGTAGGGTGATTAACTTAAATTGACCGGGGATCCACCCTAAATGAATCAGGATCCACTCTAAATTGGTCTGATTCAACAAGATGGAACAGCAGAATTAAACCCAGCCTTAAAGAAAAGAATCATTTCCTAGAAAAACACCACAAATCCACCAGCGAATATTCGATGTCCTCTCTAACCAACCTTCATTATAGTAAAGGATTCAGAAAATATGCTAAAATATGAAAGTAAACTCAATGTGAAAGGAATCGATTCCTATATGAAAAATCCAAGGCTGAAAAAGCTCCAGGAAGAATGGCTCCTGGAGGCCACTATAGATGAGATGCAGGAGAAATTGGAGAAGGGCGAGGTTTCTTCGAAAGAGCTTGTGCTGATGTACCTGCACAGGATTGCGCAGAAGGATAAGAACGGCCCGGCCATCAACTCTGTACTTGAGGTCAATCCGGATGCTGCCCAGATTGCGGCGGCACTGGATGCCGAACGTAAGCTGAAGGGCAGCCGCGGGCCGCTGCATGGCATTCCTGTACTGATCAAGGATAATATTGATACTGCTGATAAAATGCACACCAGTGCCGGATCTCTTGCACTGAAGGAGTCGGTTGCAAAAGAGGATTCCTATGTGGCTGAAGCTTTAAGAAAGGCCGGAGCCGTTATTCTCGGAAAAACGAATATGACGGAATGGGCCAATTTTATGACAGAGGGCATGCCGAGCGGCTACAGCTCAAGGGGCGGGCAGGTGCTGAATCCTTATGGGCCGGGTAATTTTGATGTCGGCGGCTCCAGTTCGGGTTCAGGTGCAGCCATCGCTTCGAACTTTGCGGCAGTGGCTGTCGGAACGGAGACGTCAGGCTCGATTCTCAGCCCGGCAAGCCAAAACTCGCTTGTAGGCATTAAGCCGACGGTCGGCCTGATCAGCAGAAGGGGGATCATCCCGATTGCGCATTCCCAGGATACGGCAGGCCCGATGGCAAGAACCGTCAGGGATGCCGTTTACCTTCTCGATGTGCTTGCCGGCAATGATGACAGGGATCCTGCTGTGCTGAACAATCCAGAGTCAGACTATACCGAGTTTGCTGGTTTTCTTGATGAAAACGGGCTGAAGGGCAAAAGGATCGGCATTGCACGTGAAGTGTATTTTGATTATTTGAGCGGGGACAAGCTTGAAGTGATGAACCATGCGGTTGAACAGCTGAAAGCTCTTGGTGCCGAGGTGGTTGACCCTGTAGAAATCCCTTCTACAAAAAATAATTGGAAGTATGATGTACTTACATACGAATTCAAAGCAGATCTAAACGCCTACCTGCGCGGGGTTGCTCCTCATATAAAAGTGAAATCCCTTGCCGATGTGATTGCCTTTAACCTCGAAAACAGTGATGCAGCCCTTAAGTACGGACAGACCATCCTGGAGGAAGCCGAAAGAACAAGCGGGACTCTGACTGAAGAGGCTTATATCAGCTCGCTTGAGGAGGATGTCTACTTTTCGACTGAGCAGGGAATTGATCATGTCCTGAAAGAGCATCATCTTGATGCAATCGTGACGCCGAACAATTTTGGAGCGGGCATTCCGGCAAAGGCAGGCTATCCTTCCATCACAGTACCGGCAGGCTATTCCTTAGAGAATGAGCCTGTGGGCATTACGTTTACCGGCACTGCTTTTTCAGAAGCCGGTCTGATCAGCATGGCCTATGCTTTCGAGCAGGGGACAAAAGTGAGGAAATCCCCTCTCCTGTAAGGCCGCCAAAGCAGAATAACACATAGTGAAAAGGCCCATACTACCAGAGAAAACGCCAGTAAAGGAGCGAGGCAGCATGGGCAGGACAAAGCTTGGAAATGCAAATGCACAGCGCAACAATAATAAAAAAAGAGAAGGCTGGACAAGCGAAGAGCTGGTGGAATTCAACACCGGCACGAAAAGCAAGAAAGAAAATCAGCCTAAAGACTAAGAAGAAGGCCCCTGTCATCAGGGGGCCTTTTTGTGTAAAAAATATCTTTATTTTTCCTGAAAAGTGATTATAATCAAATTAACAACTTACTGATAAAGGCAAACCTGTCGAAAGGCAGGGACGCAAAGCTATGGGCCTTCCCGCGGATATGCGGCTGGCTGCCAGGCTGCCGGGCTCCTTTTTATGGATGTCATGGCATCATACAAAGGAGAGTATACAATGACTATCAAATTTTTTAAGACAGCTCTTTTGGCTGTACTGCTCGTGTTTGCAGCCTGCCCCGTGAAAGGAGAGGCTGCTGATATGAACCGCTCAACCTGGCTGTGGGATACAGCAGCCATAAAGGACAGGTCTGATGAAATCATTCAATTCCTGGCGGACAGGCAGGCAGATCAGCTGTATCTGCAGATTGACCAGAGCCTGCCGGCCGCTGTCTACCAATCTTTTATAGAAAAAGCAAATGCCGGCGGAATCAGTGTCCATGCATTGGATGGAGCACCTAAATGGGCCACGGCAAAAGGTGAAGCAGCCATGCGCAGCTTCTTCTTCTGGGTAGCTGCTTATCAGGAGCAGGCAAGCCCTGCCCAGCAGTTTTCAGGCATCCACCTGGATATCGAGCCCTATCTTCTGCCAGGCTGGGAAAGCAATTATAAAAGCACTGTGGTGAATTATCAGACCCGGATGCTTCAGGCTGCTTCCTTGTCCGCAGAGCTCAGTCTTCCGTTGGGGGCAGATATGCCTTTCTGGTTTGATGAAATGATGTTCAGCAATAAATTCGGCAAAGATTCCCTCGCAGGCTGGGTCATAAAGAATACTGACAGTGTGACGATCATGGCCTACAGAGATACAGCAGCAGGCCCTAATGGGATGATTGAGCTGTCCAGGAACGAGGTTGAGCTTGCGGCACAATATGGGAAAAAGATAGAAATTGCCGCAGAAACAGGGGCTTCTTCTGAAGCGGCGTATATCACTTTTTATGAGGAAGGCACACTAAGAATGGAAGAACAGCTTTCACTTGTCCGTGACGCTTATTCCTCAGATTCCCATGTGGGATTCGCTGTCCATCATCTTCAAAGCTGGATGGATTTGAGGCCATAATCATCTTTGGAAAATGCCTATTTTTAAAAAATAGGTATTTTTTTACGTTCAGTACCTTGTAATGTTCAATAGTGTATTGTATGATGGGTTTGTGAATGAATGGAAGGATTTACATGACTACTGAATAATGTTCACTACCGGTGGAGGTGCAAGGATTGAATGTTCAATTCAAGAAGGGTGTTCTTGAGCTGTGCGTGCTGCTGCTGATTTCTAAGAAAGATCAGTATGGCTACGAGCTCGCGCAAAACATCTCGGATAAAATCGAGGTGGCTGAAGGGACGCTCTATCCTTTGCTCAGAAGACTGACAAAAGAAGAGTATTTAACAACCTATCTGGCAGAATCAACGGAAGGGCCTCCCAGAAAATACTATTCACTGACAGAAAAGGGCAGGGATTATATGAATATGCTGATCGAGGAATGGCAGCAGTTTTCATTGGCGGTTAATCAATTTGTTGAGGAGGGAAAGTCCAGTGGCAGGGAATGAGTTTTTAGAAAGGCTGGAAAAGCTGCTTGGTAAGGTGCCGGAATATGACCGGCGGGAAATGCTGTACGATTATGAGGAGCATTTTGAAATCGGGCTTGCAAACGGCAGGACGGAAAGGGAAATCATGGAGGAGCTCGGTGACCCGCATGTCATTGCGCGCGACCTGCTTGCAGACTACAGGATTGTCAAAGCGGAGAAAACGCAGTCGGTCTCCAATATTTTTCAAGCTGCGACAGCGGCGGTCAGCCTCAGCTTTTTCAATCTGGTCTTTATACTTGGGCCGCTGATCGGCCTCGCAGGCGTCTATATTTCACTATGTGCGGTGGCGCTCGTTTTGACATTGTCGCCATTTGCCTTGCTGGGGTCTTCGTTTTTTACGGGCTTTGAGGATATGACCCTGAATTTCTTTGCTTCGCTGGCACTGTTCAGCCTGGGCCTGCTGCTTAGCATCGGAATGATTTATGTCGGCAAATTTTTCTACCGGGTACTTCTCGGCTATATCAAATTCAATGTCAGGCTAGTCAAAGGAAAAGGAGAGAAGGCGGCATGAAGAAACTGGTGGCGGGTTTGGTCGTTTTATTCCTGATCGGTGTCGGCGGTTCAGCCATTACACTCAGCGCTTCGGGAGGTCTGAATTTTAACACGGTTGAGATTAATCAAAGCGAGACGATAAAAGCAGATTCCATCCAGCATATCTCAGTAAATAGCGCTTCTACAGATGTGGTCATCAGGGAAGCTGGCAGCGAGAAAGATATAAAGGTGGCACTAACGGGGAAAGTCAGCAAAAAGCTCAAAGATGATTATAAACTGAAGGTCAGCGAAGATGACGGCACCCTGAATGTCGACCTTGATGTGAAGAATATGTTCCGCATGGGAGTGGTTATCATCCGTGATGTGAAAATCGAGGTGCTTCTCCCGAAAAAGGAATATGAGGAACTGGCAGTACAGGTATTATCCGGCGATATCAAAGCGGAAAACATTCAAAGCAAGGACAGCATTTTTGAGACAAAGAGCGGTGATGTTGCGCTGAAGGGAATGGAAGCCGGAGGCCAAATGGAAATCCAGGTGGCGAGCGGCGATGTAAGGGTAGAAGATTCAAAGGCGAAGGAATTGAAGTTTAAGGCAGCAAGCGGGGACATGCAAATCGATGGGTCAGCCGCAGAGTCAGCAGATTTATATACAGCTTCAGGGGATATAAAAATCAGCGAACTTTCCGGGGATATCGCTGCAAAAATTACTTCGGGCGACCTGAACATCAGCAATGATCAGCTGGCAGCCAGCATTACTGCCGAAACGGCAAGCGGGGATGTCAATATTTCATTCAAAGAGGAGCCAAGCGATATGATGGTTGATTTTAAGGCAACCTCCGGGGAGGGCAATGTCCAGCTTGATGGATTTCTTTTTGAAGAAAAAGAAGAAGACAGGATTCTCGGCAAAATTGGTTCAGGCGAGCATGTGGTAAAGGTTCATACTGCGTCCGGGGATTTTAATCTAAACTAACAATAGCGTGTCCAGGCGGAAAGCCCGGGCACGCTTTTATTTTTGGACAGGAATCTGTGTCCTAGTATTCAGCAACCACCATATCCCAGTAGGTTAATGACGGAATGCTGAATATAACATTCCCGTTTTCCTGCCTGAACGGAAGCTCTTCAGGCCTGCCGCCTTTAATATCAGGGGAGGCAAACCATAGGTTTTTGACCTTCCGATCTTCCTCTAAACTAAATGTAAGGTCCCGCCGTTCCTTTGGCTTAGCTTGATCGGCATTTGTATCGCGCCATTCCATATGGACCGCATCCAGGAAGTTGATGAAATGGAGGATTTTCCTGTTTCCGGATTCTTTCGGCAGCACCCAAATCTTTTGCTGTTCAGGATCTCCCATCGCTAATGGCAGCCCTTCATGGGATATGATCGCTGCCTCAGAGTCCCGTGTATGATCTCGCAGGATATTCTCATAAGCTGTTAAAAAATCATAATAACTGGCCATTTCTTGCTGAAGGCCTTCGGACACCTGAAGTTGATTGTGAGGGAAATATTCCTTGGAAAGCATATGCTCGCCCAATTCCAGATGTGCTCCGCCATTGGAAAAGATAACAGCATCTGTAAGCAGGACGCCGGCTTCATTAAACATTCCCTGCTCATCAGAATGACGGTAATTCATATAAGCGGCCAGAACAGAGGCCTGTCCGTTATTTGTAAGGTTCCTATTTTCATCCAGTATCTTCTTGAGATCCCCATAATGCTTATACGGATCCCATACTTCGGTATACAGAAACGCAGCACCTGCTCTGCTGATGGCCGGCTGGCCATACTGATTCACGGCATTCATCACAATCTCTTTTTCAGGCAGCTTCTGTTTGATTTTCTCCAGGAAAGGCTGGAAGCTTTCTGCAAGGTGGATGCTGTCTCCAAGCTCATTAAAAACTTCTCCCCTGTCACCAAGCTGATCGATATGCCAGCCATCAAAGCCCAGGTATTGGTATACCATTTTCTGCTGTTCTATCAGATGGTCCTGCCACCATGGATTGGTGGGATTCATGATCAGCAGATTGCTTTTCCAGCCGCCAGGGAGGGGATGGATGTCAGGCTCCGGGCTGCTCTGATCCTTAAAAAGCTGCCATTCACGGGGCAAGCCGTTATCTTCAAAAGATCCGTACAGTAGATTATATGCCATGGTTTTTATGTTCCTCTGTTTGGCTTCGCCGATATACTGCTGTACTTTCTGCAATGAGATGCGGCGGTTTGCGACATCCTCCCAATGGCCCGCCGGCAGCTTATCCTCCATCTTCAGGGGCTCCTGATGCTCAAAATGCCAGTCATAGAATTGAAGCCCATTAAGATGATAGCGGTTCAAGTCGGATATGATAGCGGCAGCTGTTTCGGGGGAAGAGTCAGCAAAGTCAGACAGAAACCCGTAGCGGGGAAACCGGCTCCAGCTGCTTGAAACGTCTACAGCAATTGTTTCGGTCTGTATGCTGCCGCCATTTTCCACAGATACGACGGCCAAGTAGCCTTTATAATCCTTTTCCGGAGGATTCCAGCTCCATCTGTGGGTGCCGGGAGCCTTCAGTTCTGCAGCCACTGTGTCCAATGGGCGGCCAAGATGATAATAGGTGACCTCCACCGTGCTCCCAGCCTCTGCTTTTATTGAAAATTGGACAGAGTCCCCGGGATTATAGCGGGCTTTATCGGTCTGCAGATTGAAAAATAAATCTTTTGACTCCTGCAGGGAGGGAGCATCATGAGTGGTTTTCTCTTCCTTTTCTTTCAGGCAGAAGCTGGCAAGCGCCGCCAGCAGCAGAAGTCCGAGGATGGCTGCTTTGCCTTTCAATATGATCACCTCTTTCAAAAAAGAAGGGCTAATCCCTGTCAGATTAGCCCCCTAGATCTTTTAGAATTTAATTTGAACCTTTTTGCCTTCTGCTGCAGGCACATTTACATACAATGTTTTTGAGTTTGTTTCATAAAAATAAGATTCTTTTGTTTGTGTCATTTCTTCCAGTGAGAAGACGGCGCGGTATTTCTTGCCGGCTGCCTGGATGCGCTTAGGCGCTTTCTCATTATTAAGCTTCAATGTCACCTGCTGGAGAGCTGAATCGTAGTTATCAGTCTCTTTCTTTTGGGTGAATTCGATCTTATTCGGTTTTTCATTCAGTGTAAAGTTTGTGATATCAAATTCACCGTCCTGATGGTCGAGTGATTTGCCGTCATCTTCATAGAAGCTGTAGCTTGCTTCTTTGTCCAAATAGGTGTCGAGCACCAGGTTTGTCAGTTCCTTTTCTCCTGTATACTGCTGGACTTCACGTGTTGGAATGATGCTGTCTTTTTTCACGAAAATCGGCAGATGCTCTAATGGGGCGCTGACATTGATTGTCTGTCCGCCTTTATATTCCTTCTTGGTCCAGAAGTCCACCCATGTGTCGCCTTTTGGCAGATATACATCGCGGCGTGTCTGTCCTTCTTTTACGACAGGGGCAAGCATCATAGAGTCGCCGAACATGAACTGGTCAGCAATGTCATATGTGTTGGCATCTTCCTGGTAGTGATAAACAAGCGGCTGCTGGACCGGCTTGCCTGTCTCGGAGGAATCCTTGAAGGCATTATAAAGATAAGGCATCAGCTGGTAGCGCATTTCAATATACTTCTTGGCGATTCCTTCAACCTCAGGCCCGAATGCCCATGGCTCCTGTCCCTGCTTTACTTCTGCTTTGGCGTCTGAATCATAATGGATACGGGAGAAAGGAAGGAAGGCTCCAACCTCGATCCAGCGTGTATAAAGTTCTTTATCTGGGCGGGAAGCAAATCCGCCAATATCATTACCGACGAAGGAAACACCGGATAAGCCTAGGTTCATATTCATCGGCAGGCTCATCTGAAGATGCTCCCAATTGCTTTCATTATCTCCTGTCCACAGTGCTGCATAGCGCTGGGAGCCGGCAAACATGTCACGCGTCAGGACAAACGGACGCTCATTAGGCTTATGCATGGCCCAGGCATTGTATGTTGCTTCTGCCTCGTCATGGCCATAAAGATTATGGTATTCCGTGTGCATGATTTTGTCATCTTCATATCCGAAATAAGTATCAAGCGGCATTGTATGATTATACTCTCCGCCATCCACAAAGACTGCAGGCTCATTCATATCATTCCAGATGCCGTCGATTCCTGCATCGAACAGGACGTTATGGTTTTTGGCCCACCAGTCCCGCACTTCCTCTTTGGAGAAATCAGGGAAAGCAGAGTCGCCAGGCCAAACTGGGCCAATGAAGTTTGTGCCATCCGGATTTTTGCCCCAGAAGTCTTTGGCAGTGCCTTCCTGATAGATTTTATAATTTTCATCCACTTTGACTGCAGGGTCGTTGATGGCAATAGCATGGAAGCCTTCCATAGATTTCAGCTTTGAAAGGGCATCTTTATATTTCTGATCCCAAGTGAAGACCCTGTAGCCCTGCATATAATCGATATCAAAATGCATGGTATCAAGCGGAATATTCTTATCTCGGTAAGTTTGGGCCACATCGGTAATTTCATCGGCGGTATAGCCCCATTTGCTCTGGTGCAGTCCCAATGTCCATTCGGCAGGCATGTCCATTTTGCCTGTCAGTTCAGTATACCGGTCAAGGACATCCGAAATTTCCGGTCCATACATAAAGTAATAGGTAAGCGGTCCGCCGTTGGCATAGAAGTAGTAATAGTCATCCGACTCGCTTGCCATTTCATAGTAAGAACGGTAGGAGTTATCAAAAAGGATCCCGTAGGCTTTTTTATCTTTCAGGCCCATAAAGAATGGGATGCTTGTATAAACATATTTTGTATCCTTTGTATAAGCATAAGCATCAGTATTCCACATCCCGATGCTTTCGCCGCGCTGGTTCATATTCAGGCCGGCCTGTTCGCCGAAGCCGTAGAAGTTCTCGCCCTTTTCGGTTTTCTTGAAAACATATGGCTTTCCATCTTCATAGCCGGATGAGGCACCGTTTTGAAGATAATCTTCATTGATTACTTGGCCCTCTTTATCAAGGAATTTCACCCCGAATGGCGACTTGCTTACTTTAATGGTCAGCTCGCCGGTTTTGATGGTATATTCTTTTTTGCCGTCTTCAGTGCTGAAGAGAGGAGTTTTCCAATCCTTCTTTGCAATGGCAGGAGTTTCTTCTTCTTTCTGGCCGTCCTTTAAGACAGAAACTTTGACAAGGTCTTCTGAATAAATACGTATAAATGCTTCATAATCGCCAAGGTCGAATTGGACCCCGTTTTTAAGCTTTTTCACACTCTTGGCTGAAAGAGTCTGAAGGTTCTCCTTTTTGAGCGGAGTGTCAGCCTCAGGCTGTGTGACTGCAAGCGCACCTGGTATGCTTGCAGATAGTGCGACACCGGCAGCGATTGCCGCGGCAGCCAGCATCCGGAGGGTTTTCCTGGACTTTTCCATATGTATCTCCCCAATTCTGTATAGTTTTTACAACCTGACTTTAGAGGAGAACGTGGAGGTGGTCAATACTTGTATATACAACTAAACAGATGAAGTCATTGGACCCAGAAGCCCCAGAAATGCTGCTGTGAAATCGTTTGCGTCACTTCGTGAAAGCGTTTTGCTGATTGATGCAAAATGAATCCTTTACACTAAGCCTTTACAGTCTGTCATATTAAAGGGGACTTATGGGTCAAATCCTGTAATATAGTAAAAAAAGGATTGAAACAGAGGAGAAGAGGGAAAGAGTAGAATTTGTTTGATGCGGGAGTTGGAAGTGGAAAAGAAGTGCCGGATTATCTTTTTGAAGCCCCATCCAGTACCCGATGGCAGACAGAAAGCCCCCGCAGCAGCCAGCCGCAGGAGCTTCCCAAATCATTCACCCTGGATTTTTTTAAGCGGAGTTTCTGCCGGGCCTTCGACAACTTCTCCTGTGTAAGAAAAGCGCGAGCCGTGGCACGGGCAGTCCCAGGTCCGTTCGCCATTATTCCATTCACATTCGCAGCCCATATGTGTACAGGTGGTGTCGACGATATGAAGGGCTCCTTCTTTATCCCGGTAGGCCCCGGCCCTTTTGCCATTTACGATGACAGGTGCACCGTGGTCCGGTTCAATATCATCGAGCTCGGCAGGGATATATTCGAGCTTCCCTTTAATCAGCTGGCCTGCAACATCGGTATTGAATTTAATGAATTCCTTGATGCTTGGATCGGCTTTAAATCGGGAAGGGGTGAATACTTCCTTATAAGGACTATCCTTTTTGGCAATAAAATCATTCAGCAAATGGGCAGCCGCAATTCCGTTCGTCATCCCCCATTTACGGTAGCCGGTGGCAACATAAATGTTCGAGGCATTTTCAGTGATTGGGCCAACATACGGGATCTTATCCAATGTGATTAAATCCTGTGCAGACCATCTGTATGGATACTCCTCTATGCCCATAACCTCCTCTGCGAATTCCTCCAAAGCCTCGTAATGCTTAAGAGTATCCGATTCGTGCCCGGTTTTGTGGCTGTCACCGCTGATAAGGACCAGCTTCTCGCCATTTATCGGTGTATAACGCAGGGAGCGTGTCGGCTGATCGGCACTGTAGTACATCCCGCCCGGATATTCCTCACGGGTCTTCACAGCCACAATATAGGATCTTTCCGGCTCCATTCTCGCAAAATAAAAGCCCTTGCCATCATAGAATGGGAAGTGTGAGGCGACAATCACATGCTTGGCTGTAACGGTTTGGCCATTCCTTGTTTTAACTGAGGCAGGCTGTCCTTCCTCAATATCGACAGCTGTTGTATTTTCATACACTTTGCCGCCTGCTGCTGTAAATTCCTCAAGAAGCACCTTCAGGAATTTCAAGGGGTGAAATTGTGCCTGCCCCTTCATGACAGCTGCCCCTTTAATGTCTATGTTAAATGGGATGCTATCAGCAAAGCTGCTGTCGATTCCAAGCTTCTGGTAGGCTTCATACTCCTTTTGCACCTTGCCGGCAGCCTGGTCGGAAACCGCATAGATATAAGCGTCCTCGATACTGAAGTCACAGTCGATCTTTTTTTCCTCGACAAGGTTTTTTACAAAAGTGATTGCTTCTGCATTCGCCTGATAATAAAGCTTCGTTTTGTCTTCCCCAAAGTGGCTGATCAGCTCATCATAGATGACTCCGTGCTGGGCGGTCAGTTTGGCAGTTGTATGCCCCGTTGTTCCGTTGAGGACGTTTCCTGCTTCAAGGATCGCTACCTTAAATCCCTCTTTTGCGAGAAGGTAGGCAGCGGTGATTCCTGTAATTCCTCCGCCGACGATTGCGACATCAGTCTCGATATTTTCATTAAGCGCCTCATAGGATGAGAGCGGGGTTTCCCTCCAGTACGGTTCCGGAAACTGCGGCATTTGTGAATGATTCATATCTTTCCTCCTCAGGTTTTTCTTCTAGTAGATAATCTTTCCTTTCCAAGGGGGGCATATTCGTTCTTCTGCATAGCTGCTGTAAATTTCATACCCTTTTGGGCCGGAAGATAATCGCAGGAAAAAGAGTTGCGGCAGGGACGGAATTATGGATAAAATAAGCAGCAAACTTAAATACTAGAAATGCAACTTTAAAATGGATGGGAAGATATGATGGTCACTCTTTCGTTTATATTGGTTTCCACAGGCTTGTTTGTGCTGACTCTTCTCTTTGATTTATTTGTTTTTAAAAGTACAGTCACTGAAGCAATTCTGAATATTTTTTATGCCGAAATCGCTGCAGGAAGGGTCATTGCATTGTTTGTTTTTTTCCTCGGCATGGGTTCCAGCCTGTTTATCGACATAAGGCTTTATAAAAATAAAAAAGCTGAAAAAGCACAGTCGAAGGGAAGTGGGAGCTGATGTTAAAAGAAAGTATATCGCTCAGCCAGCTGATGACGCTGGTCATCAATTTCCTGCTCGGCAGTGCGATTATCATTGGTGTCGGCAAAGGCGCAGAGCAGGATGCCTGGATAGCCATGGTCATTTCTACAGGATTTGGAATGGGAATTGTCTACTTTTACTGGTTCCTGATCAGCCGACTTCCCGGAAAAAACCTTTATGAAATCATGGAGCACTGCTTTAAGCGCTATCTTGTCATTCCAATGGCATTACTATATGTCATTTATTTTCTCTACATATCCAGCAGGGTGGTGAGGGATTTTGGCGAGCTGATCGCGTCTGCCATTCTTCCCAATACGCCAATTGAAATGATATCCCTTACCATCGCTTTGACGATGGGCTATATCCTTTACCTTGGCATTGAAGTGCTTGGGCGGACATCTGAAATTTTCTCTCCATATGTGGTGCTGTTTGTGCTATTGCTGACGATTTTCCTGCTGGCAAGCGGAAACCTGGAATTCAGCCGGATCGAGCCGGTCCTTGGCGAGGGCATCATGCCTGTGGCCAAAGCTGTTTTTCCTTCGCTGTTTGTATTTCCATTCGGCGAGCTTATCGCCTTTACGGTCATCCTCGGAAAAGTCACCAGCTTCAAATATGTCAAAAGAGTCTCATTAATGGGAACAGCCATTGCCGGGCTGCTGCTGACCCATGCAACCATTCTGATGGTCATGACGCTCGGTTCGGATGCGATGGTCCGTTCCAATTTTCCGATGCTCAGTGCAGCAAGGCAGGTTTCCATCGGCAATTTCATTGAGAGGATCGATGCCCTCGTCGTTTTCATTATGATGCTTGGCATCCTGATAAAAGGCTCGGTCTTTCTTTTTGGCGCGCTGAAAGGGCTGGAATACGTTTTCCGGCTGCCCTATCGATACTTTGCCCTTCCTATGTCAGCGGTCGTGTCCCTGTTTTCTGTACTGATTTCAGTCAATTTTGCCGACCATCTGGAGGAAGGGCTTGTTGTAGTCCCTTATTTTGTTCATTTGCCGATGCAATTCGGCATTCCATCTGTCCTCCTGGCTGTCTTGCTGTGGAAAAACCGAAGCCGGAAGCGTTCCGGGAAAAATGGGGTGAAATGTTGAAACGCATTAAAACACTCAGCCGCATAAAAAGAGTCGAAAAAGAGAGGGAGGAAAAGACTGAAAAGGAAGCTGGCGATAAGAGCCTTGACAGCTATGAGCTAGAAGAACTTAAAGAGGAATTATCCTGCCGTTTCGGGGCTTCAGCCGATCTGAAAATTGAAGAACTCAAGGCCGGAGCGGCTGATGCCCTTCTTTTTTATTTGGAAACCATGATCGACAGCAATGTGCTTAAGGAAATCATTCATTCAATTGCCAAAGAGCCAGGAACTGATTCAAAGGTAAAAACCATTGATGATGTCAAGGGCTACGGCAAAGAGCATTTCGGAGGATCAGGCTATAAGCTTGCAGAGACAGTCTCGCAAATGACTGACTTTATGCTTTCGGGAAGCATTATCCTTGCTTTTAAAGGTGTACCCCGGGCCATTTCCATTCCTGTTCCCACCACGGAAAGCCGGTCGATAGCTGAACCAAGCACTCAGACAGTCGTCAGGGGGCCTAAGGATGGATTTGTAGAAACTTTATCGGTAAACGTCAGTCTGATCCGCAGGAGGATCAAGAATCCCAGGCTTCAATTTGAGGAATTTACTATCGGAAATGACACGCGCACAACGGTCTTTATCAGTTATATGAAGGATATTGCCGACAGCGGGATTGTCGAGGAGGTCCGCAAACGGCTGAAAAAGATTGATACGGGCGCGATTTTTGAAACAGGGAATATTGAAGAACTGATTGCAGATAAAACGGCCACTCTATTTCCGTTGGCCCTCAACACCGAGAGGCCAGATGCAGTAGCGGCCAATCTGCTGGAGGGAAAGGTGGCCATTCTTTGTGACGGAACGCCATTTGTGCTGCTCGTGCCTGCGGTGCTGGTCGACTTTTTTTCCGTCTCAGAAGACTATTACCAAAACTTCCTGATGGGAACATTCATCCGTTTTATCCGCTATATTTCTTTTATGATTGCACTTATCACGCCTTCCCTGTATGTCGGCATTCTTACCTTTCACCATGAACTGCTTCCGACCACGCTGCTTTTGAGTGTAATCGCGCAGCGGGAAGGGGTGCCGTTCCCGGCTGTGATTGAAGTTCTGCTGATGGAAATCACCTTTGAAATCCTGCGTGAGGCAGGCGTCAGAATGCCGCGCGCTGTCGGGCAGACTGTATCGATCGTCGGAGCGCTCGTCATCGGGCAGGCTGCAGCCGAAGCGGGGATCATATCCAATATTATGGTCATTATCGTTGCCATCACAGCCATTGCCAATTTTGTTTCACCCACATACAGCTTCGCCAATGCCTCGAGGCTGCTGAGATTCCTGCTGATCATCACAGCTGCTTTCCTTGGCCTGTATGGAGTCCTGATTGTGCTTGTTCTGATGGTGGCTCACTTAAGCGCTCTCCGTTCCTTTGGAGTTCCTTATCTGGCCCCAGTAGCCCCGTTTATCATTGAAAGCCAGAAGGATGTGTTCTTCCGCTTTCCTTTCTGGAGCATGAATAAAAGGCCAAGCTATTTGAAGCCGCAAAAAGAAGAGAAGCAGCCTAAGACCGGCTCCCCTTCTCCGCCTCCGATGAATGGGGGTCATGGGAAATGAAAAAGATCATAGCTGTTATGGCTTTGTGCTGCCTGCTGACTGGATGCTGGGATCAAAAGGAGCTGGCAGAGGTTACCGTAATTACCGGTATGGCTGTGGACAAGGGGAAAGATGAAAAATACTACCTGTCTGTAGAAGGCATTAATGCTGCGGAGCTGAATAACCGGACTGCCGGCGGTAATGCACCTTCGATTGTGTATGGGAAGGAAGGGAATTCCCTGTCCGAATTGACGAACCAAATGAGTGAGGGCATTTCGCGAAACCTGGTCTATTCGCATATGAGGACTTTAATCATCAGTGAAGAAGTGGCGGAGGACGGGATGCTGGAGTTTCTGGATTACCTGGAGCGCAATAGGGAGATGCGGGATGATTTTAATATCGTTATTTCAAGGGGAGTAAGGGCCGAAGAAGTGCTGAAGGTGACGTACCAGTTCCAAAAGTCCACTTCCCTTAAGCTCCATACACAGCTGGACACGATGGAAGAAACCTGGGGAGGCGACCCCGGCGTGAGGCTGAATGATGTGATCAGCGCCTGGACGTCCCCTGGCCGGCAGCCGGTCATGGCTGCTGTTGCCATTAAGGGGGATCCGGAAAAGGGATCGAGTGTAGAGAATATGAAGAAAGTAACACCGGATGCGCTGGTTGTGCTGGATTCGCTTGCAATTTTTGAAGGCGGCAGGCTGGATGGTTTTCTAAGTCTTGAGGATGCTCGGAATTACCTCTGGACACAGGACAAGATTAAGAGTACAAGCCTAACAATAAGCTGCGGGGAAAACCGCTACATCGACATCAGAATCTATAATACAACAACAAAGACAAAAGCAAGGATTGAGGACGGCAAGGCGAAAGTTAAGATCGACATAAGAGGGGAGAGTTATTTGGAGGGCACCCAATGCGCTGATTCAGTCGATTCAGTATCTACTTATGAAGATTATGAGGAAAAGACAGAGAACCACATTGAAAGAATCGTTGCAGATACTATCAGAAGAGTGCAAAAAGAAGACAAAGCAGATATCTTCGGATTCGGCGATGTGGTCAGAAGAAAAGATTATAAACACTTCCACGAGATAGAAGCCGATTGGGACCAATACTTTTCTGAGGCTGATGTCGAGGTGACCGCTCTCATTAAAATGAGAAGGACGGGGATCAGAACCAAATCATTCTTATCAGAGACCAACTAGCTAATGTTTACAGGATGCGCCTGCGGGTAAAATCACTCTATAGGCTCGCCTGAAAAGCTTGTCTATTTATCTTAGCTTATTAAGGAGGCAAAAGATAATGGCAGAAGAACAGAAGCATATAGTAGGCGTTTATGATACACAAAGTGAAGCCATTGAAGCTGTAGAGGAATTAAGGGCCCAAGGCTATGACACAAAGGATATTTCAGTGGTAGGGAAAAATGATGATGACGTGGAAGCAGTAACAGAGCAGACAGGGACGAAGGCGGAAGAAGGCCTTGCTGCCGGAGTTGCTGCAGGAGGTACGCTCGGCGGACTTGCAGGATTGCTGGCAGGAGCCGGAGCCCTTGCCATCCCGGGCATCGGTCCGGTGCTCGCCGCAGGACCCCTTGCAGGAGCACTCACAGGGGCAGCTGCCGGAGCCGGACTTGGAGGGCTTACAGGAGCCCTCGTCGGTATGGGGATTCCGGAAGATGATGCCGAGCATTACAGCGGCCAAATCAAGGAAGGCAAAATACTGGTGTTTGTTGACGGCAGATCGGACAAGCTGCGTGAGCAGAAAATGAATCCTGGTGAAGCTGGCATGCCGGACAATGAACCAGTTATGCCGGTCGACAACATCTATGTTCCCCCTCAAGGGACAAGGTCGCCTGTCTCAGATGACCCGGAAATTGTAAAAGACAGAATGAAGGTCGACAACAATAAAATGTATTAAAGAAAGGGCACCCGCTGCAAAGGGTGCCTTTTTTCTGACGTTGAAAAACGAAGGGGCCAATAGTATAACTAAGGAAAAAGGAAGGGGATGTATATGAATCAGCCGTGGAGTGGAGAAATATCCATTGCTTCCCTTGAGGCAAGGGAACTTCTGTTAAGCCAGTTTCCTGAACTGGCGCCTGCTGAGGTGGAGCACTTTGGAGAAGGCTTTGATAACAGAGTGTTTTTAGTCAATGATGAATATGTATTCCGCTTTCCGCGGAAAGCGGCAGCAGAAGAGCTGCTGAAGACAGAAAGCCGGATACTGCCTGAGCTCCGAATTGCTGCCGGAGTCGATTATCCTGTGCCGGTATTTAGCGGAAAACCTGATAAAGGCTATCCGTGGTTTTTTTCCGGATACAGAAAAATCAGCGGATCAGCTCCAGCCGGGCCGGGCGGGACGAAGTCGGCCATCAGGCTGGCTGAATTCCTGAAACAGCACCACTCTTTTCCAATTGAAAGAGCCGAGGAGCTCGGTGTCCCATATGATACATATAACAGGCTTGATATGGAAACAAGGCTCGTGAAAATGGAAGAGTACGCCGAAAAAGGGAAAGCGGCTGGAATCCTTAAGGAGGAAGAAAGCCTTTTTTCTTATATCAAAAAAGCCATACCCATAAAAGTGGAATGTGATCCAGTTCTTGTGCACGGCGATCTGCATATAAGAAATATCCTGGCCGATTCTGAAGGGGAAATCAGCGGAATCATTGACTGGGGCGATGTTCATCTCGGCAATCCCAGCATTGACCTTTCCATTGCGTACAGTTATCTCCGGCCGGATGCCAGGGAAGAGTTTTTTGGGGCATATGGAGAACCTGGGCCCGAAGCAAGGGATCTCGCAAGATTCAAAGGCATCTATACAGCCTTGCTGCTTGCGCTATATGCCCATGACCGCGGGGATGCAGTTCTAGTTGGCGCTGCAAGTGACAGCCTGGTCCTGGCGCTGGCTGACTGAACGGGTACATGAAGATCCCCTTTTCATTTCATACTAGTTATATGAAATGAAAAGGGGGCCATCTTATGCCCGAGCTTCCTGAAATGGAAACCTACCGCCAGCTGCTGGGCCGTCAGCTGACGGGGCTTGTGATCACAGAGGCCGAAATCAACAGGGAAAAATCTATCAATGTTCCGCCGGCAGAATTTATCAGGCAGGTGCAGAACAGTACAATCACTAGCATCGATAGGCGCGCCAAGCATCTGATCTTCCGGCTCAGCTCCGGAAAAAATCTTCTCCTCCATCTGATGCTTGGAGGATGGATGTATCTTGGCAATGACGAAGATAATCCTGACAGGACAAAGCAGGTGATCCTGTCATTTGGCAGCCGGAAGCTGTACTTCATCGGCCTGCGGCTCGGCTACCTGCATCTGCTGACTGCACAGGAGCTGGAGAAAGAATTCGAAGAGCTGGGACCGGAACCTTTGGATCCTGGATTTACGGCAGCCTCATTTGCCCAGTTATTGGAGAAAAAACGCGGAATGCTCAAGACATCGCTTGTGAACCAGCATTTCATTGCAGGAATTGGAAACTGCTATTCAGATGAAATCTGCCACCAGGCCGGACTTTTGCCGATGAGGAAAATCGAGGAGCTCAGCGAAATGGAGAAGAGCAGACTGTATCCGGCAATGAAAACAGTGTTTGCAAACGCAATCCAGAGCGGAGGCTATATGGATGAGCCGCTTTTTAAAGGCGATCTGATAACCGGCGGCTATAATGAACGCTGCATGGTATATGACAGAGAAGGGGAAAGCTGCCTCCGCTGCGGCTCACAGATCGTAAAGGAAGAGATTTCATCACGGAAAACCTTTTATTGTCCAGGCTGCCAGTCGTGAATTCTTTTTTATATGCGTAAAAATAGCCCAGGGAGGAGGTCCTTGGGCTTTTTATGTTTTTACATGAATTGGCGGCCCGATTTTTAAGGCTGGCTGGCGTTTTCTAATTGATGAGCCGGTTAATTTACCAGCTTAAAGATTTTTTAGATCAATTCGCGGAATAATCTACCGAATTTCCTTCTTTTTTAATCAAATGAAAAGATAATCTACCAAGTCCAGCTTACAGCCTATTTCGCCGCCCTGAAGACTTGCATGATCCAGCCCGGCGCTGGACCATGGACCATATGTCGAGCTGCCCCTTTAATTGATTTCCTCACTAGTTTCCTCCGGCGCCGGATCGACCGTAACAGAATCATGGGTGTGCATGGCGGCGCGCAGATAATGGATGAACATGCCGCCAACAAGCCCCAGGCAAAGGATAAAGCCGGCAGTAATGATCCATGAAAGAAGCATATGTCCTCCCCCTTTCTTATAGTTGTCCTCACTGAACTATATGCAGGGGCATGAAAGATATTGCCTATCGGCCATAAGCTGCTTCAGAATCTGACAGGCTTCTCCTGAATACATATTTATGAAGAATAGAAATAAGGGGGCGGGCTGCATGCAGCTGGTGAAAAGCGAAATCGAACGGTTAAAGCAGCAGCTTTTAAGTGAGCAAACACCGGACGGTTCCTGGAATCATCCTTTTGATACAGGATGCATGACCGATATTTATATGATTGTCCTTTTGCGGACGCTTGAGGAAGAGGATGAGGAAGAGCTGATCAAAGAGCTGGCAAAGGGAATCCTGAGCCGGCAGGGAAAGGACGGGGCATGGCGGCTTTTCCATGACCATCATGAAGGGAGCCTTTCACTAACGATTGAGGCCTATTACGCGCTCCTCTACTCAGGGTATTATGAGAAAAATCATCCTGCTCTGGTGAAGGCAAGAAGGGTGATTACAAAAGGAGGGGGCCTGAAGAAGGCAGGAATGTATACGAAAATCATGCTTGCCTTGACAGGGCAGTATCCATGGCCCCTTCTTTTTCCGGTCCCGATGGAAGTGATCCTCCTGCCGAGAAGCTTTCCGCTCAATATGTATGATATTTCGGTCTTTGGCCGCTCCAATCTGATTCCGGTCATTCTTCTGGGCAATAAAAAATTCAGCAGAAAGACGGCCTTGAGCCCGGATCTTGGCGATTTGTCCGTCAGGGATGATGATGATCCATGGCCGGAGCTGAGGAGTGCAGAATGGAGGAGCTTAACTTCGTTTCTTGCCGCCGGGGTTAAGGCGCTTGTGGGCATTCCGCGTCAGATCCGGGCATGGTCGATAGAAAAAGCGAGGGAATATATGCAGTCGCATACAGAGACGGACGGGACGCTTTATAATTATTTCAGCAGCACATTTTATATGATTTTTGCTCTGCTGGCATTGGGAGGCGGCCCGGAGGAACCCGCGATCAGAAATGCTGTTGCCGGCTTGAAGCGGATGACTGTAAAAGCCGACGGCCGAACGCATATTCAATATACAACAGCTGCTGTCTGGAATACAGCACTGATCAGCCATGCCCTTCAGGAAGCAGGCGTCCCTCCGAAAGAGAATGCCATCCAAAAAGCCAACCAGTATCTGGCGGGCCAGCAGCATCGCCGGTTTGGGGACTGGATTGTCCATAATGCAAAGGCAGAGCCGGGCGGCTGGGGATTTTCGCGTTTCAATACAATCAATCCTGATGTGGATGACACAACCGCCGCCCTGAGAAGCCTTCACCAGCCTGCCCGGGAAAAGCCGCATTATGATGATATATGGAAAAAAGGTCTTCTTTGGACACTGTCAATGCAGAACAGGGACGGGGGCTGGCCAGCGTTTGAAAGGAATGTCGATAAGAAGCTGCTGCATCTGCTTCCCATCCAGGGAGCAGAGTTTATCCTGACCGATCCCTCAACTGCCGACCTGACGGGTAGGACTCTTGAATTCCTTGGCAAGGCCGGCTATTCGGATGCTTCTCTTCCGCCTATCAAAAAAGCGGTCAAGTGGCTCAAAAAGCATCAGGAACCGAATGGATCCTGGTATGGCCGCTGGGGAATCTGCTATATATACGGAACCTGGGCGGCAGTAACCGGAATGGCGGCTGTTGGTGTCACATTAGAGGATAAAAGCATGAAAAAAGGGATCGACTGGCTTTTGTCCATCCAGAATGAAGATGGCGGCTGGGGAGAATCCTGCCGGAGCGATATGGAGAAAAAGTATATCCCGCTGAAGGAAAGCACCCTCACCCAGACCGCATGGGCCGTTGATGCCCTTGCTGCTGCCGGCATGGCGGATAGCACGCCAGCAAGGAAAGGGGCTGCCTTCCTGGTGAGGGAAGGCAAGCGCAAGGATTGGACTGCCGATTATCCAATGGGTCAGGGGATGGCCAATTTCTTTTATATTCATTACCACAGCTACCGCTGTATATGGCCGCTCCTGGCCTTGAGCCATTATATAGAAAAAAGTGAAGCCCCGGACTGAAATCCGGGGCTTTATCTATTCAACCTTCCATTGGCAATCATCAGTAGAATCAACCTTCTTGTCTCTGATAATCCGGTAAAAGGCTTTGCCGTCACTTGGATTGCCGTCAGGGAAATCCATCGGGAATAGAGCGAAGAACACAAAATAAAAAGAGAAATAGATAAATTGGTACCAAAGCAAAGATGCTTCAAGTACGCCTGAGCCGATCAGGTAGTTGATAAGAAAGATACTGATCATGTTGAAGAGTGTGCCGCCAAGATATATAAAAGAGAGGCTGATTTTATTTTCGTACTTCAGGCTTTGGAACTCACAGCCGCTATACCAGAAGTAGAACCGCTTTATCTCAAAGTATTTAAAAGAAAATAAACTTTTACCGCAGCCGATAATGACTTTAAGGCCCTTCCCTCCAAAGATTCCGGCGAAAAAAACATGTCCGGCCACATGGATGAGTGTCACGATAGGAAGAACAATAAAAAATGCCTGCATAAACTTTACAAAATCATCGAAGCCAAACACATTGGTGTCCTCCTGATTGTCTCAATTGTAATTCCTCCTTTATCTACCCTTCCTGCCAGCACAATAACAGGTTTTCCCCTTCCAATATTTACGCCTTTAACAAAGTCTGACCAGCTCCTAAGCCCCAGGTCCTATATGAAAATAAAGCTCAGGCTCGTTATAGGATTTTGGCTGGAAAGGTAAGATGGAAACATGAAAGGAGGAAACGTACATGAAAAAATTTGGCTTACTTTTAGCAGGGGGAATCGCAGGGCTGGTGCTTCTATCCAATTTGGGGCCGATGATCGGCCTGGCCATCTCATTGCTGATTCTATACTTCGTATTCAAGCAGTTCCTGAAGGCTGATTCAACAGGGGCAAAAATCGGCTGGGGCATTGTCGGGGTGTTCGCCCTCACGGCAGCTGCCTCCAATATTCCGGCCATCCTCGGAATTGCCGCTGCTTACATCCTTTATGTGATCTATAAAAAGTGGAATGACAAGAAAACATTTGTCAAAGAAGACCAGGATCCATTCACTAACTTTGAAAAAGAATGGTCAAAAATCAATCAATATTAATCTGAAAACGAAAGGGAGATTATTATGGCAAACTTATTTACCAGACTGAAAAATACCATCATGGCAGATCTGCACGAGGCAATGGACCAGAAAGAGCAGAAGAATCCGGTATCACTTCTTAACCAGTACCTGCGCCAATGCGAGCAGGAAACAGAGAAAGTCCGCAAGCTCCTTGAGCGCCAGTATTCTCTGAAAGAGGAATTTGCAAAAGAATATAAGGGAGCGGCTGAATTGGCTGAAAAGCGCAAGCGCCAGGCAGAAGTTGCTTCAGAGGCAGGGGAGACAGAATTATCCCAATTTGCAGTCCAGGAACAGCTTCAATATGAAGAGCGGGCTGTAAGGCTGAAGCAGGCTCTCGAGCAGGCTTCCCAGCAGCTGGTTGAGCTGGAAAGAAAATATGAAGAGATGAAGCATAAGCTGAAGGATATGCATATCCGCCGCCTTGAGCTCATGGGAAGGGAAAATGTGACCAGGGCCAACCGCAAGATGGACCAGGTGATTGACAGCAGCTCCCAATCAGGCAAAGCTGAATCCAGGTTTGAAAATATCGAGTCATATCTTGACCGGCTTGAGCAGAAGGTGAACGATGCCTACTATCAGAGCACAATCGATTCAAAAATCGCCCAGCTTGAAAAAGATATGAAAAAGAAAGAAACTCATTCTATTTCATAAAACAAACTGGTATTCTAAAGAGGCGTAGAGTTCCTGCGCCTTTTTTCGCCATTATGCTGAAACAGCTTACAATAGAGAATCGCGTACATCATGCGCCAGTCATCATGAAGGGAGGAAATGATCAATGCTTAAAAAAATCAAAAGCGAATATATCAGCTGGATTCTATTGCTTGGTGCCCTTGTCCTTTTTCTGGAGGTATCTTTTTTTAATCACGGGCTGATTTTCTCCCTTCTGGTTTCGATTGGAATGGTGTATTTCGGAAGGAAACGCCTTCCCCACAGCTCCGGAAAAATCCTCTTCTGGGCAGGACTTGCCTTCTTTGTCATCAGTGTCTTCAATATGATGACCTTCAAATTTTTCCTGCTGGCCATCCTGATCCATTTTGTCATCCAATATGCGCAGTCCAAGCGGGACGCCGACCGCATCAGGCCGGTCATCAAGGAAGCAGATCCTTTTGATTCAAAGCCGAGTGAAGAGATCATCAAAGGGCGCCCGCTTTTTGAAAACATTCTATTCGGGCGGCAGAAAACGCCTGAGCATGTATATGAATGGAGCGACATCAATATCCAGGCCGGCATCGGCGATACGATCATCGATTTGAGCTATACGGTGCTCCCCAAAGGGGAGACGGTCATATTCATCCGCAATTTTATCGGTAATATACAGATCCTTGTTCCGTATGATCTCGAAGTGAATGTGTATCATTCTGTGATTGCCGGATCTGCCGGTATTTTTGATAAACGAGAGCCGCAGATGTTCAATCAGACACTGCAGTTCAAAACACCAGGCTACGAAGAAGCAGAGCAGAAGATTAAGATCTTTACTTCGCTCCTTGTTGGGGATATCGAGGTGAAGCGTGTATGAAGACAATCCAGCGGCAGATTGCGTTAGGACTGTCGGTTGCTCTCCTTGTGTCCATCTTTCTTGGCGTTTCCTATTTTACCGTCTTTCCGCTGGCCGATTGGAGCGGGCTTTGGGAACGGGAGATCATGGATATTCCCTTTCTCCTGTTTGCAGCAAGCATCTGTGCGGCAATCGGCATTCTCTCTGGGCTTGTATCCGGCATCTACAGGAAAAAACAGCTCCAGACGGTTGACGACTGGCTTTACCAGCTGGAGGAAGGCAGGGCCATCAGCCTTCATGATGATAACACCCCTTCAGAGCTCCAGCCCCTATGGATGAGGGTAGGCAAAATCCAGCGGCAGATTTCGGAGCAAGCAAAGATTTCGCAGAAGCTTGCAACAGAAAAGGCAGAGGATCTGGAAAGCCGGATCCAGGAAATCATTTCCCAGGAGCGCAACCGGCTGGCGCGCGAGCTTCATGACTCTGTGAGCCAGCAGCTGTTCGCGGCCTCCATGCTGATGTCTGCCATCAATGAAACACGGAGCCAGGAAGACAGGGAAACCAAGCAGCTGAAAATGGTCGAAGCGATGATCCATCAATCACAGCTTGAGATGCGCGCCCTGCTCCTCCACTTGCGTCCGGCCGCCCTGAAGGGAAAAACACTGCAGGAGGGCATAGAAGAGCTGCTGCTTGAGCTCTCCCAGAAAGTCACCATGAAAATCCAGTGGAAGGTTGAAGAGTTTTTGATGGATAAAGGAGTCGAGGACCATCTGTTCCGGATCCTCCAGGAATCTGTCTCCAATACGCTGCGCCATGCCAAGTCGACCCAGCTTGAAGTGCTGCTGATCCAGAGGGACGGGCTGATCATCATGCGGATTGCCGATGATGGGATCGGATTTGACGTCGAGGAAACGAAGGCAGGCTCTTATGGGATGCAGAATATGTATGAACGGGCTGTGGAGATCGGCGGCTCCCTGAAAATCATCAGCCTCAAAAATAAAGGAACGCGCCTCGAAGTGAAGGTGCCTATGATGAAGAGTGAGGGTGAAGAGAATGATTAAAGTATTATTTGTTGATGACCATGAAATGGTTAGGATCGGTGTATCTTCCTATCTTTCCGCCCAGCCGGATATCGAGGTGATCGGGGAAGCTGACAACGGCCGGACAGCGATTGATCTGGCCCTTGAGCTCCGGCCGGATATTATCCTGATGGACCTGGTTATGAAGGAAATGGACGGAATCGAGGCAACACGTGGAATCATTGAAGCGTGGCCGGAAGCGAAGGTGATTATCGTCACAAGCTTCCTGGATGATGAAAAGGTCTATCCTGCACTTGAAGCAGGTGCTTCCAGCTATATGCTGAAAACGTCCAAGGCAAGCGAGATTGCCGATGCAGTCCGTGCGACCTTCCATGGCCAATCGGTGCTTGAGCCTGAGGTCACAGGAAAAATGATGGTGAAGATGCGGCAGAAGCAGACTGTGCTTCCCCATGAAGAGCTCACGAGCAGGGAAATGGAAATCCTGCTGCTGATGACAGAAGGGAAGACGAACCAGGAAATTGCGGATGAGCTTTTTATTGCCTTAAAGACAGTGAAGACGCATGTCAGCAATATCCTCAGCAAGCTTCAGGTCCAGGACCGGACACAGGCTGTGATTTATGCGTTTAAGCATTCGCTGGCGAACTAACCGGGGATTCTGTTTTTTAAAAAGCTGAAGACTGTAGATAAACTTGAACAAATCATCGAGTTTATTTACAGTCTTCTTTTGCTTATAAATGGGGCTGTTGATTTCCGTTCCAGGCACTTCGCTTTCCGCGGGGCGGCGCTGAGCCTCCTCACGCTTGCGCGCTGCGGGGTCTCAGCTCTGCCGCTACTTCCCGCAGGACGTTGAATCCTCTTCTTCGCAATTGCACCGCACGAGAAAAATGCGCATGCATTTTATGAGGAGTCTTCGTGCCTTTCGCTGCAATCAACAGGTCTTCGGAATTTTGAGGAAGTCCTCTAATCTCTTCATGAAATATCTTTCTGAATGGGGGCTGTTGATTTCCGCTGCAGGCACTTCGCTTTCCGCGGGGCGGCGCTGAGCCTCCTCACGCTTGTTCGCTGCGGGGTCTCAGCTCTGCCGCTATCTCCCGCAGGAGTCTACGTGCCTTTCGCTGCAATCAACAGGGCTCTATAATTTTGGGGCAATTCTTCGATCCCTTGTATACTAGTCTTATTTTAGTTCAATAACTCCTGCCCACCACCGGGCAGGAGTTTTCATCAATCCCTCTTAAAAGGAATGACTGCAAAAACCAATATAACCGCTGCCAATCCCAGCGCTGTGTAAGATACTGCAGCATGTTCATCCCAGTTTCTGACGGCGATGCCGATGAAGGCCCAGACAAAGACGAGCGGGTATACGGGGGCGCTGTTTTTGATCCGGAATATGATGGCTAGGGCTGAAGCCACGGAGAGCATGATGATCGTCCAGGCGGCATCCGGCAGGCCGAAGCCGCCCCAGCCGATATACTCGAGATAATAGCTGATATTCGCAATCACTGCGACGCTGACCCAGCCGAGATAAACGGAGAAGGGCAGCCTGTCGAAGAAGGATGGGCTGGCAGCCTGCAGACGGATATAAAGAAAGATCAAATTTAGCAGAAGTCCGATCAGCAGCAGGACTGATACAAGGAAGAATTCATAATGCCAGGCAAAAATCCACGCGCTGTTCAGCAGGCAGCTGAGGATAAAGAACAAGCTGGTATTCTCGTAAAGCGGAAGGTTCCGCCGGTCCTTTGGAAATTCCCTCAGTACCCAGATTCCCAGCAGTATATAAATAAGTCCCCATATTGAAAATACATAGCCGGCAGGGGTGAACAGCACATCGAGCCGATCCGAGATTTCCCCGGTGGTCTGCCCATTCAAAGGAAGCGCATTTGCCAGTATATTAACGCCCACAACAAGTAAAAAGAAAATAACATGCAGGATGGCACGAAGCATCAATATTTCTCCTCTCTCTATAAATTGAGCATGGTGGCAGGCACCAGCTGCCTATTTACCTTATTCCTCACAGAGGGAGAAGATAACCACTGGGGAGAGCGCTGATCTATGCAAAAGAATGAAAAAGCCCTCAATATCATGCTCCAGCCGGGTGTGGCCGGTCAGCTACTGCTGCACAAGGGAATGTATACCCCTAATAATCAGGCTTGCAAAATGATTCTGACAACGGTAGAATATAGCTAACTATATCAAAGGGAGGTGGAGAAGAGATGAATAACGCTGTTTTGCTGCGCGGAGACTGGATGTCATACCTGTCGATCTGCCGTGCAATTTTTCATGAAGCTGCTGTTAACGGGACAAGTCTGTCCATTTTCAGCAGCTTCATATGGAAAACAAAACGGTGAGAAACATCTCTGATCCGCTTATTTATGAACGGGCAAAAGGGGAGCTTCTTATGGATGCTCCCCTTTTTTTGGCTTTGTCCTGCTATCAGGACGGGTCTGTCATAAAAGCAGGGCCATGGGTGAATTTTTCCCATGGCTTTTTATTATGCAAAAAAATAACTGAAATTTGGAGGAAATGAAAAATGATCGCATGCAGCGGAAATGATATAGCAAAAATGTACGCAGGCACAACAATCTTTGAGGAAGTGGCTTTTGAGATTCATGAAGGGGACCGCGTCGGCCTTGTAGGAAGGAATGGCAGCGGCAAGACAACTTTATTCAAGCTGCTGGCCGGCATCGAAACACCTGATAAAGGCCAGGTCCATTGGAAAAAAGGCACGAGGATTGGCTATCTCTCGCAGATCCCTGAATATCCTGAGCATTTTTCAGGCAGGGATGTACTCCTTCAGGCATTCAAGGAACTGACAGTGGTTGAGAGGAAGATGAAAGAGTGCGAGCAGGCAATGGCCGAGGAAAAAGATGCTAGCAGGCTGGAGCGGTATATCGCAGATTATGGCGTGCTTCAGGAGCAATTTGCCCACGGCGGCGGCTATGAAATGGAGGCAAGTCTGGCCAGGGTGGCATCAGGCCTGAAGATTGAGGATTTACTGAACAAAAGCTTTTCGTCCTTGAGCGGCGGGGAAAAAACAAAAGTCTCACTTGGCTTCACCCTGCTGCAAAATCCTGATTTCCTCCTGCTCGATGAGCCGACTAATCATCTGGATATCGATGCGGTAGAGTGGCTGGGGGTATTTTTAAAAGAATACGATGGAACGGTGATTGTTGTATCCCACGACCGCTATTTTCTGGATGAAATCGCCAACAGGATTTTTGATCTTGAAGATGGGGAGCTCACTTCTTATCAGACCGGCTACAGCGGATTTGTAAAAGAAAAAGAAGAAAGGCTTTTGAGGGAATTCCAGCAGTACGAAGAGCAGCAGAAGAAAATCAAGAAAATGAAGGAAACCATCAAACGCCTGCGTGAATGGGCCAATCAGGCCAACCCGCCGAATGAGGGGCTGCACAAAAGGGCGAGAAGCATGGAAAGAGCGCTTGAACGGATGGAAAAGCTCGACCGTCCCATCCTGAACCGGAAGAAAATGAATATGGAACTTGATTCTGCCCAGCGGAGCGGCAAGGATGTAGTGGTGGTGAAAGGGGCTTCCAAGCATTTTGGCAGTCAGACGCTTTTTGAAGATGCCCATCTCCATATCCAGTTTCAGGAAAGGACAGCGATTGTCGGCAGCAACGGCAGCGGAAAGTCGACACTCTTAAAAATGATCCTCGGCGAGGTGCCGGCAGATGCAGGGGAGGTGCGGATTGGGAGCAATGTGAAAATAGGCTATCTTTCGCAGCATATCCAGCCTGGCTCGGAAGATGAAACCGTCCTTGAAGCATTCCGGAATGAGGTTTCTGTGGCAGAAGGGGAGGCGCGTAATATCCTGGCAGGCTTCCTGTTCTACGGCCATGCGGTCTTCCGCAGGGTGTCCAAATTGAGCGGCGGTGAAAAAATGCGCCTGCGGCTCGCCCAGCTGATGTACCAGGATATCAACTTTCTGATTCTGGATGAACCGACAAACCATCTCGACATTGAATCCCGGGAGGTGCTGGAGGAGGCGCTGCAGGACTATAAAGGGACCATTCTCGCAGTCTCGCATGACCGCTATTTCCTGAATAAGCTGTTCACCAGGATCAGCTGGATTGAAAACCGGCAGCTGCTTACCTTTGCTGGCAGCTATGATTGGGCTAAGGGGAAGAAGGCAGAAAAAAAGCAGGCGGCCTTTACAGAAGAAAAGCCTGTAAAAAAGAAGCCGGCAGTGCATCGTGCAGTCCAAAAGGTGAGCAGTGAGAATCCTGAGCAGACCGAAAAAGACATTATGCTGATAGAAGCGGAAATCTCTGCACTGGACGGCAGACTGGAGGCTGAAAAGGATTTGTCTGCCCTGCAAAATATGTTCAGGGAGAAAGAAGAGCTGGAACAAAGAAGAGAAGAATTGTATAGGAAGCTGGAAGAATGCCTTTCATAACAGACAGAAGCCGGATGAGGATCCGGCTTCTTCATTTTGGATCTATTAGAATATCTTCTTTTTATCACGCTCATCCTTCAGGATCTCCACCGCTTCACGGAAGCGCATGCTGTGGACGATTTCCCTTTCCCTCAGGAAGCGGAGGCTGTCATTCAGATCAGGGTCGTCAGAGATGTCGATCAGCCATTGATAGGTTGCCCGCGCTTTTTCCTCTGCCGCGATATCCTCGTACAGGTCGGCAATCGGGTCCCCTTTCGCCTGTATGTAGGAGGCGGTCCATGGGACACCGGCCGCATTATGATAAAACAGTGCACTGTCGTGATTAACATAATGCTCGCCAAGGCCCGCTTCCTTCAGCTGTTCAGGGGTGGCGTCCTTGGTCAGCTTGTAAATCATAGTAGCGATCATCTCAAGATGGGCGAATTCCTCTGTTCCGATGTCTGTGAGGAGTCCGATCACTTTTTCCGGGATGGTATAGCGCTGATTCAAGTAGCGGAGGGCAGCCGCCAGCTCGCCGTCTGCTCCGCCGTACTGCTCGATTAAGTACTTCGCCAATGTCGGATTGCATGTGCTTACTTTCACTGGATATTGCAGTTTTTTCTCATAAACCCACATGAAGGATCCTCCTTATACTTGCCAGGGCCAGGGTCCCTGGCTCCATTTCCAGGTTTCGCCGGGGTTGTTGCTGACCCCGAATTGCAGGAGCGGCCCGAATTCTTTTTCGTATCGCTTCTTCAGTTTCCGTGAATAGTCGGAGAACTGCTGGAACTGCTGCAGAGCCTGCCTGTCGCCGGGATGGGTATCGAGGTATAATGTCAGCTCCACAAGCACGAAATCGGCAGCCTGAATCTCATGCATCAGCTGGTAATAGTCACTGCCCATCTGTTTAGCCATGGCCGTGGATTCCTTTCTTATATGGATTATCATAATAATCATAGAGAGGCTTCCAGAGCGTTCCCCTCATCAGGGCTTCGTGGGGCGGGAATTGCTCAAGATTCGGCGGCTGAAAATGCATATATAATTGAGGCGGTGTACTGTAGTATTTGATTTTCAAAGGCGGGCAGGGATCATAAGGGCTGTGGTAGGGACTATAGGCTTTCATGGGGGTAAAATGCACTTCATTCTGATAGTTCAAGCCTTTAACCTCCTTCAGGATAAAACTCGTCATTTCATCTTATGCGGAAAATGGGAGGATATAACTGATGCGAACGGGAAGGCAGGCTCCTTCCTGTTAAAAAGCGGAATCACCAGCGTAATCCTGCATGAGGATAATAATTCATAGACTTGTCTCATATCTTTTAAAAGTATGGCTGCCGGCCAAAGATCGAGAGACAAGGAGAATCTGAACAATGAATTCGTTTTTAAAGGGAACACTCGTGTTGGTAATTGCCTCTTTTTTGGGGGAGTGCATAGAATTTCTGGTCAATATGGTGCTGGCACGGGAATTGGGCGAACAGGGGCTTGGGATGTATATGTCGATTCTTCCAACGATATTCCTTGTAATGCTGCTTGCCAGTTTTGAGCTGCCTATTTCCGTTTCTAAATTCGTCGCGGAAAAAGAAGAAAAATATCATCGGAGCATGCTGGGGCATGCCATCAGGCTGACCATCGTTTTTTCCTCGGTGCTATTTCTTGCCGCGATCGCCATTCTGCCTTTTGTCCCGGTTTTCCAGCACTTCTCTCCGCTGCTCAGATGGCTGGTCATCCTCCTGATTCCGATCATTTCTTTTTCATCGATTGCCCGCGGATTTTTTATGGGGAAGAACGAGATGGGGAAAATTGCCTACACCAGCCTGCTGCGGAAGCTGGTCCAGCTGCTGCTGCTTGTTTTTCTGTATCAGCTCTTTGACTTTAATACAGAAACAGCGATGCTGATCGCCATCTGTACGTTCATCGGCAGTGAAATCGTCATTTTCCTGTATCTGCTGCATGTGTTTTTTATTCAGTATCATCAGCTGAAGGGACGTCCTTCGGAAAGCCTGAAGGGGGCGGCGGTGAGGAAGAATCTGATGGCTGTGTCCATCCCGACGACTGCTTTGCGTGTATTCCATTCTATTACACATGCCATACAGCCATTTTTGATAAAAGCTGCACTTGTGCAGGCCGGCCTCAGCCAGGAGATGGCACTCGGGCAATTTGGGATGCTGACGGGAATCGCCATGGCCATCGGCTTTTTTCCTGCTTTTATTGCCCATTCCTTTTTGATCATGCTGATTCCGGCAGTGTCCAAGGCCCAGGCACGCAGCGAAACGGGTGTGCTCATCGGGCTGCTGAAGCAGGTGATGCTGATTACGGCCATCTATGGCATTCCTGCAGCTGCTGCCATCTATTTCTTTGCGGAGCCGCTGACAGAAACATTTTTCCATTCCTCGGATGCCGCTGTATATCTGATGCTGCTGTGCCCTTATTTCCTGCTCCATTATTTTGTCATTCCCATGCAGGCTTACCTGATCGGACTCGGTCTGATGAAGGATGCTTTTATCCATACTGTCTGGTCCACGCTCGTTTCGTTTTCGATCATGTATTTCCTCGGCGGGAGGCTTGGGATGGACGGCATTATCATCGGCATGAATACAGGGATTATGCTGCTGACATTCATGCATTACCTGACCATATGCAAAAGAATCGGCATCACCTTCTGGACTCTTAAGGCTGACAGGCCGGGGATTCTCTAAAAGGATTTTCCAGCACAATGGAGAATTGATAGGTGGAAGGGAGAGAAGCTTATGGATCGAACGCTCAGAGGCCACCATTTATTATGTGTCCACGGTTTTCGCGGGATGGGCTACAGTCAGGGATTCGTTGAAAATATGGCAGAAATTGTGGAGGATATCCGCAATGACCGCAAGCAATTCCGGATAAAGGCAGTGGCTGATTTCGACCACGCCTGCCAGGCATGCCCGCATAAGGGAAAGGTGATTTGCGAGGCAAGCGAAGGGTCTAACACCCATGTGCTGTCCATGGATGCAAAGGTGATCGAGCATCTTGGCATAGAGGAAAACAGGGAATATGATAAGCATCTGCTGCTCAGCCTGACAGCTGCCAAGGTCCATCCGGATGACCTGGATTATTTATGTGAAGGCTGCTCATGGCTTCCCTATGGAGTATGCAAGGAGGGAATCTCCCGCTTGAGGGAAAAGTACAGGCATGAGTCAATGACATAATTTTTTTTTGAAAACTGTAGGGGAGGCATTCCTTTTATGCGTTTATTAAATGAAAACGCAAATGGGGAAAGGAGAAGAAAGCATGCTGCCCCAATATCATGAAAACACAAACGGCCACAGCCGTTTTGACCAGCTGATCAAGGAAAACGGACTATTTATCTATAAATATATTTATTCGCTGATTCGCCATAAAGAGCAGACAGAAGACCTTTATCAGGAGGTTCTGATATCTGCCTTCCTCGCTTTTCCGGCCTTCAAGGAAGAAGCTAAATTCAGGAGCTGGCTGTACAGGATTGCCATCAATAAGTGCAGAGACTTCTGGAGAAAAGAGAAAAAGGAAAAGAGATTCTGGGAAGAAGAAGCTTATAAATATCCCATGGAAGCAGAAAAAAGCCCGGAGCCCGAGGAGGAATTCCTCCATAAATCCGAACGTGAGGAAATGGTGGAAACGATAAGCTCACTGCCGGATATGTACCGGGATCCGCTTCTGCTATTCTACTATCATAACCGGACATTGATGGAAATCAGCGCTGAAGTGGATGCGCCGATGTCCACTGTCAAAACAAGAATGAAAAGAGGGAAAGAAAGGCTTAAAGCCAGGCTGGGCAGCGAGTAGATGTCAGCCCTCTTTTTTGACCTCTTTTCCTTCTGAATCGTCCCCGAAGGTTTTTTTGATGGTTTTTTCATCCCCGTAAACGACTATATCATCACCCTCCTGTATTTCAGTGGACAGGCATTCCTTCCGGATCGTAATTTCGCCTCTGCTGACATACAGGACAACCACATCATCCTTCTCGGGATCTATGATCTCACTCAGTTTTTTGCCGGCGAACGGAGAATCCTCCAGTACCGGATATTTTAAAATATAATCCTCTTCATTTGTCAAAAGGACATCTTTAATGGGCAGATCAGTAAAGTCGTAATGCTCTTCCACATCGTGTTTCAGCCAGTCAATGAATTTGTTTTTGACTGACGGCATTTTTAATATAAGGATAATCAAGATAAGACCGGCTGCAATATAGCCAACCTCCTTTGTGAGGAACTCCTCTGACAGAATGCTGCTGATGGAAGAAATGATGACGGCAAGGGAGAACGCACCGAATAATATCAGGAAGGCGCAGATCTTCCTCCTCAATGGGTGCTCGAGGATCAGCTCAGATTCCCCGGTCGTGAACCCGGTCCCGGTCATCATGGATATAACCTGAAAGCGGGCGATCTGCTTATCAAGCCCTGTATAAATAAAGAGCAGGGCACTGATTTCGATTACCGCCAGAATAATAATGATATAGATGAAAATGAACAGATAGGCCATAATATCCCCCTAATTTCTCTTGGACAAAAATAAGCCTGAAGGATAAAAATCGCTTCAGGCCTGCTCTTTCTCGTTGTAGTAATTTACAGCGTACATGGATCCTTCATCCACCATTTTATTATCCTGGACATCATATGGATCTGGATGCCCGCCTTTTTCAACAGGTACCACCCGGTGGTTCTTCGCTTTCGAAGGTAGTACTTTGTTTGTAACATTCACTGTAAATGTCTGGATTCTCTTTCTGCTCTTCAAAGCCAGCAAGAGGATACTGCTGATGCCGACTCCGGCAAGGATATACGAATTCAATGGACGAGTATTCATGGTTAAAAGCTCCTCCTTAAAAAATGATTTAAATTTGACTTGCTTTATATGTACCCTTTTGAACCCTGCTCAAACCCGGCCCGCAGCATCAGTATTTGGAGAAACTGGCAAAACCTTTATCTGCTTCCTTGCTAAATTGGTTTAAGGAAGCCTTTGAGCAGGGAAACAGGAAAAGAAAGGCGGGGGATAATATGAAGTATAAATTGAATGATAATAAATGGGCTTGGCATAATTTTCATACAATAGATGAATCATTGAGTTTGAATGAGGTACATTTTGAAAAAGCGATCAAGGAGTGGAGGGACTCGTCGAGCGATAATGATACGAACTGCCTCCAAATGGATACACTGATCCCTGGCAGGGAGCATATCCGCGGCTCCCTGATCTACCAGCAGACGCTGGAGGACCAGAAGGATTACAATTTTTTTCATTTCTTTCTAACTCGTGATTTCTTAATTACCGTTAATTTTAAATTTGATGCGATTGAATCTGTCCGTGAGGATTTGCTCCTGAAGCAGATGGACGATGCGGATAACGCTATTGAAGGTTTTTTTGTCTTTTTGGGGCAGATACTGGACTCCAATTTAACGAAGATAGATGGTTATGAGAAAAAACTGAACGATCTTCTCTGGAAGGTCAAGCAAAGAAACAGCCTCAGCACCTTTGAGGAAATCTATGAATCCCGCCATGAGCTTCTTGTCTGGAAAAACCTGACGGTGCCTTTCCAGGAACTGAAAATTGCGGCAGAAGAGGCATTTGGCGATTTTGCAGCAGAAGGAAGGCAATATCAGCGGACCGCCAAGAGGACGGACCGGGCCCTGATGCTGATCAGGGAATACCAGCAGGAAATCGCGACACTAGTCAGTATCGAAGAAGTTGTCTCTGCCCACAGGGGAAATGAAATCATGAAGACACTCACCGTGCTTACAACCCTCTTTACACCAATAACCGCTCTCGGGGCAATCTGGGGAATGAACTTTAAGCTTATGCCGGAGCTGGAGTGGAAATGGGGTTATCTATTCGCCATCGTCCTCATGATTGTCTCCACCATCGGCATCTATATGATTCTGCGCAGCAAAGGCTGGATGGGCGATATTCTTAAAGGCAGGAAAAAGAATTCGTTTTTTAAATAAGATGCGCCTTTGGTGTGATCCCTTTCAGGCAGACAGTAGGAAAATGTCTGCCTGGAGGGATTTTTTTTATGGACGTGATTTCTTTTGGGAAATAGAGGGTCTTTGATGAAGTCGTTGGGGGCTCTGAATGTCTTTTTGGAGGATAGGGGGTCTTTAGTTGGCCCGACTAAAACCCTCTGAATCTCTTTTTTGAGGATAGAGGGTCATAGTTGGCTCGCCTAGAACCCTCTGAATCACATTTTGGAGGATAGAGGGTCTTAGTTCGCTGGACTAGAACCCTCTGAATCTCTTTTTTAAGAATAGAGGGTGTTAGTCCGGTCGACTAGAACCCCCTGAATCACATTTTGGAGGATAGAGGGTCTTAGTTCGCTGGACTAGAACCCTCTGAAGCCACATTTTTGAGAATAGAGGGTCTTAGTCCGCTCGACTAGAACCTTCTGAATCACATTTTGGAGGATAGAGGGTCTTAGTTCGGTTGACTAGAACCCTCTGAATCACATTTTGGAGAATAGAGGGTCTTAGTCCGCTCGACTAGAACCCCCTGAATCACATTTTCGAGGATAGGGGGTCTTAGTTCGCTCGACTAGAACCTTCTGAATCACATTTTCGAGAATAGGGGGTCTTAGTTCGCTGGACTAGAACCCTCTGAAGCCACATTTTCTAAAGTAGAGAGCTTCAAATCCACACCTGAACCCTCTAAATCTCATGATCTATCATCAGAAGTTCTCAGTTCACCCAGCAAAACCAATAGTCTGCCAGCCAAGAGCAGCCATCTCATTATTATCGTGCAGCGGGCTGGGACTCGAGCTGCCGCAGTGCCGCGGTTATGCCCTCGCTATAAGGAGTCCTTGGAATAGGAGCAATCAGGCGTTCATATTTGGAGCCATCCAGAATAACGGGCGTTTCGTTCAGATACATCATTTCGGCGTATTCCCTCATGAAGGGGTCAAAGAGGCCGATGGACTGGATCATCCAGCGTGAGATGGGCCACAGCTTGATCGGCCTGCCGAAGTATCCGGCCAATACCGCTTCGATCTCCTTGCCGGTAATGGTGCCGGATCCCGGAATATTCCAGTCCTCCCCGTATGCCTCCTCATGCAGCGCAAGCTCTGCCAGTGCTTCCGCGGCATCTTTAATAAAAATGAATTCCCGTTCCAGATCAGTTTTGCCGAGAAAGCCTGCCTTGTTCTTGGCCATGGCCTGCTTAAACGTATAGTCAAGCAGGGTATTGCTTGTGTCAGGGCCATAGAAGTCAGGGAAATGGGCGATGATGTAGCGGGTGCCTGACTTCCGGATCTGTTCAAGCAGCTCCAGGCGGATTCTGCCTTTTTTCGTATGCGGATTCTTAACCGCACTTTCATTGACAGGGGATGCTTGCCTGCCGTAAGCATAGATATTATCTGTGTAGATGAAAGGCTTGTTCTGGATGCGGCATTCTTCGAGGATGTTGGTCATGATGATAGATAGGCTGCCCCATTCCTGATAAGGGATATTGATGCTGTGAAAAATAAGGTCTGCCTGGGAAACGGCCTTCTTTACCTGAGCCCTGTCCATGGCATCGCATGCGATGATATCAGGCAGCATCCCCGGAATTCTGCGCAGTTTTTCCAGATTTTCAAGCGATCTTGAAGCAGCAATGACATGAAAGCCCTTATTAAGCAGCGCTTCCGTGAGGGAATAGCCCATTCCGCCGGCAGCGCCTAATACTAATGCAGTTTTCATAATAATTCTCTCCCTTTCATTTATTGACCAGTGTTCAATTGCTCGTTTAAAAAAAAGAAATGGATTCCATTTCTTTTTATGATTTAGCCGTAGCCTCTAATCCGCCAATGATAAAGCACGCATGTGTGCGGGCAAGATTTTGTGTTTCCTCAAACTCAGCCTCTGAGCGGCTGAAGTGGGTGACAAATCCGTGCAGACTGATAAAAGCGGACCAGATTTGCTGGGCTGCAGGCGGCTTTGAAAGAAGGGCGGCAACCGCTTCGGCAAAGTGCCGGTAGCTTTCATAAGGAGCTTCCTGCATATAGCAGTCCAGTTCTTCATCACGGATCAGAAACATCACTTCGTAATGCTTTTGATGGGTCAATCCGAAACGGATATAGCCGAGAAGGATTTCAAACAGCTTTTCTTCATTGGACAACCCCGTGCGGCCCATGATTTCCTTCAGCAGAGCATTTAATTTTTCAAACCCTTGCTCCGCTATGCCGTAGAAAAGCTCAGCTTTATTTTTAAAATGATAATAAAGGGCGCCATGGCTGCAGTCCAGGGCCTGGGCCACCTTCCTCATAGAGGCGGAGCTGTAGCCTTGTGATACAAATAGTTCTCTTGCGGCGTCCAGGATTGCTTCTTTTGTCAGCTCAGACTGGGCAGATTTTCTTGGAGACATGATGATCACCTTTGCTGAATATATTTTATTGAACAGTGGTTAATTAAATTATATGCATTCAAAAAGGAATTTTCAACCATATTAATAAAAAGCAGCCAGTTTTTATTAAAACTTCACACAAGAAAAGGATTCCCGGGCCGCTAAAGAGGGAATCTGATAAGATGGATACATAAGTTTATTTTTGCAAAGGGGTACTATCATGGAAAATAAAAAATTTTGCCGGGAGTCTTTTGTCGTAAAAACGAGCATTGTGCTCCCGCCGGATACAAATAATTATGGAACTTTATTTGGCGGCAGGCTGATGGCCTATATTGATGATGTTGCAGCCATCTCGGCTATGCGCCATGCCAGGATGAATGTGCTGACAGCTTCTACTGACTCTGTCGATTTCCTCCATCCGATCTATGAAAGCAATTCCGTCTGTCTGGAATCTTTCGTCACTTATACAGGAAGATCTTCAATGGAAATCTTCATCAAGGTCATTGCCGAGGACCTGATCACAGGAGAGAGGAATGTCTGCGCCGTCTCATTCCTGACTTTTGTCGCAATAGATGATCAGGGCAAGCCGACTGCAGTGCCGCAGGTTGTCCCGGAAACAGAAGAAGAGAAAAGTCTTCATGAATCAGCCAAGGAGCGCCTCGAAATCCGCAAAAAACGCCGGAAAGACAGCGAAGCGCGAGCAAATAAATATGGTGCAGACCTTCCCTGGCAGCGGGACAGGGGATGACCGGCACACGAAGGAGCAGCTGGAAGAGCTGCTTCTTTTTTTTGCCAAGATTAGAGCAAAAGGAAGAAAGGAAATGGTAGAATATAGGAAAAGTCTATATTGAAGGAGAGAATAGGAGCTTGAATAAACGGGGAATTTTAGTTCTTGTTGTTCTTTTATTGGCAGCAGCGGGCGGCGGCTGGACGTATGCAAGGGGAAATATGCATGCATACGACTACACTCAGGAAACGAAGCAGCTAAAACGGGATAAGCTGCCGATGGCAATCAAGCTGCCAGAAAGAATGCCTTTCCCTGACATGAAAGTATGGGAAACCTATTCAGACGGTGTTGGTCAGGTGGAATTGACTTTTATGAATAAAAACAAAAACACCGTGGAGCTGGTCATTAAAAAAGAAGAATTTGAGTACCAGGAAGGTTTAAAGCAGGAAGAGGTCCGAATCGGAGACCTGGAAGGCTTATTTATTCCAGATGATGGCGATAAAAGGATTCTGTACTGGGAGGATGAAGGCATCCACTATCAAATTACATATATCCCATTATTGACGCCTGGCGAAGTCAGCCGAACCCAGATGATCAAGATGGCAGAGTCTTTTAATTAAGATAATTTAGGAAGCTGGGAAAGCGGAGGGGTTGAATTGGAAGTTATCATAAAGGCTTCAACTGAGCATATTGAGAGTATCTTAAATTTAAGGATTCTTCTCTTAAAAGAGCTGGGTGAGCTGGCATCGCCTAAAGAGGAAGACATACTCTCCGAGGCAACAAGGGATTATCTTCAAGTAGCTTTAGCTAACGGGGAATTTATCTCTTATCTCGCGGAGAGAGAAGGAAAAATGGCAGCCTCCAGCGGGATTGCTATTTTCCGTAGGCCTCCTTATCCGGGGAACATCAAAGGAGTGGAAGCTTATATTCTGAACATGTATACACTGCCGGAATTCCGCGGACTTGGCATTGGGAAGAGGCTTTTGCAGGAATGTTTGGATGAATGCAGGGCCAGGGGAGTCAAGAGGGTTTGGCTCC
Organism: Cytobacillus sp. T106; assembly: GCF_040492155.1. NCBI lineage: Bacteria > Bacillati > Bacillota > Bacilli > Caryophanales > Bacillaceae > Cytobacillus > Cytobacillus sp. T106. The sequence goes on along the minus strand of NZ_JBEUMK010000009.1, from coordinate 151,528 downwards.
ATGCTTCCCAGGACGGCGAGCCGCTCTACAGAAAAGCTGGCTTCACTGGAAATAAAGGAGAATTGGAGCTGCTGCTCTAAAAATTCCGAGATGTTTTTGTAAAGATGATGTTAGGATAGAGACACTAACCTCACACAAGGCGGCTGCAAGGCTTTGTGTGTTTTCTGGAGCTCCCAGTATACTGGGCGGCTTTTTTTCTGCACGCAGTTAATTTTCCTCCAGCCAACTTACTTGCTTGCTTCTTAATTAGTTAAGGGGACACAATAAGATTGCTCTAGACCCACCCGATTCCTGCCTGCTATTATAGTCAAGTGCTAAAAAGGAGGTCCGGGATGGAAGAACAAAAGTATAAGGATCTGAAGCTTGGGGAGCGCGGGGCCATCATAAGCATCATCGCTTACATATGCCTTTCGGTCCTTAAGCTCGCAGTAGGATATATAAGTGACTCGGCTGCCCTGAAGGCAGACGGTTTAAATAATACAACGGATATTATCGCATCTATCGCCGTATTGATCGGACTGAAGATATCGCAGCGGCCGCCTGACCAGAATCATGGCTATGGCCATTGGAAGAGCGAGACGATCGCCTCCATGGTTGCTTCGTTCATCATGGCTGCTGTCGGACTGCAGGTGTTAATAGAAGGAGCAGCTTCCATTTTTGATGGGGGGAAGGAAACGCCGCCTGATATCATCGCGGCCTATACAGGCATCTTTTCAGCGCTAGCCATGTATTTTGTCTACCGGTATAATAAGCGGCTGGCTGATAAAATAAAAAGCAAAGCGGTCATGGCTGCGGCGAAGGATAATTTATCCGATGCCTGGGTGAGTATCGGTACGGCCATCGGGATTTTTGGTTCGCAATTGAAGATGCCTTGGCTTGATACCGTAACAGCCATCATTGTCGGGCTGCTGATCTGCAAGACTGCCTGGGATATATTCATACAGGCCTCACATGACCTGTCCGACGGATTTGATGAAAATTTGCTCCTCACATACAGCGACGAAATCCTGAAGGTGCCCGGTGTAAAGGGCATTAAAGCAATCAAGGGAAGGAATTACGGCAATAATGAAGTATTGGATGTAGTCATCCTGGTCAATTCAACCCTGGATATCAGGGAAGCGCATGATATCGCCACACATGTGGAAAAAGTGCTGATGAAGGATCACGGGGTTTACGATGTCCATGTTCATGTGGAGCCTAATTAAGGGAAGGAAGGGGCAGTTTAGACTGTCTCTTTTTTATCGTTAAGGGGGATCCTGGTTTGATGGGGCTGTTGATTTCCGTTCCAGGCACTTCGCTTTCCGCGGGGCGGAGTTGAGCCTCCTCGGAGCAAGCTCCTGTGGGGTCTCAACTCTTCCGCTATTTCCCGCAGGAGTCTACGTGCCTTGCACTCCAATCAACAGGCTCTTTGAACATTGTTGGGCAAAAGCTACAACTTCCAATAATTAATCCAAACAGACTTAAAAAAGGAGGTCCGGAAAATCTCTTCCGCACCTCCTTTTGTCTGTCAATGAACCAAAAAGGGTCCCTTATTCATTTCTAGTAAGCAGCCCCATCCAAAATATTATCCTAATCTATTAAGCAGTCCTAACAATTTCCTGGTCTATCAAGCAGCCCCATCCGCAAATTTCAAAAGCAGATGTGACAGTTTCTCTTTTTCTTCCTCATTTCCGGCTTTCCATAATTCCTTCAGCAGCTTTTCTTCGCGGTTTTGCGGGTCGACATTTTGAGCAAGATACTCTGCGATCTTTTTTGCTGTAGCGGCAAGCTGCTCTTCATTTAAACCGATCTTCTTGCCAAGCTCGATCCGCTCCGCCAGGTAGCCTCGGAACTCGTCAAAGCTGCTTAAGATATCCGCTGCCTTGTCTTCTGAGATTCTGCTGACAGTATCCTCAATATTATTCTCGTTCAGTTCGCCATTCTCATTTACCATATGGTTTTGTTCTGACATTCCTGATCCCTCCGTGTGATGAAGTCTATGATTCTTCAATACCTCGCCCATTCGTCTTTTAAACTAGCAGGCTTTAAACCTCTGTTGCCTGCAGTGCTGCTTCCTGCCTGAGGATTTTGCGGAATGACAGCTTTGACAGCAGGATGCCGACTTCATATAATCCGATCAGCGGAATGAGGACGATCATCTGCGAAAACAGATCAGGCGGTGTGATCAAGGCAGAAACGACTGCAAGTACGATATAGGCATACTTGCGCATCGAGCTTAACTGCTTTGGTGTGACGATATTGATGGTTGTCAGGAACATCAGCATCAGCGGTACCTCGAACAGGAAGCCGAATGGAATGGTGGACATCATCATGAATGAAAAATATTCCCTCGCTGTGATCATCATATCAAAATGATGATTGCCCAAATTGATCAGAAACCGGTAGACGGTAGGGAAGATGATGTAAAACCCGAATGCAATGCCTCCGGCGAAGCTTAAAAAGATGGCAGGAAGGTACATGACTGTGGTTTTGCTTTCTTTCTCAGTCAATGCCGGCTTCACAAAGATCCACAGCTGGTAAGCGATGAAAGGGAGGGAGAGGCCGAGGCTGATGCAGCCGGCAATCCCGGTGTACAGCCTCACCACATCCAGCGGCCCCAGCATGACCAGCTTATATTCCTGGGAAAGGAGGGGGAGCAGCTTGTTAATGAACACGAACGACAAGATAAAGCAGGCTAGAAAAAAGATCAGTGACCGGATGATTGCTTTCCTGAGATCGGTTATATGTTCAACAAGTGTTTGCTCATCGGTTTTCATTGTAATCCCTCCCTGCTGTTAGATCTGCTGGTTCTTATCCTTGGACAGATCCGCTTTTTTTGCTGTGTCTTCTTCATCGTCATCATTCATCAGGCTGTTGGCTGATTTCTTGAACTCGGATAAAGTCTTCCCGAAGGCTGAACCGATTTCAGGCAGTTTTTTCGGTCCAAAGATGATCAGGGTGATGACGAGAATGATGATTAAGCCGGGAATGCCGATATTAGTGAATCCCATTTCTTTTCACTCCTTTTCATTTATACAAGGGCTCCGCCTTGTTTGCTGTATTTGATGATGCCTTCTGCGGCACGGTAGGCAAATGCGCCGACAGTCCCGGTAGGATTGTAGCCGCCATTATGGGCAAATGCAGATGCTCCGACTACAAAGACGTTCTCTGCATCCCACATCTGCAGATAATTGTTCACTGCTGACGTTTCCGGTTCAGCCCCCATGATGACACCGCCAGTGTTATGTGTGGTCTGGTAAGGGACGATATCATAATGCTCAAGCGGACTGCGGTCATTGACCAGGTTTGCGCCCATTTCCTTCATGATATTGTCGGTGATCTTGCCGATATAGTTATACAAATTCTTGTCCTGCTGGGTGAAGTCATACGTCAGCCTCAATAGCGGAAGCCCGAATGCATCTTTGTAGGATGGATCAAGATCAAGATAATTGTACTGTGTCGGCATGGATGCACCCTGGGTCCCGATATTCAGGTGGCGTGTATAATATTTAACAGACTGCTGCTTGAATTCTTTACCCCATCTTGGCGTATCCTGCGGCACCGGATTTGTCTGGATCGGGCGCTTTCCTGATTGATTCAGGGAAATGGAGCCCCCATGGATAAAGTCGACTTCAGAATGGTCGAAATTGTCTCCGTTATAATCATCGACAGAGGCACCGAGTGCACCTGCTCCCATGAATGTATTGAACTGCTCTTCATCAAAGAATCCGGTTGAGCCCGGCAGAATCTGATAGCAGTAATTTTTCCCGATGACGCCCTGTCCGGTTTCCGGATTATAAGGTCTGCCAAGGTTTGAAGACAGCAGCAGGCGTGCATTATTCATGACATAGCTTGTCAGAACGACGATGTCTGCTGGCTGGATGAATTCTTCCTTTGTCAGCACATCGACATATCTGACTCCGGTTGCCTTCGTTCCGTCATGAAGGACCTCGGTTACATTGGAATAGGTGCGGAGCTCGAAGTTTCCAGTATCCTTTGCATAAGGGATGACTGAAACTGTTGGATCCGCTTTTGCGCCATATTCACAGCCGAAGCGCTCGCAGAAAGCACAGTACTGGCAGGCTGCCATTTTGGCGCCATATTGGTTCTCATAAGCCTGGCTCATGTTGGCAGAAGGCATGTGGTAAGGCTTCATTCCCAGGTTCTTAGCCGCATCCTTGAAGCGCTTGGTGAGAGGCGTTTCCTTCATTGGCGGGTTTGGATAGGGATTGGACCTTTTGCCGCCGAACGGATTTTCCTCGCCGCCGATGCCGGCTGTTTTTTCAAAAGTATCGTAATATGGTTCAAGTTCATCATAGGTGATGCCCCAGTCCTGTACCTGGAGGCCCTTTATTTTGTTTTCGCCGTACTTTGCCACCGTTTGTGACTTGATTTCAAAATCATAAGGCAGGAAACGGAAGGTATGGCCATTCCAGTGCACACCTGAACCGCCAAGCCCCTCCCCAAGCAGGAACGATCCAAGCTGGCGCATCGGCAAAGCCCGTTCCTTTGCAGTGTTTCGGAAAGTGAGTGTTTCTTTTGATAAATCCTGCATCAATTCGTAGCGGATCGCGTAGCGCAGCTCATCGTGGACAACATAATAGTCCTTGACGCCCCTTTCCTTACCGCGTTCAAGCCCGACAACCTTCATGCCCTGTTTAGCGAGCTCGGCGGAAATGATGCCGCCTGCCCATCCTACTCCGACTACCACTACATCTGTCTTTGGTAAAGTTTTTGCCATGATATCCCCCGATTTCTATCTAGTTTGTATAAGAATGAAGTGCTTTTGGTTCGATTTCCATAAATTCGTCTGATTCGATTTTGTCTATGTAGCTCATCTGATGCCCCGGGAAGTCCTTCATCTTCCAGCCTTCCATGCCGATGTTTCCGCTGTAAGCCGGATCCGCATAGACTCCTTCTATCGTTGCGGCCCTGAGCTGATTGAAAAAGGTCTTGGAAGACACGCCGCGTATTTTAACTTTATCAGCCTCAAAATCTTTCAGAATCTCATCCTGCTGATCTCCTTCCAGATCGGCGAAGCCCTTCGTGAACTTCTCCTGGCTGTAGGATTCAATCCGGTCAATCCCGGTATCAAACATTTCATTCCTCTTAAGAGGCGATTGATAGCCCTGGAAATTGGAGCCTGGGAAAAATGGGCCCTGCATATACTCCCGTGCATTATTGCCCCACGCACCTGCCAGCTGATGGTCGATGAAAAAGGGCACCCCGAGTTCGATTGCGCCAGGACCGGTTTCGTCCTGTGGATAAATGCGCTCGACTGCCTGCTGCAGCACTTCGAATTTCTGCGGGTTTGTAAAATAAAGCGGTGCCTGCTGATGTGAATTGGACGAGCTGTGTCCTTCAGAGTTGGAGCTGGACGCCTGTTCAGAACCGTTCATCCTGGATCCGATCAGTCCCCCGAGCAGCCCGCCACCAACCAATCCACCTGCAACATAGCTGGAATTGCGTATGAATTTACGTCTCGACATTTTTGAACCAGTCGATTGGTCAGCCATAATTGTTCCTCCTTCTTGAAAAAAATATATTAAATAGGAAAGAAAATACTCTATCAAGCTTCCACTCTTGTTTTTCTACTAAACATAGAATGCAGGATTCTTTTTTGAATTGATACTTTAGTCCTAAATAACTGGGATAACAATTACATTTTTGGAGAAAGAAGTGCCGCGGGTTTTTAAGCCAAGGATGTCACCTTAAAAATTCAGGTTTAGCTTAAAAGTCAAAGTGGAACTGTTATATGTAATCAGCAGAAAGAAAGAGGGAGATAGAATGTTAAAAAGAGCGATGGTTGTTTCCGGTCTTGTACTCAGCTTGGCAGCCTGCGGCGGCGGGGAAGAAAGCAGCGGCGGCGAAAGCAATGGAGGCGGCGGTGAGGTAGATACGGCAGCTGCAGAGGAAACCTTCCAGCAGAGCTGCGCATCCTGCCATGGCGGTGATCTCAGCGGCGGAGCTGGTCCTGCCCTGGAGAATGTTGGAAGTGATTTAAGTGAAGAAGAAATCCGCACTAAGATTGAAGAAGGCGGCGGCGGAATGCCGGCTAACCTGATTGAAGGCGAGAAGGCTGACAATGTTGCAGCTTGGCTGGCAGAAAAAAAATAATAAAATATCATAAAAAAAGCTGGCATTCCGGGAGGGAGGCCAGCTTTTCTGGTTGTTTTTTTACAAAAATAAAAAAGGCAGGCCATCCAGCCTGCCTTTTTTCTCAGCACTTCAAAGTACATGGGGGAAATCGGTTCTAAGTATATCGGTTATATACTGTAGTGCCTTTTGTCCTCCTTGCAAAATCCGTGCCTTTTGCATCGCCAATGTCTAACGGTGAAGTCGCTGTTAACCTTTTCATCGTTTACCAGTCCCTTCTGTTTGTTATTGGCTTTGCATTATACATATACCCGGGTGTACAAGGTTAAAACATTTAAACCGCAGAAATATCTGGAAATAATTCTAGCTGCCGAAGCTGTTGATCATGACGAGCATGGTCACAAGGCCAAGGATGAAGGAATAGGTCGAGAACCGTTCGTTTCCATCCCCATGGCTTTCCGGTATTAATTCCTTGTAGATGATGAACAGCATCGCGCCGGCTGCAAAGCTCAGCCCATAAGGAACAAGTCCCTCAATATTGCGGGAAAGGAAGTATCCGATAATGGCTGTCACGATCTCTACCATCCCGGTCAGTGTGGCAACGGCCAAAGCCTTCCATCTGGAAATATTCTGATTGACGAGAAAAAGAGCGACCAGAAATCCTTCCGGCGCATTCTGCAGGCCGATGGCAAATGCGATCAGCGGACCAAGCTCACCGCCGTCAGATGCATAGCTGACACCGACCGACAGGCCCTCGGGCAGATTGTGGAGTGTAATGGCTGCGACAATCAGCACGGCCTTTTGCTCCAGTTTCATATTCAGCTTGGTATGCTCCAGATCGATATGCGGTGTATGCTTTTCCAGAAAGTTCAGCACAAACGTCCCCAGGAGGAGACCGATGGTCAGAACAATCATATTGGAGGATTCAAGCGCCTGCGGTATCAAACTGAAGGTGGACGCCGCCATCATGATGCCTGCCGTATAGGCCAATAGCACATCCCGCCACTTGTGTGTGACGCTTTTGAAAAAAAGGATCGGAATCGCTCCGGCCCCTGTTGCCATGGCAGAAAGAATGCTGCCGATAATTGCCTCTTGCATGATAAGCCCCCTGATCTTTGCCAGACTGAAAATATGCAGACGTTTAACACAGATAATTTGTGTTAAGTATACAGCCAACCATAAGGCAAATAAAGTATTTTAATTCGGGCATGCACAAATTTTGCTTTTGGGCAAAAAAAATAACGCCCTCCAAATGTGATAACGGGTTTAGTCCAGGAGTGCAAACATGATATAACACATAGGAAAACCCACATGAATTCACAATATCATTCACAGTGGGTTTTTATTGATATACCAATATATTTGCGAGTTTAAGTCATTCACTTTTTCCCAATTCACATATCAAATCATAGTATGTAATGAGTTTTGTGCGAAAATTTTAGTGAGTGCATTATGTTGCAATTACGAAGGTTATTGGGAATATATGTTAAAGTAATATTAGAAATATATATCAGAGTTTATGAAAAGATTTACTTATGCTAACGGGGCGGGTTAGTGAAACAAGCACTGTTATTATAAAGGAGAGATTGATATAAAAAAGCTACTAATATTTTTAGGCGTTGTCTTCTTTCTCATACTAATACTATCTATTCTTGGCCCCTATAACCTTTATAACGAGTTAAATGAAGAAAAGGTTCTTACACAATTTATTTCTGAAGATAAAACCTTTCAAGGCCTTAAAGTAATTAAGTTGGACTATCGGGGTTCAGATACCTATTTCATTCAGGCTAAAGATGGTAATGACGAAATTAAAAATTTTATAGTGATGAACTATCATTCCTCGGTTATGAACGGGCATTGGAAGGTATTTGAACAAACATCAACTGGAAATAATTATTGATTGTACATATATGATTATCCGGGAAAATTGGTAGTTTTTCTATTCCACAAAAGGGGCAGTTTAGTTGAAGAAGGGTAAGCCTAACCTTATGAAGAAATTTAATATTAAAAGGTGGTTTATAGATGGAATTATATGAAAAAGTAGACAAAGTAAAGAGTCGAGAAGATTTAATCAAATTTATAAAACACTTGAGAACGGATTTACAAACTAATAGGGCAGAGTGGGAGAATATAACACTTGAAGATTATTTAGAAGCTATGGAAGATTGGGTTAAGGATATGGACGGCTATTATTTGAATACAAATCAACCTGTTCCTGAGCAACCGTCTTGGAAGACCATTGCTGACATACTATTTGCTTCAAGAATGTATGAATGATATTCAACTACCGGGTTTGTTGACCAAGAAGGATTTTTACGGAAATTCATCAACAAACGGAGCAGGATAGTTGAAGAGTAAAAATCTAGTGTTTTCTTAATTAGGAGGATAAATGATTGAGCGACATATGTTTTTAAAGAGTCTTATCTCCTTAAATGATATTAAAACAAAGTCTTCTGAAGAAATAGTAGAGATAATTGCAACAAATTTATATAGCAACGATAACTTGAACATTAGAGATCCAGATACATTCTACAATCTTCCCGTTATTATTAGAGATATTATTTTATTAATTGATTTTGACACTGAAGTTACAATGCAAGGGATATTAGGTTTTTTAGAAAATTCAACTGGTTTATATTTTAAAGATACAATTAAAACCTTTGAAAAAATCCAAGCGATAGAGGACTACAAAATCCTAGATAAGATAGAATCGGTATTGAAAAAATATTATATATCAACAAGTGATTTAAGAAAGAACGTAAATAATCAAGGATTGTACAATATTAATAGTTTTTCGAAACTACATGGTCCCGATTATGAGAATATGGCAGAAGAGATTTCGAGTTTGGCCGATAATCTATACATATCTCATGAAGAAAGAAATGTGTTTGACCTTCTTACGGAGTATGTGAGTAGAGAGAAGAAATTCTTGATTCTAGAATTAGAACTATAGACTAAAAATCAAAGGTAAAGCGTCTAGAACTTCTTGCTTCTTCGACTAACGATGCAGGTTAGCTGAACAAGAAATTGAATAAATTACTTATAATATCAGTTATTGAAGAAGTGGAAAAATAAAAATCGGAATTTTCTTAAACTAAATGAGGGATTAGATGAATTACCAACTGTATTTTAGTTTACCTGTTTATGAAAAAGCTGATTACTGGGTACCTTTGATGAAGTATTTCTTAGTGCAATCAAATACTATTGAAATTCATTGTTGGAATGAGGAAAAGGGTATTGTGAAAGAAATGCAAACTATATTAAAAGGATCATTCGAAATATCGAAGGAGTACAACCTTACTTTATTCAAGGGAAATTTAACACCGGATGTTGTAGATTATTTATTAATTAATAATGTAAATGTAGAGGGGAAGATAAAGTGGTTCTCAATTTTTTTAATGAATAATGCCACTACCATTTTTCATTCCGAACATTGGGGGAATGAGTTTTTTGCACCCAACGTTAACAAAAAAGATATCGCATTCATCAAATCAGTAATGCCGAGTGGGACGAATTTCCATCAATATACTTAGCTATATACGATTCACTAGATCAATTAAAGGATTCTATTTGTCCAGGATAAATTGAGGCACCTTTTATTTTTCAATAAACGGGGCAGGATTATTTAATATATATAAATTCATTCTTCATTTCTGAAATGTCCTCATTGGACTTCTCCAGCAATGCTTCGTCAAGATTTGTTTTAAAACATATAAGTTAGAATCATTGAAACTATATCGGTTTTTATTCGTAAGTCTTAAGAGGAATGAAAGAAAGGGGGATATGGATGGTTTTAATGCTTCTTATGGTTGCAGGGTTACCAGCTATTTTATTTTCTTTCGTCCTAATTCTCTTTTATAAAGCGTTTGTTAAGAAGAAAACTTTAACTCCTTTTTACACTCCACTTGATGAAATTACTGGACAATCTCAAGTTGAATTTCACGAAGAACAAAGAATTGTTGTAGTAGATGAAGATCAAGGAGACGATAAGAATAAGAATAAAATGAAAACAAATTCCTAAAGTGAACAAAATTTAAACTAAACCTCAAACTGTTTAGTTACTCTTCAACAAACAAGTGCTTATATTCCAGAACAGCTGCCGATTCAGGCGGCTTATCTTATATAACAAAAGGGGCAGGATTATTGAGTACTAACAGTTCTATTATGAAAGATGTTAACGATAGGAAGTGATTATAAATGTCAGTCTTCATTCAAAATAGTCATATAAGCTTGATTAACTCGATTAAGTTTAATAAGAAAGATTTCACAGTGTTAAGTATTGGAGTTATGTTAAGAGATTTTGAAGGTTTTACTAACAATTTCATAAAAGCTACACTTAAATTTCCTTTATACTTGGTTTTACCAATGATGTTCATAGATGATGAGGAAATAGGACAAATGAAACTGCTTAATATTGAATATCAAATAAATAAAAAAAGTGAATGGATGACTCTCAAAGTAGAAACAAATGCTCAATTAAAACTAATAACGGGATATTGTGAGTGGTCTGCTTGTAATGGGGTTGGCTCGTTTTTGTTTGAAGGTAATGGTATCCATTATGATGATTTATGGCCAAATGTGGAATGGATTCATCCAACAGAGTTCCCTAATCTTGATTGGAAAAAGGTAGCAACGTTCGTTGATATACATGAAGTTGGATTCACTGTAATAACTAATGATAATAGAATCAATAGTACAATAAAAATGTTAAATTACATTCCAAAAGAGTACCAAATTGACCTTGATAACTGTGATATTTGATTTCAGTGTTACTTACAGTAAAGCTGCTACACCAGGCAGCTTTTCTTATTTGATAAAAGGGGCAGGTTTGTTTAATTAGGGCATAGTTGTAAAAGGAAACTTAGGTTGGTTTGCAGAAGATAATTACAGAACATTCTAAGGGGGCTTTTTATGATTAGTGATCTCTGGTTTACTGTACAGCAGATAGACGACAAAACGTTTGCAATAAGTGAATACGGCCATTGGGAAAAAGTACATTCTTTTTTGTTAGTGGGTAGTGAAGAGGCAGTTTTAATTGATACAGGTCTTGGAATTGATAATATAAAACGAATTACTGACCAATTAACTACCTTGCCAATTAACGTTATTACAACTCATGTACATACGGATCATATAGGAAGTCATGGAGAATTCGAGAGGATCTTTGTTCATGAAGGCGATACAGATTGGTTAGTGAATGGAATTAAAGGATTGTCTTTAGAGAGAATAAGAAAGGATATTAGTAGAGATATAACCATCCCTACACCTAATACATTTAATCCTGATACATACCAGCCATTTCAGGGGGAACCGACAGGTATGCTAAGTGATGGAGATGTTATTGAATTGGGTGATAGAAGGTTGTTCATCTATCATACCCCTGGGCATTCTCCTGGTCATATAACCATTCTTGATGAAAGGTATGGGTACTTATTTACTGGAGATCTACTATATGATGAAACTCCAATATATGCTTTTTACCCTTCAACAAGCCCTGTTGATTTAGTGAACTCATTAGACAGAATAGCCGGTATATCAAATGTTTCTATGATTTTTGGATCACATAACACTTTAGGGTTGAAACCAGATATTCTAAAGGAAGTAAAAGCTGCAGTAGAATATCTCAGGGGAAATCAGCTTGATAAATTCGGAACGGGCATACATAAATTCAATGGCTTCAGTGTGCATTTTTGACAGTATATAATAAGGGCCGGGTTACTAAGTATCTGGCAGACAAGGTGGCCGTATTATTCGACTATATAGGGGCAGATTTGTTGAAGATTCCGGTCGAAATTAAAGTAAAAAATATATGGGGGATGGAGATATGGATGTGAACTTAAAGAAACTTATAAAAGAATTGGAAGAAAGACACACAGGACTTGAAGTTCGTACAAACCGTGAAGAGCTAGATAAATTACTTGCAGATGATTTCTTTGAAATAGGTAGTTCTGGTTATATGTTTGATAAAAAGGAATGTCTGGAATCTGGTGTTGTGCTAACTGAAATGTCACTCCATAATCACGAGATATATCCGTTATCGTCAGACGTAGTTTTATCCACTTATTTTGTAGTGGATAAAACTAGAAATCGGAATACACTTCGTAGTTCCATATGGAAACTTATAGATGGTAGATGGCAATTATATTTCCATCAAGGCACAAAATCTCCATTACAATTAAGAGATGTTTTAAAAGGCACCAATTGAAAAATTGTGCTGACGGGTGCTTATATTCCAGATCAGCTGCCACACCAGGCAGCTTTTCTTATACCATAAAAGGGGCAGTTTAGTTCAATTAGCAATCAACGTGACTAGAGGTTATTATTATGTATTAGGAGATCCATTGTCCAATAAATGAGTAGTACAGCTGTTTCTAAGTTGATAGGAATGAATCTCCTTGAACTATCATAAATCGATTGCTTGTGTTTGAATAAAGTCCTTAATATTAGTTATCTCGATACCTTTAGTCTGATATTTCTCAAGCATTGTATTCAGCATATCTCTTTTTACCGAAAATATGGAATCCTCCAAAATAACTACTCGATAACCCCTGTTTATTCCGCCCAAAGCTGTCTTGTAAACACAAGAACTGGCATCTGCACCAACAATGTAAAGGGTATTAATTTCATTTTTTATGAGATGATTTTCAAAATGTTCCTCAGAAAAAGCATCAGTGCGGAGCTTGCTAAAAACGTTATCCGATTGAACGGATAATTTATTATATAAGTCAGCTCCATCACTATCTGCCTGATACATACCACCAGAAATCAATGAATTCAAAGGGTTTTCAGTAAACTCTTGCTTTGTGTAAATAATCTCCATGTTAGCTCCATTTGCGTATTCGATAGCTGAATTGATGTTAGCCATTAACGGTTTAGTGTTGCCGTATTCGGATATTCCCAAGGTGTCATTTTGGATATCTAATACCAGAAGTGCGCTTTTGGGGCTATCATATTTGGCGATTGAATCGCCCTTTGTGGCACTGGACAAATATACCAACCGTAAGGCTATAATCCCTATACAAAGTACCATTATTCCTATAATACTAATGATTGACATACGAAGATTTCTCCTTTTATTGTTTGTTTTCATACCAATCACCTCTCATTTATTTATCGTTTGGGGGTGTAATAATAGTTGCAAGAATACGCATATTTTGTTCCTTGACCGATGTGTTTCTTGTTTGATAAGGAGCAATTATTTCTTTTAACTTATTTCCGATCTCTAACATTTCTTCACCAGTTGCATAGATAGGTACTGCGCTGAAACCCGACACATCCTTAACAATATTTATAGAGGGTTTTTCAGCGTAATTTTGAAACTCTTTCATCAATACAATGATAAAGTTCGTAAACATTTTAAAGTATGCTTCACCATTGTTTTGCTCAATGATAGATTGGTTGACATTCAAAAAGCTCTCATTCAATGCGTAAACCTTCTCCGTTACAGCGCGGACTTTATTTTCTGCAACAATCTTTAAAATTCCACTATCCACCAAACGATTTAATGTGCGATAGAGCGTAGCTTGTGGGATATCGTTGTGTGTCGATAATAAATCTTTTGCTGTACATTCACCTTTTTTTTGGATAGAAAGAATGATTTGACTTTTAACAGGGTTAACTATGCAGTCCATTATTTCCTTAATACTAATATCCATGTGGATAATCACTCCCTAACATTATCTTTATGATTATATTCTCATTTTGATAACATAAAAGTCAATAGGTTTTCAATCAGGATATACCATAATAGGGGATAACGGGATTATCTTTGGTGATTATTTAACTAAAACGAGGGTCGACTAGGGGCGTTTTTTTGTTGGTAAAAGGAAAGTTTGTGAAGAAAAGTACTTAAACTACCGGGTGCTTATGCTATAGATCAGCTGCCAAACCAGGCAGCTTTTCTTATATAACAAACGGGGCAGGTTAATTAACACTATAAAGTGAGCCTTTGGCTTACTAATTATTATCAAGGGTTTGATAAACTTAAGTAGGTATATGGAGAGGAAATCGTTTATGAGTACGAGAAAAAAATCATTTGTTCGCTGCTAGTGACGATAGGTCTTATCTTTAGTTATTTGGCACTACAAAGTAATTTGATGGACACAAAAATAGGTTACTCTTTTGTTGCTATCATTGGATTTGTAGAGGCTTATATCGTTGCCAAAAGAAAGGAATAAACGAGCTTAGCTTGATACTTCTACTGTCCAGTTAAAGGGTGCTTATAATTCCAGATCAGCTACCAAATGATACAGCTTTTTAATTTTTATAAAAAGGGCAGTTTAGCTAAAGAAGGAAATATCTAAGAAAGTGAGAATTATTATGTAATTGCTTTACATATTCCACAAATAAACATTTAGAGGTGACAAAGAATGCCAAACAGTAAAATTAAAACCTCTTATTTCTCGCTGGAAGAACTTTCTGAAGGTGTATATGCAGCGATTGCCCGAAAAGGTGAAGGTGCAATGGGGAATTCGGGATTTATTGATATTGGTAATGAAGTGGTTGTTTTTGATACCTTTACTACCCCCAATGCTGCAAGAGAATTACGAAAAGCAGCAGAAGACATTACACAAAAAGAAATTAAATTTGTTTTTAACAGCCATTATCACGGAGATCACACTTTTGGAAATCAAATTTTCGAAGACGTTACAATCATCTCAACACTAAAAACAAGGGATTTGCACGAACATAAAAATATTATTCTTGATCCACACAAAGAGATGGAAGAAATGAAACAATATTTAAATCAATTGGAGGAGAGACTGGAGCTTGAGCGTAATCCAGTTTTACAAATTAGCATTAAAAATCAATTAAAGGAAATGACAAAAGTCTACGAGTCAATTCCTGAACTTCATATTGTACTTCCTAATGTGACTTTTGAAAATAAGTTTGTTATTCACGGTAATACTCGAAATGTTGAGTTTTATTGTTATGGGGGAGGACATACTCCTAGTGACGCATTTCTATATTTACCTGAAGAGAAAATCGCATTTATGGGTGACATCGTATTAGAGAATCTACATCCTCCTATTTACAATTCTCAAGAATTTATTGATAACTTAATAAAAATCTCTAAGTTGGATATTCAAAGAATCGTTCCAGGTCACGGTAACTTAGTAACAAATAGACAAATAGATGTAATGTTAAACTATTTGCAGCACCTTAATGATAGGGTAAGTCTGGCTTTGGAGAGAGGGCAACAATTTGAACAAATTTTAGCTTTAGAAACACCTGAAGAATATTCAACTTGGACAGGTATTGATGGATATAAGAGAAATTTAAATACTATATTCAATGAACTCAAGTAAAACTGTCTAATATTTTGAAGAAATGCACTTAAACAATAGGGTGCTTATGTTATAGATCAGCTGCCAATCCAGGCAGCTTTTCTTATATGACAAACGGGGCAGGCAAAAAAGAAACTTAATACAAATTACAGACAATCGGTGTAAAGGAGCATTATCCTGTGGGGAGAGAAGATAGAAAAAAACGATTAGAGTTTTTAATCCAAGCAAGAAAGCAAAAGGAGGAAAAAGAGCAAAGAGAGAAGAGAATTGTGGAGATGTTAGCACTGTTTCCCGGAAAGAATAATGTTGAAATATTAGATGAAATCCAAAGTGACAAGATTGAAAGAGATATGACGGACTGTTTTCCAATTGCATCTTGGGGAAGAATTGATTGGGAAAAGGTAAACAATAAACTTATTATTCCAACAAAAGAAACTTCAAGCATCCCTACTATTTTATTGAATCAATCAATGGATACGACAGTTCCTGTTTACTTGATGGTTGGGGAATATCAATATCCTGTTGTTAAGACAACTTTGTTAACCATACTTGAATGTATTGAAGGTGTTATGTATATAGGACCAGACCAATGGATTTATTGCCCTTCACTAAGATATGTCATTGAATTTTGTCATGATGATGAAGTTGGCATAGGGTGGATGTGATGTTTTATTGTAATATTGGTGATGATTGTGTTTGATATCTGCTGTCATGGCCTGGCGGTTTTTCTTAATCTATAAACGGGGCAGATTTGTTGAATAAGAAATGTTCTTAGTCAGACCATAAGTGGGCAGAAAAAGAGTGGGAGGATTAAATGACAAATCGAATCTTCAATGGACAAACTGAGTCGCAATTTAAAGTATTGGCTGAAATAAGTACCATTTCTGAGATAAATGGAATTGAATTTTGGTTGCGTGGTGGATGGGCAATTGATTTTTTACTTGGAAGGATGACTCGTCCACATGACGATATTGATTTAGTAACGTGGATAAAAAATCGGGAACATTTAGAAGATGAACTTGTAAAATCTGGATATGAGAAGACATCTGTTAAAGAAGAATTTCGTGATAGGCAGTCTGATTTTCGCAAGGAAAATGTAGAAATTTCATTTTGCTATATAACCCGTTTAGCTGATGGAGAGCTTATAATGAATGGCTTACCTGAATGGATATGGAGACCAGACTCTCTGCTTCCACAAACACTTTTTTTGAACGGAATATCAGCTCACGTATTGCATCCAAAACAACTTTTGGAAGAAAAAATGGTCTATGAACAAATCGGTCGGACACCACGACAAAAAGACTCAGAAAGCAAAAGGATTTTACGCCAAATAATAGATGAAACATTGTTTTAGATTGTGAAAAAATGTACTTAAAGTAAAGGGTGCTTATGTTATAGATTAGCTGCCAAACCAGGCAGCTTTTCTTATATAAGGGGTACAGCCAACATTTCGGAAATTTTGTACGTTAAGCAAAATTCGACATAAAAAAAGCCAAATACCTATACGCTAAGGGATATGGCTTATATTATGGATTAGTTTTTATTTAAGGGTCTTAATGAATTAGCTGGTAATCTATTTGAATCAAATTTATATTCTCCAAGGAAATTAATATGTTCCCATCCTAAAGGTGAAATGTGTGGAAGTAATTCTTCTTTTAGGACATTTTTTTTCCTAAATTCCTTTGTTACTTCACTTAAATACACAGTATTCCATACGCTTATTGCATTGATTAATATATTTAATGCGCTAGCTCTTTGAAGTTGATCTTGTATGCCGCGTTCTCTGAATTCACCACGTTTACCAAAAAATAAAGCTCTAGCCAATCCATTCATGGCTTCTCCTTTATTTAGTCCACGATGTATCCTTCTTCTTAATGTTTCATTTGTTATATAGTCAAGAATAAAAATAGTCTTTTCAATTCTTCCAACCTCTCGAAGGGCTGTAGCTATTTTATTTTGTCTTGCATAAGAACCTAATTTCCCCATAATTAATGAACCAGAAACTTTTCCTTCTCGAATTGAATGTGCCAGCCTTAATATATCATCAAAATTCTCTTTAATAACGTTTGTGTTAATCTTACCTCGAAGTATACCTTTTATGTTTGGAAAATCATTAGAAGAAGAAATGGTATATAATTTAGCGTCACTTATATCTCTTAGCCTTGGCGCAAAACGAAATCCTAACAAATGACTCAATCCGAAAACTTGATCCGTGTATCCGGCTGTATCAGTGTAATGCTCTTCAATTGTAAGGTCAGATTCATGATGTAATAATCCATCTATCACATGTACAGCATCCCTTGCATTTGTATTAATAACTTTTGCATAAAAGGAAGAAAACTGATCACTTGTAAAACGATAAATTGTTGTACCTTTTCCAGTTCCATAATGAGGATTTGAATCTGCATGTAATGATGATACTCCGACAGGGACACGCATACCGTCTGAAGATGATGCTGTCCCATCTCCCCAATATGAAGCTAATGATAGACGGTGCTGATAATTTACCAGTGTAGCTTGAGCACGAGTCATAGCGTCTTCATGTAATCTCCATTGCATAACATTGGCCATTTGGCGATATGAAATATCAGGAGTTGCTTCGGCCATTTTAGTTAATCCAATATTTGTCCCCATCGCCATTAACGAAGCCATCACAATAGACTTTTCTTCACCTTTAGGTGATTGATTTGAGGAAGCGTGAACAAATGATTCCTCAAATCCAGTCCATTCAGCTACCTCCATTAATAAATCAGTGAGTTTAACTCTTGGAAGCATATTATAAAGCGATAAGCTGAAATTTCTAGCTTCTTCAGGAGTATCAGCTTGAAGTCTCTCAACATATATCTTTTGTTTTTCAATGTTGATACTTTCAACTTTATCAATATTTTTGGAAATCCATTGAAGTTTAGTATTTAAAGTCTCACATCTTTCCTGTATATACTGTTCAAAACTTACATTAACAGCTATATTAGTCCCTTTAATCTTTGCTTTTCCCCAATCATCTTTTGACACTAAATATTCTTCAAAATCCTTATGTAATCGACTACCTTCAACCCAAACATCACCAGAACGGATATAGTTTTTGAGTTCAGTTAAGGCAGCCATTTCATAATATTGACGGTTAATGTTACCTTCATCATCAAAAACATGTTTTTGCCAACGTTTAGGAACAAAACTTAAAGGTGAGCCATCAGGGATTTTCCTTTTTCCAGAATCATTTAATTCTCGTATGGTATCTAGTGCTTTCATTAAAGGTTCTGCTGATTTAGTAGATTTGAACTCTAAAGAATCCAACAGGCTTGGAGTATATTTCCTTAAATAGTTATATCGAGTTTTTATTAAATCGAGATAATCATAATCCATTGGTCTTGATAATAATTTAGCTTCTTCAATCGATTCTACAATTTTCTCCCAAGGCATAACTTGCTCTAGTGCCACATAGGGATCGATTCCTTCATCTTTGGCATTAATTAAAGCCGTTCCTATATCTGCGTAATGCACAACTTTTTCATTTACTGACTTTCCATTTTGTTTTTGCATCTCCTCTTGAGTTTTTCTGCCTTTTGCTTGTAACACCATCATTTGTCTATCATGAATTTCAATGGCATGGTCAGTTAAGTCTTGGGAAAGAGTGATTAAGTGAGCACCTAATAATGCATATCTTTTATCTTCTTTAAATCTTCTAAAAGAATGGGGTTCATACCTAGCCCAAATTCGTGCCAATTGTAAAAGTCTATTGGGGTGTATTAATGCCGTATCGGCTGCAATATTTATTTCTTTAATGTACTTTAATCTTTTTATGACCTTTAAAAAAGAATCTGTTGACGACTGTCCTGGAATTTCCCGAAGCCAAGCTAATTGGGTTTTATTATTATTTACCGTTAGATCGATCAACTTTTCTAGTTCACGCTTATGTCTTTCAGAAAGATTATTTGTATGGCATATAATTTTTTCTCTGCACGCGTTCTTGTTAGCCAAACCATCCTCTCAATTGTTGGTATTGCAGGAAGGATTATTTTTTCCTTTCTTAATAAATCGATTGCAGTACGTACTAGATACATTGAATTTCCATTTTCCAATGCGGACTTTAAAAGAACATTAGAAATTGTCCGATAATCACTGTTATTAAAGTTTCTATATCCATATACTTGACGTATTTCTTCTAAATGCTCACGCCTTGTTGTATCACGTTGAGCATATGAAGAGTAAACCTCAGGATCTACATTAATTTGATTAGCTACATATTTAATAAGGTTATCGGGTATTTCTAATATATTAATTAACGTGCAGCCGGGGTTTCTAAGAATGCATAATTGAAGTGCGAACCCCAATCGATTATGATCTCTTCTATGACGATTTATAACATCAATATCATAGTCCGATAGACTGTAATAAGAAGTAAATTCATATTCCGATTAATTATTAAGGTTTAAAATTTCCTTTCGCTGTTCTGGTGTCAGCAGTTCTTTCACACTCAAGTTAAATCAATCCTTATAAATATTTTTTGTATGAGTCTAATTTACTTTGTCTAAATATCTATACAGTGAAGTTTTGCTGAGTCCCGTTGCTTCTGTAATTTCGTTGATTGTATAATCCTTACTTTTATACATTTTTATCGCAATTTCAACTTTGTCCCTTTTCTTCGATGGTCTGCCACCTTTCCTTCCTCTGGATCTTGCTGCTTGAAGCCCTGATTTTGTCCTCTCACTAATAATATCTCGTTCTAACTCTGCAATATTTGCCATTGTACGAAAGAAAAACTTCCCCATTGCAGTTGAAGTATCAATACTGTCATTAATAGAGACAAAATCTACGTCCATATCATTGAATAATTCACTAAGTTCAATTAGATGTTTTGTAGAACGCGAAATACGATCAAGTTTATATACAACAATTTTGTCGCCACTGCGTAAGACTTTAAGAAGTTCTTCTAGTTGGGGTCTATCTTTTCTAGCTCCGGTCAATTTTTCTTTATAAATTTTTTCTGCTCCAAATTTTGTAAGGGCATCAACTTGCATATCTAAGTTTTGTTCCTCCGTACTTACACGTGCATAACCAAATATCACCATTCATCACCTGCAAAAGTAGTTTATAACCCTATATTAGCACCAAAAACGGTATTAGATATTAAAAATGTTACTTTGATTTTAGGAATGAGTTTTGGTTCTATAAATTAATAGAAATAGGTTGTTTTTTTTAACATATTTATTGGTACCATAAACGGTCGTTTGTGGTATCTTTATGTAGAAAGGGAAATGGATATTTATGTTAACTTTAATAAAAGATTGGGATATTATTCAATAAAGGTATGGGTGTATTAATGGATAGAAAAACATTATGGGGTTTAAGGGTTCAGGAATTTTATAGAAAAATGATCAGGTACTATTCAATAATTGGTGCGAATGTTGTTTATTTTTTTCTGATCATTAGTAGTATCTTTATTTATTATTTTCATTTATTTCTTCAGTGGATACCTCCTCAAATATCTGTTGAAGTAATCTTATCACTATTTGTAACCTTCATTTTAAAACAGACAAAAGTCCGTACTTTTGTTAAAAGGGCAGATATAATCTTTTTGTTGCCATTAGAATGGGGATTAAAGCCGTATTTTATTAAATCACTTATATATAGTTTTGTTATTGATGTTATTAAATTGGTAAGTTTCATAACTGTTTTTTTATCCCTATTTTTGCACACAACTAATATAAATCTTCTCTTTCTTATTTTTATAGTGGGGATTGCTGCTTATAACATTTTAATGAAGTGGACTGAACAATGGTTAAAGAACAATGTACAATTTGTGTTACATAGGCTAAATAGGTTTTTTTCAATATTTTTAATGAGTTACTTTTTGTTTAATAATGACTGGATTTTTGAGCTTGTTTTAATGAGTATAAATTTCGTCTATTTAATTTATTTTATAGGAAAAAAAAGAAATCTGAATTGGCAGTGGCTAATAGTTGAAGAAGAAAGTGCCTTATTAAGTAACTTTAAATTTATTAATATTTTCATGGATGTCCCTAATCTTAAACGTTCGTTTCGGAAAAGGCGTTTGCTTACTATGATTCTGAAAAGGTGTATCCCATATAGTCAAAGTAGTACATTCGTATATTTATACTCACACTTGTTTGTAAGATATAATGATTACTTTTATCTTTATTTAAGACTAACTGTAATTGGCATATTTGTTAATTATGCTATGCCATCAAGTGGTTGGATCTTTAATCTTCTCATTTTATTTATGACTGGATTTTAAGTAATTCCTTTACAACATGAAATGAAACAAAGTGTATTACTTTATCCTATTTCAAAATCTCAGATAAAAGATTCTTTCTTAAAGTTTGTCTTGGTCATACTATATGCACAATTTTTCATTCTATATTTCGCAATGTTCATGCATACTTCTACTGCTAACTTATTCAATCTTGTAATTGGAAGTTTATTTGTTTATGTATTTGTATATTTCTTTGTATCAAAGAGAGTCAATGTCTCAGGAAGTGCCTTTAAAGAATAGCGTGGTATCCAACTAACGGAGGCTTCAGCTTAACAAGCCAAATAAAAAGTCGGTTCCTTAGCGTGCTGGAATCCGACTTTTTAGGTTGAAATTTGTTTAGCGTACAAAATTTCCGAAATGTTGGCTTTACCCCTATAACAAACGGGGCAGGTTTGTTGAAGGAAAATACTGCATGATATTTAATATCTAGCTTATCGAGGTGATTAGTTTTGCAAAAATGCGAGAAATGCAATGCACATTTTAGTTGGAGTAAAATCTATAAATCCCTCTGGGGGAGTTATAAACCTATTCAATGTAACGAATGCGATACAACACATAAGATAACAATACCAAGCAGGTTAATTTTCGTCTCTTTAACTATTCTTCCAATGCTCACCTTCGGTCATTTTCTATCCCCCTTTAGGAACATCCTTGCGACACTTGGCATAGCTATTTTTATTTTAATAGCTGGTTCTTTGTTGGCTCCTTTTCTTGTTACTTATAAAGAGTCTAAGTGAATAATTAAAACAGGGGTGACGAGTGTGAGAAAAGTTCATATCTTGCTTTGTGTTGGCTTAATCATATTAATGTTAGGAATATATTTATCCTCTTTTTTTCCACGCTTTGGGTAATAGTCGGCACGACACTTGCGATACTCGGTGGTGGCCTAATGGGTACTAGCTCATATTTTGTTTCCAAGCCTAACAAATAACAAATATCTTATTGAACTAATGAGGGTCTTGGCTTTCTGTTTAATTTCTTATGGAACAAACGGGGCAGTTTAGTGAAAGAAGAGCTAGCTGCAGAGTATAACAAATATATACTTATTGCTAAGTTGGGGGAGGGGAAAGCATGAAGATAGTGCAGCAGTGGAGCCAACAGGATAGTGAATATATAAGAAAGAAAGTAATCGAGCATAATCTGAGAAATATTCCTGATAAAGTAAAGCATCCAGTGAAAAAAGTAAGACAATATTCTGGGCGGGATAACAGGGACAATATTTTGGTACCATCTACATATAGATTTCTTATGGGTGGATGAAACTCTAAGGGGGAAAGGTTATGGAGAGAAGTTATTACAAAGCATCGAGGAAATTGCTGTAACTAATAAATGCAGATTAATTCAACTAGATACTTTTAGTTTCCAAGCACCAAAGTTTTATCAAAAGTTTGGTTATGAGGTGGTTGGGATAGTTGAAGAACACCCTGTAAAAGAATTTCAACAATATTTTCTGCTGAAGAGATTGGCTTATTAGTATTCTTCTTTAAGAGCGTTAATCCAAAAAGGGTTGACGTTCTTTTTGTTGAATATATGTTCCAAAAGGGAAGCTTTCCTTCTTTTTCAAAAATCACAGGAGGGATTATGTTGCATATATTGGAGCTTAGAGATGAGAAAAAGTATGATGGAATAGTAACAAAAATATGTGAAAGTAAAGATAAAAATACCAGGATCCTTTACTTCAACCTTTCAAAACACGATGAAGAGATACCTCCTCATATTCACCCGCAAGGAGAAGATAGTGCTTATGTTCTTCAGGGTTCCCTAAGTTATTACATAGACTTGGACGAATGTATTACAGTAAAAGCAGGGGAATTAGTTACAGGGTGGTCAAACGTAATTCACGGTTATAAAAATTTATCAGAGAATAATGTTCGTTTCCTTGTTTTTGCGACGCCTGAAGAGAATTTAACCGTTTACCCAAGCATAGATAGTTCACAGATAGTAAGAATACCAATTCAAGAACGCCATTTCATTTGTTTAGATAACAAAGTAAATATCGCTTCTAATTTTACTACTTACAACACCATAGAAATTAGTGGAAAATATTATGAAGAAAAAGAGGATGTCTTTAAGGTATTTTTAGACCTAGCCAATAACGTTTTGTATACTTTTGAAGATGAAGCTGTAGTAATCGAAAGTTTAACTCCTAAGAGGTTTTTGAGATTTTCAGAACGTAAAATATAAGATCACACTACCTATACTTTAATAACATAATTCATGATATGTACCAATGTCAGTTAGTACTTTGTGAATAATTCCACTGTAAAGGTGCTACTTCCCTGAACAACTGTCAATTTAGGCGGCCATTCTTATTTCACAAAAGGGGCAGGTTAGTAAAATGGAAAATACCATTTTTTCGAAACTCACCCCCTTGATTTTCCGTAAATATATATGCACATCTCGTAAAATAAATAAGTCATTCTAAATGGGGAGGAATTGATAGTGGAATTAAGTAATAAAAATCAAAAAGTCTCAAAAGTAGTATGGGCAATAGCCGGTGGACTTTTTGGTTCAGGAGTTGGAGCGATAATTGGAATAATAGCTTACAATAAACAATGGTTAGGATAAAAGACTAATTATCTATTCATTGTGAACAATTGTACTTAAACAAACAGGTGCTTTAGTGTAACAAGTTATTACAAAAAAGGCTTAGAGTTGGAAATACTCTAAGCCTTTTTTGACTGCAAATATACTGTGATTTGTGTTGTGAAATTTATGTGATTTCGATTTAACGTTTTGTACCTCATAAGTAAACCCGTACAAATGTGGAGAGCGTCATTTTGAAGCTCTCAGCCCCGGCTATCAATAACCGCTAAAACTTCATCAATGCTGGCATGTTTTTCAGGTGAAGGATCAATATGCTTCCAGAGCAATTCACCCTGTGAAGAATATAGCCATGTACCGCCCTGGATATAAACATCCTGCGTCTTCATCGATTTCATCACAAATTGCTTCTGTTTTTCTTCATCCGGGATAAAGCCTTTCACCTGGCCGGTGACAAATCCGAACCCGGCCTTTGCAAGAAGCTTCCACTTAGGCATCGTCTGATGGCCCATTCCTTTATACGCTGCCCGGGATGGATCACCGTAAATCGGAAACGGAAACGGCCCGAAATGCTCCAGGAATTGTTCAATGAACGCCCCTTTGGAAGGCGCCACAATTTTCACGTGAAACTTTTTATCTTCAATTTCTGCTATGCGCTCACGCAACTGCGCGAGATATTCCCTGCAGACTGGTCAGCCAAGGTGGCGGACAAAAACGAGCATCGTATCCTGTCCGCTGATTGCTTCACCCAAAGTGATCGTATCCTGCGAACCGGGGATCTCTAATTTGTAATCCATACCCATCCCTCTTTCAGAACAAATTTAATAGAATTAGCTCTATCATAACGGAAGAGGGGGGAATGGGCAAAAAAAGGGGATCGGGTGATGTGCTTGAAGGAAAATGCCAAAGTTTCTGAATCTGCCGGACTTCGGGACTCTCTGCCGGAAAAAAGCGCCCGATTCATTTACAGAATCAAGGCGCATTATTTTCTTAGTCATCACTGGCCAGAATGCCGAAGATCCTAAGAATATTGATAAACAGATTAATAAAATCAAGATACAGATTCAGCGCCATGAGCGGCACTTCCTCAGCGCTTACTCCGTACTGCTTCATGCGGTTAAAGTCGAACAGGACATAGCCGCTGAAGACTAGCACGCCGATAAAGGAAAAAGCTAGCAGTGCTGTGGAGCTTAACGGCCAGATCATATGGAAAATGGAGATGCAGATCAGAGCCAGCAGGGCTGCCATCAGCATGCCGCCGAGAAATGAGAGGTCACGCTTGGTTGTGGTTGCATAAAAAGCAAGTCCGCCAAATACAACAGCTGTTGTTCCGACGGCCATCAGGACGGTATTGGCACCTGATGTCGCAATATAATGCGCAATGATCGGGTAGGTTGTAATCCCCGAAATAAAGGTGAAGCTGTACAGAAAAGTGTAGGAAATTGCTTTTTTCTTTCTTAAGAAGAACGCTCCGATCAGCATGGCCAGCTCAAGGATGACGAGCGGCAGAAACAGCGCCGGAGGGATATAGACGCCAGCCATCGTCCCGAGAAAGGCAAATGCCAGTGACAGGGCAAAGGCTCTTAAAACAGATGGAAGATAGCCGGTGTTGGCAGTTTGTGCATACATATGTTTCACCTCATATGAATTGATTACCTTTTATACGCAGAAAATCGGGTAAGGTTTCAATTCATTTTTTCTTCTTTTAATAGATCACGGATTTCTTTCAGCAGTTCTTCCTTCGCATCGACGGTCGGTGCTTCTTCTACCTGCTTTTCCTGTTCATGCCTGCTCTTCAGCCTGTTGATGAACCTGACAAAGAGGAAGATGGAAAAGGCGATGATGACAAAATCAATGATAGATTGGATGAATGCACCATATTTGATGGTAGCGTCCTCGATTTTTACAGACCGCTCGGAAAAATCAACCCCTCCGGTGAGCAGTCCGAGAAATGGCATGACAATATCATTGACGAGCGAGGTGACGATTTTTCCAAAGGCTCCGCCGATGATCACACCGACTGCCAGATCGACCACATTGCCTTTGATGGCAAATTTCTTGAAT
The DNA here is from genome assembly GCF_040492155.1 of Cytobacillus sp. T106. Classification (NCBI taxonomy): domain Bacteria; kingdom Bacillati; phylum Bacillota; class Bacilli; order Caryophanales; family Bacillaceae; genus Cytobacillus; species Cytobacillus sp. T106. The sequence goes on along the minus strand of NZ_JBEUMK010000009.1, from coordinate 125,284 downwards.
TCCTTCAGCATACAGGTCATTCCTTTCTTTTTTGTCCAAGGTGTATAGCGATAAAAGTTATTATACTTATAAAAGAGCCGGTTGTTAAGGAGAGAAAAGCTTCCCGCGCATGGTATTGACAGAATCCGGCTTTTTCACTATAGTTACAGAGGACAAAAAAATATACGACATTCCTGCATCATGCAGGAGAGGTTCATAGCAACAAACCCTCTATAAAAAACTATGGTTCTGATAAAATTGATCAGCCATATCCGCGGGGATATGGTTTTTATTTTTTTCGGGCTGATTTTTATATATCGAGGAGCCTCTCTTGTATGCGCAGTACCATATGAGGAGGCTTTTTTCTATGTCTGGAAGAAAAGATGAAGAATTGAAGGATGTTACTTTGCTTGGCAATCAGGGGACACAATATTTGTTTGAATACTCGCCGTCCATCCTGGAGGCTTTTGATAATAAGCACCCGAACCGCGACTATTTCGTGAAATTCAACTGCCCTGAGTTCACAAGCCTGTGCCCGAAAACGGGCCAGCCGGACTTTGCGACCATCTATATCAGCTATATTCCTGATCAGAGGATGGTTGAAAGCAAGTCACTGAAGCTGTATCTGTTCAGCTTCCGCAATCATGGCGACTTTCATGAAGACTGCATGAACATCATCATGAATGATCTGATTGAGCTGATGGATCCGCGCTATATCGAGGTATGGGGCAAATTCACTCCGCGCGGCGGCATTTCCATCGATCCGTATACCAATTACGGAAAGCCGGGCACAAAATATGAAAAGATGGCAGAGTACAGGATGATGAATCACGATCTGTACCCTGAAACCATCGACAACCGTTAAAAGGAGACAGACGTTTTGCTATTATATTTGAATGCCGCATTTGCCGGCCTGCTCATATTATCCAATATTCTTGCCGTCAAACTGTTCAGCCTGGGATCCTGGGCTGTTCTGCCGGCGGCTGTGATTGTTTATGTTTTTACGTATCCAATTACTGATATCATCGGTGAAGTTTATGGAAAAGAAGCTGCCAGGAAGACCGTGCTCGCCGGATTCGTAACACAGCTCCTGTCAGCCGTTTTCATTTTTGCAGCGATCCATCTGCCATCAGCGCCATTCTTTGGAGCGCAGGCTGAATTTGAAACAATTTTAAGCGGAAGCTTCCGCATCACCATTGCAAGCCTTATTTCTTATCTGGTCAGCCAAAACCTGGATGTGTATGTCTTCCATAAGCTGAAGGAAAAGCATGGCAGCAGGAAACTGTGGATCCGCAATAATCTGTCCACAGTCTCAAGCCAGCTGATCGATACCTCTGTGTTCATTCTGATCGCTTTTTACGGCACCATGCCTGCAGGGGCGCTCCTTGCGATGATCGGAACACAATATGCCTTTAAGTTCCTTGTCGCGCTGATTGATACACCGCTGGTTTACCTGCTGGTCGGCATGGCCAGGAAAGAAAAAAAGCAGCCTGCCGAGTTCGCAGGCTGACAGCAGAATCTGCGTCATGAAAACAGCCTCTAGCAGGGGGCTGTTTTTTGATGCTGCTGCATGATGGTGCCAGGTACCATGAAAAGACAATGTGGCCAAAGTGTCCACCGATGGTGCCAGGTACCATGAAAAGACAAACATAGCCAAAGTGTCCACTGAAGGTACCTGGCACCGCAAAAAGATAATTGGGGCAAAAGTGTCCACCAGCGGTGCCTGGCACGGAAACCAAGTTTTTGTTTCTGGTTCGGTGTTTTTGGTTTACAATCAAGGTGGAAATAATTCTTAATTTTTTTGTGAAGGATAATGGGATAAGGAGGGAAGGACTTGGATAATAAAGCCGGGGGGAAGGATCCCCGTTTTAAGGTGGCGAAGAGGGAAGCCTGGATCGGTATCGGTCTTGTCCTTTTTAATTTTCTGTGGTGGTTTGGCTTTGCTTACGGGATGGGCTCAGGTCCTGTCGAAGAGTATACATATATCATGGGGCTGCCTGCCTGGTTTTTCTATAGCTGTGTGGCGGGATTTGCGGTTGTGTTTGTCCTTGTTTGGGCAGCCGTGAAGTTTCTGTTTAAAGAAGTCCCTTTCGATGACAGTGAAGAAGGGGGGAAGGCGGAATGAATATAGGTGTCATTATCCCGCTTCTTGTGTTCCTGGTGGCGATTTTCCTGGTAGGCTTTTGGGCGAGCAGGCATGTCCGCTCGACAGATTCTTTTCTGCAGGAATACTTCCTTGGCGGAAGGGAGCTGGGAGGATTCATCCTCGCCATGACGATGATTGCCACTTACGGCAGCGCCAGCAGCTTCATCGGCGGACCCGGTGTCGCCTACACCCAGGGGCTCGGCTGGGTGCTGCTTGCGATGTCCCAGCTGGTGACAGGCTATTTTGTGCTGATGGTGCTCGGGAAAAAATTTGCGATTGTCGCCAGGCAATATAAGGCTGTCACACTGATCGACTTTTTAAAAGAAAGATATCAGAGCAAGTGGGTGGTGCTGCTCTCAGCACTGAGCATCATCATCTTCCTGTTCGCTTCCATGGCGGCCCAGTGGGTCGGCGGCGCCCGTCTGATCGAATCGCTGACAGGCCTTTCATATGGGACTGCCTTGTTTATTTTCGCCGCATCAGTCCTTGTGTATGTCATCATTGGCGGCTTCAGGGCCGTGGCGGTAACAGATGCGGTCCAGGGAGTCATCATGTTTGTTGGGACCCTGATCCTTCTGATCGCTGTCATTATTGCGGGCGGAGGGATTGGGAATATCATCACCGACCTAAGGACGGAAAACCCTGGGCTTGTTTCGCCGTATGGCTTTGATGGCGGACTGTCCCCGCTCTATGTTTCTTCCTTTTGGATTCTTGTCGGCGTCGGGGTGGTCGGCCTGCCGCAGGTGACTGTCAGGGCAATGAGCTACAAAAACTCCAGGGCCATGCACAGGGCGATCATCATCGGCACCTTTGTGGTCGGCTTTATCATGCTTGGCATGCATTTGATCGGCGTGTTCGCGCGTCCGATCCTGCCTGGTATTGAGGTGGGGGACAAGGTGATGCCGCTCATTGCGATGGAGGTTCTGCCTCCGTGGCTGGCAGGGGTGGTATTGGCCGCTCCGATGGCAGCGATCATGTCGACTGTCGATTCTCTGCTCCTCCTCGTCAGCTCGGCTGTCGTGAAGGATGTGTATCTGAATTATATCAAGCCTGATGCAAGTGAAGGGACGGTTAAGAAGCTGAGCCTCGGCGTTACAGCGGTCCTCGGGATCCTGGTCTGCCTGATGGCGCTCAGTCCGCCGGATCTGATCATCTGGCTCAATCTGTTTTCCTTTGGAGGGCTTGAGGCTGCCTTCATATGGCCGGTCGTCCTTGGCCTGTACTGGAGCAGGGGAAATAAGCATGGAGCCATTGCCTCCATGATCACCGGGGTAGTCTCGTATATCCTTTTTTATACATACTATCCGAATGCCTTTGGCATGAACACAGTCATCATGCCGATCATCCTGTCATTTGCCGCTTACATGCTCATCAGCATGCTGACGGCCGGGACAGCACAGAAAGATATGGGGCAGACAGCCTGAAAAAAAACGGGACAGCTTTTGCAGGTCCCGTCTTTTTGTGTATGAACTAATATTTTATCTTAAAGGAAGAAGACAGCTCGCCCTGGCCATCCAGTTCATCCACTTGCATCTGATCGATCGCCGAGAAGGGGTTCCCTCTCTTTAAATCCCTCATAAAAGAATCCAACTGCTTCTTGTCCCCCATTGCCCGGATCTCCACAGAACCGTCATCCCGGTTGCGCACCCAGCCATTGATGCCGTATTGAACAGCTTTTCTCTGTGCGAAAAAGCGGAATCCCACTCCCTGCACCTTTCCGGAAACTATAATGTTCAAATGGATCATCTTCTTCTCCTCCGGCACCATAATTACCTACATCGTCCCACAAAAGAGGGGCTAATGCAATATTCAAGAAGACAGAAAAAATAAAGGACGGCCCCCATAAAATTTTCCGGCATAACGAATGGTATAGATAGTCTTTAAAAAGAAATAAGATGGAAATACCTGCCTGTAAAAGAAGGGGTTAAAAAAGTTTCCGGTTTTATGTTACAATTAGATTACAAACTGTTTAAAAACCAGTTAAAACAGATTTGTAGAATATAAATGTCTTTGTTAAACTTTAGAAATGTGACCGGCCATGACAGGGAAAAAGCGTCAGCCGGCATCAAAATCGAGCTAAAATGAGTGGGAGATAAGATGAATAAATATATATATGCAATGCTAATGGTGCTGTCAATGTTAACCGCCGCGTGCAGCAATCAGATCCACACATCACTTGCAGAGGAAATTTCGCACAAAACAGAGAAACAGAAAGACGATTCTGCTATCCTGACGATCCAGACAGAAGGCAAGGATAAAAAGGATACTTCATGGCTTAAGGAAAAGTCCCTTTACCGCATTGAAGCGGCCGATGAAGGCCTGGCTTATGAAGTCTATATTTATGCGGAAAATGAAACAACCGTCAAGCTTGAACAAGCAGGCGTTTTAGGAGATAAGCAGGACACGGTGCATGAAGGGAATTATTCAGTCTATATGGCCAAAAAAGGGGCAAAGTCTGCCTTTAAGCAGGATATTCTTTCATCCCTGCCGCTTGTTTTCAATGAAGAAGTAAAAGGGGCGTATCCGCTTAAGCTTGGTGATAAGACCCTGCTTGCCATCGTCCAGCCTGAGGGGGACAGCCGGTTCTCGGCAGAGCTGTACAGCATCCAGAATGGAGAGCTGAAAATCGTCCAGTCCGGTGAGGGAATCAGGTCCATACTCGGACCTGAAATCAAAGCAATCAAACAGGAATACATCCAGACAGTCAATTCTATTGATGACAATGAAGGATGGGTTTTTTCAACATGGGCATTCGACAAGGAAAAGCTGGAAATCAAACAGGTCAGCGAGACGGTCTACGATGATTCTGACATGAAGGACGGCCTGGGCGAAGGGGAAAAATGGTTTGAAATCTGGAGTGCGGCCGAAGAAAACTATCATCCGTTCTACAACATTCAGCTTGAAAAGGGCATTATCGATAAAGCCTCCCAAGGCATACTGACCGGGAGCCAATATCCGATCGGCACGAATATCAATGATGTCAAAAAGGCGAGCCCCCCTTCTATCGAGGCAGGGAAAAAAGGCAAATATGCGTACCTGAAATATCCGGAAGTAACGTATTTTTATGATGAAGCCACACAAGAGGTAGCTGTCGTTTCAATTCCCGGAATCCGCCTGCAGTCAACGCTTGCAGATATCAAGAAAATGTTCGGCGAGCCGTTCAGGGAGAGCAGGAGAGGAACAGAGGTGCTGGCGATCTATGCTGCCGGAAAATACAATATTGATGTGTATGCAGACCAGTCAGGAAAAATAAAGTCTGTTCAGCTTAGGAAGCTTTAAAGGATGAACAGTACGAGGCCGTCCAGATGGTTGATACAGGGCAACCAAGAACGTGATTGTTGGGGTGGATCAGCTGGAGGGGCCTGTCAATTTGAACGTCGTTAACAGCAAAAGCTGCAGGCCTAAATGGCCCGCAGCTTCCTTTTGTTATATCAATTAAAATGCCCAGTCGCCTTTGCGGAAAACAGGCTCTGACTGTCCGTCTTCCTTGATGCCGTCAATATCCATTTCGGCTGAGCCGATCATGAAGTCGACATGTGTAAGGCTTTCGTTCAGGCCATTTTCAGCAAGCTCTTCAGAGGACATTTTTTTGCCGCCCTCGATGCAGAATGCATAAGCGCTTCCGATTGCCAGGTGATTAGAGGCATTTTCGTCAAACAAAGTGTTGTAGAAAAGCAGATTGGACTGTGAGATCGGCGAGTTGAACGGCACAAGGGCTACTTCTCCAAGGTAATGGGAGCCTTCATCTGTCTCAACAAGCTGCTTCAGGATCTCTTCGCCTTCTTCAGCCTTCACATCCACAATGCGCCCGTTTTCAAAGGTAATCGTGAAGTTATCAATGATATTGCCGCCATAGCTGAGTGGCTTTGTGCTGGAAACATGCCCATTGACACCGGTTTTAAGCGGAACGGTAAAGACTTCCTCAGTCGGCATATTAGCCATGAATTCATGGCCTTTTTCATTTACGCTGCCTGCCCCGACCCACAGATGCTTCTCAGGAAGCTCGATGGTCAAATCAGTGCCTGGCGCTGTATAATGCAGCTTTTTGAAGCCTTTGCTGTTCAGGTAATCGACTTTTTCATGCAGGGAAGCGTCATGATCCTTCCATGCCTGCACAGGATCTTCAAGGTCTGCGCGCGTTGCTTTAAAAATCGCATCCCAAAGTTTTTCCACGCGGCTTTCCTTAGGATCGTCTGCGAATACTTTGTCTGCCCAGCCTTCAGATGGGACAGCGATGACCGTCCAGCTTACCTTATCAGACTGTGCGTAGCGGCGGTATTTGCTCAGCGCTTTCCCGGCTGCTTTTTGGAAATTGGCGATCCGCTCGGATTTGACCCCTTTGAGCAGGTCAGGGCTTGCAGATACGATTGACATGAACGCAGCGCCCTTCTCTGCGAGGTCTTCCATTTCCTTGGCGCGGAACTCAGGATACTCTGTAAAAGATTCCTCAGGCGCTAGATCATACTTCAGGCGTGTCACTGTATCATCAGACCAGTTGACCACCACATTGGCTGCTCCTGTTTCATAGGCTTTTTTAACGGCAAGGCGTACAAACTCTGCTGCATCAAGTGCTGCGTTGATTACAAGCGTCTGGCCCTCCTGGACATTGACGCCGACCTTGACTGCCAGCTCGGCATATTTTTCGAGATTTTGCAGGAATTGGCTCATATTATGTATCTCCTTTTTCAGAATCTTCTTCTACATTTTATCGGTTTCTGCGTGAAAAAGAAACAGTTTGGCCTGATTCCTTTTTCACGGGAAAAATGCAAGGCCCCCTAATACGAACCTGCAATGGGAGCACCGGGATACCTCCCATCAGGTTATTTTAAAAATGAAAAAGCCGGCTTATCGCCGGCCTTAAATCGAGTTTTGTCTGGCAGGGTGTTTTTCCTGCTTTTCATATAAGGCAAACATGAGCCAATAAAGAAATGCGCTTATCACTGCAAGCACCGCGAGAATGGCAAAGGTCCAGTCATAGCCGATCCAGACGGTCAGTGGAATCGATATGGGAGCGATGGTCTTCCCGACGGTAAAACGAAGGCTGGCTGCTGCAAAATACTGGCCCCTCATATGCTCCGGGGCGATGCGCGACACAAAGCTCTGCTGAAGCCCGACCGCCATCAGCTCTCCTAAAGTAAAGATGGCCATGGCAATGATCAGGCCCCAGATCCACTGCGTCTGCCCGAACATAATAATGCTGGCAGCGTAGAAAAGGGAAGAGGTGACAAATACATTCCGCTCTTTAAATTTGGCTGCATATCTAGTGACAGCGACTGTGAACAATGCCACCAGGAATCCATTTTCCGAGAGCAGGACGCCAAAGGCCTGCTCGCCGTGGACAGTGAACGACCAGTTTCCGATGCTGAAGAGGGACTGGTTGTCGACGGCCTCTTTCGTATAAACAGGGATCAGCAGGTCCAGCTGCATGAATGTCTGGGCAGCAAGGACGCCTGCGATGATAAAAAGCAGGAAGGTCCTGTCCCTGAAAATGATGCCGTAATCCTTCACCTGGGCCCCAAGGAAGCTGTACCATTTATCATTTTCCCCTGCGACAGCTGTATTCTCCGGAACCGTTTCGCGCGTCCATTTCGCCAGAACCAATGCGAGCAGGATGCAGACAATGCCCGCGATCAAGAGGAGCTGTGAGCGGTACTGCACATAAAAGAGCGCCCCAAGGATCGGCCCGACAACCACCGCAATATTGATGGAAGTATAAAAGATCGCAAACACATCGCTGCGGTGCTTTTCCTCGACCACGTCGGCCACCATCGCCTGGCTTGCCGGCCAGTAGAAGGCGCCGAACACTCCGACAAAGGTGAAGCAGATAAAGCCGAGCCAATAGGATTCGATGGCAGGGGAGCTGGCAATGGCAAACAGGATAAAGCAGATCCCCTGCCCGAAGGCCGACAGCACCATCATCGTCTTCCTGCCGAAACGGTCGGCGCAATAGCCGCCCATCAGGTTCGCCAATACAGAAAACACCTGCGATAAAATAAGCAGAAGGCCGGCCTTATCCTTGCCGAACGCCTCCGCAAAATAAATCGTCAAAAACGGAAAAAACATCCAAAACGTAATATTCATCAAAGATTCGCCGAACAGGCGCACCTTCAGATTAAAATCCCAATCTCTGATTCTCATGCTGAAATCCTCACTTCTCTGGTCAATATCGCTATCATACTACCTTTTTGAAAAAAATGACAGGTGCATGAGTGCTGAATTTTCTTTTGAAGAGAGGGTGAGGACTTTAATAGACAAAGAACAGCATGATGGTTGTAACAGCTCCAACCCAGATGGCGAGGAGGATGCAATAGCCCATAATATGGCGGATATGCAGGCCGACCACGCTCAGGATCGGGAGTGCCCAGAAAGGCTGGATCAAATTAGTCCAGGCATCTCCCCAGCCGACAGCCATAGCAGTGACTGCGGGGTCAACTCCGAGCTGGAGCCCTGCCGGAACCTGCAGTGGACCCTGAAGCGCCCATTGGCCACCGCCTGAAGGGGCAAGAATATTCACAAGGCCTGCTGACCAGTAGGTGAAAATGTCAAAGGTATCCTTGCCTGCTATGGAAGCCATGCCGTTAATCATAGATTCGGCGATTCCGGAACTGCCGAGCATGCTTATGATCCCTGCATAAAATGGGAACTGCAGAATGATGGGCGATATAGCCCCTGCAGCATCCTTGAAGGCAGCAGCATAACTGGTAAGGGAGCCATGGAAAAGGAGCCCGAGTGATAAAAAGGCAATATTGATCAGATTCAAGTCAATGTCCCGGCCATTCCAAAATTCATAAACCAGATATCCGAGCCCGATGATTCCAATCAGACTTCCTAATATTCTTGTTTTTTCAAGAGAGGAAGCAGGGGTGCTTTCTTCAGGAGCTATCCTGCTTTTTTCAGTCTTTGCCTCGTCTGCCGGCTTATAAGGTAGAATCCCTTTTTTAGGGGCCATGAAATAAATGAAGAGCGGAATCGTTGCCAGCAGCACGAGAAAAATCGCGATGGTGCCAGGGTGAAAAATAGTTTCTGACGTCGGGATTACCCCAGTCAAATCTTCAAGAAAGTGGTCCTTCGTCGCTACAGTCAGCCCGATAGAGCTGGACAGGCCGGCTGTATACAGTACGGTCGGCGCATAGGCAGCAGCAACTAGCAAAGGAAAATGGGCATTCTGGTTTCGCCTGCCGACTTCCCTCGCCATAATGGCACCTACAACAACCGCCAGTCCCCAGTTCACATAATAAGCAGCCGCAGACACAAGGAAAGTCAGAATATAAGCCTGGCCTGCTGTTTGCGCTTTTGAAGAAAGTGCCGCAAGCAGTCTCTGTACAAAAGGCACCGAAGCAAGCGCCATTCCCGTCATGAGCAGCAGTACCATCTGCATCGTAAACGCCAGATACACCCAGAACCCATCTCCGAAAGACTTAACAAGCTCCATCGGCTCCTGCGGCTTCATCAGGAAACCGGCAGCAAAAACAGCTAAAGTCATCAGCACAGCAATGACAAAAGCATCCGGCAAATACCTTTCTACCAGTCTCGAAAAACGATCTGCCAGTTTTGTCAGCATCTCATCACTCCTTCCATAATTAGTAGATGACTATGGACGAAGAGATGGAAATATTCGTTAAAAGTCTTGAACGGGGGAAGGAGAGGGAGAGATAACAAAGTCTTATCAGGCAACAGATGGTGCGAAGAGTATGTCAGGCACGGCAAATGGACAAATAGAGGGAAAGTGTCTTTTGAAGGTGCCAGGCACTCTCTAGTGCTATGGCGCCTTCCGAAAGTTTCGCAGCCTCCCTCTGAACGAATGGCCTTTCGGGCAAAAGCCTTCCGAGGCATTCGGAACCTCTTTCGGAACCTGTCCGCTTATTTATAAATCTCTCGGAACCCCCCTCCGAAAGCTTCGGAGGGGCATGATAAATTCTTATGTGACGCCAAAACTGCCTGTTCCGGGAAGCAAGGGGAGTCGGGAACGTGCCTGCAGTCTCAGCCTTCAGCCTATAAAAAGACCCCAGCCGCTGCCGGCCGGGGTCCTGTTATCAATCTTCGTCCTTCATGGCCGCTTTCAGCAGATCGCCGAGGCTGGTTCCGAAGGATTCTTCGTTTTTGCTGTATTTCTGCACAAGCTTGCGTTCTTCCCGCTTGTTGACAGCTTTCTTTTTATCCTGCGCCTTCTCTACAACATTGCACGGGCGGCACTGGAAGTAGGTGCCGGCCTTGCCGTTGTGGATCTCCATTTTTTTATGGCACTGCGGGCAGCGGCGGTTGGATAGCTTCGGATCCTTGCGCTTCCGGTAGCTGCATTCCATGTCAGAGCAGACGAGCACTTTGCCGTCTTTCGTATTGCGCTCTTTCAGGAAGGAGCCGCATTCCGGGCATTTTGAGCCGGTCAGATTATGGGCTCTGTACGATTTATCGCTCGTCTTGATTTCGGATACCAGCTGCTGTGTCTGCTGGCGGATCTTTTTCAGGAATTCCTTCGGGCTCGCTTTTCCGCGCGCGATCGCTTCAAGCTCCTGCTCCCATTTGGCTGTGAGCTCAGGTGATTTAAGATCCTCGTTCACAAGGTCCATCAGCTGCTTGCCCTTCCCTGTAGGGTGGAGGCGTCCGCCGTTCTGGCGTTCAACTGCTTCGGTCGTAAGCAGGCGTTCAATGATCTCTGCCCTTGTTGCCGGTGTCCCGAGGCTGTATTTCTCCATTTGGGATAAAATATCGGCCTCGGTATAGCGACCAGGCGGCTCAGTCAGTTTTTGCTCGGAAGAAACTGATTTTACCGTCAGGGTCTGGCCTTTTGAGAGGGAAGAGAGATTCAGCTTCAATTCCTTTTCTTCTCCCTTGCCTGTCACCTGCCGGAAGCCTTCTTCAATGACGGCGGTTTCTCTTGTTGAAAAGATTTCGCCGTTCAGATCAAAGGAAGCTTGAATGGTTTCATATTTGTACGGCTCATGGAAAAGGGCCAGGAAGCGGCGGACAATGATGTCGTACAGCTTTTTCTCATCACTGTCCAGGTCGCTCAGATGAAGGCGCTCCTCGGTCGGGATGATGGCATGGTGATCGGTCACCTTTTCATTGTTGAACACGCGCTTGGCAAGGACCTTCCCTTTTTTGGCCAGTAGCGGCTTCACTTCATCCCTGTAGCCTGAGGCGATTCCATGGAGGCGGTCCAGCATCGTTGCTTCCATATCCTTTGTCAGGTAGCGGGAATCTGTCCTTGGATAGGTGACGAGCTTGTATTGCTCATACAATCGCTGCAGGACATTGGATGTCTTTTTCGCCGAAAAACCGAAGCGCTTATTGGCATCCCGCTGCAGCTCGGTCAGATCATAAGGAAGCGGCTGCTGCTCGCTTTTTTCCTTGCGGCTGATAGACTGGATTACGGCTTTTGCTGAATCGGTTTTTGCAACGATGGCTTCGGCTGTTTCTTTAGAAAAAGTCCTTTTCTCGCCGTTCTTTTCCCAGTCTGCCTTAAACGGCCCAACCTGGGCGGAAATCGTCCAGTATTCCTTCGGGGTGAAGGATTGGATCATTTTCTCCCTTTCCATGATCAGGGCAAGCGTCGGTGTCTGTACACGCCCGGCAGACAGCGGGTCATTATATTTCGTCGTCAAGGCACGTGTCACATTCAAACCGATCAGCCAGTCGGCTTCAGCACGGCATACCGCTGAATCGTAAAGGGCGAGGAACTGATCCCCGGGCTTCAGGCTTTGAAAGCCTTCTTTAATCGCACGGTCTGTGACAGAGGAGATCCACAGGCGCTTGACCTGCTTTTTCCAATAAATCTTCTCAAGAATCCAGCGGGCTACCAGCTCACCTTCACGTCCGGCATCAGTCGCGATGATGATTTCATTGATGTCCTTCCGCTTGGAAAGCGTGTCGATGGCCCGGAACTGGTGGCTCGTCTGCTTCATGACCTTTAGCCCCATCCGGTCAGGGATGATCGGCAGGTCTTCCAGGTTCCAATGCTTGAATTTTGTATCATAATTCTCAGGCATTTTCAGCTCAACCAGATGGCCGAGCGCCCAAGTGACAATGTATTTATTTCCTTCTATATAAGATTTATGTGTCTGCGTACAGCCGAGCACACGGGCAATCTCCCGGGCCACGCTCGGTTTTTCCGCAAGTACGAGTGATTTCATGTAAAGCTCCTTTCAAATCTGTGCTTCCTCTATAAGTATAACGGAAACGCAGGAAAAATTGTAATGGACAAAACGGAATGGGAACCCGATAAAAAGGATATACAGTAAATATCAGTGCCTGGCACCAAAGACCCTTATAAAAAAGGGGCAGCGATGTTAAAATAATGCAGGACAGGTTGTTTTTTTTCCTCATTTTTATACTTTATAAAATAGAACAGGCAAGCTTGTTCTCCTTTTTTTAACCCAAAAACAGAACATACGTTCTAAAGATGGAGGTGGCAAAATGGAAGGCAGGGAGCCAAGTTTGGTGGTTCGTGAATTTTTGAGGCAGGAAGAGCATCAAAAGCTGTATGAGACTTATCTGGATGATCCCCATGAGAAAAATAAAGCCCGGCTCGAAGCAGCCTTTAAAAGGTACTTCAGACATATCCGCTTCGTTTCTTATTTAAATAAGACTATATATTATGAGTCAAGGAAGTTCGACATGAAGGCGCGGGAATTGCGCGCCAGGTATCAGCTCACCCTGGATCGGCCTGCAGCAGAAGCAGAGAGCGGCGCAGAACCGCTGACACAGCTCCTCGAAGATGAGACGGCGCTCCAGCCTTTCATGGAAATCCCCTCCGGAAGGCTGGAAGATTACACAGCCGATCCCCGGCTCGCCAGAATCATCAAAGAACTGACACCAAGGCAGCAGGAAATTCTCTTTTACGCATTTGTCCGCAGCCTCCCTGATGCCGAAACAGCCAGATTGCTCGGCATCAGCCCGCAGGCAGTATCAAAGACCAAAAATAAAGCGATTGAAACCATAAGGAGGAAATACAATGCTTGAACAGCTGAATCTTTTGCAGATCATCGGCAATTTTGGATTCCCCATCGCCATCACCATGTATTTGCTGCACCGCTATGAAAACCGGTTCGAACAGCTGAAAATGAAAATGGAGGACATTTCCCGAAGCATCGCACAGATTGAAAAAGACAAAGGGTGAAAGCATGAATTTGTCACAGCAGGAAATAGAGGAAATCATGAAGGCCATCGAGCCTAAAATCAAAAAATCCTTATACCAGACAGGCAAGGAAAACCGGGAGGACCTCGAGCAGGAGCTGCGCGAAGCCGTCCTCCGCAAGCTCCGCGACAACAAACTTGAGGAAGTTCCCGGCTTTTTCGAGATGATGGAGGGAGGGGAGAGAAGGTAGAGAAGGCAGAGAAGGTGACAGGCACCTATACCAGTTATAGACCAGTTGCAAACGGCTTGAGGTTAGCCGTTCAGGACTGCGGGTAAAGGGAAAGACAAACTTTCTACCCGGTTTTTTTCTTCCCTGCCGCATTGAAGTGGTATAATGGCTGTAAGCTGCGGGTGCCAGGCATGAGACTAGTGCCTGGCACCGGCGTACATATTATGTTGCTGGAGTGTGATGGAAGCCTGTGCGATTACGATTTACGAAATCTATCCCCAATCTGGTCACTCAAGGAAACCTGTACTGCGGTTTCCTCTCTATAGGATTTGCAGCGAACGGCCAATTCAAAAATGCGGCGATCCTCATTCTGATCGGCATGATGCTCGACAGCATGGACGGCAGACTTGCCCGGATGCTGAAGGCTGACAGCGCGCTCGGAAAAGAGCTCGACTCGCTCGCAGACATCGTCACTTTCGGAGTGGCGCCGTCCTTTTTAGTGTATTATACATATTTCTATCAATTCGACCTTCTTGGCCTTGCCATCGCTGGCCTTTTCCCGCTCTTTGGAGCATTCAGGCTCGCCAGGTTCAATATCAGTTCCCCAAAATCGTCCATGAATTATTTCGTCGGCGTCCCGATCACAGCCGCAGGAGGCATCATGGCACTCCTCACGCTGTTCGGGGACAAAATCCCGAATATCGTCACGACTGTCATTTTTACCGCATTATGCTTTCTAATGGTCTCGAAAATCAGGATCCCAAGCCTGAAGGAAGTCCCGCTTCCGAAATACGGAACCATCGTTACCATCTTTCTCGGCTGCCTTCTGTATCTGATCTACAAAGGGACATACGGCCAATTTCCCTACCTGATCTATATTGCAGCACCCATGTATATCGCCTATCTGGCCTATATCTTTGTAAAAGGGAAAAATAAGAAGGATATCGACTGAAAAAACCGCTGAGAAGCGGTTTTTTTGATTGGGCGGAGATTTCGAGGCGGAGGATGATCCGGTAATGTGGTTAATGAGGTGTGCGGATGAAGGGAGAGAGCTCTGTGAGGCGGGGAATCTACCGAACTAGCGAATTAATCTACCGATTGAGAGCATTAATCTACCGAATTAGCGATTAATTTAACCAATTGAGCGGATAATCTACCAACTCCGCGAAATCGGCTGCAAATTCGTGGTTTTTAACCAGTTGGAGAGCGGGAGCAGCCAGGGTTCGCGGTATTTTTATGAGTGGGGTGCTTCCATTGCGGCTATTTTAATGGTATGAGAGCGGAATCTACCGAACTAGCTAACGATTCTACCGATTGAGAGCATTAATCTACCGAATTAGCGATTAATTTAATCAATTGAGCGGATAATCTACCAACTCAATCATTCATCCACCCGAAAAGCCACAAAACAGTCCGCTGCCAAAAAACTTCACCCCGCTACCATGCTAATCATCTGCCAATTTAATATGTTAAAATATGGTAAAAATCTGTTGACACTATAAAAATTTTATTCATACAATGAAGAATAGAATAAATAAATCATAATGGATGATGCGCAATGAAGAGAAAAAACACATCAACTTATAATTTTCGAAAGAGGCTGCATGTCAAACCCCTGGTTTGATGGCAGCCTCTTCTTTATTTCGCTAATATGCTGAGGGGGAAAGATCATGATTGAATTGACAGGCAGCACATTGACATTGGAACAGGTAAAGGTGATTGTTTTTGATAAAGAGCATGCGGCAGCATCAGCCGGGAGCATGGAGCGGGTGAAGGAAAGCCATGAGGCGGTCCGGAAGATTGTTGAAGAAGAAAGGGTCATTTATGGCATCAATACCGGCTTTGGGAAGTTCAGCGATGTGCTCATTAACCAGAAGGATGTAAAGGCGCTTCAGCTGAATCTGATCCGTTCCCATGCATGCGGGGTGGGGGAGCCTTTTCCGGAGTCTGTTTCAAGGGCGATGCTGCTGCTGAGGGCTAATGCGCTTTTGAAAGGATTTTCAGGTGTAAGGCCGGAGCTGGTTGAAAGGCTGCTGGCTTTCTTAAATGAAGAAATCCATCCTGTCATTCCGCAGCAAGGGTCGCTTGGGGCGAGCGGGGATCTTGCACCATTGTCCCATCTTGCTCTTGCTCTGATCGGTGAGGGGGAGGTTTTTTATAAAGGAAAGAGGATGCCTTCATCAGAGGCCATCGAATCTGCCGGACTCCCGCCGTTCCATCTGGAGGCGAAGGAGGGGCTTGCCCTCATCAATGGCACCCAGGCGATGACGAGCATGGGGGCGGTCGCCTATCTGGAAGCCGAGCAGCTGGCTTTTCAAAGTGAAATGATCGCTGCTATGACGATGGAGGGCCTGAACGGCATCACAGACGCATTTGATGAAAGAATCCATCAGGCCCGCGGCTACCAGCAGCAGATAGATACAGCCGCTCGTATGAGGGATTATCTGGCCGGTAGCAGGCTGACGACCGTTCAAGGTGAGCTGCGTGTCCAGGATGCCTATTCTCTCCGGTGCATCCCCCAGGTTCATGGGGCAAGCTGGCAGGCGCTCGATTATGTAAAAGAAAAATTGGAGATTGAAATGAATGCGGCGACCGATAATCCGCTGATTTTTGATGAGGGGGAAAAGGTCATTTCCGGCGGGAATTTTCATGGGCAGCCGATTGCGTTTGCGATGGATTTTATGAAAATTGCTGTTGCGGAGCTGGCCAATATTTCGGAAAGGAGAATCGAGCGGCTCGTCAATCCGCAGCTCAGTGACCTGCCTGCTTTCTTAAGTCCGGAGCCTGGCCTGCAGTCAGGTGCGATGATCATGCAATACAGTGCGGCATCTCTGGTTTCGGAAAATAAGACGCTGGCACATCCGGCGAGCGTTGATTCTATTCCGTCCTCCGCCAACCAGGAGGATCATGTAAGCATGGGGACGATTGGATCCCGCCATGCGTGGCAGATCATCCAGAATGCGACCCGGGTGCTGGCGATCGAGCTGATCTGCGCGATGCAGGCAGCCGAGTTCAGGGGTGTTGAAAAAATGGCCCCTAAAACAAGAAAAATCTACGAAAAAGCAAGGGAAATCGTCCCATCCATTACAAAAGACAGGGTATTCTCAAAGGATATTGAAAATTGTGCGGCCTGGCTGAAGGAAGGAATAATGAAATAAGGGGAGGACTGCCTCCCCTTATGTTTAATCTTCTTCTTCGATCCGGTTTTTGAAGGCTTCCTGGACGACGATGAATTCTTCATCCTCAATCGCGTCTTTAGAGTGCCTTTCCACTAGCGTCCCCTCAGGGAATTTTCCGGGATGCCCTTTTCGTTTATGGTCAAAATGCTCTCCGCGTGACATAAGCAGATCGTCTCCTTTCATAGGTGGAAATCGGTTCTTTCCGTAGCTTTCCCGCCCCGGCCGCCGGATATGTGCGCAAAACTTGTTCAGCTTTTGCAGGAAGTGCATATCTATATTGATATATAGCAAATTAGAAAGGAGCGGTGCATATGCGGGAAGCGTTCCAGGCGGAGGATTTGGCCAAACAGCCCATGCCTTTTACAGCTTCAAAAGGGGATCCAGCCCCGCTGTTTACAGCGGATGCTGTGATTGACCAGGGAATCCAGAAGGTCAGCCTGCAGGATTTCCAGGGCCAGTGGGTGCTGCTGTTTTTTTACCCCAGTGATTTCACCTTTGTCTGACCGACAGAATTGGCGGCGGTCGCCGCTATTTACCCTTATGTAAAGAACATGAATGTGGAAGTCCTTGCCATCAGCACGGACAGCGTCTATTCCCACAAAGTGTTCAAAGAAACATCGCCTTCCCTGAAGCATGTGACCTTCCCGCTCCTGAGCGACCGGACCCACAGCATCAGCAAGGCATACCGCGTGCTTGATGAAAATTCAGGCGCATCATTCCGGGCATCTGTGTTCTTGAACCCGGAGCAGATCATCCAGGCAAAACTGATTTATCCCGGCAATATCGGCCGCAATCTCCATGAGCATGTCCGCATCCTTCAGGCCCTCCAATATGCAAAACAGACTGGCAAAGGCACCCCTGCCAACTGGATGCCGGGCCAGCAGGGGATGATGAGCGACCCGAATATGATTGGGAAAATATAAATTGGAGCTGCTGGTATAGGAATGCAGCAGGGAACAGTGGTATCCCAAAAAAGAAGACCCGCCTTCCTTAAAGCGGGTCTTTCAGCTTGATATATGAACTGCGGAACGCAGGCTGCCTAGTCTTTAACCGTACTCTGCTTGGCATTCACAATCAGCGGGTTCAAGCCTGAACCTGTTCTTTTGACCTGTGTGGCGCCTTCTGTGTTCTGGCCTTCCAGATAGGAAGCATATTTTCTGTTCCAGTATTTCATGGACAGATAGATGAAGATGCCGGCAATGATCAAGATGGCAACTGTTGCTGGCCAGAAGGCTGGGGAAACGACAGCAGCTTCATAAGCAAGGCCGATTTTTGAAAAGACGATATACGTAAAAGCGACGAGCGAGAGAAGAATGATGGAAACCGGAATGACGCCCTTCCAGGGAACCATATTCACCTGGGCATCTGCACGGAAATGATAGGCAGAGGCTCTCGGCTTTATTTTACCGATAATGATCATCATCAGGATTTCGACAGCAAACAGGATGGCATAGATATGGATAAAGTGGATCGGCACCGTATAGCCAAACAGATGGTCAGTGCCCCATACGAGCATATAATAAGCTATCACATGGAAAATGATGACCACTTTCGGTGCCAGTGCCGGGATATATTTCGAGAAAATACCGACGAGTACGATGGCGATGATCGGTATGTTGAAAAATCCAGTGAATCTTCTGATCAGGTCCCAAAGGCCGTCAGATGCGTTCATCAG
The DNA here is from genome assembly GCF_040492155.1 of Cytobacillus sp. T106. Taxonomy (NCBI): domain Bacteria; kingdom Bacillati; phylum Bacillota; class Bacilli; order Caryophanales; family Bacillaceae; genus Cytobacillus; species Cytobacillus sp. T106. The sequence continues at coordinate 107,002 of NZ_JBEUMK010000009.1, read as the reverse complement.
CATCGGAGAGATGAATAAAGAGACAATGGCGAGAATGGTTCCGAACCATTTGCTGATGCTGATCAGCTTTTCATCACTCACATTAGGATTGATCCTTGGCTTGTAGATATCCAGTGCAAAAAGGGTGGCGGCGCTGTTCAGCAATGAATTGAAGGAGCTGAACACGGCTCCCAGCAGGACCGCAAGGAAAAATCCGGACAGATAGCCGGGCATCACATCTGAAATCAGGGTTGGGTAGGCAAGGTCGACTGATTTCAGCGAATTGCCGTAAAGATGAAAGGCGATAACGCCGGGAATCATCATGAAAACAGGGACAAGCAGCTTATAAAAGCCTGAAATCATAACACCCTTTTGGCCTTCAGCCAGGTTTTTCGCGCCTAATGTACGCTGGATGACATATTGATTAGAAGCCCAGTAGAAGAGATTGGCAAAAATCATCCCGGTAAAAATGGTGCCGAATGGAACAGAATCTTCCTTTGTCCCAATGCTGTTCAATTTTTCAGGATGCTCAGTGGCAATGGTTTTCAGGCCGCTGAAGAAATTGCCGTCACCAAGGGCGAAAAAGCCAAGAACCGGGATCAGAATACCGATGATTAAAAGGCCGATCCCGTTTAATGTATCAGAAACAGCAACAGCCTTCAGTCCGCCGAAGATGGCGTAAATGGCTCCGATGATGCCGATGATCCAGATGACGAGCCAAACAGAAGATTGGTATGTAATGCCCAACAGGGACGGCACATCAAACAGCTGCAGCACAGCCAATGCCCCCGAATAAAGCATGGATGGAATAGTAACAAGGATATAGCCAAGCATGAACAGGATGACGGTGTAGCGCCTCACCCCTTCATCAAAGCGCTTGCTTAAAAATTCAGGCAGTGTCGTGAAGTTTCCGCCCAAATACTTTGGCAGTAGATAAACAGCCATGAAGATGATGGCAAAAGCAGCGGTAACTTCCCAGGCCATATTGCTCAAATTGGTCCGGTAGGCCTGTCCATTCAGGCCAATCAGCTGCTCGGCCGACAGGTTTGTCAGCAATAGCGATCCGGCGATGAAGCCCCCTGTCAGTCCCCTCCCTGCCAGGAAATATCCTGTAGAATCGCTGACTGCCCCTTTCGTTTTCACATACGAAATCCAGGCAACGATCGCCATAAAAAAGGCGCAGGATATTAAAGTGAAAGCAATTCCCCCAGTAAACATAGGTGCACTTCCTTTTCTCTTTTTTGTTCGTTTAATAACCTGAAATGGCACATTTCAAACCTTTTGCTCTAGTGGGATATAATGCCATCAGCTTTCAAATAGAGAGAAAGGCATTTATAATAAAGGAAAGGATTGAAAGGAGGCCGCAGATGGACTTTTTTGGAATCATTTCAGAAGAACGGATCAAGAAAGGCTATAAAGAAGGCGAATTTGAAAACCTTCCCGGCTTTGGAAAACCGCTTCCGCATGATGAGCTCTCCCATGTTCCTGACGATTTGCGCATGGCTTACAGAATGATGAAAAATGCAGGCTATACAGAAGAAGACAATGCTGTGAAGCAGGAAATGGCCACCATCGAGGATCTTATAAAAAAATGCGAGGACCCTGCAGAAAAGAAAGATCTTCAGAAGCAGCTGAACCAGAAGCTGCTGAAATTCAACAGCATGATGTCTAAAAGGCGGGCAAGCACAAACTCCTCGATATTTAAAAACTATGAAGATAAAATTCATCATAAATTAGTTGATTGAAAGCTCCTGTGTCAGGGGCTTTTTTTCTTTTAAAATCACCCTGCACGAATAGCATGAGGAAATTCTCCCCTTTTTGGTTAGAATGTTTTGCCGAAATTCAGAGTTGGGAATTGACTGGAATAGAATAAAAATGGGAGGGTTGGTCCGTGTATTTATCAATTGCAATCAAGCTCCTGCTGGGACTGATATCCCTGCTGGTTATCATGCGGGTGCTGGGAAAAAAGGAGATGGCACAGGCAACTCCATTCGATTTTATTTATGCATTGGTCCTTGGAGGGATTCTTGAGGAAGGTTTGTACGACAGCAAAGTCTCTATTTTACATATTCTGTTCACCTTCGCCGTCTGGGCTGTCCTCATCTATGCGATTGAAATTCTCGTCCAGCGGAAGGATAATCTTCGGGCACCCATTAAAGGGCAGCCTGCCCTCCTTATTGAGAACGGCAATATTAATATTAAAGCGATGGATAAAAACCATATGGAACTGGAGCAGCTGCTCTCGATGCTCAGGGGCAAGGGGGTGTTTTCACTTCGTGATGTGAAGTATGCCATCCTGGAAACAGGAGGAACGCTCAGCGTCATGAAAACCGCTGAGATAGAGCCGCCGACAGCTAAAATGATGGATATAAAGCCGCCTTCCAAGGAAATTAGCATTCTGCTGATCGATGAAGGAGCCATAGAAAAGGAAAATCTTAATTTTGCAGGGAAAACCACTGATTGGCTTCTCTCGGAAATTGAAAAGCTGGGGTACGAAAGAGCAGAAGATATTTATTATGCAGAATGGAATAAAGAGGACGGTTTTTATATCAAAGGCTATGATGAAGAAAGAGAAACAGCCAAATAGCAGGTATATGGACCTGGTTATTGTGGCGATTTTATTTTAAAAGTAAAAGAATTGCAGATTAATATTAGGAATGTCCTAAATAAATGAGGGTCCCTGTCGAAATAAATAGAAATAGACATTTTATTAAGACAGGTGACGTATATGGATAAATCATCATTAATAGGTATAATATTAGCAATCATCGCAGTTGGTGTGGGCATGGTGCTGAAAGGTGTGGGCCCGATTGCTCTGGTAAATCCAGCTGCAATCCTGATCATTATTGTCGGTACTATAGCGGCGGTTACAATTGCTTTCCCATCCAGTGAATTGAAAAAAACACCCAAGCTATTTGGCATATTATTCAAGGAGAAAAAACAGATGGCGCCTGGAGAACTAATTAAAATGTTCTCAGAGTGGGCTCAGCTGGCGAGAAAAGAAGGGCTGCTGGCTCTTGAAGGAAAGATGAATGATATTGAAGATCCTTTTCTTAAAAATGGTCTGTCGCTGGCAGTAGATGGCCAAAGTGCAGACTACATCAGGGATGTTTTATCTGAAGAAATTGAAGCTATGGAAGAAAGGCATCAATCCGGGGCTGCAATATTCACACAGGCCGGTACATATGCTCCGACACTTGGAGTTTTAGGCGCTGTGGTAGGACTTATCGCAGCTTTGAATGACATGTCGGATACCGAAAAGCTGGGGCATGCCATCAGTGCAGCTTTCGTAGCAACACTTCTTGGTATTTTCACTGGATATGTACTTTGGCACCCGTTTGCCAATAAGCTGAAGCGCAAATCAAAGCAGGAGTCAAAACTCAAATATATGATGATAGAAGGAGTCCTTTCGATTCTTGAGGGAGAAGCGCCCCGCGTCATCGAGCAGAAGCTGGCATCTTACCTGCCTGCAGGAGAGAGGAAGCAATTTCTCGAAGAAAGCGAAGTGAAGGCAGATGAGTAAGCGGAAGAAAAAGGAACATCATGAGGACCATGTTGACGAGTCCTGGCTGATCCCTTATGCTGATCTTCTAACACTCCTGCTTGCCCTTTTCATTGTCCTTTTTGCCATGAGCTCAGTGGATGCCCAGAAGTTCCAGTCTCTTTCAAAGGCATTCAACGAAGCATTCAATGGCGGGACAGGCTTCTTTGATTTCCCCAGCCCGCTGCCTGATGGCGCCATGCAGTCTGCAGATGAAACAGAGACTGAGAATAAAAAGGAAGTCGAGAAAACTTCCGCTGCTGCCGGCGGTTTTGAAGAAGGCCAGAATGAGATAGAGGTGGACGGCAAAATACAGAAGTTTACCGATAAGCAGGAGCTCAAGGAAGTCGAAGAGAAGGTACAGACTTATATCCAGAAGAATGGACTGACAGACAAGCTTGAGACTTCATTGACAGATGAGGGTCTCCTCGTCACCATCCGCGACAACGTTCTGTTCGCTTCTGGAGTTGCTGAGGTGCGGGCAAGTGATTTAACGATCGCTGACGAGATTGGCGAGCTGCTAGTGATGGATCCCCCGCGAAGTATCGTCATCAGCGGCCATACTGACAATATGCCGATCAAAAACTCCGAGTTTGAATCCAACTGGGAATTAAGCGTCATGAGAGCCGTAAACTTCATGAAAATCCTGCTGCATAACAAAGACCTGGACGCCCGGGCCTTCAGTGCGAAAGGATTTGGCGAATTCCAGCCGGCCGCCTCCAATGACACAAAAGAAGGCCGGGACAAAAACAGGCGGGTTGAAATTTTAATATTGCCGAGAACATAAGCCGAGCCGAAATGGTTCGGTTTTTTTATATAAATTTATATAGTGTATCTGCTTTTGCTTTGATAAAATTTAGAAATCACAAAATTTACTAAAAGAAGGCTATGAAAATGAACAGACTAAAGTTATATGCTAAGCAGTTCCATCCAGTGGTATGGGTCCTTCTGGGAGGGACGGTACTGGCAAGAGGCGCTTCCTTTATGACGCTGCCCTTCCTCGCCATTTACCTTTCCAGTACAATGGACCTCCACCCGCTTTTGATCGGCCTGACCATTGGGATCAGTCCGCTGACCGGGACCATTGGCGGCTTTATAGGCGGCTATCTTTCGGACAGATTTGGCCGAAAGCCCGTCATGCTGAGTGCCCTGATGATGTGGTGCCTTGTTTTTTACGGGTTTGCCCTGGCTGATTCACCGGCCTTATTTGTCATATTGAATGCTTTAAACGGCTTGTGCAGCTCCTTTTTTGAGCCGACCTCTCAGGCGCTTATAGCGGATCTGACAGACAAGAAATACCGGTTGAAGGCCTTTTCGCTCCGCTATACCGCCATCAATGTCGGCGCATCTGCCGGCCCGCTGCTTGGCGCCTATCTGGCTGCTGTTTCCGCAGACAGCACATTTGTGATAACCGGGACGATCTATCTGCTGTATGGAATATTCCTGGCATTATTTTTGGCCAGATATAAGATTAAAAAAACAGCAGATCCCGCCAAGAAGGGGGCTACCTTCAAGGAGTCGATCCGTGTGGTCAGACGGGACAAAGCACTGCTCTTCCTGATACTGGGAAGCATTCTGATCAATTTCGGCTATGCCCAGATTGACTCAACCCTCCCGCAATTTCTGGAAAACGAACTGGCCAATGGCATAGTTGTATACTCAAGCCTGCTTTCCATCAATGCTGTGATGGTGGTGATCCTGCAGCTGCCGATCAGCTCTTTTGCTGAAAAATTCCAGCCGCTGCAGGTGATGATGTGCGGCTCTGTCCTTCTATCGCTTGGACTGGTATGCTTCAGCTTTACAAACGGCTGGATCATTGGCATCCTGGCCATGCTCATCGTTACCATCGGAGAAATTCTGATCTTCCCTTCCAGCAGCATCATGATTGACCAGCTGGCAGACGATACGAACAGAGGAACCTACTTTGGGGCCAGCCAATTCCGGAAAATCGGCCATTTCGCAGGCCCGATCCTCGGCGGCTTCCTGCTCGGCCAGACCGGAGGGCAGATTGCCTTCTGGATGATCGCGGGGCTGTCATTGGGCAGTATCGTCTTTTACAGGATGGGGAATCTGGTGACGGTGAAGGCGGGAGTGCGGAGTGTGGAAGGGTAGGGGGTTTTGTAATGGGTGAGGTGCTGGGGGAGGAGCAGCTGGCAAAGCACGGAGTCGCAAATATATTGGGGAAACTCGCAAATAAAGTCGGAGAGGCGCAAATAAAATGGGAAACTCGCAAATAAATTCCGAAACCCGCAAATAAACCTGAAAAGTCGCAAATAAGAGCCGCGGGCCGGTTTTGCAGAGTTGCTAATAAAAGCTGGTAATAGCTAATATACTGGAAAAGTTGCTAATAAAATGAAAAAGTTGCTAATAAAAGTGGAAACTTGCTAATAAAACGAAAAACTTGCTAATAACCGCAAAATGAAGCTGCCCAATGAACGTGTAAAGCTGCCCAGCAGCCCAAAAACCGCAACTAAACGCCCAAATTCCTTCCCCAAACACAAAAACAGGACCCTCCAGCGGAGGGTCCTGTTCAATATTACATAGATATATTCACTTCTGACTGCATTTCTTCTTTGGCTGCTGCTGTTTTTTTCCCATGAAGGATATAGTAGAGCCCAAGGCCGATCAGCGAGACAAGAACGAGCACCATGTATAGCTTGGCAAACCCTGTGTAGACGGCGACGATGCCGAGTACATAGGAGCCCAGGCCAATGCCGGAGTCGAACATCGTAAAGAAGGTGGAGGTGGCCAGCCCTCTTTTCGAAGGATCCGCATTTTTGATTGCAACGGTCTGCATACTTGGCACGATGGTGCCGTAGCCCAGGCCGATCACGGCGCCGGCAAGCAGGAACAGGAAGCTGTTGTCTGCAAGGCTGAGCAGGAAAAGGCCGGCGGCAAATAAAACGATTGCCGGATAGATGACCCGGTTTTCTCCGTACATGTCAAACCAGCGGCCAGTGAACGGGCGTGAAATCAGGATGAAGGCTGCATAGACGACAAAGAAAAAGGATGCCGCCTGCATGAGTCCGAGCTCCTTGGCGTATACGGAAATGAAGGATAATACGCCTGAATAGGCAAACGCAAGCGTGCCGGCTGCAATCGAAACCGGAACGGCATTTTTTTCAAACAAGCTTGAAAATGCGAATGATGGCTGCTTTGTTTTTTCGCCGCTGTTTTCCGGGATGCTGATGATAGATGAAAGCACCAGAGCCAGAACGGCAAGCACCGTACATAAAACAAAAATCCAGCTGTATGCGGCATATTGAATGATGGTCAGCCCGGTAAAAGGCCCGATAACCATGGCAAGATTCATGAACATGGCATAATAGCCAAGTCCTTCGCCGCGCCTTTCAGCCGGGACGATATCAGCGACAATGGCACCAGTGGCCGTGGTGGCCATTCCGAAGCCCGCGCCATGCAGGAAGCGGACTGCCAAAAGCATGGGCAGGCTGTCTGCCGTAAAATAAAGTGCAGAAGCCACTGTAAAAATAACCATAGAGATCATCAGGATTTTCTTGCGGCCGATTTCATCGATCCATTTTCCGGTAAAGGGCCGGGAAATGACGGCGGCAATCAGGAATACCGAGATGATGAGGCCGACCTGTGATTCGCTTCCTTTTAAATCATCAAGAATATAAATGGGAAGGGTCGTCAGCAATATATAAAAGCCAATAAATAAGAAAAAACTAGTAATGGAAACGCCTAAAAAGTCCTTTGTCCAAAGGGGTTGTTTCTTCATGTTTGTCCTCCTTGATGTCTTGTTTACTGAGAGTCTGTGAAGTAGTGAGAAGAAAAACGGAAGATCTTGCGGGGCTGATCAACGTCCGGAATTTTGCTTCATTTTTTGCATGACTGATATGGCAGCCATTAATTCTTCTTCAGATATATCCTCCAGCATTTTTTGTTCGTATTGTTCTACAGCGGCCAGCCAATCCGGATATTGAGTGAGGGCCGCATCCGTCAGAAGAATCTTTTTTTCCCGTTTGTCTTTCCCCTGCACCCTGCTGATCCAGCCGGATTTTTCAAGACGCAGAAGGGCTCTTGTCATGGTCGGGGCCTCAACGCTGAGATAGGTGGATAGCTCAACCTGTGTGCTGGTGCCTGCAGTCTTCAGCCTGTAGATGATCGGCCATTGTGCGGCATAAAGCCCCATGGGGGTCAGCACATCGTTCAGGCCTTTGGAGAACTGCCGAGTGCATTGATTGAAGCTGTGAAAAAAAGGATCCATTTTATTCATAAACGATCACCCGTTTCAATTAGTTGCCTAGCTAACTATAAGGTAAAAAGACATTTTTGTCCAGTCCGTTTTAAGAAACAGGTTTGAAGAGTAGCTTGAAGGGAAAGGGTTAAACAGCAGCAATGTGCAATTTATCTACTAGGGGGAAATTCAATTGGACTCATTTTTAGAGCTTGTGGGAAGTATATCGGCTTGGCTGTGGGGGCCGCCGATCATTATTATCCTGGCTGGAACAGGCATATATTTAACCTTTTTATTGGGATTCTTCCAATTCAGATACCCAATTTATATTTTCAAGCAGACCTTCGGCAGCGTGTTTAAAAAGCCGAAAGGGGAGGGGACGGTCACTCCGCTTCAGGCACTGACATCTGCACTGTCTTCGACAATCGGAGCAGCAAATATCGTCGGTGTACCGGCAGCCATCATGTTCGGCGGACCGGGAGCCGTCTTTTGGATGTGGGTAATTGCTTTGATCGGCATGGCCATTAAATTTTCGGAAAGCGTTCTGGCGGTCAAGTACCGTGAGAAAAATGAGGACGGCGAATATGTCGGCGGGCCGATGTATTATATGACAAAAGGGCTCAATATGAAGTGGCTGGGCGTCTGGTTTGCCTTTGCCCTGATGATCGAGCTGATCCCGAGCATCATGGTGCAGGGAAATGCCGTTTCATCTGCTGTTTCAGAGACTTTTGAAATCAATGGACTGTGGACGGGAATTGCCGTTGCAGCAGTTGTATCATTGATCGTATTCGGCGGCATCAAGAGGATCGGGCAGGTAACCGAAATCCTGGTTCCATTTATGGCATTGATTTATGTGGGAACAGCGCTTGTGATCCTTTTTATGAACTTCAGCAAGGTTCCTGAGGTGTTGGAATTAATCTTCACTTACGCGTTCCAGCCGGCAGCGGCAATGGGCGGTTTTGCAGGTGCAGCCATCGGCGAGGTCATCCGCTGGGGCTTTGCACGAGGATTATATTCCAATGAAGCAGGACTTGGGACGGCTCCGATCGCCCATGCGGCTGCACAGACGGACCATCCTGTCAGGCAGGGCTTCTGGGCGATTGTCGGCATAGTCGTTGATACACTGATTGTCTGCTCCGCGACAGCTTTTGTCGTGCTGTCTTCAGGCGTCTGGCAGAGGGAAGGGGCCATGGATGATCCATCATCCCTGACAACAGCAGCCTTCTCTCAATATTTCGGACAGACAGGCAGCCTCATTGTTACCATTTCACTCATATTCTTTGTGGTTTCAACCATCATTGTTGTCATTTTCTACGGATCAAAGCAGGCGGAATTCCTGTTTGGCGATTTCGCAGGACAGGCCATCAAGTTTGTTTATATCGGAGCAATCGTGCTTGGGTCGGTCGGCGCCGCGCAAACAATCTGGCAGTTCCTTGACCTCGCGCTGGCCGCCATATTGTTTCCGAACATCATAGCCGTCCTTCTGCTGAGCAAGCAGGTGAAAGAGCTTAAAAATGAGTTCTTTACCTCAGAGAAATATTATTTGAAGGATATTAAAAAGAAAGATGATGCTGCTTAAAGAGGCGGGGGATTTCCCCGTCTTTTTTGTTGCACTCCCTTGTGTGGTCTGACTTCTTACCTATAAGTCAGACCTATCTTTTTACCTAAAAACCATTGCCCTTCATGTAAACAAATGTTTATAATTTAGACAAAAGTTTATGAAGGCGGTGACACGCTGTGAATGAAAAAGAACAATCCATTTTAACCTTGATAAAAGAGGACCCGTTCATTTCCCAGAATGAAATTGCAGAAAAGACCGGGTTATCACGCTCGGCCGCAGCCGGCTATATATCCTCGCTTGCCAAGCAGGGTAAAATCCTGGGAAGGGCTTATATGCTGCCGAACAAGAAAGAAGTTCTCTGCATCGGCGGGGCTAATATTGACCGGAAAATTCAGGCGATTGGCAAAATTGAAAGCGGTACCTCGAATCCTTCTGCCAGCTCCCAGTCATGCGGGGGCGTTGCCAGGAATATTGCCGAAAACCTTGGGCGTCTTGGCTGCGACGCAAGTCTTATGACGGCAGTGGGCGATGATGCTGAGGGCAGCTGGCTGCTGGGCTATACAAAGGATTTTGTCGACATTTCCCCTTCCCAGACATTGCCTAATACAGCAACAGGAACATATACAGCTGTTTTGGACCATGACGGCGAAATGACAGTCGCTTTTGCCGATATGGCCTTATACGATAGCATAGATTCAGAATTTATCGAAAAAAGATGGGGTTATATTGCCTCAGCAGAGATTGTCCTGCTCGATACCAATTTTCCGGCAGAAGTATTGAAAAAGACGATTTCCCGCTGCTATGAAGAGTCTGTTCCGCTTTGCATCACGCCGGTCTCGTCCCCAAAGGTGAAGAAGCTGCCTGAAAATCTGATGGGTGTCACATGGCTGATCGCCAATCATGACGAAGCCGAGACACTGTCAGGAATGAAGATTAATAGTGATGGAGATTTCTTTAAAGCAGCCGAGAAGATCATGAAAAAAGGCGTGGAGAAGGTCGTCATCACAAGAGGAGACAAAGGGCTGATTTTCTACACGAAGGAAGGCGAGGCAGGGGTGCTGCTTCCGCCTAAGATCAAGGTACAGGATGTGACTGGGGCAGGCGACTCGCTGGTTGCCGGAATTCTTTACGCCCACCTGAAAGGGCTTAATACAGAAAATGCCTGCAAAATCGGCATTGCCTGCAGCATGCTGACACTGCAATCAGAAGAAACCGTCAGTCCGGTTTTAAATAATGTCAGACTTCAGGAAACATTTCAGCAAAATTTCAGCTAAAAAAGGAGACTCATACTATGTTAGAAAACTATCTTGAATTCTCAGAAGAAGTATTGGAAGCAAGAAAAGCAAATAAACCGGTTGTCGCATTGGAATCAACAATCATTTCCCATGGCATGCCATACCCGCAGAATATCGTGACAGCCAAAGAAGTAGAAGAAATCATCCGCCAAAATGGTGCGGTGCCTGCAACCATCGCCATCATCAATGGAAAAATAAAAATCGGCATCTCAGAGGACGAGCTCGAATTCCTCGCCCAAAGCAAGGACATTGAAAAAGCCAGCCGCCGCGACCTTCCTTATCTGATCGCCCAGGGCAAAAATGGCGCAACCACTGTTGCAGCAACCATGATTTGCGCAGAGCTTGCCGGCATTGAAGTATTCGTCACAGGCGGCATCGGCGGTGTCCACCGTGAAGCGGAAACAACCATGGATATCTCTGCTGACCTGCAGGAGCTCGCCCAGACCAATGTAGCAGTCGTCTGTGCAGGCGCCAAATCCATACTGGATATCGGTCTGACCCTTGAATACCTGGAAACACACGGCGTCCCGGTCGTCGGCTACGAAACAGACAAGCTGCCGGCATTCTACACCCGGACAAGCCCATTTGACGTCAACCACCGCGTGGATGCGCCTGAAGATGCCGCCAGCCTGATCCGCACAAAATGGGAGCTTGGCCTGAACGGCGGAGTCGTCATTGCCAATCCGATACCAGAAGGGGATGCCCTGGAAGAAAGCTTAATCACCAACGTCATCGAAACAGCGCTTCAAGAAGCGAAAGACAATCAGATTGCCGGAAAGCTGGTCACACCTTTCCTCCTAAGCAAAGTAAAAGAACTGACAGAAGGAACAAGCCTCACAGCCAACATCGCGCTAGTTAAGCATAATGCCGAAGTTGGAGCGAAGATTGCGGTTGGGCTGCAGAAATGATGGTGGAGAGCCGGTCCCGAGGTGGGGGCCGGTTTTTTTGATTGGTGCTGACATCAAGATATCAGTGCTGGCTGCACTCGTGTGTCAATTTTTCAATCGCAGAGATTCGTCAAGAGTGTGGAGCTTCAACCCTCTTTGCAGTCAAAATATACCGCTCCGGTGCACTGCCGACAAAATAAAATGGATAGCATGTTGAAAGGGTCAGTATTTCCTCCGGAGCCGTCGGCTTAATGACAGTAGTATCATCTGCATCGACAATAAAAGACTCGATGATTTCATATGTGAAATCGCCATAGGGCATTTTCACAACCAGCTCATCCCCCATTTTTAGTTCACCTATTTTGCGGAAAACGGTATCTCTATGGCCGGAGAGAAGTATCTGATCTTTCTGCCCAGGGAATACAGTGCCAGCGTAATGCCCGACTCCTTTCTCCAGTTCTTCTTCATCGGTTCCTTCTATTATAGGAAGCTCTGCTTTTAGTGCCGGGATTTCTAAAATGCCGATAATGTCGCCTGTTTTAAAGACAGGGATGATTGGCTTCTCAGCTGGGCGTTCTTTCGAGGGCAAAGCTGCTTCCTTTATTGGAAGTGTTCTCTTTGCAGCCTCAAGGGCTTCCTCAGTTTGCTTGCTTTGTTCTGCTGCTTCCTTTACAGAGAACAGCAGCAGCCCTCCGCCAGCCAGAATGAATATTATAGCTGAGTATAATAGTAATGTGCCTTTAGCCTTCACTTGCCGTCATTGCCTCCATGTGTGTTTTTAAAGCGGATAAAATCAAGGTAATAGCTGAAATCCTCTTTTGTAATGCCCTGGTCGATCGCCTCCTGGACAAGTTCCTGCCACTCGGGATCAAGTTCTGCCGTCTCCACATCAGGTTTTATCCTATAATCAAGAAGCTCCTCAACAGATGTCCCGAGTGTTTTTGCCAGCTTGGACAGAACCTGCAGGGAGGGATTTTTCTGGATATCTCTTTCGATATAGCTCAAATAGGACTTGGAAACCCCTGATTTTTCAGCAAGCTCATTTATGGAAAAGCCTCTAAGGAGCCGCAAGCGTTTTATCCTCCCACCTACCATTAAAATATCCCCTCTATTTATAGTATAGACACAACTTCATTATAACGAACATAAAGTTCATTAAAAAATACAAAAAAGTAAGAATAATCGAGATAATTGAAGGAAACTCGTGAAAACTGTTCGTTAAAAAGAAAAAACGGCTAATTTTGGTAATTTTCAAAGTTAAGGAATCTGTACTATACTCAACTTATCGGTTCGATAAAAAGAACAAAAATGAACAGCTACTAAGAAACAGCCAGATTAATAGAGAAAATAGAGGAAGGTGAACGAAGCTTGAAATTCAGCTGGAAAACCGTCAGAAAAAACATCAGCAGCATTATCACATGGCTATTATTTATCAATCTCATCTTAATGGCATTTCTCGTGATTTCGTCAAAAGCCTCCGGTGGTGAGCCCCAGGCATTTGGCTATCAAATAAAAACTGTTCTCTCCGGTTCGATGGAGCCGACCTTCATGACTGGATCAGTCATTGCAGTTAAGCCGCTTGAAGGAGATGCAAAGAAAGAGCTGAAAAAAGGTGACATCATTACCTTCATAGATGAAGATAAAAAACTGATCACCCATAGGATCACAGGTATAACCACCAGCGGCGAACACGTCATGTACGAAACTAAAGGGGATAACAACCAATCCAAGGATTTGGACCCGGTTCTTTCCGACAATGTCACCGCCATCTACACAGGGTACACCCTGCCATATGCAGGTTATTTCATAGACTTCGCTAAATCGCAAAAAGGCGCCGCCATCTTACTGATTGGCCCTGGCATCCTGATGCTGGGATATGCAGCCTTCACAATCTACCAAGCAATGAGAGAGCTTGAAGCAAGAGCAAAGGGCAAAGGCGACACAACAGAAAAAACGGCTTAAATCAGGTTGAAATTCCTGTGGCAACACAGGATTCAATATAAAAACTTATACATACCCAAAGGGTAAGAGGAGGAAATGGAACATGAGCTTTAAAAAGAAATTCGGTTTGGGGATTGCATCTGCAGCACTTGGCGTATCTTTAGTCGGCGGAGGGACATTTGCATACTTCAGTGATACTGCTGAAGCCACAGGAAGTTTTGCTGCCGGAACTTTGGATCTGAGCGCTGATCCAACAACAATCATTGATGTAGATAACATCAAGCCAGGCGATACTATGCTGCGTTCGTTTGATCTGGTAAATGGAGGAACTCTGGACATTGCATCTATCACGCTGGATACAGATTACACTGTAGGTGATGCAAACGGCAACAACAGTGATGACTTTGGTAAACACATCCGAGTGAACTTCCTGCTGAATGCAGATAAAGTGGATGTACCAATCTACTCTACAACACTATCAGCACTGAAATCTATGTCTCCTGACCTGATTGAAGGAAACATCTTCAGCGGCTGGCTTGCTGAAAGAGGCGGAAAGCTTGCTGCCGGCACTTCAGATAAGCTGTATGTCCAATATGAGTTTGTAGATAATGGCCAGGATCAAAATGAATTCCAAGGCGACTCTCTAGAGCTTAAATGGACATTCAATGCAGAGCAAGGCGCTGGCGAAGCAAAATAATTTTAACCAGAAAAAAGGCGGGATGGCTCTCTATCCCGCCTTTTCCTAAATAACCAATCAGTGAGGTAATGCCATGATAAACCGATTTAAGCTGGCAAAACCAAAAGCAATTTTTATGATACTAACTCTACTTATTCTTACGCTATCTCCCACTTATAAAGCTTTTGCAGAAGATAAGGAAATTGACATCCATACAAACCTGAACGGCTATTTTTTTCATGTAGGGGATTTGAAGCCCGGTGACTGGATGCCGCGCGATATTACCATCATTAATAATGGAAAACAGGATTTCAAATACAGTTCCATCATCGGCGAAAAGAAGTCTGTCAAAGGCTTATTTGAAGAATTGGAGCTGCTGGTAAAGAAAGATAGCACCATTCTTTACGAAGGAAAATTAAAAGATTTCAAAGGCTTCACACCAAGGCCGCTAAAAAAGGGCCAAACAGAAACTTTATTTTTCCAAGTAATGATGCCGTATGAACTTGGGAATGCTTTTCAAAACTCTTCTGCAGAGGTGGAGATTTTTTTTGTAGCAGAAGCACTTGATGGAGGTGGAGATCCGCCAGGAGGAGGAGATCCACCTGATGATGGAGATCCGCCAGGAGAGGACGACCCTGGTGATGGTGAGGATCCGGGCGATGAAGATCCAGGAGAGAATCCGGGCGATGAAGACCCTCCAGGCGAAGATAATCCAGACGACGGTGATAATGGCGAGGATCCAGGTGATGGGGAGACTGAGGACCCAGGTGAAGACAATCCATCCGAAGATCCGAATGATGACAGTGGAGACCCAAGCGATAATCCCGATGAACCGGCAAGCGGAAATCCAGGCAGCAATCCAGGTGATGGTATAACTGTTACACCAGAAATCAGAGAAAATATTCTCCCTGACACGGCAACCAACACATATAATTTCATGCTTCTCGGAGGCATTTTGCTGGGGGCAGGCGGCATATTATTGGCAGTAAGATACCACAGAATCAGGAAAGACCATTAACAGGGCCTTGGAATGCTATTCAAGGCCTGTTCTTTAAGGAGGAAATCCCATGTACCGAAAAAACTGCCCTAAATGCCACCGCCCATCCTACAGCAGCAGTGAAATAGGCGAATGGCTCTGTCCGGTGTGCGGCAATGATCTGACGCTGTTTCCCTTTTTTGATGCGTTTACATTTGAGCAGCTGCCGGTGAAGGTGGTGCCTTTTAAGAGGAAGATGGAGAGCTATAAGGGAAGGGCCGTTAAATAGATAGAGGAAATAAGGCCTACCTAAAAGCTGTCGACGGAATGAGCAAAAATCTTACACTATACCCTCAGATTTACCGGGCCAGAAGTCTTATGGGTTTCCGGAAGATTTCTAAATCTATCCAATTATCCTTCATTTTGTCGAATAATATCTTAAAATAATTTGAAGAATTTGACAAAATACAACACGCAAATGCTGGGAAAACTTTTATAGTAGTCTTAAGAGGATATGAAAAAAGCAGGAGTGAGCAGAAAAAGGCAAACCTGTTGAAAGATGGGGACGCAAAGTCACAGGTCTACCGCGCTTATCGATAGTAAAGTCGGATGAGGCGCCAGGACGGCTGGATTGCCTGGAATACGAAATGTATTTTAGGGGGAAGAGAAGGGTTATGAAAAATAATTTGCAGGAATTGGACTTGGAATGGGTAGCACTAATTGCTGAAGCAAAGAATATTGGCCTGAAAAAAGAAGATATACTTAACTTTCTTGCCGGCCAGCCGGCAGTGGATCTGATAGCGGATAACGGCTGAAAACTAACAACAGAATATAGAAAGCTAAGTGTTTCTCTGCAGGAGAAATGCTTTTTTATTTTGCGGGGACATTGGAGGTTACGGAGGCTGTCAAGCTTGATGACTGGTTGTCCTTTTTTGTATAACAGCCTCGGAGCAGTTATTTTTTTTGATTGATCCTCCATTTATTGAATTCGAGGAATTCGCGGAACTGGTCCTTTGAGATGCCGGAATCCATTGCTTCTTTGACGATGTTCATCCATTCAGAATCCAATTCTTCTTTATTGGGCTGGTCCAGGATCAGTGTATCAACCGGAACATGAAGAACAGCAGAAATTTTTTCTAAAAATTGAATGGAAGGATTCGTCTGAAGATTTCTTTCCAGGGAGCTTAGGTAGGATTTTGCTACGCCTGCCTGTTCAGCGAGCTCTGATAATGACATCTTTCTCTCCTGACGCAGTCTTTTTACACGTTCGCCAATCATTGTTCCACACACCTTTTATCCAGAAGTTATTTGATCGAAGAGTTATTTATTAAGAACGATTTGTTCAATCACTATATTTCATTTTAACACAATTGTAATATCTTTTCCTAAGAGTCCAGACGAAAAAATCAAATTTTTCTTAATAGAAACTGAATCCGCTGAAGACTTGAACTTTACGTTAACGTAAATGTTATATTGGTGTCAGAATAGTTAAAGAATTTAGGTGATAGTGTGGAATACACCATTTCTGAGCTGGCAAAGGCTTTCGATGTCAGCACCAGGACCATCAGATATTATGAAGAGCTTGGCTTATTATGCCCTAATAGAAATGAAAATGGAAGAAGAATTTTTGCCAAAAAGGATTATATCCGCCTGAAGCTGATTTTCCGGGGCAAGCGCTTCGGATTTAAGCTGGATGAAATAAAAGAAATGATCGTGCTCTTTGACCAGGACCGTTCAGGGCGGAAACAGCTGGAGCGGACGGTCGAGTATGGCAGGGACAGAGTAAAGGAGGTGAACGCCCGCATCGAGGAGCTGCTTTTTTTAAAAGAAGAAATGGAAAAGATGCTGGACCAATTTGAAAAAAGGCTGAACGAAAAGGGGGATCATATATGAACGTATCTGAATTGCTGGCGAGGAACGGAAGGAAATATCCAAACAGGGAGGCTGTCATTTCCGGGGAGGAGAGGCTGTCTTATAAAGAGCTGAACAGCAGGGTCAATAAGCTGGCAGATGCATTGAGGACGAGGGGCTATGAGAAAGGAGATAGAATTCTGCTTTTCATGCCAAATGTTTCGGAATTTGTGGTTACGTATTTCGCGGCGATTAGGATTGGTGCGCTGATTGTCCCGGTGAACAGCCGGCTGACGGCCTCGGAATTGGGTTATATCCTCGAACATAGCGGAGCGAGAGCTTTATTTGCCCATGAAATGCTGCTTGAACAGACGGGAACCCTGAATGAAAGGGCTGGTCTCGAGTGTGTGAAGACAGGTGCAGCAGCGGCTGGATGGGCCAGTTTTGAAGAGCTGGTGACGGGCGGCCGGGATATGGATGCGGGAATTCCTTTGATGGAGGATGACGAGGCCGCGATCCTTTATACATCAGGGACGACCGGAAGTCCGAAGGGGGTGCTGTTCACTCATCGCAATATTCTTTCATCAGCGATCATGATGGCGGTGGAAATGTCCATGCAGCCGGAAAGCCGCATGCTCCATTTGATGCCGCTGAGCCACTCGGCGCCGCTTCATCTGTTCCTGATTGCAGGCACTTATGTGGGGGCAGCCCATATTCTTGCGCCGGTTTTTACACCAGAGATTCTGTTAAAGCTAATCTCGTCGGAAAAAGCGACTCATTTCTTCGGTGCGCCGGTTGCCTATCTTTTCACAGCCAAGCAGCCTGATATCGAAAAATATGATTTGTCTTCAATGGAGTATTGGGTATACGGCGGGGCTCCGCTTGGGGAAAAGGAAGTCAGGCTGGTGAAGGAGCGGCTGAAAACGGACAGCCTTTATTGTGTGTATGGACTGACAGAGGCCGGTCCGAGCGGGACCCTGCTGCTGGCTGGCGAGCATGGACAGAAGGCAGGGAGCATCGGGAAGAGAGCGGCGCTTGGAACGGAAATGATGATTGCCGATGAAGAAGGCAATCCAGTCGAGCCGGGCGAGGCTGGCGAAATCCTTCTGAAGGGCGAAGGCGTGATGAAGGGGTATTATAAGGATTCCGAAAAAACAGCGGAAACGATCAAGGATGGCTGGCTCTATTCCGGCGATATGGCCAGGTATGACGAGGACGGCTATATCTGGGTCGTCGACCGTAAGAAGGATATGATCATTTCAGGCGGCGTCAATATTTTTCCGAAAGAGATTGAGGAGCTGCTGGCTTCGCATCCTGCCATTGCCGAGACAGCGGTTGTCGGCGTGCCGCATCCGGAGTGGGGCGAGACAGTAAAGGCCTATGTTGTGCTTAAGCAGCCGGGCAGTCTGGATGAGAGTGAGTTAAAGGCATTTTTGTCAGGAAAAATAGCTGATTATAAGATACCTAAATTATATGAAGAAATAGAGGCGCTGCCGCGGAATGCGACAGGCAAGATTTTGAAGCAGTCATTGAGAGAGCAGAAGCAATCTGTTTGAGGAGGGGCAACCTATGAATTTTTATCAGGAAGATCCGAATTTGGCATTTGTGCTGAAGCAGTATATGGATGAGGAATTTTTTGCATGGGCTGAGAAAGAGCTGGAGGCTTTTGGAGGCTTATGTGCAAGGGAGATTGACGAGCGTGCAGTCCATACCGACCGGGAAGGCCAGCCGCGGCTGATCAAGTATGACAAAATGGGCAATGATATTTCCCATGTCTGGCTGAATGAGGGATACAGGAAAACGGTGGAGCAGACTTATAATGCCGGCATTGTCGGCTATGTCCATAAGGAAATTCCCGAGCTTGGGCGCAAGGGGAATTATGTGTATTCGTATGCACAGGGATATCTGCTGTCACAGACGGAGCCTGGCTTTTACTGCCCGGTCACTTTAACGATGGCGACCGCTTATCTGATCGATCATTATGCGGATGAAGAGCTGAAGGAGAAGTATTTGCCTCATGTGATCAGCACGGGCGAGACCGAGCTGTTTGAAGGTGCGACCTTTCTGACGGAGAGGCAGGGCGGCTCTGATGTAGGCGCCAATGAGGTGAAGGCTGTGCTGGAGAACGGGCAGTACCGGATTTATGGGGAAAAATATTTTGCCTCCAATGCGGGTGCATGCGGAGTGGCGATGGTGTTGGCAAGGAGAGAGGGGGCGGCTTCTGGATCGAAAGGCTTGAGCTTGTTCCTTGTTCCATGGCGGAAGGAGACCGGCGAGCTGAACGGACTTGAGATCAGGCGGCTGAAGGATAAGCTTGGCGTCCGCGCTGTGCCGTCAGGAGAAGTGGTCTTCCACGGGGCAGAGGCCCATCTGGTAGGCGATGCGGATAAAGGAATCCATTATATGATGGAAGCGCTTAATCTGTCGAGGATCTGCAATAGTGTGGCAAGCATTGGCATCATGCAGCGGGCTTTTTTGGAGGCGAAACAATACGCTTTTGTGCGGAATGCCTTTGGCAGCAGGCTTGCTGACTTTCCGATGATAAAAGAGACACTTGCCAAGCTTGCCTGCAAGCAGGAGGTTGAGACCAGTGCTGTGTTCAGTTTGATTTCGCTGTATGACCGGGTTGCGGCAGGCGAGGCTTCGCGTGAAGAGGAAGCGATGAACCGGCTTCTGATAGCAGTGCTGAAAAAGGAGACAGCCGAGCAGGCCATTCATTTTGCGCATGAATCGATTGAGATGCATGGCGGGAACGGCTATATTGAAGACTTTGTCACACCGCGGCTATTGCGGGATGCGCAGGTGCTGACGGTTTGGGAAGGTACAGCTAATATTCTGGGGCTTGAGATTTTGAGATTGATAGAGAAGTTTCGGGCAGATGAGCTGTTTGTCGGGAAAATGGAGGCGGAGCTTGAGGGGCTGGATGAGCGGCTGCAGGAGTTTGCGGTGCCTGTTTATGAGGGTCTGTTGAGGTTGAAGGAATTGCTTGCGGCTGTTGGACACGGAGATCGCGATATGCAGACGTACCACTGCAAGCGGGCAGCTGTGCTGATGGGGAAAATCTATGAAAGTGTGATTGCTTTGAAGGATGCAGCTGTCGGTGGTGAGCGGAAAGAGATTGTAGCGCGGGTGTTTTTGAATGATGCGTGGGGGCTGACTGAGGTGCTGGATGAAGAAATGCTGCCGGTGAAGCATTTTGATGTACTGATGCATGTGGGGGAAGCGGTGGAAGTGGAGGTTTGATTGGAGTGGGGCGCTGAATCTGGGGATTTGGCGCTTTTTTTGTGCTGTGGGGGTGGTTTGCTGGTGGTTCGGCGGGCGGTTATTTGCGAGTTTCGGAATTTATTTGCGAGTTTTGGGATATATTTGCGACTTTGCTGGGTTTATTTGCGAGTTTTCGATTATATTTGCGACTTGGGGCGGTGGGTGTGGCACAGTTGAGGGGGCGGCTGGCTGGAAGGGAGCTGCTGCCGGGCGGATATTAGCAACTTTTTCGTTTTATTAGCAAGTTTTCCAGTATATTAGCAACTTTCACCATATATTAGCAACTTTTCATTTATACTAGCAACTTTTCATTTATACTAGCAACTTTCAGTTTTTATTAGCAACTCCGCCGTCAGGCAGCTCCACAGCCCCCGGTGCCAGGCACTCCGCCCCGCAAAACAGAGCATTTCTGCTTTCACGCTGCCAAGGTGCCTGGCATACCATTTTGATGTGCTGATGCATGTGGGGGAAGCGGCGGAAGTGGAGGTTTGAGTGGAGTGGGGCGCTGAATCTGGGGATTTGGCGCTTTTTTTGTGCTGTGGGGGTGGTTGGCTGGTGGTTCGGCGGGCGGTTATTTGCGAGTTTGGGAGGATATTTGCGAGTTTCGGAATTTATTTGCGAGTTTTGGGATATATTTGCGACTTTGCTGGGTTTATTTGCGAGTTTTCGATTTTATTTGCGACTTGGGGCGGCGGGGGTGGCTCGGTTGAGCGTGAGGCTGGCTGGAAGGGAGCTGCTGCCGGGCGGATATTAGCAACTTTTTCGTTTTATTAGGAAGTTTCTCGGTATATTAGCAACTTTCGCCATATATTAGCAACTTTTCATTTATATTAGCAACTTTTAGGTTTTATTAGCAACTCCGCCGTCAGAGCTCTCCACCGCATCCCGGTGCCAGGCACCACCCCGCACAAAACAGCGCCGTTTCTGCATCCCCGCAGCTCCGGTACCAGGCACCACTCCAAAAACCCCAGCACACCCCCTGGTTTCAAAATCCCAATTCCAGGCTATAAGATGAGAAAAAGGTGGTGGACTGGATGGTTCTTAAGACAGAGGTGGCGATATTGGGCGGCGGAATCGGCGGGTTGACGCTGGGGCTGAAGCTGGCGCAGGCGGATGTGCATGTGACGGTGATTGAAAAGCTTGATGGTCCGTCGCCGGTGTATAAGGGAGAGCTGCTGCAGCCGAAGAGTCTGCAGATTTTTGAGCAGCTGGAGATCCTGAGTGAGATTGAGTATAACGGCCATAAGTTTTCGAGGATCAATTTTTCCGAGATTGATGAAGAGGAAGAAGAGCTGGCGATGGATTACCAGGTGCTTCCCGGGGAATTTGATTATGCGCTGATGATTGAGCATGAGACGCTGAAGGGCATTCTCCTGAAGCATGCGATGAGCTATTCCAATTTCGAATATATAAAAGGCGGGCTTGGCAAAGGGTATTGCGAAGACCGGCTGATTGTGGAGGTGCGGAAGCGGAAGGAGCAGTTTTCGCTGAAGGCGGATTTCTATGTCGGGGCAGAGGGGCGGAACTCGCTGACGAGAAAGAAGATTGAGAGCGAGACGAAGAAGATTGATTATAATCATCATTTCCTGACGGTGACTTTCCCGCGGCCGGACAGTTTGACAGAAGGGCAGATCATTACGGCGAAGGATAAGTTCCTCGGATTGTTCCCGCTTCCGGACAACAAGGTCCGTTCGGTGTATCTCATACCTGAAGGGACTTATAAAGAGTTTCAGGAGAAGGGGATCGAGCATTTCCATCGGAAGTACATCGAGCTGTACCCGGAGCTTGACGGTTATGTGACGAAGCTGAAGAGCTGGAAGGATATCCAGCTGATGATTCCGACCGCCTTTTATGCAGACAAATATGTGGACGGCAACCATGTCATCCTTGGCGATGCGGCGCATACGGTCCATCCGATGGCCGGTGAGGGCATGAATATGGCGATCCAGGATGCCGATGTGCTCGGCGAGCTGCTGGTGACGATGTATGAGACGGGGAATCTCAGCCCGAAATGGCTGAGCTGCTATGAGAAAGTCCGCAAGCACCGGGCGGAAAAAATGATCAAGTTCAGCCATTTATCAGCACTTGCCTATTCCTATCCTTATCAGCTTGTGACAGGGATCAGGCAGAAGGGGCTGAAGCAGATCGAAAGGGACAAGAAGCTGCAGTTCAAACAGATGCTGAATATTTCAGGACTCGGATTCTGGCAGGAAAGCCTGCTGGACCGCGCCATTCAGATCGGGATGCTGCCTGCCCGCGAGAAGAAGCTCTCGCCTGCAGAGAAGGAAAGTTATTTTTACAAAGAAAAGGATGACTATCCTTGGAAAACGAAATTGGCAGGAGGCGTGCTATGATCTCGGAATATATAAGACTATTAAAAGCAAGGAACTGGATGAAGAAAAACCAGCCTTTCCTGTACAGCTGGCATGCTTATGTGGGATTTGAGCTGGATTTGTTCTCCCAGTTCAAGGATCCGAAGACGGTCCGCGAGGTGGCGGCGGCGCATGATTACCAGGAGGAGCTCCTCACCAGATGGGTGGAGGTGGGACTGGCGGTCAAGCATCTGAAGAAGAAGCGCGATGGAAAAATCAAGACCGCCTCAAAATTCAGCCTCCCCTCATCGCCTAAGAATCCGCGTTCGACCGGTGTCATCCTGAAGGAAATGATGGAGCTTCATATCCCGACACTGCTGACCTATCCCGATATGCTGCGGAAAAATGAGCGAAACACATTTGACAATGACGAGCACGGACCGACCGTGGCGCGGACCTCCTCCCTCTTGGAGCAGCTCGCACTGCCAAAGATGTCCAAGGTGATCAAAAATAATGAAATTGGGTCGATTCTGGATGTAGGATGCGGCGAAGGAGGGTATCTTAAACGGATCAGCCAGAAACATCCGGACATTACCATGACCGGTATTGAAATCAATGAAGATGTTGCAGAATCTGCAGCCGGCAATTGTGCTGACAATCCGAATATCAGCATCGTCCATGCGGATATGCAGGAATATGAACCGGAGAAAAAGGCAGATTTGATCATGATCAATAATCTCCTTCATTATATTGAGCCTGAGGAACGGGAAGGCCTGTTTGAGCGGATGAGCGGCTGGCTGTCGGATAAGGGGACGATCACTGTCATTACCCCGATTCTTCATTCCAAGAAGGGCGAGGAGTTTTCAAGCGTCTTCAACAGTTTTTTCTCGGCATTCGAAAATCTGTATGCCACCCCGACGGAAGAAGATATGATGAAAATAGCCGGCAAGCTTGGGATGGAAATTAAGACCTTCAAGCCAATCATCACAGAAGGCGGATGGTATTTTGTTGAGCTGGGACGGGCATAGAAAAAAAGACGGGGCAGGTGCTCCGTCTTTTTCTGTGCAGATGGCAATAAGGCACTCTAGCCGAAATAATCAACCGGGCATTCTGCCTCTACTTGCCGGGAGCCGGGAATCTTTGTGCCTTTTTCGGCAGGTCCCTGTATTTCATTCAGAAGCTGGGTGAGCTCTTCCCGGCGCTTGTCATCTATGCTGAACTCCAGCCCATATTGTGTGACAAGATCCGATTTTTCTTCTTTCCAGACAATATGCCCATCAAGGCTGAGTGTTTCTCCAAGAATCTTTGTTTGGATCTGAAAGAGAATATCCTGTCTGATCGGCAGTTTGATGTTGGTATACAATCTGGCGCCGCCGGGTCCGATATTTTCGATCAGCACTTCATTTTTGCCCATCTCGACCTGTTTATCTTTCAGCTTGAGGATGGTCAGGTCAGCACCGAGAGGGAGGGGAAGATCGATCCGGAAATACTTCCTTTGTTTTTTCAGCTTGTCCAAGCCTTTACCGCCGTTCGGCAGAATATACCCTTCTTTTAGAAAGTCCCTGAACACACTGCCGGAAACAGGCCGGGAAAAGAGAAAGCCCTGGATTTCATCGCAGCCCTTCTTTTTGAGAAAATCCAGCTGTTCAAATTCCTCGACACCCTCAGCGACTACCTTCATATTCAGACCATGGGCCATGTCGATCAGGCTGGAGGTGATGGTGGCGTCCTCCAGATTGGAGATGATATTTTTGGTAAAAGATTTGTCTATTTTTAGCGTATTGAACTTGAATTTCCTAAGGTGCGTAAGCGATGAAAAGCCTGTTCCAAAGTCATCGAGAGACAGTTTTATTTTTAGCTGCCCAAGCTTTTCAAGCTCCTGGAGGACCTGGTCCGAATAGTGGATCAGGCTGGATTCGGTCAGCTCCAATTCAAGCAGCTTGGGGGAAATTCCATGCTTTTGGCAAAGGTCCCCGATCATTTCGGCCAGATTATTTTTGTAAAAGCGCTGTCCTGACACATTGATGGAGATTGGCACAAGGGAGAGGCCGCCTTTCTGCCATTCCTCCATCTTGGCTATCACATTTTCAATTACCCAGTCGCCGATTTCAACGATCAGCCCTGACTCTTCCGCAACAGGAATGAATTCCATCGGGGATACAATCCCCCAGTCAGGATGGTTCCAGCGCAGCAGGGCTTCGGCGCCTGCCAGCTTATGGGTCCTTGGCTCGATCTTTGGCTGGAATTCCACGTAAAATTGGTCATCCTTCAAAGCATTCCGCATATCTCTTTCCAGGCAGTACTTTTTGAATGATTCAATATTCATGGATGCGTTGTAAACCTGATGGCTGCTTTTGCCCATCTGCTTGGCATGGTACAGGGCGGCATCGGCATTGCGCGCCAGTTCCTCCGGCGTGCTGCCATTATTGGGATACAGGCTGATCCCGATACTTGCCGTAATGAATAATTCGTAGCCTTCAATCTCGTATGGCTTCTGGATGGTGCCTGTAATTTCCGCTGCCAGTCTGCTTGCATCCTCAATGCTCTCAACGTTCGGCGCGATAATGGCAAATTCATCGCCGCCCATCCTGGAAGCAAAATCATCCTTCCGAATGGAGGCCTTTATCCTGTCCGCCGCCTCTTTCAGCACCTGATCGCCAATCGGATGGCCCAGGGTGTCATTGATATGCTTGAATCGGTCAAGATCCAGATACATGATCGCGAATTTTTCCGGATTTTTGTCCTCGAACAGGCCATTCAGGGTCTGGTCGAACAGGCGCCTGTTCGGCAGGCCTGTCATATAATCATGATAGGCGAGGAATTCCATTTGTGCCTCGGCCTGCTTTTGGGCTGTAATATCAGCCACAATGCCATCCAGGCGAATGAGCCGGCCATTTTCATCATAGATGGGGATGAGGTGGTCGCTTACCCATTTGAGCTTTCCATCCCTCGTGATGATTCTGTATTGCTGCTTGATAATATTTCCTTCTGATATTTTATTCTGATTGTTCATCACTTCCCGCATATCATCCGGATGAATAGATCTATTCCATATACGGGGATCTCTATACAGTTCTTTTTTGGTATACCCATAGATAGCAAGGATCGCATCAGAACAGATCAGAACCTTTTTGCCAGCGGGGTCGAGCGACCATACACCCACATCTGAATTATTATAAAAGCTCTTAAATTGCTCTGTGTTCTCAGCCAGTCTGTCCTCTATTTCCCGCTGTTCCGTAACATCGCGCGAAATGCCGACCGCCCGTTCAGGATTGCCGTCACCATCGAGGATCAAGGTGGACTGATGATGGAGCCGGCGTACTTGGCCGTCCTTCCGGATGATCCGGTATTCCAGATTTGCCGGGGGCTTTTCCTCCAGGGATGCATGGTAATTTTTCAGAAACGGTGCAAGGTCCTCCGGGTGGATAAAGTCTTTATAATAATCAAAAGAAGGAATGAATTCATCTTTTGATACTCCGAACATTTCATACATATGCTCAGACCAGTAGGCGGAGTCTTCCTTGAAATAGTAGTCCCAATATCCGAAGTCAGCCGTCTTCTGGGCGAGATTGAGCCTTTCCTCCGCTTTCTGCAGCTTGCGCTCCTTTTCAGCCAGTTCGGTGATATCCTTGGCAATCCCGAATACGCCGGTTATCTGATTATCTGTAATGATAGGAATATTTGTGATATTTGCATCAAACTTTTCCCCGGATCTGTTGATGCCGGTCATATTGTAGTTTTGCGGTTTTCCTTTTGCGGCCAGTTTAAACATGCGCAGCACAAGGCTCATAGATTCTGGGGCAACAAATTGCCTGAAAGATATTCCATGCCTGTCGGGATCATAATCGAACAAACGGACGAGGGATTCGTTAAAGGCTGTCACATCTCCGTTTAGATCCAGTGAATATACGGCATCCGGATGGTTGTCAAAAAGAGATCTGTACATCTGTTCACTTATGCTGAGCTGTTGCTTTAAGTTTTCCTCGGCTGTAATATCCTTTGAGATCCCAATGATCCCGATGGTTTGGTTTTCCTGGATAATCGGGATGGCGACACTGTTTAACAGAATCAGCCCGCCGTCTCTGCGGTTGATCCGGAAAATATGTGTTTGGGTAGAACCCTGCAATACTGCCTGGAAGCTTGTCTCTGCCTTGGGGAGGTCTTCCTTGCAGACAAAGGGAAAAAATCCCCTCTTTTGAATTTCTTCTGCACTAAATCCTGTGGCCTTAACGGCCGCCTCATTTACTTTAAGGATTTGGCCTTCTTTATCCAGTATGTAAGCCAGGTCTGATGTGTTCAGGAATAAGCTTTCATAGATATGTATATTTTCAACCAGTGGGGCACCTGGTTCTTGAATAGTTGTTTTCAATTTTTGATTTTCTATTTTTTTCAATGATTTCTTCACCTTTCTAGTAATCTGGCAAGGTGTCATGCTAAAAAAATAGCAAGCAGCCCGGCTGCCATAGCAAAAGCCTTAGGCCCGCAGCTTTGCGTCTTTTACTTTCATAAAATTTGCCACTTATATAGTAACATATCCCTAATGTGGAAATCCTGGCAATTATTTTGGTAATATATAACTGATAACATGATTAGGCATTCTCAAACCGCTTCTATAACGGTAAAATAACCTTAGGTGATTAATAATGAAGAATAAATATCTGCTCATATACGAAGAACTGGCATCAAAGATACAGGATGGATATTATCCCGCAAGAAGCATTCTGCCGTCTGAAAATGAATTGACGGAGATGTTTGAGACATCGAGGGAAACGATTCGGAAGGCGCTGAATCTGCTGGCGCAGAACGGGTTCATCCAGAAGATACGGGGGAAGGGCTCGATTGTGCTTGATCTCAAGAAGCTGCAGTTCCCGATTTCCGGCCTGGTCAGCTTTAAGGAGCTGGCAGGAAAGATGGGCCAGAAGGCGGAAACCGATGTCGCGGAGTTTGCGCTTGCGTTCCCGGATGATGATTTGATGAGGCAGCTGCATATCAGGGAAGAGGAAAAGATATGGAAGGTATGCCGTGTGCGGAAAATCGAGGGCGAGCGGATTATCCTCGATAAAGATTTCCTGGTAGAAAAATTGGTTCCCGGCCTGACAGAAGAGATTTGCCGCAATTCAATATTTGAATATATCGAGAACACGCTGAACCAGAAAATCAGTTTTGCGAAAAAGGAATTCACTGTCGAGGAGCCGACAGAGGAAGACCGGAGGATGCTGGACCTGGAAGGATACCATTCCGTCGTCGTCGTGAAAAATTATATCTATTTTGATGATGCATCCCTTTTCCAATATACTGAATCACGCCACCGGCCGGACAAGTTCCGATTTGTCGATTTTGCCAGGCGGATGGACATGCCTTCAGGCTGACAGGATGTGCTGGATCGGGCTTGAAAAAATAAGAAAATGGGTAAAAACTAACAGATTAAAGTCTGTTAGTTTTTTTGTTGTGAAAAATCCTTGAGAAGGGGTAATAGCATGAACATATATAATCTGATTGGCATCGGCATTGGTCCCTATAATTTAAGCCTGGCGGTTATGCTGGAGAAGGTCCCTGGACTGACGGGGCTCTTTTTTGACAAAACACCGGAATTCTCCTGGCATCCCGGCATGCTGATTGAAGGCTCGGAGATGCAGGTGCCGTTTCTGGATGATCTGGTCACACTGGCTGATCCGACAAGCCCATACACGTATTTAAATTATCTGCACGAGCATGACCGGCTGACCCAGTTTTCCTATTTTCACCGGCTGGAGATCCCGAGGAAGGAATATAATCATTACTGCCAATGGGCAGCTTCAAACCTGGACAATTGCAGGTTCGGCATGGAAGTGGCCGATGTGCGGGACAGGGAGGAGAATGGAGAGCGCTTTTTTGAGGTGACAGTGCTGAATATGGACAATGGGCAGGAAGAGACTTATTTTGCCTATAATCTGATTCTCGGCACAGGGAATGAACCATTGGTGCCGGGCCATATGAAGGAATTCCTGGGGGAGGATTGCATCCACTCCAGCCGCTATCTGCAGTACAAGGACAAGCTGGTTGAGGGCGGGTCCATCAGTGTCATCGGTTCAGGGCAGAGTGCCGCGGAAATCTTTTATGATCTTCTGCAATGCCAGAAAACGCATGATTTTCAGCTCAACTGGCTGGCCCGCTCTGCCGGATTCCTGCAGCTGGAAAGCACAAAGCTCGGCCAGGAGTTTTTTTCACCGGAATACGTGAATTATTTTCACAGCCTGCCATATGAGGAACGGATCCAGTCACTGGATACATTGAACGGCCTCCGCAATGGCATTGAGCCGGGGCTGCTGGACCTTATCTACAAAGAGCTTTATCACCAGACAATCGGCGGAGAGTCCAGCCTAGCGAGGATTCAGCCGCACGCGGAGCTTCAGGGGATGGAACGCACATCATCCGGCTTCTGGCTGCAGCTCCAGCAGAAGCAGTCAGAAACACCTTTCAAGCTGGATTCTGACAAGGTGGTCCTGGCGACAGGATATCGGCCGCATCTGCCTGACTGGCTGCTCAGCCGCTATGGGGACGAAATCATCTGGGAGGGAGAGCGCGAATTCAAAGTGTCTCTCTCATATGAAATCCTTTTTAAAAAGAAGCGCACAAACAGGATCTTCACCCTGACCAATATTGAGCATTCCCACGGGGCCGCTGCCACCCATCTCGGCTTGTCAGTCGACAGGAACAGGCGGATCATCAACACCCTTGCTGAAAAAGAAATCTATAAAAGCAACAAGAAAAACGTCTTTCACCGCTTTGTCCCGCGGGAAGAAGAAGTTGTACTGTAAAACAAGGTTTTATCACTGCCCAGGGAGGGAAATCTCATTAATGTGATCAAATTTAAAGGAGATGACCAAATTGGCTAAAATCGCATGCTTAATTACCGAAATGTTTGAAGACGTAGAGTATACAGATCCTGCGAAAGCTTTCAAAGAAGCTGGACATGAAATTACGGCAATCGAGAAGGAAGCAGGCAAATCTGTCAAAGGCAAGCAGGGAGAAGCAACCGTGCAGATTGATAAAGGGATCGATGATGTAAAACCTTCCGACTTTGATGCACTATTCCTGCCAGGCGGATTTTCTCCTGACCAGCTTCGTGCCGATGACCGTTTTGTCCAGTTTGCAAAATCCTTCATGGACGACATGAAGCCGGTATTGGCAATCTGCCACGGACCGCAGCTGCTCATCACAGCAAAAACGCTTGATGGAAGAGATGCGACAGGCTTTAAATCCATCCGCGTCGACATGGAAAACGCCGGCGTCAACTTCAAGGACCAGGAAGTTGTCGTATGCCAGAACCAGCTGGTAACAAGCCGTAACCCGGATGACATCCCGGCGTTCATTAAAGAGTCATTGAATGTACTTTCAAAATAAAATGGAGCAGGAGCGGGGGCGCTTGGTTGAGCGTGACCCGCTCTTTTTTTGCGCTTGGATTTAGGTATTTTTGTAAAGTGGAAAAATTATTGCTGTTTTTGGGGTGAATCCTGCTTAAAGTGGGGTG
Source organism: Cytobacillus sp. T106 (assembly GCF_040492155.1). Taxonomy (NCBI): domain Bacteria; kingdom Bacillati; phylum Bacillota; class Bacilli; order Caryophanales; family Bacillaceae; genus Cytobacillus; species Cytobacillus sp. T106. The sequence goes on along the minus strand of NZ_JBEUMK010000009.1, from coordinate 77,011 downwards.
AAAAGACCGCAATCCAGGGAGAAAAAATCAGATTTTGGCATGAATAATTTAAAATGTAGAGACAGTGGCTTTTTTCCCAGCTGAAAATCCCGATTAAACACACTCAAAATAGAAGGGGGCGGGGCGGTTACATCAGTGGTGACCGTTCTTTTTTTGATGATGGTTGGGGATTTTTGTAAGAAGGAAAAATTATGGCTGTTTTTGGGGTGAATCCTGCTTAAAGTGGGGTGAAAAAACCGCAATCCGGGGAGAAAAAATCAAATTCTAGGCAGAATAATCCTAAATCCAGGGAGAATGGCCATTTCCTGTTTTGTGGCACACCCAGCCCTCCAAACATATAGTGGTAAAAGGCATTAGGCGCCATTCCTTTGAAATTCTTCCTTTGTCGCGATAAGATAGAGAAAGGGACTTTTTTGCTATCTGAACCATATACAGTTTTACATAAATGAGCGGGGAAGGCAGGTAAAATGATGATTGTATTGAAATCAGCGCGTGAAATTGAAGCGATGAAAAAAGCGGGCGAAATTCTCGCCTCGTGCCATAAAGAGATTGCGAAAAGAATCAAGCCGGGTGTGACCACTTGGGAAATCGATGAGTTTGTGGAGGGATTCCTCAAGGAACATGATGCGACTCCGGAGCAGAAAGGCTATAAAGGCTATAAATATGCGACCTGTGCCAGCATCAATGATGAAATCTGCCACGGTTTTCCGCGCAGGGAAGAATTGAAGGACGGCGATATCGTCACGATTGATATGGTTGTCAGATATAACGGGGCGCTCGCAGATTCTGCCTGGACCTATGCGGTCGGCAATCTGTCCGAGAAGCACCGCAAGCTGCTGGAGGTCACAAAGGAAGCCCTCTATAAAGGGATCGAGCAGGCTGTGCCTGGCAAGCGGATCGGGGATATCGGCCACGCCATCCAGACCTATGTCGAGGGTGAGGGCTTCTCTGTTGTCCGCAATTTCATCGGGCACGGAATCGGCAATGTGATTCATGAAAAGCCGGATGTACCGCACTTTGGCCTTGCTGGAAAAGGGCCGCGCATCAAGGAAGGGATGGTTTTCACAATCGAGCCGATGGTCAATGTCGGTGTATATGACACGAAGATGGACAATAACGGCTGGACAGCGAGGACGGCAGACGGCAAATTCTCTGCGCAGTATGAGCATACCATTGCCGTTACGAAGGAAGGCACGTTGATTTTGACAGATCAGGAATAAATGGAAGGAAGGCTCTCAGGCCTTCTTTTTTTTTGATAAATATATTACATGGGGCTATTATTTTTACATTTTGATTCGGTTCAATCCCCGCCTTTTGGGGCCAGCGAGTCGTGGCCGCTTCAGAAAAGGCAGCCTTTTCTCCCATAACTTCTGCCTGCCACTATAAATAGTTTGCAGACATAGGTTTTTGGATAAGCCATCTCTTAATTTTTGAATAGACTGAATGAGAAAACCGAGTTATATAGATGAAAAACATAAAGAAGCAGATTTAAATATACCTCGGTTTTCTTGATGATCACCATGAATGGATGGAGATTTATTGCAAGATTAATAGCTCCCAATGAATAAAAAAATTCTGAAAGGAGCTAAAAAAGGCGGGGATATATTGACATTTTTCTTAACGGGACCTATCGAAAATAATCCAGTTGGAGGTAGCCGTCCCACAAGGCAGGTAACAGTTAAGGTTGCAAATAGAAGTATTGCTCTTAGCGGCAATATTAAGATCGAAGGCTATAATCTGACTGGAAGCCGCAGTTTGTATGTATTGGAGCAATTTTCACTGGCTCCAAATTCAGTGGTCACAAAAAATTACTTTGCAGATTTAAACGCTTTTGAGTACACCTTTGAGACAGGCGGGGCTGCTGAAGAGGCAATAGAAGTGTCTGTATGGGGAAAAGATGCCAATGGACAGCTTGTAGCAGCCCACCGATTAGTTTCAGACGAGCTATTAGGTGAAGGTAATGGGGAGCAGGGCCCTCAGGGTCCTCAGGGAGCAACCGGAGCCCAAGGCCCGCAAGGAAATACAGGAGCAACCGGAGCCCAGGGCCCGCAAGGAAATACAGGAGCAACCGGAGCGCAAGGGCCGCAAGGAAATACAGGAGCAACCGGAGCCCAGGGCCCGCAAGGAAATACAGGAGCAACCGGAGCCCAGGGCCCGCAAGGATCAACGGGAGCGCAAGGACCGCAAGGAAATACAGGAGCAACCGGAGCCCAAGGGCCGCAAGGAAATACAGGAGCAACCGGAGCCCAAGGGCCGCAAGGAAATACAGGAGCAACCGGAGCGCAAGGCCCGCAAGGAGACACAGGAGCAACCGGAGCCCAGGGCCCGCAGGGAGAAACAGGAGCAACCGGAGCGCAAGGGCCGCAAGGAAATACAGGAGCCACCGGAGCCCAAGGGCCGCAAGGAAATACAGGGGCAACCGGAGCGCAAGGCCCGCAAGGAGAAACCGGAGCAACCGGAGCGCAAGGCCCGCAAGGAGAAACCGGAGCAACCGGAGCCCAAGGGCCGCAGGGAGAAACCGGAGCAACCGGAGCCCAAGGGCCGCAGGGAGAAACAGGAGCCACCGGAGCGCAAGGGCCACAGGGAGAAACCGGAGCAACCGGAGCCCAAGGGCCGCAGGGAGAAACCGGAGCAACCGGAGCGCAAGGGCCGCAGGGAGAAACAGGAGCCACCGGAGCGCAAGGGCCGCAAGGAGAGACCGGAGCAACCGGAGCCCAAGGGCCACAGGGAGAAACCGGAGCAACCGGAGCCCAAGGGCCACAGGGAGAAACCGGAGCAACCGGAGCCCAAGGGCCACAGGGAGAAACCGGAGCCACCGGAGCCCAAGGGCCACAGGGAGAAACCGGAGCCACCGGTGCCCAAGGGCCGCAGGGAGAAACCGGAGCCACCGGAGCGCAAGGCCCTCAAGGTCCTCAAGGTCCGCAGGGAGAAACAGGAGTATTTGACCCGGCCGCAACCATTGTGAATGTCGGACCTAATGTAAATTCTCAATTTAATGAATTAAGGACTGCCGCAAGAACATCAATTGTAGAGCTTGTATCAGTATACGGCCTATCTGATTTAAGGGATGTCACTACTGTTACCGGGAGCGGTACGGTAGGAACTAATAATACAGAGTTTATATTAAGCACAACTGCTAATGGGACAGATTCTGCTGTGCTGGAAACGGCTGAAAGAGGCAGATATCAGCCTGGTTTTAGTGGGGAAAGCGGGATTGGTGTACGTCTTCCAAGCCCTCCGACTGGTTCCCAGGTTGTCAGATGGGGACTATTTGACGATGAAAACGGAGCGTTTTTTGGACAGGATGCAACGGGTATTTTTATTGGAATCAGGAGAGCAGGAACAGATATAGACATCATTCCTCAAGCTTCATGGAATGTGGATCCTCTCGACGGAACGGGTCCAAGCGGGGCTACACTTGATCTTTCTGAAGGTAATATATTCCAAATTGATTTTACCTGGTATGGGTATGGAGTGATCTCCTTTTCCGTAGTTATACCAAATCCACTCACCCTTGCCCAGGAAGTTATTACTGTTAATAGGTACTCGCCGACGGGCCAAACAAGCTTTACAGATCCTAATCTGCCAGTAAGAGCAGAGGTGGAAAATAACGGCACTGCAAGTCCACTCAGCTTATTTGTGGGAGGAAGGCAGTACTCAATTATCGGTGAATATGATCCTGTTTTCCGTATTACCTCGGAAAGAAGGCAGGTAACAGCTACCACAACTTTAACCCCTGTAATCTCATTCCAGAGAAAAGCGATATTCCCGGCTGGCTCAGGGAGGCCGAACTCTGTGAGTGTAAAATTGGAAGGGGTAGATCTGCTGCCAACCACAGATATCTACTTCCAAATTCTTCTGGACCCAGTTATAAACGGAACATTTGTTGACTTCCCTACAGCTACAACAAATATACCTTCCAATGAAACGGCACTGCTTGTAAACACAACATCAACAACATTGACAGGGGGCCAGGTCGTCTTTCAGGGATTAGCTGCATCAGGTGCACCGGGGAACAACCGGGTATTGGTTTCAGCTGAACTGTTAGACTTCGAACTTCCTGATGACAGCATCGTAACTCTAGCAATAGCGACGTTTACAGGCACAAGCTCAGTGATATCCGCCTTTAGGGTGACGGAAGAGTGGTAACAGTAGAAAATTCAGGGAGGGAATATTTTGTCAGATATCATAATTTCAAATATTGGCCCCAATGTTAATTCTCAGTTCAACGAGCTCCGGGTTGCGAGTAAATTTCCCGTTGTAGAATTAACTTCAGTTTACGGCCTGTCAGATTTGAGGGATGTGGTCACAACTGCCGGCGGCGGTACAGTTACAAATGATGGTACCGAATATCTCATCAGTACAGGAGTTGGAGGAACGGACACCGCAATTCTTGAAAGTGCACTGAGAGGACGGTATCAGCCAGGGTACGCAGGTGAAGCAGGAGTCGGTGTACGGCTGCCCGTGAACCCGACAGGCACTCAAGTGGCAAGATGGGGATTGTTTGACAGTGAAAATGGTGCTTTTTTCGGTACAACAAGCAGTACAATATTTGCTGCAATCCGCAGAGGCGGTGTTGATACAGTCATACCGCAGGCTTCATGGAATGTGGATCCGTTGGATGGCAGTGGACCCAGCGGTGCCACATTGAGTTTAAGTGAAGGTAACATCTATCAAATCGTTTTTACGTGGTATGGCTACGGTGTAGTCGAATTTAGAGTTGTTATTCCAAATCCATTAACACTTGCCCAGGAAGTCGTCACTGTCCATAGATATGTGCCAAGCGGACAAACAAGCTTCATTGACCCGAACCTTCCCTTGAGAGGTGAAGTAGATAATGCGGGTACAGCCAGCAGTCTCACCTTATTCATGGGTGGACGGCAGTATACAATTATAGGAAAGTTCAATCCAGTATTTCGGATTACCTCAGAGGTAAGGTCTGTATCAGGAGTCGGGGCAACACTTAGGCCTGTTATCTCTTTTAGAAGAAAAGCAGAGTTCCCGGCAGGTTCCGGAAGGCCAAACTCGGTAAATGTACTTCTTCAAGGAGTAAATATAGTATCCTCTCTTGATATTGCATTCCAGGTGCTGGTAGGGGGAACTGTCGATGGGACATTCGTTAATTTTCCGACAGCCACTACCAATATTCCTGATGATGAAACCAGTTTATTGGTAAATAATAACTCCACTACCTTTACTGGAGGGGAAGTAGTCTATCAGGGAGTGAGTTCAGGAGGAAGCAGTATCAGCCGGGTAACAGCTCAGGCAGAACTGCTTGACTTTCAACTGCCCGATGATGAAATTGTAACATTGGCTGTAGCTAACCTTGAAGGAGGTACTGCAACCGTTAATGCTACGTTCCTGGTTTTAGAAAGCTGGTAAAAGAGATTACAGACTGTTCCAATGCGATTGGGACAGTCTATACATAAGGACCTCTTGGGTAATCGGGTTAGTGTCAAAAGAGATTTATCACGCAGCCGCATTAGCCCGTCTTTATTTACCTCGTTTATACGTCGATCTCTGCTTATTCTCAAGAAAAGCCCCGTGAATGCTCACAGGGCCTTTTTCCTTCCGATATACAGGGTATCGCCTGCCGACAATCCATACTTCCTTGCTTCCCCAAGGCCGTGATGCTCAGCAAAATCATACTGTTCCACTATAAAGCCTGCAGCTTCAAGTCTGCCCGTAAAATCTTCCTTGCTGTAGAGTCTGACATGGTCACTCTGGCCAAAATACCTCAGCTTATCAGCGGGAGAGGTGATCAAGGGATTCTCAAGGCTTTTCTTCAGATTCAGGCTGATGGGTACCTGCAGAATGCTCCAGCCGCCGGGCTTCAGCACCCGGTAAATCTCGTCCATGGCAGCTTGATCTTCAAGTATATGCTCCAGCACATGGCTGCACAGAATCACATCGAAGCTGCCCTCAGGATAAGGAATGGCCCGAATGTCCATCTGTATGGTTTCTGCATCCGCGGGCATCAGATCCCCCGCCAGATAGTCAACTGTTGAAACTTTGCTGATCCATCGCCGTAAATTCGTTTCAGGGGCGATATGCAGCAGCTTCTGCTTTTTTTCCAGCAGATCTGTTTCCCTTTCGATGTAAAGCCTGTAGAGCCGCTCACGGTCAAGGGAGTGGCAATGAGGGCAGATGGCGGTTTCTTTGTTCCACATTTCATAGATATGGCTGGGAAAGTCGTATATATCCGGCCACGGGAAAAATGAGTCAAAGCTTTGATTGCAAAAAGGGCAATGATATGGTGTTTGAGTGTCTGTCATTGTGCATCCTTTCCATTCTTAATGATCCATATTGGAACGCGCGCGCAGTGTAGTATATAAATATGGAAAAGTGAATGGAAGGTTACTATTATGAGGCTTATCCCCATAAAACAGTCAAACTATCCACAAAAGTGTATATCTTTCTGAAAAATCACACTTATCCACAGGGTCATCTTTATTGGAAAATGTCTTATCCACAGAAAAAGCCCGGCATATGCCGGGCAATCAGTTTCCGAATTCTTTTTTCATCAGTTCAATATTGCCGTCATGGAAGTCTTTCATGATGCGGGGATACTTATATTCCTCAAACAGTACATAGCTTTCGGCTGCATTCCCTTCAGCCACATATTCCTTCAGTTTTGCAAGATAACCGGCAGAGGAGTGGATGCGGGATGAAATCTCCTCATTGCTGTAGGCCGGCAGTCCGTGCCCGGTCATCATGAGCCGGAAGCTGTGGTCTGCGAGGCTGTCCGCGAATTTTTCCAAAGTGAGCAGATAATCGGTGCTGGAAAAATAAACATAAGGGAATTCTGTATCACAGAGATAGTCTCCTGCGATCAGCAGGTCCAGGGACGGGATGATGCAGGCAATCCCGCAGTCAGTATGGCCGGGCGTCAGGAAAAATTTAAGCTCTGTCCCGCCGACAGCCAGTGCCTGCCCGTCCTGTGAAATGACGATGTCAGCTCCCGGATAGGAAGGTGCATAGTCCCGGTCGATATAATAGGAATCATCAAATGAGAGGATCTGATCCAGTATTTTTGCCTTCTCCTGGCCGTCTTTTTCATTGAGTGCTTTGCTGCCGATGATGCTTGCATCAGGGAAAGCACCGTGGCCGATAATATGATCATAGTCGGAATGGGTGTACAGGACAAAAATCGGCAGGCTCCCGGCTGCGCGGTATGCATAGGAGCGGATTTCTTCAATCTCACGGGGAAGCCAGCATGGGTCGATGACGAGAACCAGATCCTCTGTTTGAATGACGGCAGAATTGGTCTTAAACAGGCTGCTCTGAAAAATCGCTGTGTTTTGGTCTTTATGGATGAGCATGGGAATCCTCCTTTGATGGTAATAAAACAAAAGCAGACCCTATAGGCCTGCTGCTTTTCTTACATTTTTCTCAAGTTGCCGAGCTCTTCTACGAGCGCCTGCATTTCGTTGGGGCTGAATGAGTCTTTTTTCATGACAAGATCGTAGATTTCCTTCAGCTCTGTGTACATTTCCTCGTCAAAATGGGACGGCTTGATGGCACCGAGGTTCAGGACCTTCAGCTTTTCCTTGATCTGTTCAATCATATATTCTACATTTTCCGTAGATTTTTCCGATAGGTTCATGGGGGAGTCATCCTCTCATAACGATATCAACAGGATTTGCCTGTCTTCTTTACTCTTCATCTTTCCATGATAAGAGCGGAATGTCAATCAAATTATAGAGCGGCCTTCCTGCTTATAGTTGCATGAAAGCAGTGAAATAGAAGAAAATGTAGCTAAGGGGGAATGTGATTGTGATTCGCGTTTTGTTTGTGTGCCTCGGCAATATCTGCCGCTCGCCGATGGCAGAAGCCCTGTTCAGGGACCAGGTCAAAAAGGAAGGGCTTGAGCATGCTATTGAGGCTGATTCTGCGGGGACAGGTGACTGGCATATCGGCAAGCCGCCCCATGAAGGAACCAGGAAAATCCTTGAGAAATACAAGGTGGATGCTGCAGGATTGGCCGCACGGCAGATTAAAGCAGCCGACCTGGATGAATTCCAGTGGATCGTGGCGATGGACAGCCAAAACCAGGCAGATATTCTGAGCCTTAAAAAAGGCAATCCTGATGCCAGGGTAGTCAGGCTCCTCGACTACAGCGACCGCAGGGATAAAGACGTGCCGGACCCATACTATACCGGCAACTTCGAGGAAGTCTACAGCCTTCTGAAGGAGAGCTGCGAAAGGCTCCTGAAAGAAATAAGCATAAATCATCATTTATAAAGTAAAAATGGAAAGAGGGATAAGCATGGGGAAAACGAAATTACTGCAGGGAATGCTGCTTGGTGCGATTGCAGGCGGTGCATTGTCATTATTTGATAAAGAAACACGCCGGGCCGTACTGGAGACAAGCCGCAAAACAGCGGGAAGTGCAGCCTATTACATAAAAAATCCTTCAAAAGCAGCCGAGTCGGTCAAACAGACGGCCAGCTCGATCCGCACGACCATTGAACAGGTAACGGAAGATGTTGCGTTTATCACGGAAAAAGTCGAGGAGTTGAGGGAAGTGACTCCCCAGGTGGTGGATATTGTCCAGGAAACACGCTCCGCTTTTTCAAAAGAAAGCAAGAAAGCTCCTTTAGCCGAGGATGAGCCATTAAAGAAGACTTCAGCTATCAGTACAGAAGAAGAATGAGCAGAGGAGGGGCTGCAATGAGGCCGGGAATTCCGTATGTATGGAAAAAAATCCACGAAGACGATATCTTTGGCCTCGCAGCCCAGCTGGCCTATTTTTTTCTGCTCTCCCTTTTTCCGCTCCTCATCTTCCTCGTCACCCTCATCACCTATCTGCCCGTCAGCCAGGTGGATATCCTCGGCTTCATCAGGGATTATGCGCCAGGCGATACGATGGCGCTGATTGAGTCGAACCTTAACCAGATCGCAGACCGGAGCGGAACGCTTCTGTCTGTTGGGATCATCGGGACTATCTGGTCGGCATCCAATGGAATTCATGCAATTGTTAAAGCCTTCAATCTGGCTTATGAGGTCAAAGAAAGCCGTCCGCTGATCGTGGCGCGCGGCATGGCGATTTTATTGACGTTCGCCATGATATTTGTATTTGTCGTGGCCCTTCTGCTGCCGGTGTTCGGGAAGCAGATCGGCGTTTTCCTGTTTTCCGCTTTTGATTTGTCATCCGAATTCCTCTCAGCCTGGAACGCCCTGCGCTGGCTTGTCAGTATCGTCATCCTGTTCATTGTTTTTCTTGTGCTCTACTGGATTGCCCCCAATGTGAAAATGAAATGCATCAGCGCGCTGCCCGGCGCCATTTTTGCCACCGCCGGCTGGATACTTGCTTCACTCGCATTTTCTTATTATGTTGGCAATTTTGCCAATTACACCGCCGCTTACGGAAGCATCGGCGCCATCATCGTCCTGATGGTCTGGTTCTACCTGACCGGCGTCATCATCATCCTTGGCGGCGAGGTCAACGCCTATGTCAGCAAGCGGAAGAATGGGGATTGCTAGGATACACCCCCTGATATTGCCTTCTTAGAAAGCAGGAGTGATGTTCACACTATTAAAGGGGAACACACCACCATCATCAGGAGGGGAAGCACATGGGAAAAGGCAAAACCAAGCAAAAAGGCAAAGACAGCCCGAAGCATAAAACATCGGGATCTGCTAATAAATCGAATGGTTATCATTAATAGTGAGGACGCCCTTTGGGGGGCGTTCTTTTTTTGGGTTTGGCGGGGGATTAGTGAAGCTGCCGAGGCGGTGGTCGAGCGGGAGTTGCTAATAAAACGGGAGAGTTGCTAATAAAACGGGAAAGTTGCTAATAAAAATGAAAAGTTGCTAATAAAACCCAAAAGTTGCTAATAACCCAAATATCCACACCCTCACACCGCACAAAATCCCACCTCCACACCCCAACCCCCGGTTAATCTCCCCCAAAATAGCTAAAACTAAGTCCCGGAGGTGTTCTACATGCAGCAGGAAAGGCTGACTTCATCAGAAATATCAAATATATGGACTCATTATATCCGCGAAACGATGGCGGTCTGCATTACGAAATATATGCTGAAGGGCATAAAAGATAAGGAGATATACGATTTTCTTCAATACGCGCTCGATCTGTCATTTCAGCATATCGATTCGCTCACTGAGCTTTTCAAAAAAGAGAAGTTCCCAATCCCCAAGGGGTTTTCGAAGGAAGATGTGAATATGGATGCACCAGCACTGTTCACAGACGCCTACTGCCTCTTATACATGCACACAATGACGATGCACGGGATGCAGGCGTATGGCCTGGCTTCAAGCGTGTCCATCCGGAAGGACGTCCGCGATTTTTATGGCCGGTGCAATCAGGATACGCACGATCTCTACAACAAAGCGATCGACCTTCTGTCCGAGAAAAATCTGCTCGAAAAACCGCCGCTTTACGCAACGCCCGAAAAACCGGTGTTTGTCCCGGACTTTAAATATGTCACCGATGTGTTCGGGAAAAAGCGGAAAATCAATACAATCGAGGCGGGCAATATCTTTTTCAATCTGCAGAAAAGCTATATCGCGAAAAGCAGCTTTATTGCGTTCAAGCAGGTTTCCCGGAATAGTGATGTGCAAAGGTTCCTGGATAAATGCATCAATAATAAAAACAAGCATATCGCAAGCTTTGCTTCTATGCTTTTAAAAGAAGGGCTCCATTCGCCAAGGCCATTCGAGTCGGAGATCACGAACTCGACGACTGCTCCTTTTTCGGAAAAGCTGATGCTGTTTCATTCCGGCTTTTTCTTTGCGGCGGCGATTTCGTATTACGGCGCAGCTGCGGTTGCCTGTATGAGGGCGGATATCGCCGTGCTTGCCGAGAAAGCGATATTGGATGATCTGCTTGTGTATGGAAGCTTCGGCAAGCTGATGATCGAGAAGAATTGGATCGAGCAGCCGCCTGATGCGGATGACCGGAGAGTGCTGGAGCAATAGAAAAAACGCCCGGGCACCATTCCCGAGCGTTTTTTCCTATGACTTCAACAATCTCAAGCTGTTCAAAATGACCAGAATGGTGCTGCCTTCATGCCCGATGACACCGAACGGCAAATCAAGGATCTGCAGGAAGTTCGAGGCGATCAGGAGCATGATGACCGTGATGGAAAAAATCACATTCTGCTTGATGATTTTGTTCATCCGCTGAGAGAGGGTGATGGCTTCAGCAATCTTCGGAAGCTCATTTTTCATCAGGACTACATCTGCTGTTTCCAGCGCAACGTCTGTTCCTTCGCCCATGGCAATCCCGACATTGGCAGCGGCGAGGGCCGGGGCGTCATTGATGCCGTCGCCGACCATGGCCACATTTTCGTAGCGGTTTTTCAAGTCCTTCAAATGCTCAACTTTATTGGCCGGCAGGCACTCGGCGATATATTCATCCACGGTGCTTTCCGCGGCAATCGCCTGGGCGGTTTTTTCGCTGTCGCCGGTCAGCATCACTGTGTAGATGCCCTGAGCGTTCAGGGTGCTGATCGCAGCCTTCGTTTCCTCGCGGACAACATCCTTCAGTGCAAGCAGTCCGGCGATACGTGGACCTTTTTTAATAAAAACAATCGTCTTGCCTTCTCCGGCCAGAGAAAGCGCTGCTCCATCAGCAAACCTCTCCGCTTCTTCACGGCCGATGAAATCAGCTTTGCCGATCTTCCATTCTTCATCCTGCAGCATCGCCTTGACGCCAAACCCGGAGATATCTTCAATGCTTTCCGGGCTCACCAGCGGCTGCTTCAGCTCATTCTTCGCATATTTGACGATGGCCCCTGCAAGCGGGTGATTGGAGTGGCTTTCAATCGACGCGGCCGCCAAAAGGATTTCCTCTTCAACCATTTCCTCGCCGACCAGATAATCAGTCACCTCAGGCCGGCCCTTCGTCAGGGTGCCGGTTTTATCAAAGGCAATCGCCTTCAGGTGGCCGAGATTCTCCAGATGGACCCCGCCTTTGAACAGGATCCCGCGGCGCGCGCCGTTTGAGATGGCCGATAATGTGGCCGGCATGATGCTTGCGACAAGGGCGCATGGACTGGCGACCACAAGCAGGATCATCGCCCGGTAAAAGGTCTCCGTCCAGCTCCAGCCCAGGAGGTAATGGGGCAGGATCATCATGGCAGCCACTGCAGCAAGCACTACTTTTACATAGGTGCCCTCGAATTTTTCAATAAAAAGCTGGGATGGCGACTTTTCGCTCTGTGCGGTCTGGACAAGCTGGATGATCTTTTGGAACAGGGTGTCGCTGGCAGGCTTTGTGATCTCGACTGTAATCGAGCCGTTCAGATTCACCGTTCCTGCGAAAACTTCATCGGCATTCGATTTGCTGACGGGGATGGATTCCCCGGTGATGGCAGCCTCATCCAAAGTTGTCGTGCCCTTCAGGATTTTTCCATCAGACGGGACACGTTCACCCGGCTTCACGAGGATCTGGTCCCCAATGCTCAGCTCGGAGACATGCACACGCTGTTCTCCGCCATCTGTTAAAAGCAGGGCTTCCTCAGGCTGCAGCTCCATCAGCGATGATATCTCTTTATTGCTTTTGTTCATCGTGTACGTTTCCAGTGCGCCGCTGACGGCGAAAATGAAGATCAGGATGGCGCCTTCCGTCCAGTAGCCGATGATGGCCGAGCCGATGGCGGCGAAAATCATCAGCATTTCCACATTCAATTCTTTGTTTTCAATTGTTTCTTCGATGCCTTCCTTGGCTTTCGCAAAGCCGCCGATCACAAAGGCGAGCAGATAGGCGGTGATGGAGGCGGCCCCCATATCATTCCGCGCAAGCAGCCAGCCGGCAAGGATAAGGACCCCGCTCAGGATGGCGGCGATCAGCTCGGCGTGAGGGAGTATTTTTTGGAGCAGGCCTTCCTGTTCTTGCTTCAGTTCTAATAGTGCTTTGGCTTCTGTCGTCATTGGAATTCCCTCCTGGGTTATCGGTTTCTCATTGAGAAGAATAATCAACATCAATACCCCTATAAAACGACGAAAGCTGCCCCCGCCGGAGGATTCTACCTCTTTTGGGGACAGCATTTTCGCATAGGTTTCTAGATTAGTATCGTTATCATATCATAGTCATTTTTATTTAAAAAGGGGGTTAGGGGGAAAAAATAAAAATGGCCTATATTTCTTTTTTACCCAGCCCGCCGGAAGGCAAACCTCATTGACTCAGCGAATGCTGTTCGGCCCTCTGCCCCGCTCCGCGGTTTGTCAGAACAGCCAGGAAAATCACGAGCAGCATGATGCTGATAATATTGAAGAACGAGATATTCTTGAAAAATTGAATGAAGATCCCGCCCAGATAAGGGCCAGCCAGGCTCCCCAGGCTGAAGGCGATGCCGCAGAGCAGATTGCCGGTCGGCAGCAGATCCTTTGGCATCAGGTCGGTCATATAGCTGATCCCGAGTGAAAAAGTGGAGCCGACTGCCATTCCGGCAAGGAAAAGCGTGGCCGTCAGCGCCCAGACAGCTCCTTCCAGGAAGCTCGCCAGGAAAAAGAAGATGGAGCCTGACAGAAGGATAATCGTCAGGATTCTTTGCCTGCCCCATTTATCACTTAAAATCCCGAGCGGCAGCTGGAAGACGATTCCGCCAATCGCAAAAGCGGTCAAGAGGACCGAAACGCTGCTCACCTCAAGCCCGATGCGCAGGCCGTAGACCGGAAAGCTGCCGTTCAGGGAAGACTCAAGGAACCCGTAGCCGAGCGGCGGCAGGAAGGCGACCCACGCATATTTAAAGGCAGACGAGAAGCGCTTCACTGTATTTTTCATTGAATTGACTTCAATTGTCTGCTCCGGATAATCATTTTTCAAAAGGAACAGGAATACCCATGCCACGAGGCAGAGTACAGATGACAGGATGAACGGCAGGGTTTCATGCACATTGACGAGCGGCGCCATCAGCGGCCCGACCGCAAAGCCGACACCGAAGAACAGTCCGTACAGGGAAATATTCCGGCCGCGCTTATGTTCAGGCGAGAAGCTCGTGATCCAAGTCTGTGTCCCGAAGTGGAGGGCATGGTCGCCGATTCCGATCAGGAGCCTGAGCACGAACCAGAACCAGAATGATTTCCATAATGGAAACAGCACGAGCGAGACGATGACGAGCAGTCCGCCAAAAATGATGACCGGCTTGTAGCCGTACTTCCGGAGGGGCTGCTCCATAAAAGGAGAAACGAGCAGGATGCCGACATAAAGGCCGGTCGCATTCAGGCCGTTCATGCTTGAAGACAGCCCGTCATTTTCAAATATAATCGCAATCAGGGGAAGCAGCATGCCCTGGCTGAAACCCGAGATTGCCACAATGCTGATTAAAATCCAGAAACGCATATTTTCTTTATTCATGTTGTTGGCCTCAGTTTCTAAAAAAATTCTTTCCAAATTGATGGTAACGGCTCCCCATCGGCTTTGCAAGGAAAAAAGAGCGTATTGTTCATAGCTATGGCAGAAATAGTAGTATAATCACTGCATACAGCAGAAAAGAGGGAGTGAAAACGATGGAATTTACAATGAAGGATGTCGGCTTTTTCACGGAAACGAGCTATGGCAAGCTGGATGTAGCCGGTGATGAAGAGTACGGCTTCAGGCCGTATCAGCTGCTTGTATCCTCAGTGGCGGTCTGCAGCGGCGGCGTGCTCCGCAAGATTCTGGAGAAGCAGAGGATCGATGTCGAGGATATCAAAATCAATGCAGAGGCAGAGAGAGTGGAAGAGGAAGCCAATCGGGTATCGAAGATCTCAGTCCATTTTACGATCACTGGAAAAGGCTTGAAAGAGGAGAAGATCCAAAAGGCCATGGAGCTGACGCGCAAGAACTGCAGCATGGTTCAGTCTGTCAAGGACAGCATTGAAATCGAAGAAACATTCACATTGGTGGAAGCATAAGAAAAGCAGGGGGCGGATCCATAGACGGGTCCGCCCCTTTCTTCTATAGTGACAATTCCTCAGGCTCCGCGCCCGCTTTTTCAAAATAGCGGATCAGCGATGGCTCCATTTTCAGGAGCAGATAATCCGGATCGTCAGGGCCGGAGAGCCAATCCTTCAGCTTTTCGCTCCAAAATTTCTCCTTCAGTTCGCCGGAATCCTCGAATGAGGCTTTCGCTTCGATTTCACAGTACGGCCCGTCATATCCGCCCTGCTCCACCCCCAGCAGAATATGGACATTTGGATTTTTCTCGATGTCTTCTACTTTATGGGCGTCTTTGTCGGTAGCGGCATAAAGAATCAAATCATCATGGAAAAACAGCATAAAGCGGCTGTACGGCCTGTCATTCCGGATGGATGCCAGTGTCCCGATGCTGTATTTCTCGAACATATCAAGCACCTTCTGCTTTGTGTCTGCCATTGTCATTTCACTCCTTACAAATTTCTTCCCTTTATAATCTGTCATTTTTCCTCTTGTATTATCCGAGCGAAAAAACATCAGGAATGCAATTTGTAAAAGCGGGTATATATGTTGAAGGGCCGCGCCGGGATATTTATCCCCGGTCAGGAAAACCTGTACATAAGGAGTTTTTTTACGCGGCTTCAAAAAATAGAAAGGTGGGGATCGGAAAGAATGGTCAATAAAATTTTTATGGTGCTCACCTTTGCAGGCGTGCCATTATCTGTCATCGGGACGCTTCTGGGCTGGCCGAGTGTTGCACTTTTTATTATCTATTGCTTAACCATCATTGCCCTTGCAAGCTATATGGGCAGGGCGACAGAAAGCCTGGCAATTGTGGCCGGGCCAAGGATCGGTGGACTATTGAACGCAACCTTCGGGAATGCGGTCGAGCTGATCATTTCGATTTTTGCGCTGAGAGAAGGGCTTGTTGAGGTCGTCCTGGCGTCACTCACGGGGTCAGTGCTTGGGAATCTGCTGCTGGTCGCGGGACTCAGTTTTTTTATCGGCGGGGTCAAATATAAGCGCCAGAAATTCAATGTGTATGATGCCAGGCATAATTCAGGCCTGCTGATGTTTGCTGTAGTTGTGGCGTTCGTCATTCCCGAAGTATTTTCCATGACAATGGGAGAAGGAGAGCGGATGACGTTCAGCATCGGGATTTCTGTTATTCTGATTGCTTTATACCTGGCTGCGCTTTTGTTCAAGCTTGTCACTCACCGAGGGGTCTACCAGCCGGCCGGTGAAGAAGGGGCAGCAGCTCAAGCTCATCATGAAGAAGAGCCGGAATGGAGCAAAGGCAAGGCGATCGCGATACTGGCCATTGCGACTGTAGCGGTTGCCTATGTATCGGAAAACCTTGTCCACACCTTTGAAGCGGTCGGCGAGACATTTGGCTGGTCAGAGCTCTTCATCGGGGTTGTCATCGTGGCGATTGTCGGAAATGCGGCCGAGCATGCTTCCGCCATCATCATGGCGTTCAAGAACAAGATGGACATTGCCGTTGAAATTGCCATCGGCTCAACCCTGCAGGTAGCGATGTTCGTCGCACCGGTGCTGGTGATTGCGTCACTGTTTTTCCCAACATCGATGCCGCTCGTCTTTACATTGCCGGAGCTGATCACGATGGTCACCGCCGTGCTTCTCATGGTCGTCATCTCCAATGACGGGGAAACGAACTGGTTTGAAGGGGCGACGCTCCTCGCAGCCTATATTATTGTGGGCATCGGTTTTTATCTGTTATAAAGGCAGCAAGAGAAGGCTCTGCATTGTGCAGAGCCTTTTTTGTGCTTTCTATTGGCGGTGCTTTTTCTATCATAAGTATCCTTTTGGACGAATATGTTGTAAAAGACAGAAATCATCGCTTGACTCTACCTGCATCTATCACCCGCTTTCATGTCTTGTTGGACAAGCTCTTCATGAACAAATGGATAATAATGAGTGTTTAGCCTCCTTTTGCTGTGATAGAAGCGATTCCTTCAGCCCTCCTTTGCTGTTGTTAAGGTAAGTATAGGTTATTTTTATAAAAATGTAAATATTCAGATTTTTACAATTGTGTAACAGTTGGGGGAGTGAATATGAAACTGCTAGTGAGGGTTATTTTTTATGTGGCGGGCCTGGTCATTCTGACATTGGGCATCTGCATTGCCATCCTATCTAATCTCGGGGCGGGCCCCTGGGATGCGCTGAATGCAGGTCTTGCCAGGACCGCCGGGCTCACGATCGGGAGCTGGGTCATCATCATCGGCATCATCCTGATGATGGTCAATGCCTGGCTTTTAAAAGCCAAGCCGGATTATCTGGCGCTATTGACCGTATGCCTGATCGGCTTTATGGTCGACTTTTGGATATTGCGGGTCTTTTCCGGTGTGTACATACTGACTATCTATTTTCAAATCGCCGCGCTGATCATGGGCCTGGCACTCATCGGATTGGGTGCAGCTCTTTACCTGCAGGCAGAGTTTCCCCTCAATCCGATCGACCATTTTATGATGGCCATCAAAGAGCGGTTCGGGGTGAGTCTGATGATGGCGAAAACGATCGGGGAAGCTGGAGCGCTGCTTTTGGCCATCGTTTTCCATGGGCCAGTAGGTGCAGGGACCATCGTTATCGCAGTCCTGATCGGGCCGTTCATCCAATTATTCTTTCCTTACTGCCAGCAGCTGCTAAAAAGATTTTCCGGCACTTAGGATAAATCAGGGGAACTCCGAAAAAACTAAAGCAGATACAAGGATTTGAAAGGAGTTCCACATCATGAGAAAGTATGTATCTGTTCTAATTATAACTCTTCTTGCCATGCTTTCTTTTTTGCCCGATGCCGGAGCAGAGAAAAAGCAGGTCAAGACCGAGCAAAAGCAGCAGCTGAGCATTCCGATTCCCAGTTCAGTCCTGAATATCACAAAGGAAAATACGTATCCCAATCCGGTGCAGGATCAGCCGACACTGCAGCCGAGCGAGCTGACACAGTCGCTGCTTGATACATCCAAGGTCAAGATTGAAAACCCGGACCTGATCAGGATGCTGAATGAGTCTTCTGTCAATAGCACGCCGTTTGCATTCGGCTACAGGGCCATCGTCTATCTTGGGCAGTGGCCGCTCAATTACGAAAGCACAGAAACGGCGCCAAACTGGGAATACCAGAAAATCAACACGAATTATTTTGATAACAGAGGCGGCAAAGCGCCTTATCAGATCCACTATGTCCAGGAAGCCCAGAAGGTCGTGAGGGGCGCACTGACAGCCAAAATTCCGAAGGCCCAGGATGTCCAGAATATGATGCTCCTGAAGGCGATGGAAAAATCGAAGCTGCCGCTCGCTTTCGAAACCGTGATCGGGGCCGGGACGAAAAAGGATCAGGTCTACAATATCCCGCCAAAACGGCTCGGCTATTTATACGGATATGCACCTGCCGTCAATGAGAAGGGAAAAGTCACTTACGGTGAGGTATACCTGATGCTGAAGGGAAGCAAAAGATTCCTCGTCATCAAGAATGTCACCTCCCAGGGAATCGGCGCCTGGATTCCTGTCCAGGACCATATCTCCTTCGGGTTCATGGCATCAGAACGACCGCGTTAATCTTGCGCCGGCTCTTGCAGCCGGTGCTTTTTCTATAGGAAGAGACATTCCTTGCATACAGAGCGGGCAGTGTTTTATAATTAAATTATCTTGAATTCGAGATAAATTGAACCCTTTAGCGGGTATAGATAAAAAAAGTCTTAATTACGGAGGTCCAACATCATGAACCATTTAAAAGGCATACACCATGTCACTGCGATCACAAGCAGCGCGGAAAAGAATTATGAGTTTTTCACTTTTGTCCTTGGGATGCGCCTGGTCAAGAAAACCGTCAACCAGGATGATATCCAGACCTACCATCTGTTTTTTGCCGATGACAAAGGCAGCCCGGGAACAGATATGACATTCTTTGATTTTCCCGGGATTCCTAAAGGAAGGCACGGCACAAACGAAATCTCCAAAACATCCTTCCGGGTGCCGAATGACGCGGCACTGAATTACTGGGTAGAGCGCTTTGACCGCCTTGATGTGAAGCACACAGGAATCAAAGAGCAATTTGGGAAAAAGACTTTGTCATTCACAGACTTTGATGACCAGCAATATCAATTGATTTCTGATGAAAATAATACCGGTGTCGCTTCCGGCACGCCTTGGCAGAAGGGGCCGATTCCATTGGAGCATGCAATCACCGGCCTCGGGCCGATTTTTGTCCGCATCGCAAACTTCGATTATTTCAAAGAGATGATGGAAAAAGTCCTGCTTTTCAAGGAAATCGGACAGGAAGGCGCCTTCCATCTGTTTGAGGTCGGAGAAGGCGGAAACGGCGCCCAGGTCGTGGTCGAGCATAATGCTGTTCTGCCGCAGGCCATGCAGGGCTTCGGCACCGTCCACCACGCCGCATTCCGCGTCGAGGACCGGGCTGTACTGGATGAATGGACCGAGCGCCTGCCGCAATTCGGCTTCCAGACGTCCGGCTTTGTGGACCGCTTTTTCTTCCAGTCTCTTTATGCACGGGTGGCACCGCAGATTCTGTTCGAATTTGCCACAGACGGACCAGGCTTCATGGGCGACGAGCCATATGAAACACTGGGTGAAAAGCTGTCATTGCCGCCATTCCTTGAAAACAAGCGCGAGCAGATCGAAAAGCTTGTCCGTCCAATCGACACGGTCAGGAGCACGATTGATTTTACAAAAGAATGATAAGTGGGGCCTTCCTTGGCGGGGAGGCTCTTTTCTCTTTTCGTAAATATTTTTCTGGTATCGCATCTTCATTTGAATGGCCGGCAAGCCATAAAATAAGCGGAGATTTTCCCGTTACGCTGCAGAACATGGCCCGGTTCGGTGTAAATAAGCGGAAAATTTCCGGTTAAGAGGAGCCAAACTGCCCATTTTCCTGTTTTTTGAGTTGATAGCCGGAATTTCTCCCTCTATTTGAGCCACTTTTGAGAGTTTTTTCAAATTAGGGGGAATTCCTCCGCTTATTTTTCAGCCTGACAAGGATTCCCCTCATTCAGGTCCTGGAAAATCCGCTCTTTTATAGCTGGGCAGTGAAGAAACCGCTGTGTTGTCAGGCACACGATCACAAATTTTTTCCCAACTTTTTCTGTCGAAAAAACACTTTCCTGAAAAAGGAAAAGGGAAGGTGCCTAGCGAAGTAAGTAAGCAAATCAAAGGAGCTGGTGAAAATGGAAATCAGATTAGCGGGAACGGCAGATACTGAGGAAGTGTTCTTGGTTTTGAAAGGGGCGGCACAATGGCTGCATGATCAACATTTTAGTCAATGGAGCTTTCTGCTCAGCGGCGGCGAGGATGGAGAAATCAAGCAGGCGATCCTCGACCGTGAAACCTATGTGCTGTGCGATAAAGGCAAGGTGAAGGCGACCTTCACCCTCTATGAGGGGCCATCAGGCTGGGACCGGCATATTTGGGACGGAGAAGCAGACGGAGCTATTTATCTTCACAGGCTTGCAGTTCATCCTGATAGCATGGGGAATGGACTTGGAAAAAAAGCAGTCGATTGGATCTGCAGGAAGTACAGCGGCACACCGCTGAGACTCGATTGTGTGGGTGACAATGAGAAGCTGAATGCTTATTATCAGGGGCTCGGGTTTGTGCTGAAAGGCGTGACAGACAGCCATTCGCGGTATGAGAAGGCAGGGGCTGAAAAGTGAAGATAGAAGCAGTATTCCTCGACCGGGATGGAACAATCGGCGGGGATGATACCGTGCATTATCCAGGAAAGTTTGAATTATTTCCTTATTCCCGCGAGCTGATTGAGAAATTGAAGGGCAGCGGGATCAAAGTATTTTCCTTCACGAACCAGCCGGGGATTGCCAGGGGGGAAGCGGCTGTTGAGGACTTTTTTGACGAGCTGCAGGATTTCGGCTTTGATGATGTTTATATCTGCCCCCATGCCCATCATGACGGCTGCAGCTGCCGGAAGCCAGCGGCAGGCATGCTTCTCAGCGCGGCTGAGAAACATCATGTGAATCTGGAGAATTGCGTGGTCATCGGCGACAGATGGAGCGATATGGCGGCGGCATCCAAGACAAAAAGCATGAAGATCCTTGTGAAAACGGGAGCCGGTATGGCCGCACTGAACGAGCATAGTGACAAACTGAAAGAAATTGAAATTGAGTATATTGCTGAAGATCTGCGGGCTGCGGTTGAGTGGCTGTATCTACAGCAGGGGGCTGCTATTCCTACATAGAAGAACCGGGACGGGAGATATTCCCGTCCTTTCGTGCTCAAGCTACAATTCTTTGACTGGAAGGCATACCTCGCACTGATGATTCAATAGCATGGCACCGGTATACCTTTCAAAAGCCGGCCTGTTATCGAGCTGGAATCCGAGGTTATGGAGGGCTGGAAGGATTTCTGCCCAGAGTGTCTGAATCTCTTCTTCTGTATGCTGGACCTGGAATACAGCGTATTCTCCGCCAGGAAATTCACCTTCTTCAAGTGATGCGTCCATCCGAAAATCTTCTGGTATGACAATGCAGGCATCATACCGGCAGCATTCAGCTGGTGTTGTCTGCGGATGATCATGGGAAATACCGAGTATGATGGCGGATTCGTCCAGCAGGCTCTTTTCATTTGCCCACTTTTTCAATTCCTCCATCACATGCTGGTTGGCAGGTCCATAAGGGCCGGTCTGGCGTACATAGGCGATTCGATATTCAGGCACCATTTCAGTTTTGAAGTCCATCTTACATTCTCCTCTCTTTCCTGTACTGTCTTTGATGCTAGCATGATATAAAAAAATATTCACAGCTATTTTTTAAAAAATAGATCATTGATAGTGGGATAAAGCCCCGGGCGGAAGGACTATATCTGCGGGAAACTCCGTATATATTATGGACTAATGAATACGAGGTGGAGATATGAAGGCAATTGTATATAAAAAGTACGGTCCTCCAGAAGTCCTTCAGCTGAAAGAAATGGAAAAGCCGGTCCCAAAAGAACATGAGATACTGATCAAGATCATGGCCACAACGGTCACCGCAGCGGATATCCGGGCGCGGAGCTTTACAGTGCCCCGCTCAGTGGTGCTGCCCGCGCGCATAGCCCTTGGACTCCGGCATCCGAAGAAAGCGATGTTGGGAGCGGAGCTTGCCGGGGAAGTGGAGGCAGTCGGGAGGAAAGTAAAGAAATTCAAGGCAGGAGATATGGTTTTTGCCGCTTCACTGGAGGATTTCGGCGCTTATGCTGAATATATTTGCCTCCGGGAGGACGGGCCTGTATCAATCAAACCTGCCAGCATCACGTTTGAAGAAGCCGCCGCCATTCCGATCGGCGCGCGGACAGCTTTGTATTTCCTGCAGAGAGCCAATGTCCGGAAGGGCCAGAAGGTATTGGTGTACGGGGCTTCCGGCAGTGTCGGCAGCTATGCCGTACAGATTGCCAGACACTTGGGGGCAGAGGTTGATGGTGTCTGCAGCGGTCAAAATCTTGAATGGGTAAAATCTCTTGGGGCCGGCAGGGTCCTGGATTATCGTTCAGGGAACCTCCCAGTGGCGGACGGTGCCTATGATCTGATATTCGAAGCAGTGAACAAAAGTTCCTTTAAAGATTGCATGAAGTGGCTGAAAAAGAGCGGCACCTATATAAATGTCACAGAGCCGCTCCCCAGCACGCAAATGCTGTGGGCTAAATGGAAGGGCGGCACGAAAATACTGCTGAGCCGCAATGCGCCGGAAACACCTGAAGCCTTAGACTATTTAGGAGAAATGGCGGCGGCGGGAAAGCTTAAGGTGAAAATTGACCGAAGCTATAGGTTGGATGAAATAGTTGATGCCCATCGGTATGTTGATGGCGGGCATAAGAAGGGGAATGTGGCGGTGGTAGTGAGCCGGGACGAAGAGAGGGCAGGGCCTGATGCGGCTAGCTTTGATTAAGGAAGAGTATGCTGGAAACAAGAAACCCCTCTCTAAAAAAGAAAGGGGTTTTTCACGCAGAACTCAATCATCATTATAAAATTTTTCCAATTATAAGTCTATATATTATTTCTCTCTTCATTAAAATAAAGCATATAGGTGCCTATAAAAATAAATAGAGGGTGACGTTATGCTGTTTGATCAATCTCCTTATCAGTGCCGGGTGGAATGGGGAAAGCGGGGCGCGCGTGAGGCTGCTGCCCGGGGCGATATTGTCATTATAATCGATGTTCTTTCATTTTCATCGACTGTAGTTTCGGCAGCGGCTGTTGGTGCCGAGGTTTTTCCGTTTCCTCCGGATCAGGATGGGCGGAAATATGCGGAGAGAGTGGGTGCTGACTATATCTTTGGGAGGGCGGAGGCGGCGAAGCTGGGGAAGCCGACATTGTCTCCTGTTTCTTTCAGTGAAGAGCATGCCGGGAAGAAATACGTGCTGATTTCCCAGAATGGCGCCTATTGCACCTGGATCGGTGCTAAGGCAACGGCCGTCCTTGCAGGGTCTCTGCTTAATGCATCAGCCGCTGCTGCTGCGGCTAATATACTGCAAAAGCAGCTTGGCGCCGGAATCACGATCATTCCGTGTGGAGAAAAATGGGCTGATTCCGGGGAGCATGAAGATGCTCTCAGGCCAGCAGTAGAGGATTATTTGGGGGCCGGTGCCATCCTCTCTTACTTGGACGGAGAAAAATCACCAGAGGCAGCGGTATGTAAAGGAGCTTTTCAAGCTGCACAGCCTAAGCTGGCAGAATACTTATGGGAATGCGGCAGCGGCAGGGAGCTGCGGGCGCGCGGGTTTGAACAGGATGTGGTCCATTGCAGCAGACTGGATGCCATGGATACTGTCCCTGTTTTAAGAGGAGATCATTTTGTTTCCTTGCCGCAAACGGGGTATATAAAGCAAAATGGAACAGGCAGCTGGAATTTTAGACCACTATGACTGCTTCGGTTAAAATACCCCCAAAGAGCTGCAGCAGCTGCTGCAAAAAAGAAAGGCTGGAAATCAGGTGCTAAAATGGCTTAAGAAATACATCAAACTCGAAACAACAAAGAAATGGGGCTACACCTACAACAAGTCAGGCAATGGTGTAAGTGTGTTCTACAAAACCTTTACCGGTTCAGATTTTTATAATTTCACTTTCAAAAAGGGAGCCGAGCTTACGATCTCCTGTGAGGCAGTGGTTGAGGGGGGAGAACTGACGATTGAATGGAATGACGGAAGAAAGATTATATGGAAAGAGACATTCCATGAGAGCGGGAAGAAAACTTTTACAGCAGAGGTTTCAAACCGCCTTCATGGCATTAACCTGATAGGTGCTGATACTAGAGGCAGCTGTAAGGTTGAGTTTACGGAAACGAAAGATTGATATCTCCACAAAAAAAGCCCAGAACACAGCGCTCTGAGCTTTTTTCAATCCTTCTCATCTGTATAAATCCGTAATGCCCCAATGACAAACACAACCGGAAGAATCACCACACCCAATCGGAAAGGGCCGATATCCAGTGTCATGAGCAATATAAAAACGGGCAGTGCAATCATCATAAATACTGAAGCAAATTTAGTATAGCGGATTGCAGCTTCGGAAACTTCAGGTTCTTCACTATAACTATACATCCATCGCTTCCCCCAAAGCATACTTTCCTCAGCGTTAAAATAAGTCCACAGCAGTAAGGCATAGACAGGGATCATGAAGACAATAAGCAGATATGCTTCAACTATATGATCAACCACAAGCGGCCTCCCAAGTTTGTCTTACTATTCATACGTTCGGCCGCCTGGTAAAGTTTCACAAAACCGTTTATATCCGCGAACTGTTCTTCTGAAAATCAATATCCTGATAATAACTGTTCTTAACCAATACATTCGGGCCAAGGCATTTGACGGCCGGACAGTGGCAGTTGAGTTCAGCTGCGAGCTTTGTTTCCTGCCAGCTGTTGAAGATGTCAGGCAGGGCATCCGTCTGGATATTGCCAAGCGCAGGGGTGTCGCCGAAGTCGGTTACGATGACATCGCCTGTGAAGATATTGACGTTGAGCCGGGAGCGGCCGTCCGGGTCATTGCGGACGGTGACATTTTTGCTGCTGTACAAGCGCTTCAGGAGATCCAGGTCCTCGTCGCTCGTGCTGCACGGATAAAACGGCAGGGTGCCGAACAGCATCCAGGTGTTTTCGTCCCTCACATCAAGGAGGTGGTGGATTGCCTTCCTGATTTCATCAAGATTCAAAGTTTCCAGTGATGAAGCAAAATCTGATGGGTACATAGGGTGAATCTCATGCCTCTGGCATTTCATTTCCTCAGTTATCTGTTTATGTATGCTTTCCAGATAGGGGAGGGTACGCTTGTTGAGCATCGTTTCCGCAGACACCATCACACCTGCATCCACCAGGGCGCGGCTGTTTTCAACCATCCGGTGGAACAGCCTGACGCGCTGCTCTCTTGTCGGCTTCCGCTCCATCATCGCAAATCCGCCTTCGATAAAGTCCTCTTCTGTTCCCCAGTTATGGGAAATATGCAGCACATCGAGGTAAGGAGCGATTTTTTCATATCTTTCCATATCAAGTGTCAGATTGCTGTTCATCTGGGTGCGGACGCCGCGCTCGGATGCATATTTGAGAAGTGGCAGCACATAATTCTCCACCGATTTTTTTGAAAGCATCGGTTCTCCGCCTGTGATGCTGATTGAGCGGAGGGCAGGGATTTCCTCAAGGCGCTTCAGCAGCAATGGGAGCGGCAGGGCATTTGGGTCCTTGGGCTGAAGTGTGTAGCCGACCGCGCAATGCTCGCATCTCATATTGCAGAGAACTGTGGTCGTAAATTCAATATTGGTTAAGGTCAGCTTGTTATATTGTTCCATATCCATATAAGCTTCCCATGGATCGTGGCTCGGTGTAATGCTTGTTTTTTCAATAATCATGCGGTATCTCCTTCTAAAAATGTCCTTAATCATTACTATGCCGTGAAGACTATGTCAATGATTTTTTGCGTCCCTCTGAAAAATCATAGTTTATGAATCTCTCAAAATGGGAAATAACCTAGTAATGATAGCATAAATCAAGAGGAGGAATGCAAGATGGCACAGCAATTTGGCAGTACGAATACGAATTCTGAAAATACTGGAACGAGCGCGGGTGTATCTGTACCAGGAACTGGAACAAGCGCGGAATCAAGAACAGGTACAAGCTCAAACACAGGCATGTCAACAAGCGTGACCCCTGACACTTCGAGCACCAATTCAGGTACAGGCTCAAACTTTAGTACAGGTACAAGCTCAAGTTCAAGCTTCAGCTCAGGCTCAAATTCAAGCAACCACTATGGTTCAACGAATGACAACAGCAAGCTCCTGAAAGGGATTGTGCTTGGCGGGATTGTCGGCGGAGCCCTTGCCCTGCTCGATACTTCAACACGCAACAAAGTGATGGGCACTGCGACTGACCTGAAGGATTCTTCTATGAAAATGTTCAATGAAGTAAAGGAAAACCCTGGTGAAGCCAAGGATAATATGATCAGCCAATTCAAGTCTGCATCTTCGACTTTGAAAGAAGCGATCAGCGATGCCCAGAAACTGTACGAGCGCGTTAACAATGACGTATTCGGAAAAGTAAATGAGTTTAAGGGCATGTCAGGTGATGCGAAGTCTAACTTCCAAGACGCGAAGAGCGGTCTCATGGACGCAAAGGACGATCTGATGGATATCGGCAGCAAGGTAAAAGATGCCGGCTCTGAACTGGTTGAAAGCCCGGTGGGCGGTTCAGGCTCATCTGACAGCACAAGCTCGTCAAACAGCTCTGACAGCTCATCTTCAACTTCAAACAGCAGCAAGTCAAACACTTCAAGCTCAACTGGCTCAAATGGAACAACTGCGTTCTCAAGTGATTCCAGCAAGAGCACAGCAACTGCAACTCCATCTACTCAAAAGAACAGCAAAAACCTTTAATAGATCATATCATCCAGGGGCGGCATCAATCAGATGCCGCCTTTTTGTGCGTGAATTACATTATCTGGCCGCGCTGGAAACTTCTTAACTGCCGCTCTTCGTTTCTCTTTTGAAGAGAAGGGGTATTGATTGATACAAGAGTAAAGCCAATTGTACTGGAGGAATATAGATGATGTTTCGCAAAGGCAAGAACATGACAGCGGAGGATGAAAAAACTTCACACGAAAGGGAGAGTGCAGAAGGAACGAAAGCAATGGTGGCGGCGCCGCATCATGTGGCAGCTGACATTGGCGAGAAGATACTAAAACAAGGCGGAAACGCGGTTGACGCGGTCATCGCCATTCAATTTGCCCTCAACGTGGTTGAGCCGATGATGACAGGGATCGGCGGCAGCGGCTTCATGATGGTCTATGATAATGAGAAGAAGGATACCAAAATCTACGACGGCCATACAAGAGCGCCTAAAGCGGCACATCCGAAAATGTTCCTCGATGAAAATGACGAGGTCATCCCGTTCCGTGAGCGGAGCACACATGCCACAGCAGTCGGGGTTCCCGGCATTCTGAAGGCGATGGATGAAGCCCTCAAAGCGCACGGTACCATGAAGCTGGCAGACCTCATCCAGCCGGCAATCGATATTGCGGAAGAAGGAATTGAAGTCAACTGGGTGCTTGCTGAAGCGCTCGAGAATTTCCACTACCGCCTCGGCCAGCATGCGAAGGATTTCTTTATGCCTGAAGGGAAAGCCCTGAAGGAAGGCGACATTCTGGTGAAAAAGAAGCTGGCCAACACATTCAGGACCCTGCAGGAAAAAGGTGTCGAGGCTTTTTATGAAGGAGAAATTGCCGAAGCTATCATTGGGGCATTGGATGATCTCGACGGCTTTATGACACTGGATGATCTGAAAAACTACCGGGTAACAGTTGATGAGCCGATTTGGGGCGAATACCGCGGCTATAAGATCGCTTCTTCAGCGCCTCCAAGCGCCGGCGGACTGACAGTGATCCAGATTCTCAAGCTTCTTGAAAAATTTGACCTCAAGCAATATGGTCCGAAATCATGGGAAAAGTATTATCTGTTCACAGAAGCCATGAGGATTGCGTTTTCCGATAAAATCGCCTTCAACACGGATCCGGAGTTCGAGGATATGCCGATCAAGGGCCTTCTTCATGATGACTATATAAAAGAGCGCCAGAAGCTGATCAATTTCGAAAGAAGAAACGACGCCGTTGATTTCGGCAATCCGTGGAAATATGAAGACGGCGAGCCGAAAAAGGTAATCCGCCAGCCGGATGATCTGGAAAAGAGCGAAACGACGCACTTTACCGTCCGCGACCAGTGGGGCAATATTGCCGCTGTCACTTCAACCGTTGAGCATCCATTCGGTTCAGGGATCTTCGTACCGGACCATGGCTTTATGCTGAATAATGAACTGACTGACTTTGATGCCAATCCTGGCGGCATCAACGAGGTAGAACCTGAAAAGCGTCCAGTCAGCTGTAAAAGTCCTACGATTCTTTTCAAGGACGGTGAACCGGTCCTTACCCTCGGATCACCGGGCGGACCGACAATCATCGCATCTGTCTTCCAGACGATCGTCAATGTGATCGACTTTGGGATGGATCTGAAGGATGCTGTTGAAGAGCCGCGCATTTTCGCAGCCACCGGCCCGCTCGTTGAATGGGAGCCGGGAATCAGTATGGAAGCGAAGGGTGAAATGGAGTCCCGCGGCTATGAATTCGGGGACAAGCCGAGCCGGATCGGCAATGTCCAGGCCATTAAGATTGATAAGAAAGCAGGCAAGCTTTACGGTGCGGCCGATTCGAGCCGCGAGGGAAAAGCGGTCGGGCTGGAATGATAAAGAAACAGGCTGCCTTTCCCGGCAGCCTGTTCTCTGTTATTTTTTATCGATATTCTGCAAGGTGGATGATCCTTCCTTATCCGACTTCTTAATGACCGAAAAAGATCCGTCGGACTCGAGCACAACCGCTTCTGCTTGTTCAAGCGAGGAGAGGCCCTGGCTCCTTGCGGCCTGGAGGATCTCCACTTCCAGAACACGCTCTTTCTTCATTTCATCGCGAAGATAGCTGCCTTTATAGTATAAAAGCGTCGGATTCGATTTGATCAGCTTGCTTACGGTCTTGCTATGGACAGAAGTCCAGGCCACCAGGTATTGAAGCCCGATGAGGACGCAAAAAGCGGTGAATCCTTCGACCAATGCCACTTTTTTATTCAAAAGGATTGTGGCGAGCGTCGAACCGAGTGCGACCGTCACAATCAGGTCGAAGGCATTCATCTTCGACAGGGTCCGTTTTCCTGAAATACGGAGCACAAGAATGAGCAGAAGATAGCTGCATATCCCGACGATCACCGTTCTGTATACATTATCCCAGCTGTTAAAAAACATCATATACCTCCCAGCAGTCTTTACTTAGCCTTTTTCCTCCCAGATTGCCGCTGAAACATCCAGGAGGTTTGGGTTATACTAAAATTCGTCAGCATTTGCGAAAAATCGATATTTCCGGTAAAGTAAAAAGAGCATTTCGGGTGCCTGCGACAGGCACCGGTATGAAAGGAGAGATTGCTTTGGGCAGTCCAATACAAGATAAAAACCAGCAGGTTACATTCCTGAAGCACCGCTTAAATATGTTCATGGATGTCCTGGATGCGATAGATCCAGAGGACACAGAGCTTGAAGACATAGACCGTCTGATCGAAATGATCGACGAACTGGAATCTAAATGTAAAGAATTTAATAACCGCGAAGAGTAGGAGGGAGCCCTGGTTTGAGGGCTCTTTTTGTTTTAGGCTGTGCGGCTGTCAGGTGGCTGGTCGCAAATAGAAGCTTGAAGGCCGCGATATGGTTGAAGTCGCAAATAAAAACCAGAACCCGCAAATAAAAATGAAAAGTCGCAAATATATCCCGAAACTCGCAAATAAAACGAAAATCCCGCAAATATCGCCCCCCGCACCACACCCCGCCGCCCACCAAAACCTCCCCTGTAACCGATTTCACCTCCCCCTTTAAATCACCAAAGGATAGGAGTATAATAAAATCGTGAAAATTCGTACAGAAACAGAAGATTTTTGAGGGGAACGAAAGGGAAGGGGATCTTGCTGTGAATTTCGAGACATTACAGGAAAGCATGTACCAGTTGATTGTGGAGACTTCTACGAACCTGCCGAAGGATGTGCGCCGCGCGATCAAGAGTGCGAAGGAGCGCGAGAGTGCCGGCACGCGTTCGGCGATGAGCCTTGGGACGATTACGAATAATATTAAGATGGCGGACGATAATGTATCGCCGATCTGCCAGGATACAGGCTTGCCGACTTTTAAAATCAAGACGCCGGTCGGCGTGAACCAGCTGGAAATCAAGGAAGCGATCAAGAACGCAATCGCCCTTGCGACGAAAAACGGGAAGCTGCGCCCGAACTCTGTGGATTCGCTGACAGGGGATAACAGCGGCGACAATCTTGGCGCCGGCACGCCGGTCATCAAGTTTGAGCAATGGGAAAAGGATTATATCGACGCGCGCCTGATTTTAAAGGGCGGCGGCTGTGAAAATAAAAATATCCAATACAGCCTTCCTTGCGAGCTGGATGGACTGGG
Source organism: Cytobacillus sp. T106 (assembly GCF_040492155.1). Taxonomy (NCBI): domain Bacteria; kingdom Bacillati; phylum Bacillota; class Bacilli; order Caryophanales; family Bacillaceae; genus Cytobacillus; species Cytobacillus sp. T106. The sequence continues at coordinate 46,657 of NZ_JBEUMK010000009.1, read as the reverse complement.
CCGCGCGGGCCGCGATTTGGACGGCATCCGCAAGTGCATCCTGCATTCCGTGTACCAGGCACAGGGGCAGGGCTGCAGCGCCGGCTTCATCGGCGTCGGCATCGGCGGCGACCGCTCTTCAGGCTATGATCTTGCCAAAGAGCAGCTGTTTCGTTCAGTGGATGATGTGAACCCGCATCCTGACCTGCAGAAGGTTGAGGAATATGTACTCGAAAATGCCAACAAGCTTGGCATCGGCACAATGGGCTTCGGCGGCGAAACTACGCTGCTTGGCTGTAAAATTGGTGTCATGAACCGCATCCCGGCCAGCTTCTTTGTATCTGTAGCATACAACTGCTGGGCATTCCGCCGCTTAGGCATCAGCATTTCTCCTGCAACAGGCGAAATCAATGAGTGGATGTATCAAGAAGGCGAGAAGATTGACTTCGCGCCGACAGAAGCTGAGCTTGAAACAGCGGCTGCTGTAGAAGAAGCAGCTCAGCAAGTGGTCACGCTGCAGGCGCCGATCACAGAAGAGCAGATCCGCGCTCTCAACGTCGGCGATGTCGTACAGATCAACGGCATGATGTACACAGGCCGTGACGCGATCCATCACCATCTGATGGACCATGATGCACCGATTGACCTCAATGGCCAGGTCATCTACCACTGCGGTCCGGTTATGATGAAGGATGAAGCAGGCGAATGGCATGTCAAAGCGGCCGGGCCGACGACCAGCATCCGCGAGGAGCCTTACCAGGGCGATATCATGAAAAAATTTGGCATCCGCGCCGTGATTGGCAAAGGCGGAATGGGGCCGAAAACGCTGGCAGCCCTCCAGGAGCATGGCGGTGTTTACCTCAACGCCATCGGCGGCGCAGCCCAGTATTATGCAGACTGCATTAAAAAAGTCGAAGGAGTCGACCTGATGGAATTCGGCATTCCGGAAGCCATGTGGCATCTAAAGGTTGAAGGCTTCACAGCTGTCGTAACGATGGACTCACACGGCAACAGCCTCCACCAGGATGTGGATAAGTCTTCACTCGAAAAACTGTCCCAATTCAAAGAACGGGTTTATTAATAAGAAACAAAAGCGGGGAGCCAGGTGCTTCCCGCTTTTTCTAATGTTTGACAGAATGCTCCCGCCCATTTTCACAAACACTAAACCTAAAAGGTTTGAAGGAGGAAATGGGATGAGATATGGGAAGCAGCTGATGCTGGCCCTTGTGCTGTTTTTTGCCGGGAGTGCTTCTGCCCAGGCAGGAACCGCCAATTCGCCGATCCACTGGGGCTTCAAGAAGGCGAGCAATGAAGTGCCGGCAGAGGCAGGCAAGCCGCTCGATGATCTGCTGGAGCGGTACGGGTCTTATTATAAAGGCGATACAAGCAAGAAGGATATTTACCTGACATTCGATAACGGCTATGAAAATGGCTATACGGAGAAGGTTCTTGATGTGTTGAAAAAAGAACAGGTGCCGGCCGCCTTTTTCGTGACAGGCCATTATTTGAACAGCGCCCCGGAACTCGTCAAGCGGATGGCGAAGGAAGGCCATATTGTCGGCAACCACTCGTGGCACCACCCGGATATGACTCGGATCAGCGATGAGAAGCTGGCGAAGGAGCTGGAGTTGGTCCGTGCCAAGACAGAGGAGCTGACAGGTATCAAGCAGATGGCGTATCTGAGGCCGCCGCGCGGGGTTTTCAGCGAGCGCACACTCGACCTTGCGAAAAAGCAGGGCTATACCCATGTATTCTGGTCGCTTGCCTTCGTCGACTGGCACAGGGATGCTCAGAAGGGCTGGGAATATTCCTATAACAACATCATGAAGCAAATCCACCCCGGCTGCATCCTCCTGCTGCATACCGTCTCAAAGGACAATGCAGATGCGCTGGAAAAAGCGATCCAGGATCTGAAGAAAAGGGGCTATACGTTTAAAAGCCTTGATCAATTGGAGATGAATAAAGCGTTCGAACATGATATGCTGTACTAGACATCTGCCCAAATCATCATGGATTTGGGCTTGTTTCTTGGGAGCAGCATACCTCCCGGTGTTATAATAAGGGTAAAAAACACAAGGGATGGATGCAAGTTGGCTATTTTTCAAATGAAAGGACCTTATAACTTTGATCTTGTATTGGACAGGCTTTCGCTTGATCCGCTTCATGCTGTGGACAAGGAAAAGCGGAGCGTGAAGGTTCCTTTGATGATTGAAAATGAACCGGTCGCTGCCGAGGTAATAGCGACGGGAACCACTGAGCATCCCGAATTCATCATAAACGGCATAGAGGGAAAACATAAAGAAAAAGCGGAAGAGCGCCTTGCGAGGATATTCCAATGGCATATCCCGCTTGAGGATATCCATACCCATTTCCAGGCTACAGAGCTGAAGGCCATTTTCGACGAGCATTACGGCACACCGGTTGTGCTGGATTTCGATCCGTACGGCTGCCTGCTGAAATGCATCATCCACCAGCAGCTCAACCTGTCCTTTGCCTTCACGCTGACCAAGCGATTTGTGGAGACTTTCGGCTTCCAAAAAGACGGCGTCTGGTTCTACCCGCGCCCCGAAACAGTGGCAGCACTGACGGTGGAACAGCTCCGCGAGCTCCAATTCAGCGGCAGGAAGGCCGAGTACGCCATTGGCCTCTCAAAAGAAATCACCGAGGGAAGGCTGAATCTCGAGGAACTGGCAGAAGAGCCGGATGAACTGATCATGAAAAAGCTCATCAAGATCCGCGGCATCGGCCCATGGACGGTCCAGAACTTCCTGATGTTCGGACTCGGCCGCCCGAACCTTTTCCCGAAGGCAGATATCGGGCTGCAAAATGCCCTGAAGAAATTATATCAACTTGAAGCAAAGCCGACCCACGAGCAGATGGACGAATATATGCTGGGTTGGGATCCTTATCTAACCTATGCTTCCCTGTATCTATGGCGAAGCATTGAATAAATGGAGTGAAGCAGCACGATGAAAAACGAACAAACCGTGAAAATACAAGAAAAGCAGACCTTCCCGCTCACAATCAAGCGGCTCGGCATCAATGGCGAGGGCGTCGGCTATTTTAAAAGACAGGTTGTCTTTGTACCAGGCGCACTGCCTGGCGAAGAGGTCGTCGTCGAAGCCACAAAGGTGAGCCCGAAGTTCGCCGAAGCCAAAATCAAAACGATCCGCAAAGAGTCGGAGTACCGCGTCCAGGCGCCATGCCCGGTCTATGAGCTGTGCGGCGGCTGCCAGCTGCAGCATCTCCGCTATGACCGTCAGCTCCAGGAAAAGCGCGACATCGTCATCCAGGCGCTCGAACGCCATACCAAGCTTCCGGTTGCAGGGCTTGATATCCGCGACACGATCGGCATGGAGGATCCATGGAACTACCGCAACAAAGCGGCCTTCCAGGTCGGCCAGGAGGATGGAAAAATCATCGCCGGCCTCTATGGGCTCAACTCCCATAACCTGATCAACATCCCGCAATGCGTCGTGCAGCATCCGCACACCAACAAAGCGATCGGTGTCGTCAAAAAGGTCATGAACAAGATTGGCATTTCTGTCTATAACGAAAAGACGAAAAAAGGAACCGTCCGCACCATCATGGCCCGGACCGGCATCCAGAGCGGCGAGCTCCAGATCGTCATCATCACATCAACCAAAGACCTTCCGAAAAAAGAGCAGCTCATATCAGAAATCACCAAAAGGCTGCCGCAGGTCAAATCAATCATGCAAAACATCAACGGCGAAAAAACATCCCTGATCTTCGGAAAAGAAACGCGCCATATGCACGGGGAAGAATACATCCAGGAAACACTCGGGGACCTCTCCTTCGAGCTCTCCGCCCGGACCTTCTTCCAGCTCAACCCCGAGCAGACCGTCAAGCTCTATAACGAAGTCAAAAAAGCCGCCAGCCTCACAGGCAAAGAAAAAGTCGCAGACGCCTACTGCGGCGTAGGCACCATCGGCCTCTGGCTCGCCGACCAGGCAGGCGAAATCCGCGGCATGGACATCATCCCGGAATCCATCCAGGACGCCAAGAAAAATGCCGCCCGCAACAACATCAAACACGCCAAATACGAAACAGGCAAAGCCGAAGTCCTGCTTCCGAAGTGGATGAAAGAAGGGTGGAGACCGGACGTCATCGTAGTTGATCCGCCAAGGACCGGACTTGACCAGGCACTACTGAAAACGATTTTGAAGGTAAAGCCTAAGAAGGTTGTTTATGTGTCATGCAATCCGTCGACATTGGCGAAGGATATTGCGGTGCTGGATCCGGAATATAGAGTGGAGTATATGCAGCCGGTGGATATGTTTCCGCAGACGGCGCATGTTGAGGTTGTAAGTGAATTGGTATTGAGGAGTGGAGCAGGTTCCTGAGGAGGGGGCCTGTTTTTTTATACAATGGATTTTATAATACTTTTATTTAATAGGGAGATTTTATTGTAAGTAATGTAAAGTGAATGCTTTAAAGCTTTAATGAGTAAGGGGGCATCCCTGTTTTTACTAAATTAATCGGATGCCAATAATTCCAAGTTCCTTTTTTATATCGATTCCCTCTTTTAGGTCTCTAGTAAAACGAGAAACGGACTTGAAGAATACACAATCCAACTTTTTTAGATTAGCGTCTCCTAATAGACGTTAATCTTACTTTCACTCATGTATATATATGCTGGCGGCTCCCCACTTAGGTTAATTATTATCCTGACAATTATTCTTGGGATTGTGCAATAAAAAAAGTGGGTGAAAAATTTATTCCAAAAACAACCAATAAAGGTCGATTTTTCAATTTTTTTGTCGTAATCTTAAAGTAGATATTCTCTTTTAATCTAAAATCTAGCTTGGAGTATTGGAGATATTTTGTATAAAGATATTAAAAATGAGAGGAATAGCACTATGGACAAATTAGTTGAAGAATATGGAATTAATTACTTAGTTCATTTTACAAAAGCAGATAATTTAGAAAGTATTTTTAAAAATGGTTTACTTCCAATAAAAGAGTTACAAAACAAAGGAATTAATTATAATGGAAATGACGAATATAGATTTGATGGGTGTGAGGATGCCACTTCTGTATCAATACAATTTCCAAATTACAGAATGTTTTACAAATATAGAGAACAAAATAGGGAGGTCGATTGGGTGGTTCTAGGGCTTCGTAAAGAAATACTGTGGCAAAAGAAGTGTGCATTTTGTGTTGAGAATGCAGCGAGTTCTAATATAAGTAGTTCTTCAATAGCTCAGCGACTGGGAATAGAAGCATTTAAGAAAATGTATGAAGAATATCCTGGAAAACCATCAAGACAGCAATTAGCCATTGATAAATCTCTTCCAACTAATCCTCAAGCGGAGGTATTGGTATTTGATAAGATTGAAACAAGTTACATTTGGGGTGTAGCTTTTCTGAATCAAAACCTATTGAATAAATATTCTAATTTAATACCAGTTGGAGTAAAATCAAGTATTGTTCCTGATTTATTTAGTTACAGAGCAGATTATGAGTGGTGGAGGTAAAAGGAGGAAATATGGCAGAAAGACCAATTTTTATTTCTAATATTAACAAGGAAGAATTTGTGGAGATTAAAAATTTAAAATTCGAATGGTTTCCTGGTTTCTCAGTAAAACAAAAACAAAAATCAATCGAGTCTCTACATATGAGTTTTTTAAGAGATAATCCAGATACCAAAATCTTAGAAATATCAAGTAAATCACCTACAGAGCTGGGAGTAGCGTTAAGTGCTTTTAATTTAATGATTCGCACGAAAAATGATAAAGAATTCAGTGTAGAATCGGCATTTCAGTCTAGCAAAGTATTTGAAAAAGGTGGTCCATATGTTGACCTTATAGAAAGTACATCGAGAATAGCAAAAAGGGACCCGCGATTAAAAACTAGTGGGAACCTGGTACGGTTTCAATATTTTAATCGTACTTGGCCCCTTGAGCCTAAAACTTTATTTTACGATTGGCTTTATATTAATGCCTTAGCGATAAATAAAAGCTTAAGTGAAGAGATAGTAAAATACGATGCTTTTACAGATATTGAATTCAATCCAGGTAAATCTATAAATTGTCAAGCAAAAGCAGCAGCTTTATATGTATCGTTAAACAAATTAAATTTATTGGATTATGTACTTACATCCACAGAGAATTACATCCAAATTCTAAGTAAAAGTGATAAAAATAAAAAAATAAATCCTGATCAACAACTAGGCTTATTTGATTAGAAAAAATACTATTTGGAAAATTGGGTGCCTGACCCCACATTCGAATTTAAAGCTCATTCAAACATTGGTTTGGATGGGCTACTATCAAATGTTGGCCAATAAAAAAATAGGGTACCTAAGCAAATTATTCCAAATCCGCTAGGCACCCAAAAATAATCAAAACACCTTCGTAGTCCAATCCTCACAATTCCAAATATCTGTCGCAATTTCACGATAGAAGTCAGGTTCGTGGGATACCATTAATATGCTTCCGCGGTAGGCTTTTAGAGCACGCTTTAGTTCTTCTTTTGCGTCGACGTCCAGGTGGTTGGTAGGCTCATCTAGGATGAGTAAGTTCGTTTCTGTGTTTAAAATTTTACACAGGCGGACTTTGGCTTTTTCGCCTCCGGATAGGACTTCGACTTTGCTTTCAATATGCTTGGTTGTTAATCCGCATTTTGCAAGTGCAGCGCGGACTTCAGCCTGATTCAAGCTTGGGAATTCGCTCCAGATTTCTTCGATACAAGTGTTATAGTTGGACTCTTTAACCTCTTGCTCGAAATAACCGAGGTGTTGATATTCGCCGCGTTCGACTTTACCCGAAATCGGATTGACCAGCCCGAGAATACTTTTTAAAAGAGTGGACTTACCAATACCGTTTGCACCCACGAAGGCAATTTTTTGTCCGCGTTCCATTTTTAAATTCAGCGGGCGGGACAGTGGTTCATCGTATCCAATCACAAGATCTTCAGCTGTGAAAATCCAGCGGCTGGCTGCACGGGCTTCTTTGAAATGAAATTCCGGCTTCGGCTTTTCTCTCCCCAACTCAATTACTTCCATTTTGTCGAGCTTCTTCTGGCGGGACATCGCCATATTACGAGTCGCGACATTTGCTTTGTTACGGGCAACAAAGTCCTTTAAACCGGCAATTTCCTGCTGCTGGCGCTTGTAAGCAGACTCCAGCTGCTGCTTCTTCATTTCATGTATATTTAAGAAGTTATCATAGTCACCAACATAGCGATTCAGTTCCTGGTTTTCCATATGATAGATCAGGTTAACAACACTGTTCAAGAATGGAATATCATGTGAAATCAGGATAAAGGCATTTTCATATTCCTGTAAATAGCGCTTCAGCCATTCGATATGCTGTTCATCCAAATAGTTCGTAGGCTCATCCAGCAAGAGGATTTCAGGCTTTTCCAGCAAAAGCTTAGCCAGCAGCACTTTCGTACGCTGCCCGCCGCTAAGATCATCTACATCCCGATCCAGTCCGACGTCGTCCAACCCCAGACCGCGCGCAACTTCCTCAACCTTTGAGTTAATCTGATAGAAATCGTTACTATCCAACGTTTCCTGCAGCTCTCCAACTTCAGCAAGCAGTGCCTCGATATCAGCACCTTCATCACCCATTTTTCCATAAAGTTCATTGATCTCTGCTTCAGCATCAAACAGATATTGAAAGGCAGTACTCAAAGCCTCTCGCATCGTCGTCCCTTTTTGAAGTACAGAGTTCTGATCTAAATAACCAACGCGAACTTTTCGTGACCATTCCACCTTGCCCTCATCGGGCTGCAGCTTGCCAGTTACAATATTCATGAATGTAGACTTACCCTCACCATTTGCCCCAACAAGTCCAACATGTTCACCTTTTAAAAGTCGAAAAGACACATCATTAAAAATCGCACGATCACCAAAGCCGTGGCTTAAATCTTTTACATATAATACGCTCATTTTTTTACCCCCATGTATAAATGCCTCTAGTGGATATTTTACTTGATTTAGACTGAATTTTATAGTTGAAGTTATTTCAAGTGCAAAATCCAAATAAGCAGAGCAATACTGTATACGAAGAAAACCTTTCAAAAAATCTTTTTTATTTTCCCAACCTATCGACCGGATAAATAATGAGAAAATTGAAAATTATATATAGATTTCCGGTAGTGATATGGTAAAATTTATCAGGTTAAAAGATGGGGGGATGAATATGGAGAAAGTGATTGAAGTTGAGAGTCTATCAAGGCTGTATAAAATGAAAGAAGGTAATAAAAAGGCAGTGGATGATATTTCTTTTGAGGTCTACAAGGGAGAGGTGTTTGGTCTTCTTGGCCCGAATGGAGCAGGCAAGACAACGACGATTAAGATATTGACGACACTGCTGCTGCCATCGGCCGGCAGTGCAAAAGTATTCGGTTTTGATGTGGTTTCTGAGAGCCAGAAAATCCGGGACAGGATCAATTTTGTCTATGGCGGGGAAAGAGGGGTATACGGAAGGCTGACTGCTAAAGAATATCTCCATTATTTCTGTACGCTTTATAAAATCAAGAATAAGCTGCAGCCGGGACTGATTAAAGAGCTGCTTGAACTGGTCCAGCTGGAGCAGGCTGAAAACCAAAAGATACATACCTATTCGAAAGGGATGGTGCAGCGTCTTCATATCGCACGCTGCCTGATCAATGAACCCGAAATCCTGTTTCTCGATGAGCCGACGATCGGGCTTGATCCGGTCGGAGCCAAGCTGCTTCGGGAGCTGGTGAAAGATCTGTCCGCCCGAGGAATCACGATTATCCTTACGACCCATTATATGCAGGAGGCGGATGAGCTTTGTGACCGGATTGCTTTTATAAAGGAAGGCCGACTAAGCCTGATCGGCGAGCCGGAGTTCATTAAAAAAAGCTGCAATCATCTCAATTTATATGAAGCAGCAATGAGTGTCCTTGATATAGGAAAATTGAAGGAAGACAGCCTGCTTGCAAATCTTGAAATCGAAGTCATAAGAGAGCCTTTTTATCAATTGAATTTTGAGGCAAATGATATGGAGCTTGAGGAAGCCAAAGCATACTTAAGCCGTTATGGGGAGATTTTGAAAATCAGGAAAAAGGATATTTCTCTTGAGGATGCCTATATCTATCATATGAAAGATGCAGGGTGACGGAATGAATATCATTTTTCTGCTTGGAAGGGAAATCCGCTATTTCACCAATTTTAATAATAAAATGTATCAATTTCTGCTTTTCTTTCAGCCGCTTATGTTTTTGACCATCATCCATTTCCTGAATCAGGTGAGAGGGGATGCTGCTTCTGGAAAAACAGTTGTGGCTGCGGCGCTGATCAGTATGTGGAGTTATGTGCTATATTCATCTGGTTCAGCACTCATGTCCCAAAAATGGAATGATACTTTGAAGCTTTTGATGGCAGCACCAACGTCTCTGTTTTCGGTGATCCTTACAAAGGCTTTAAGCAATTCCTTCATTGCACTGATCAGTATGATCCTTAGCTTTGTATATGCCAAATTCATTTTCGGATTCAATTTGGATATCCGCGATTACGGTTTGTTTTTTATGTCTGTGCTTGTCCTGATCCTTTCACTAAGTGTGGCAGGACTGATTCTGGCAGTCGTATTCGTCGCATCCCAAAATGTATACGACTTTCAGAACCTCATTTTGACGCCTATGATCCTTCTTTGCGGGGTGTTCATTCCCGTCGAGAGCTTTCCTTTCATACTAAAGTGGGTTGCCTATCTTGTTCCGATGACATGGGGGATCAAAACCGTCCACGATGCTCTGGATCTCTCGCCGTCTTTGCCTGAAACGATGACGGTATCCATCCTGATCAGCCTGGTATATCTGGCTCTCGCTTATTTTATTGTAAAAAAAATAGAAAGCATCCTCCGCCGGAGCGGCAGTCTGGGGGCAATCTGATGTTCCTCTTTAATAAGTTCGGATTCACCTATTTGTCTTATAAATCGCTTTATTCCTTTCAGACATTGAAGCTATTCATCCTTTTCCGGCTTGTTGATCCTGTGATGCATTATCTCTTTTTTGCAGCTTTAGCCAGCTCGGTTGTAGGTACAGACTATCTAAAGTATGTGGTTGTCGGCAACATCGCCTATTATACTAGCCAGACCATCATGATTAATTTCATGAATATGTTCCGGCTTGAAAGAAGGTATGGAACCCTGGAGCTGAACATAGCTTCCCCGGAGCCAACCATCCTAATCATCTTCCGTAAAGCCGTCGTACCGCTTTTGGATGGTCTATTTGTCTTTGCAGCAGGACTCCTGATCGGCAGCCTGATATTTGGGATCGGTCTTCCGCTGGACCAAACAGGGAACCTTCTTCTTACATTTATCGCCATTCTATTCTCGGTACTGTCTTTTTCACTGCTTTTCGCGTCGATCAGCCTTTTATTTTCAAATGTGAACCTTTTCCTGAATGTATCGCTCGCTTTCTTTCAGATATTCTGTGGAGTCAACTTTTCGGCGGCATTGCTGCCGGCTCCGCTTGAAGCCTTTGCCCGCCTGCTGCCGCTTACCCATGGAATTGAAGCACTCCGGGCCATATATGGATTGGAAGCCCAACCTGTATATCCTCTTCTTGCAAGAGAGGTGTTTATCGGGATAGGCTATTTATTCATCGGGATATTGATGGTTTTTATGATGGAAAAGCTTGCAAGGCGGAATGGTGCTTTGTTTAGGAATATCTAGGCACCTATTTTTCAGAATTAAACATGCCAAGTTTCTTTCTAATTATAAAGTAAGTGAAATTGTATTGCTTCAGGCATTAAACCTTCTTATGCAATTGAGCAAAGGGATTAAATTATCAAAGTACGTAATACCAAAAAGGAGGTTTTAAGAGTGGACGAGTTATTGAGTTTAGAGCATTTTAGAGAAGTGAAAAGCAAAGGTTTTGGGTATATAGCTATTACAGATAAAAACTTACCTAAAAACTGTATTCATCATACATCTTGTTACGAAGTGAACGAAAGATATTTTAATCAAAAGGTTATAATCAATAATAGAAAAAATGGTTCGTACTATTTTACTGAGGATCCATTCCTAGTAATAAAATCATTTGATAAGATGGAAAAATGCAAAAAATGCTTTTGAATTAAAAGGTTAGAGGTAGAAACTTCATAGTAGGATATTTTATGAGAAATAGGTGCTTGATCCTACATTAACTAATGCCTAAAAGCGTGCAGGGCCAGGCACCTTCTTTTTAGATGAGTGTATGATCCCATGAAAGTCTTAATATTTCTTAAATAGAAATACTCTTTATCACATGCTAGATATTGTTATTTTTGCTGAAAAATATAAAATTAATGATTCAAAGTATCCTTATAAGGCTGAATCTCGCAATATACTCTTTTAAGAGTTCCTTATCCATATATGGTAATTTATATAGTAAAATGTATCCAATTGGAAGGTGAAAGTTGTGTTAAAAGTTTTTCTGGATTCAAATATAATATTCTCCGATCCTTTTTTTAAAGGCAACTTTTCAAGGAAGTTTGTTGATGCGATGATAGAGTTAAGAGGTAATCTGGTTATTTCAAATTTAGTTTACGAGGAATCCAAGAATAACTATAGAAGAGAAATAAAAAAAAGAAGAAAAGAGTTAGGGAAGATAAAACATAAATTAAATAAAATATTAATCACCGAAGTGGAAAATACTTATAAAGATGATGAATTTTATGTGAAAGAATTTATAGACTATTATCAAGATATGATTGATAAAGGATTTCTAGAAATAGTTTCATATAATGACTTTGAAATATTTGATGAGATAATAAAACGCTCCCTAATACCTAAAAAACCTTTCGACCATCATAAAGAGGAATTTAAAGATACAGTTATTTGGCTATCATACTCTAACTATGTGGAGAAAAATGAATTATCAAATTGCTTTTTTATATCAAACAATACAAGTGATTATTATGATAGTGATAAAATTAGGTTGCATCCTGACCTTCTTGAGGACACCCAACGTATTAAACCTTATAAATCAATTGAAGATTTTATGAAGCATGAGGTGGAACCTTTATTGGAAGAGCAGGAAAAGCAATACGAGCAACTGTTAGATTGGGCAGAAGTACATTTAGAAGAGAAATATGTTGAAGATATTATTAAAACTGAATTTGTGGATGAATTAACAAATGAATTGTCCTATTTTGTAAATCATCTGGATGCGCATGAAATTAGGCATATTGCATCCACTCACGATGATTATAGTCAAGCAGAATTTAACGGTATTTTGAGTGTGAACTTAGCAACGTATGAAAGAGAATTGTATTCAAATGAGATTATTATATATGGCTCTTTAAATATTTGGAGCGATGTATCACTTTTCCTAGTAAAGCGTGATAAAGTTGAAGAAGACACTCTCAATGTTGGCTCTATGGGAATGAATCAAAAGGTTGAGTTTACATTTACCATCGGTTTAGATTATTTACCAGCAAACTTTGAAGTAAAACGTATTGAAACTGAAATTTACTAGTCTATTAACTGTAACTGGGTTATTGATATAGATAAATTTACCCTTCTCGACAATAAATTACATTCCCTTAAAGAGAGGGGAGGGGACAGAAGCAGTTAGTTTATCAAAACTAACTGCTTTTCTCTAGGTTTTATTTTTAAGTTGATTTCACAAAAGGAGCTTGTTTAAAACCCGTCTTGAGAACAATAGTGAAGGGGCTCCTCCATAAGCATCCAGGTACAACTCCCGAAGTGCCTTCCTTAAAGCACTGCTCTCATTGTCATCGTCCACTCCAATCCCTATAAAGTCTTTGTAGGGCGGAGCATCCTCGCAAATGGTTGCTGTTACTTTGTAATAAGAAGGGAATTGCATAAGCTCAACTTCTACCTCATCCCCGTGCTCGTTCTTTAACCGTACAACTCGAGAATTTCGATATCCAGTTATCAATAATTTGTCTCCTTTCAATGATTAGATTTATGTGGCAGCCCGTTCTAATGAACACTCTTAACTAAATAGAATGACAGCATTTACTCCTCAATCACTCAACATTGCCGCAGTCGTTATTTCTCTTCCAGGTCACTATTTTCCTCAGCTATCTTTACTAATTCCCATGTCTTCAACCCAAGTGCTTTGGCGATTGAAGCGGTACCAGCGCCGAGGCTGGGATCAATATGGTTTTGTTCCACTTTGCTTATGTACTCGCGTGAATAGCCGGTTAATCCAGCGAGGTCCTCCTGGCTGAGTTTCTGCTCGGCTCTTAGTCGTTTGATTGTGCTCCCGATGTAAAGGATCTGCTCTTTGTCCAAAGGAAATTTCTCCTTTTTACAGTAATTACATAACTGAGCAGACAGAAACACTATGAACGATAGTTCACATAAAATGTGAAATTTTATAAAGTGGAGGTTTTAGCACGGGAAGGCTTGTCTTAACTGGATATCGAAGGCGTAACTCACGTTTAGATTGGGATGCTAGTTTTAAATCAATTTTGGTTATAAGGCATAAGAGTAGAGGTCGGCCTTTTACCAGGATGGAGTTCAGGAAAGGCAAATAGTTTAAACTTCATTATTGCTCAATAAAAAGGGTGCGATTTCCTTATTGAAGAATCGCACCCTTTAGTGAAAAATATTATACTTTCTTTCTTGTATTTGCCTCAAAGTCCCAGGGGATTACTCACCTACCATACCGTCGCCATCACGGTCGTCCATATATGGGTATAACCAATGATCACTCGTTATTGGCATGCTAAAACCTGCTGCTTTAGCTTCATTAATCGTCACCTGTCCGTTACCGTTTGTATCAACACTGGAAATATCACCGCTTGTGTTTGAACTAGTTGTTTCAGTTGGCTCACTGCTCGTTAGTCCGAGTGATTCGTTTACTTCATCAGGGTTCACATTGTCAAATGTATCAACGATCTCATTACCCATTAAAGTATAGGTATACTGATAACTTGAAGGAATCTGCGTTTCCGTATTCGGATATGTGATGATTGCTTCAAAGTTAGTAGCTCCACCTGCCTTACGAATCGCATCTTCCATGTAGGCTTGATCGCCATGCCGGTTGAGCGTACTGTCTTGTGGAGTAATATTATAAGCATTTGATACTCCGCCAAGAGAATCAGCAATGATATGTCCTTCATCTAGGACGTCACTTTCAACACCAGGAACCTTTGCCTCATCAGAATAGTACCTTCCAGTCGATAATACAGGCTCGGTACTGTCATCTTGCAGAATGATTTCATCAGCAATGACACGAACTAGCTGCCCGTATTCATTCGTAAATGCCCAATATTCCCGATCCCCATAACCAATGTCTACAACGACTTTGGATTCACGATAACCAGATACATCACCGCCATCAACCTCAACAAGTTTGTATCCTGAGAACAGTTCATTATTTGGTTGGGTAGATGTTTCCTCGGCAGCTGGAACACTTGCCGTTTTCTCTGCTTCTGGTTTAACAGTAACTGTAGTTTCTTCTTGTGGAACTTTATCTGCATTTGTATTGGATGTATCTTCTTGGGTGGTACAACCAGCAATAAAGATGATTGTTAGAAGTGAGATTAAATAGTTCATTTTCTTTTTCATATTAGGACTCTCCTATAATGTTTTCATATAATAAATTCTTCTTTTATGGTGATATATATTTTTAATTATATTATACAAGGAATACAAAATACTTAGTAGTGAGTGTTATTAAACTATGTAAGAGAAAACTATAGAACTTTAAACCTCACAATTGTTAAAATGATATTATGTTGGTAAAGAAAGGGAAATATATGGAGCTAGAAAAGTAAGAAAAAATAGTATCATGTGTGAACAGAGTTTTAATCCCAAAATGAATTTACTTTTTAGTTGTTTGGATAGGAGTTTCAGAAAATAGTGCCTGACACCACACTAGGCATTAAATCAGGTGGGATTAGGCACAGTCTTTCGTAAAACTAATAATTTATAAAGTATTTGAGTGAAATTTCAAATCAAATAAGGGGAGGGTATTATGTCAAAGCTAGATTATACTATAAAATTAGTATATCCAGACTGGGTCGTAGATGAGCTTAGGGAAAAAAGAATGGGTTTCTCAGGTAGATATAAAAGATTCAATTTCCCAGTTGGTGCAAAGATGCTGGTGTATCTTACAGAGCAACAAATGATAATGGGTATAAATACAGTAAAAGGAACCTGGAAAGATGGAGAAAAATACCCTTCAAGCCCAGGCTATCCAATAAAACTTCCGGTAATAATGGATTATGAAGTTCCAAATGATGGGATTGGGTTAACTATAAGAGAAGTGCAAAGCATCGTAGAGTATTTCCAACCTCATAAAGATATGAGTTTCTTCTCATTAACTGAAGAACAATACAAGTCCTTAGAAAAGTTATTATTAGAAAAAAATAGATAGTCGAAGAGAGAAACAGGAGGATTTAATAATGGACGCAGGAAAGCGCACAATCAACGAAATTTTTAACGGAAGCCGAATGCTTGAGATTCCGTTCTTTCAGCGAGCTTATGTGTGGGGTGAACCCCAGTGGGAACGGCTGCTTGAAGACGTTGAAACGGTTAGCCGGACGCGAACACCATATTTCATGGGGGCGGTGATACTAAAGCAGCAATTGACGGACACGTCAAGCACTGTAGGGGATGTTCGAACCATTATTGATGGGCAGCAACGGCTTACTACAATGAGTATTCTACTTAAGGTACTCTGTCTTAAAAACGACAGCTTAAGGAAGTTCGATAAGCGTTTTCGCCTTGACGATGACCAACCCGTTTTACAGCATAATCACAACGATATTGAAGCATACAATACGATTATGGATTTAAAAAACGCCGTACCTATCCACCGCAAGGACAACATTTCTCAGGCCTATCAATACTTTCTAGATAACCTTAATCCGAGCAAGGTAGATTTTGATACAGTTTGCCATGCTATATTGTTTGTAGGAATTGACCTTGCAACCGACGAGGACGAGCAGCAGATTTTTGATACTATTAACTCACTTGGAGTGCGTCTTACTACTGCCGAACTCCTGAAAAATTACTTTTTCGGACGTGACGACATTGCCGAATACGAGAAATATTGGCGGAATGTTTTTGAGAAAGACGACGAAACAAAGGAATATTGGGATAGAGAGATTACAACTGGAAGGAAGAAAAGGACTTTTATTGATCTGTTTTTCTTCTCGTTCTTACAGATAAAAGTACAAGACAGTTCTATAGACGTTAAGACCGAGGACAAACTATCATTCTCTAAAGTTGAGAAGGTGTTCGATTCCTACAAACTCTTCATTAAGAACTACTATGCAAATGACAAGCGTTCTATTCTCGAAGAAATACGTGAGTACGCCTCCGTATTCAGAAAGGCGATTAACGCGAATATTATAGATGCCGAACTGTCTCCGACGGCGGGTATTGAGCGCCTTAATGCAATTATTTTCGCGTTGGACACCACGACCTTGGTTCCTTATGTTCTATTTGTCGAGCGCAATGTGCAAGACGTATCGGTGCGGAACGAACTGTATGATTATATAGAATCATACTTAATGCGCCGACTTGTGACACGTCAAACCACTAAAAACTATAACCAACTTTTTACTGATAGATTGATATTAAACCGCATTTTGACAAAACAAGGGTTCATCAGCTATCTAAGTAGACAAGGCGACAAGGTAAATCGTATGCCGACAGATAACGATGTCAAGAACGCGTTCAACGAGTCGATGCTAACTAATAAGTATGCCACAGGTGTTCTTTACATGATTGAATCTAAAATCCGAGACAGACGCCGTCATTCTACACAATTGCTCGGGATTAGCAAATATAGCCTTGAACATATGATGCCTAAAAAATGGCGTAATCACTGGGCTTTTTCTGGCGATAACGCAGCTGCTGATATCCGTGACCGCAAACTACTTACTCTTGGAAACTTAACGATTATAACTCAGGCGTTAAATGCCTCCATTCGTGATTCTGACTGGTCAACAAAGAAATCCGGACGAGGCGATAAGGGGGGGCTACGGAAGTACGCAGAAGGCATTGAAACTTTCTCTGCATATCTTGAATTAGATGTCTGGGACGAAGCAGCAATTCAGGATAGAGCAGCTTACCTTTCGACGAAGGCACTTAAAATATGGGGTATTTAAAAGTCAGGGCCTGATTCCATATTCCTCATCATATTACATTCCAAGCCTGTTCGCTAACGGATTTATGATGTACGGCAATAAATTGTATTCTCCTGACAGAGAGGCAGTTAGTTTATCTAAAACTAGCTGCTTTTCTATATAGTTTAATTCTTTTATTGATTTTACAATGTAGAACCTACATCCATAAAAGTATTAAAGTGTGTGAGGTCAGGTACAATTCTTTTATCAATGCGTCCATTTTTCCATGTACAATAAATCATTGATCTCGCTAAGTAGTGCATCTGATTTCAATAATTTAACATTTATTTTTTTGCTTATATCAGTATATTTATATATATGGAAGGGTTGAATTTGATATAATTATTATTTATTGAAAATGAAATTTCTCCTTATATCGCATATAAAATAGTTGATCTTTTATAGGGTTTTTACTATAATATAGTTAAGGATTAAACCGAAAGGATGTTCGGTAATGATAAATGTGATTGAACTATTTGCTGGTGTTGGTGGATTTCGTCTCGGCTTGGAGGCCGCGGGTGGATTCGATATTGTATGGGGTAACCAATGGGAACCATCAAAGAAGACACAGCACGCGTTTGATTGTTATGCAAACCATTTTGAGGGTAAAGGAATACACTCTAATGTAGATATCAGTACAGTCGATGCCCAAGATTTTAAGGGTCAAGATATAGATATGATTGTTGGGGGATTCCCTTGCCAGGACTATTCCGTGGCAAGGAGTTTGAGTGGGGAAAAGGGTATACAAGGGAAGAAAGGCGTCCTTTTTTGGGAAATAATCCGTCTTATGAAGGAAACTAATCCTAGGTATGTACTGTTGGAAAATGTAGATCGTCTGCTAAAATCGCCATCGAAACAGAGAGGAAGAGACTTCTCCATTATGTTGGCGAGCCTACGGGATTTAGGATATTCAGTGGAATGGAGGGTCATTAATGCCGCTGAGTATGGACAAGCCCAGAGAAGGAGAAGAGTCTTTATATTCGCTATAAGAAATGAAACTTCGTATGTTTTCAATAGAATGGGTATGGATGAGAGTAGCCTCATTCACAAGGAAGGTTTTTTTGCGAAGGCATTCCCTGTCAAAGATGTAGTATCAGAAAAGAAAAAACCTAAGTCTTTCATAATGAAGAATGATTTGGTGGAGATTTCTGATGATTTTTCTATGGATTATTATAATGCGGGTATCTTAAGGGATAATCTGGTTTATACAGAAGAAGTGCTGCCTGAGGAGGAGACTTTCATCCCTTTGGGAAAAATACTGGAATCCGATGTCGATGAAAAGTATTACTTGTCCGAAGCTGCCATTGAGAAGTTCACTTACTTAAAGGGTCCCAAGCGGATTGAAAGGACCTCTGCCACAGGACATAAATATGTTTTTTCCGAAGGTGGCATGGCATTCCCTGAGCCATTGGATAAACCGGGCAGGACCATGTTGACAAGTGAGGGTACTGTAAATAGGAGCTCCCACGTCGTGGAAGATCCGCAGACAAAACGGCTGCGTATTTTAACTCCGGTTGAATGTGAGAGGTTGAACGGATTCCCTGATCATTGGACGGAAGGTATGACCGAGCGGATGAGATATTTCTGTATGGGAAATGCATTGGTGGTCGGTCTGGTAAGGCGAATGGGAATGGAAATCAAGGAAATTGAAAAAGAATGTCTGGTTGGCAATCAAGTCGAACTGGATTTGATATTCAAAGATATCGAGAACAATTGAATTTTAAGGCTCTCCTGAATTTCAGGGGAGTCTTTTTTCGTATGCAAGCTTGGAGGCATCAATAAAGGCGCTGATTTTTTCGATTGTTGAATCGAACTCACTCCTTATTTCATGCTCCCATAATCTCATGATATTCCAACCTTTTTCTTTATAATAATCGGTTACTTCCTTATCGCGCTCCTGATTCCTTGTCAGCTTCTCAGTCCAGAACTCAACATTCGATTTTGGTATTTTTCCATGGACAGGACAGTGATGCCAGAAGCAGGAATCGATGAAAATCACAACCCTGTATTTCTGAATGGCGATGTCTGGCGTACCTTTCAATGATCGTACATTCCTGCGGACTCTATAGCCTCGTCCCCATAACTCTTTAGTCACCATTGTTTCCAATTTGGATACTGCTTTGATGGAGCCCATTATCTTGCTTCTTTCCTCTGATGTTTTTGGATTCTTCATGGAAAGTTACTCCTTTTGAAAGATGAGTTATATGACTATACTACCTGGGGATTAAAAGGAATAAACATAAACAAAATAAAATATACAAGCAAAGACCACAAGGGACGAGCTCTTGTGGTCTTTGTGACATAATATCAGTTACTTTCTAATATTCCCTTAATATAATCCTTGTCCAGCCAGGAGCATTGCTTGGTGATCCATTGGCCATCTGGAAGCATAACTTTATTATTTCCATCTCTCGCCTTTGAACGGATATGACAGATATTATTGAATCTCGAACCAGGAAGGTTGTTCATCACACGTTTTCCTTTGGGAACTAATTCTACGCCTTCACTTACGACCTTACGTGTTTCAGTCCATAGGTCATGAAGGGGACCATCGATGACATCCTGTGGCATATTCCATAGCTTGATTCCTTCAAAATAAGGAACCCGTTTTACTTTAGGGACATATTCTTCAGTATACCTGAATAACAAGAATAGATATTTTTGTTCTGAAAATAACTCATAAAGCTCACTTTCTTCCCATTCCGTATCTAGTAAGCTGTCGAAATCTATATTGGTAAAGGACATGTGTTCACGTATATTGCCATTGGGTTCCCTGGCGACAGTCTTAAATTTGATGTTAGCCTTTGAGAATTCCTCAATCTCGGATATATCATTCTTTGCGACACCAAGCAGGCGGGCCATTAGATGAGGTATCATAGACTTATTATTTGGATTGTACTTAACACCAGCTTCATCACAAAGTTCATCCACTCTTTTTCCAAAGTGTGGTTTGAAGCGTTCTACCAAGATTTCTTCGATCGACTTTGATTGCAGTTCATCCAGCCTGGCAAATGACTCCATATGTTCGGGTGTGAGATACTTACGAATCAGACCTGACATATAAGAAGCCTTAAGTGAAAAAGCGCGCTGTTTGGCAACTTTGTTGGAGAATGGCTGTTGTCTGACGGAGTCCTTATTTGCTCCCTTGGTGCAAGCTGACAAATACATTGTGTCAGCTTCTGAGATAAGGTGTGCCTCTCCATTATTAATTTTAGTAACAATAACTTCCCAATCCCGGCGCATGACGGCCAAATCTTCCTCAGAGAATTCATTTAAAAATGCTTTGAAAATCTTATAATCACTGATTGGAAGGTCGGGTTCATGTTGGTAAAGCATAATCAACATTTTTGCTGCCTTACTCATGAAAGACGATGTTTCAAATGTTTTCTTGAATTCTTCCATGTAATCAATGATATTAAGGACCAAACGTTCTTTAGAAGAGTAGGTACCATTCTTGTTCTTTTTAAAGGGTGTGACTTTTAGTTCCACTCCAAGATTCTCAAAGTCTGGCCTTGAATCAGGATTGATTTTATACCCAAAATAGCTCTCCTCGATGATGTTCCCCAGTGTACCTTTTGACCTGAGATTCTTGATCCTACCTGTATTATCTATTTCTCCAAATGTTTTACCTTCGGCTGCATAGGCCTTATCCATAAGTTCATCTAAAGTTTCATAAATCAATTGATCTGCTCCTTACCTATGTTTAAAAATTTAATTCGTTTAGGATATTAAATTTGTAATAGATAATCTATATATTACCAGAAAATAGGAAGGCGTGAAAGCCTAGGGGGAGGGAAAAAGACCTTTCAATGGGTAAGAGGTTCCTTCAAGAAGAGGTGGAATCTAGTTTAGATCAAATTCTGTTACAACTAAACCAAAAGGATGAACATAAGTTAATGGAGGAAGTAGGAGTCATACAGGGACTGGAAGTTTTATTTTACGAATAGGAAAAAGGAAACAACCTGACCGTTTGTTTTTCCAAAGATATAACAAGTTACGGCGGTGTTAATAAGAGCCAAGGGGGACAGACCCCTTGGCTCTTTACTATTGTAATTAACAAAAGCCGGAGCAGGATTCAATTCCTAGACATCCTTGGGTGTCATTAATGGCGCATCCTTTTATAAAACCTTTTGAACCCGCCGTATTGAATAGGCTGCTTTTGTACAAATTCATTGTATCCGGCTCTTTTGATTGCATCTAACCCATGGCCGTCGAAATTGATGACGACTTCTGTGTTGTCCGTAGGATGGATAGAGTGCCTGTTGGTGAGGACATTTTCTGCGAATTGCATATGCAGTGACACAAAAAAATTGTAAGGCGGGTAACAATATTATCCATATTTGAGTTATAATTGAATAATCAAATAAGGATATTAAGGTGCTTTTAATGGGGATAAAAATTTCGTTTGAAAGAAAGCTTAAAGAATATTCATCAAACAGTGCTTTAAGGATATTCAATATTATTACTGCAACTTTTACTATTTTGGGAGTAATACTGTATTTTACAGGAGACAAAACAAAAACATTTATTACTACATTAAGTCCATATCTTCTGCTTTTCACATTAATAATTATTATTTATATGATAATTCACCAAGGAAAGTTAGAAGATATAATTGCTACAAAAAATAAAGAATTAATAGCGGAAACAAAAAGTTTATGGAATTATTATGGAGAGTTATCAAATTATGAGATTCAACGAAATTTAGATAAGCTCCTTGAGTCTTTTGTTGTTTCTAATGAATTTGTTTGTGGCATTCAAGTTTATAAATATAAGGTCTTCAGTTCCAAGATTGTTTTTCCATTTGTTTCAGTTGAAGGAAGTTCTACAAAAAACATCACTACATTTAAAGTAGAATACCAAAATGGTTATATACGTGAAGGTGAAGATCTTAATGCTATAGCCCAGTCTTATTATGAATATGAGAACAATTTATTAGAAGAATTTTCTCTTAAAGCTAAATTAGCTCTTGATCAAAAAAATCCCAAAGATTTAACTGCATTTATAATTAATAAAATTCAATATTTAAAGCAAAAACAAATTAATGAGCTTGATGATAATGATACGATGTTATTTTCCCTTATAGAGCTAGGAATGTCTTTTATTGAATTTCGCTATAATTTAGTTTTTGATTCACTTATTGAGGTTGATAAAATTAATTTACTAAAAAAGAAGAAAAGAACAGGTATAATTAATGCAATCATTAATTTCCATAAAATTTCAGGACATTCTTGGTTTTCATTTGTATATAAAGGGAACGGTGATGGTAAAGCAGCGCGTAAGTATATGTCCTATATCATTGAAAATACTCGAGGCGAAAAATTATTATTTTTAATAACCGTTAATACGCCTGATGAATGGGATTCTTATGAAGAACTTAACCTACATAATAGGATAAGGCAACAATTACTTAAAGTGCTTAAAAACACTAAAGCTGTAATGCGTGAAAGTGAACAAAATTAGGAAGTAAACTACAACAAAATGGGCAAGAAAAGTTTCTTATTATGTGTTAATATTATTTAGAGGTGATACTTATGAGTAATGAACCAGTTATTACACATTTAAAAACGTTGCAAGAACAAATTCTTAAGCAATTTAAAGCAGTGGGCATTGAAGGACGTGTTGGTTTGCCACATCTTCAACGTGACAACGCCTCATTGATCATTCCTAATGAGAATAAAGATAAAACGTTAGTACTACGTTAATAAAAATTGAAGAGAATATGTTCAACAGGCCTTCCTTAATTGTAGGGCCTGTTTTTATTTATCAAACAAGAAGGATAGACCTTGTTTTCAATGAAGAAGATTGTGAAGACTCCTACTTAAACAAACGGGTGCTGTAGTGTTTATCCTTTACAGCTCTGTTGTGCATAGTACAACAAAATTATTCAAAAATAATAATTCATAATTAGCACTATTGTGGAAACCCAAGCCTAATTCCCCGGTGAAAATATGGAGGATTAGGCTTTTTTACTTCAAAACCGTTATGGTTCTATTGGTTAATGCGTTGGAGTAGCTTGGTTACCTTCCTTGACGTAAAGTGGTAAAAAAGATGGCAATGGTGGTAAAATCTTTTAGCCGCACTCACACCAAATAGAATGGCAGTTATACCCCAAGTTACCTCTTTTCTTTGATTACTCTTCTTCATCAACATACCGAAACCCATGATTAATCAACCCCTTCAAATACTTATCAAAGCTGTTAGCAATCACTTTGAATTCGTCCCCAATCGTGGATAAGGAGGATGACATGACTGGAGACACTTTGGGAAAGAGCCGAGGGACCAGCCACCGTGGAACAACCAAAAAAAGTTCCGCCCACCATGTCCATTTCTCATTCACATCTATATATAAGAGATGAACAAACAAAAAGGAGTGAATGGGTATGCTGATGCAGATGAATGGGTGGACGCAGTTTGAGAGGCAGGTTCGGTGGAGTGAGGTATTTCATCATGTGGAGGATTTGCGGTTGTATTTGCTGCTGAAGAGTGATGCGATGGTGAAGGATGAGGTGCCGTGCGGTGAGTTAGTGCTGAATGCGGGCCAGTATGTTCGTTCGATCACTCTGCTGCGGGAGGATCTGTGGTTTTATAATGTAAAGAAGAAGGATTTTTACAGTCATTCGCGGATTCAGCGTTCGATTAAGCGGCTGGAGAAGCTCGGTCTGATTACGGCGGAGCGGTTTCCGCATGGGTTTTTGTTTACGGTGCTTGGAGTGGAGGAACCTGCGGATGGGCGAGAACTGGCTGAAATGGGTTTGGAGGAACCAGCAGATGGCCGTGAACTGGCTGAAGTGGAAGCGAAAAATACGGCAGAAGTACATGCTGAAAACAGACAGGATCCTTTTTTGCCGCCTGCACGTGAATCGGACGTGGAGGACTCGCGAATCGAACCTGAAGACACAATAGAGAAAAGAAATAAAAGAGAGAAAAGAAAGAATAAAAACAACAACAACAACAGCATCTCCGAAGATGTCCGGAGAGCAAAAATCGTTGCTGTTGCTGAACATTTCATGGTGAGGAGAGGCAAAGGATTTTTCCTAACAGCAATGGATTTAACAGCGATTGAAAGAATCTGTGAGTCTCCGCTATCGACTGAGCAGCTGACGGCGTTTATGGACGAGCAGTTTGACAAGGTGGAGCAGGGCGATGTCCATGACACAATCAACAGCCCGAAATATTTGGAGAAGATCCTGGAATCGTATGAACCGCCGGAGGTGCTGGAGCAGAGGCTGGAAGAGGCGCTTGCTGCCTTGGGTGAGAGAGTGGAGAATGCATGACACTGGAGGAGTTCAACAGGGTGATCAAGGAAATCTATCTTGCTTTTCCCGGAAAGCGGATGGACCTTGATACCCTTGAGATCTGGCATCGGCATTTATCGGAATGCAGGTATCTGGCCGTGAAGCAGCGGCTGGATGCTTATATCAGGCAAAATTCTTACCGGCCGGCATTGGCGCATCTTTATGTGAGGGACGAGACGGAGACAACGGTGTTGGACATGATGAAAGAATGGGAACGGGAAGGGGAGAAGAAGATTGGGGACAGAAGGTATAGGGATAAACTACGACCGCCTTGGGAGGAGTGATCAGCCGAGGGAGAGGCTGCTGGAGGCAGAAAGCATGATCCTTGGGGCAGTCCTGCTTGAGCCTCAGGTGATTGAGCAGCTGACGCTGGGGCCGGAGCACTTCACACAGGCGGAGAACCGGCAGATTTTTTCCGCAATGAGGACCTTGGAGAGCAAGAAACTGAAGATTGACATGGTCATGCTTGTGGAAGAGCTGGGCGACCAGATTGAGAATGTCGGTGGTGTGAGTTATCTGGTAGAAGTCGCCAACAGCTGTCCGACGGCAGCCAATCTTGATCAGTATGAACAGATTGTCCTGAAGTATTACCAGCTGGGCCTGATTCGCAAATCTGCCCACTATTTCCTTGGCGATTTTACCCCTGAATCTGCGGCAGAGCTTTATAAGACGCTCATCCAATATCACACCATTCATAACAAAGACAAAATGACGAAAGATGAACTTTTGCTGCAGCTGTATGAATCGCTATATGAGCAGCAGACAGGACTCCCGGGCGTGGACACTGGATTTGAAACACTGAATGGGCTGACAGGAGGCTGGAAGGAAGGAGAACTCATCATCCTTGCTGCAAGGCCCTCGATGGGGAAGACGGCGCTTGCCATCCAGCTCGCCTGGGAATGTGCAAGCAGGAACGGGATATCGCTTGTCTTCTCACTGGAAATGAGCGCAAAGCAAATCTTCCAGCGGCTGCTCTGCAGCCTGTCCGGCATCAACATGATGAAATGGCATAATCCTCATAAATACCTGTCGATGGAAGAAATGGGGAGGATGCAGGAAGCCATGAACAACGTGTATAAAGCCAATTTGGCCGTGGAGGAAAACGGTCTCGTCACCCTCATGGAGATCCGCCAGCATATCATGAACCTGAAGCGCGAGCATCCCACCGAGCCATTCCTTGTCGTCATTGACTACCTGCAGCTCATCACCGTCAAGGAGCGCTTTGACCGCCACGACCTTACCATCGGGTACATCACCAAGCAGCTGAAGAGTATGGCAAAGGAATTCAAGATTCCCATCATCCTCCTGTCTCAGCTGTCCAGGGGAGTCGAGTCAAGGGCGGACAAACGTCCCCGGCTTTCGGATCTGCGCGACTCCGGCAATATTGAGCAGGATGCGGATTTGGTGCTGTTTTTGTATAGGGATGCTTATTATGACAGCAAGAGTGAGGTGGGGAATGAAGTGGAGGTTAATATCGCGAAGAATCGGAATGGGCCGGTTGGGATGGTGAGGTTGGGGTTTGAGAAGGAGGTTGGGCGGTTTTGGGGGTGAGGAGAAAAGAGCCAAGGGGACAGACCCCTTGGCTCTTTACTATTGATAGTTAACAAACCCCGGAGCAGGATCCAATTCCAAGACATCCTTAGGTGTCATCAACGGCTCATCCTTTTTGTAAAACACTTTGAACCCGCCGTACTGAATAGGCTCCTTTTGCACAAATTCATTGTACCCGGATCTTTTGATGGCATCCAGTCCATGTCCGTCGAAGTTGATGACGACTTCTGTGTTGTCTGTAGGTTGGATGGAGTCCTTATTGATGAGGACATTTCCGGCGAATTGATGGACGATGACCATTTTGTCAGGCAGTCCATTTTCGGCTGTTAGGTTTGATACATATTCAATTGCCTCTTGAATTTCCTTCCCATCGACTGTGCCCAGATCCACTCCGGGAATTTCCCCTTCTTTAACATGGAATTCGGTATCGATGGCTAGGTGGACGAAAGGCAGTTTCAGGTATTTGTCCACCGATTTCACCTGGTTCATGATGGTATCACGGGCAAGCTGGATATCCAGGATCAGCAGGGCGTTGTTTTCTTCGGCCAATTTCGCATATGTTTCAATATCTTCATTGGCTGTCGGGTGTATGTAATCACCATCATCTCCCGGGCTCCGCTGGGCGACGGTCGCAATCAGTTCAATTGCCGGGATGGCTGGCCGTTCAGGATCCAGTTCGGAATACTCCTTGGTTTGGGCCAGTAATTTTTCCATAAACACTTCAGGACTGTATTCTCCCAGGATACCCATGTTTTTCGAATTGGGATGCCCATAATAGGAAACAATTCTATGTTCCTTCAGCGGTCCGTCTGTTTGATCCTCGGCACCGGCTGCCAGGGTCTGACCTAAAGGAACGCTTCTTTTCGTGCTGCCCCCATGTGCCTGCGTCTTGGGCATTTCCTCAAGCTGCTGACTTGTATAATTGGTTTTCAGCGGCTGTGCCCCTTGAGAAGGTTCGATTGCTTTATATGAAGCTTCACGTGCAAACCTGGGTGACTTTGCAGCTTCCTCAAGCGTATAATGCATCTCACTAAGAGGCAGCTTCGACTCTTCATGCATCTTTGATCCTTCTTCTGACGACGTTACCGATTGCGAGCAGCCTGCTAACATCAAATAGGGGATGGCTGCCAAACAAGCCCCTGTTCTCAATCTCTTATTCACGTAATCCCACCTAATAAAAATTTATAAGAGGTCCCTTGGCTCCTATTGTGGTTGAGCTGGGGACCTGTCTCTATTAGTCTCTATACCCTTAGGGAGGGTAATCTATTACTCTATGATAACATCCGTGAAAATGAAGAGCCAAGGGGACAGACCCCTTGGCTCTTTCTGATGGTTGGCCAAGGGACCTGTCCCCCGGCTCCTCTTATTCCATAATAACATTCATTGAGATGTACCGAATTTGACAAAACCACTTTAGGGACCGGAAGTTGAAGAGAGGAAGAAAAGGGTAAACTATTTGACCTAATTGTTCGCAAGTGACCTGACTCTTTATCTCTAAGTTCCTGGGCTATCTTAATATTTTGATAATGGTTGCCACTATCGGTGAAAAAGGTATATAATCATGTTAATAAAAATTAACCGGTTAACAAAGGGGTTTTATAATGGAACAACAATCGATTTTTATTCTTGAAACTTACGAACAGCTTAAAGTGATTAGTGATCCTCTGCGTACGAAAATGCTGATTCACTTAGTTGAACAGCCTCATACCGGGCAGATGCTGGCCAAGGAACTTAATCTATCCAGAGCCAAAGTTCTATATCACCTTAGGGAATTAGAAAAGTATGGCATCATTAAGCTTGTCAGGAAAGAGGAGCGTGGAGGGAATGTACTTAAATTTTATCAAGCGGTTGCAAGAGGGTTTATACCAGCCGACCATTTGTTAACATATGTGGAATCCCAGGAAGCTACACGCCAATCGTACTTGGAAGTGATTGACCGTGCCAAGACCCGGGTGCTTACCGCTCCGGATGAATCATTTGAGCTTCAGTCCGCCAATGTTGAAGAATGGAACAATCTGTCCCTGCAAACCGAATTTACAGTGAGCAAGGAAAAGTTTGTGGAATTTGCCAAAAAATATCGTGAACTTCTGAAAACATTGGAAGAGGACACAGACGGGGAAGCAGAGAAACAGCATTACTATTTGATGACAACTGCGTTCCAAATTGAGGACCTGCTTTTTAAGAAAGAGAAATGAGCATGGGAAAGGTGGAAATCCAATGGCAATCGGGCAAGTGGC
This sequence comes from Cytobacillus sp. T106, assembly GCF_040492155.1. Lineage (NCBI taxonomy): Bacteria > Bacillati > Bacillota > Bacilli > Caryophanales > Bacillaceae > Cytobacillus > Cytobacillus sp. T106. Next base: position 18,500 of record NZ_JBEUMK010000009.1, on the reverse strand, counting down.
AGACACAAAGCCGCAGAAGCAGCCTGTTCCAGGTCTGTTGAGTAATCGATCCTTTATTTTTCTCTGGCTTTCCAGCACGGCTTCTTTCTTAGCCTTATCAACATACCTGTTTGCAGAACAGTGGTATATCATCACCGTTCTAGGAAAAGAAAGCGCCTTGGGGGCCGTCATGATGGTAACCATGATACCGCGTGTTCTATTTATGACACTTGGAGGCGTCTGGGCCGACCGTTTCAGGCGCTCAACTATCATGATGATATCCAGTCTTGTTCGCTTACTGTTAGTATTATCCATGATTTTTCTGCTGCAGCTAAGTCTGCTGGAATTATGGCCGCTCATTCTATTTGCTTTATGTTTTGGGATTGTTGATGCGTTCTTTTCTCCAGCAAATACTTCACTCCTTCCATCTATTGTGGAAAAGGAAGTTCTTTCCCGTTCTAATTCATTTATTCAAAGCTCTAACCAGATTGCGCTTTTTTCCGGCCCCATGTTAGGCGGCTGGGTTATTTCTGCTGGGTCATTCAGTATGTTATTCGGGATTGTGGCAGGCTTTTTATTATTGACTTTCCTTTTCTCTTTTCTTATTAACGAAGATAAAAGAATAATTGCTGTGAATAGTCATTCTGCTAAAACTGAACTGAAGGATGGCATTTCTTACGTGTTGTCCATGCCTTTCTTGAGAAATATCTTATTGATTCTAATGATTATTAATTTCTTCTTTTTTGGCCCCCTGCTGATGGGGATTCCCTTGCTGGTGGATAGTGTCCTCGATGGGGAAGTGCTGGATTTAAGTTTCCTTCAAAGTTCCTATCAGGGTGGAATGCTGGCAGGAGCTATCATCGTTGGTATTTTAAATCTGCAGAAAAAACGTGGTTTGACAATGCTTGTGATGATTGGAATTCTGGGTATCTGCTTAATCTTTCTTGGTCAAATCGACTTCCTCTGGCATGGTATCATTTTACTTACTGTTATGGGGATTCTCTCTTCGTTTATCAATGTCTCACTGATCTCCACCATACAGGCACAGTCTGCTCCATCTAAAATTGGCCGAGTCATGAGCCTGGTTAATGCCTTTTCTAATGGACTCGTTCCCTTATCATATGCCTTTGTGTCATTGGCTCTCGTGATGCAGTTCACCATTTCTACTATCATGATGCTGTGCGGCATTCTCATTGTCGTTGTTTCATCCATCTACCTCTTGCGCTCTAAAGTGATTAGAAGCGCAGATTAAGAGCCAAGGGGACAGACCCCGTGGCTCTTTTTAATGGTGGGCCAGGGGACCTGACCCCGTGGCTCTTTTTTAGATGCCGTGTTTAGGATAAACCAGAGAAAATGAGGAAATAGTTGGATACTAAAGTCGGCTTTGCATAAGTCATTGGCATCGTGGGTAAAGAAATAACAAAATCACAGTTCAGATCAAAAAAGGGTGGAGGGTTGCTAATGTCTTTTAATCCGGCTTTAATTTGCCGGATTTTTTTTGTTAATCGGATAACTGGGCAGGATTATTTGAGCCAAGGGGACAGACCCCTTGGCTCTTTTACTCCATCATAATGTACCGCCTTTGACATAGTATTTACCACCTAATGACGAAAATCGTACCACAGTATAAGCCGCTGAGTTTCCGGGAATCCGGACAAAGCGTCTTCATCCTTGCAGCCTTCGATCAGCTTGACATTCCCCGCCATTCAATAAATGATAAGGTTAATAAATATGAGGATGATTACAATGAAGGATACAGTAAATATTTTAGTTATCGAAGACGATGAGGACATTAATCGCCTGCTGTGCAATATTGTGAGCAAAAGCGGCTATTTGCCGAAGCCGGCTTATTCGGGAACGGAAGCATTGATATACCTGGATTCCGGGAAGTGGGATATGATCCTGATTGATCTGATGCTCCCTGGATTATCCGGTGAAGAGCTCCTGAAAAAGGTGACGAATGAGAGCAAGATCCCCGTGATCATTATTTCGGCGAAGCTTGAGACTCAATCAAAGATTAAGGCGTTAAGAGCCGGGGCTGATGACTACATAACCAAGCCTTTTGATATTGAAGAGGTATCTGCCAGGATTGATTCATGCCTGAGAAGATACCGCGGCCTGTCGGGTACGCCGGTAACGAATCAATTAACACATAAGGATATCGTTTTGGATGTGGACGCCAAGACTGTGAGCATGAACGGGATTCAGCTTAAATTGACGGCCAGGGAATACGAAATATTGCTTCTGATGGTGGGGTCCCCGCATAAGATTTTTTCCAAGGCGAATTTGTTTGAGAGCGTGTGGAATGAAAAATACCACGGAGATGAAAATACGATCAATGTCCATTTGAGCAATATCAGAAGCAAGCTGGCGAAAGCAAATAGTGATGAAGAGTATATTGAAACGGTCTGGGGAATGGGCTACAAGCTCAAATCTTAAGGTTTTCTTAAGGATTTGCTTAAGGGTTTCTTATGTTTTCCTTCTTATAGTATAAGAGTGTTCAAAGTTGAATAATGACGTAAGGAGGAAACTCTTCATGAATGACTATGTATTGACGACCAGCCAGCTGTCGAAGAAATATCAAAAGAATATGGCGCTTGATAAAGTGAGTGTAAAGATAAAAAAAGGCTCCATTTATGGTTTCATCGGACAGAATGGTGCCGGGAAATCCACGCTGATCCGAGTGATAACAGGACTTGCCTATCCAACCACAGGGACGTTTGAGTTATTTGGAAAAAGCAATGAACGGGATATCATAGAGGCCAGAAAGAGAATCGGAACCATTATTGAAGGGCCGGCCTTATATCCCCAGATGACGGCCAAGGAAAACCTGGAAGCACACCGTCTGTTGAAAGGCATACCAGGCAAAGAGTGCATCGGCAAAACGCTTAAGCTGGTTGGTTTGCAGGATACAGGAAAAAAGAAAGCGAAGAATTTTTCTTTAGGAATGAAGCAGCGCCTCGGACTGGCGATTGCCTTACTGGGAGATCCTGAGTTTTTGATTTTGGATGAACCTATTAATGGGCTGGATCCTATGGGGGTTGTGGAGATCCGCGAGCTGCTGAAAAAGCTGAACAGGGAATATGGCATCACGATTTTAATCTCAAGCCATATTTTAAGTGAGCTGCATTTATTGGCCACTCATTATGGCATCATCCATAAAGGAGAGCTGCTGGAACAGTTATCTGCGAAAGAGCTTCAAGAAAAATGCCAGCAGTACTTGCATATCAAAGTGGATGATCCAAGCAAGGCGGCAACCATCATAGAAAGCCGGTTATCTGCTCCTGATTTTGAAGTGATGCCGGATGGAACGATCAAACTGTTTGCCTCTGTTGATGCACCGCGAAAAGTCTCCAAAATGTTAACCGATGAAGGCTTGATCATCGAAGAGTTCATGCCGATGGGAGAAGATTTGGAAACATATTTCACCAATCGCATCGGGGGTGTCCAGCATGGGTAACTTAGTGAGAACAGAGTGGTATAAACTAAAGAAAGATCGCTCATTCCGATTCCTGAGCTGGATGCTGCTTGCTGCAGCAGTGCTGTTTCCTCTTCTAGAATTCGACAATGGCGCTACAGGCCTGCCGGCAGTAAGTGATTTCTACCGGGAAAGCATTCTTGGGCCGCATGCCAATATAGTGAAGCTGATCCCCAGTATTCTCGCCGGTTTCTTTATTACGAGTGAATACTCCATGGGGACGATGAAAAGCATCGTATCTTCAGGGAAAAGCAGGCTGAGTATCTACTCTGCGAAGTTAATCGTGTTTTCCATTGGAACGGTCATCATATCATTGATATTACCTATCGTGATGACAGGGGTGAGTGCTGTCTATTTCGGATTTGACGGTATGCCTGAACTCTCCTATTATCTTCAAACCATAGGGCTGATTATTTTATACGGAGCGGCCTTTGCCTCCATCATGGCGATTTTTTCAATCCTGTTCACGGACAGCGGAAAAACGATAGGGTTTTTATTGCTATTCTTTATTTTTGCTGACTGGCCGCTGCAAATGCTGGCAGCCAAAGTGCCGTTTTTTGAACCGATACTCAATCATTCTGTTTTTAAGCTGATCTATGACATCAGCATCGTGAACAGCTTGAACAGCAGTGACTTGTTTTTCATAGTAGCGATTCCCATTCTGACGTTCCTGCTGTTTTGGGGAATAGGCGTCTATATTTTTAAACGAAAAGAAATCAAGTAACCAGAAAGCGGGTGAGGTCAAATGCTCTATCTGTTCATCATCGTCCTGATCGCATTCGCCATTGTCCTCACTCGTTTCTGTCTGCTGAAAAAAGAAATCAAACGGACAGCCCGGCAGCTGCGGGAATTAAACCAAAATAAAACAGCCAAGAAGGTCGATATCAGCTATCATGACCGCCATTTTGAAGAGCTGGCAAAGGAAATCAATAACCAGATTGACCAGACGAAACAAGCAGAGGCAGTCAAGCGCTCAACGGAAAATGAACTGAAACAGGCCATCTCTCATATCTCACATGATATCCGCACGCCGATGACTTCGATTCTGGGGTATATTCAGTTTCTGGAGTCAGACGAACTAAGCCCCGAGTTGAAAAAGGAATACATCGCAACGATAAAAAATAGTGCAGGAAGATTAAAAACCCTCCTGGAAGATTTTTTTGAGCTGTCGATTATTGAACAAACCGATTACCCGATGAAGCTGGAGAGGGTCAGAGCCAACGACTTGATAGCAGACGCTCTATTAGGGTTTTATGAAGAATTCAAAAAGAGAACCATAGAGCCGGACATCCATATTCCTGATCATGAAATCATGATCGATGCCGATGCATCTGCAGTTAAAAGAGTCGTGGAAAACTTAGTGGTCAACGCGATTCGGTACTCAACAGGGAACGTGTCCATCAGGCTGGAAGAAAGGGATGCAGCGGTTGTATTGAGAATTTCCAACACCGTCGACAAACTGAGTGAACAGGACGTACACCACATGTTCGACCGGTTCTATAAAGCCGACCAAACCCGGACAGGCAAAGGAACCGGACTCGGACTGCCCATTGCCAAAAGCCTGATGGAAAAAATGAACGGCAAAATCTCAGCTGAACTAAAGGGGAATCAATTGACTATGGTTTGTGAATGGAAATAAGCCAAGGGGACAGGTCCCTTGGCTCTTTTTTGTGGTTGGACTGTTAAATCTCTAACCCTCGGGAAGAGAAAGATCCTTCAAACCCTATCCCATCGTAAACCTCCTCCTTAACACCCCACACCTCAAGCGGGTACACCTCTAACAGGGCTGCCTGCTTCACCATGTCTTTTCATAAAATTGCTTCTCAAGTTCCATTAATGTTCATCTTTTCTACATTTGCGTTCTTGCTAAAGTCCTCTACTGTATCTATCTTTTGAAATTCCTCTGGAGGAATAGAAATTACTGCACTGACGTCCTCATTTCCTATATACGAAAGATATGCCTTCTCCGCAGATGTCTTTGGGGTATCGTTGTAGAAAACAATATCTATATCACCTTTTTTAACATGTACTTCTTCTTTTAGATAGCTTAGAAATTGAACAATCTTCTTAGTATCTGCAGTTGGAGTAAATTCTCCTTGTAAAAACAAGATATAATTATGTTCTAGATTAGGATCTACAGATAACAGCTGCTCAATGGATACATTGTCTTTATCGGGAACAATCTCATCAAAAAATACAAGGTTTCCATAGAATGAATGAAATTCTTCTTGAAACATGTTTTTAATTACAGGTTTGTCCCTCTCTTGAAATTGAAGACCAGTCAATCTTTTCAGATAGTTATCTCTAAAATCCTTTTCATTCTTGTAAGCTGAGGCGGTGAATGAAATGGTTGGTTCATCTTTAGGATATACCTTAAAACTATAAAACCCGGAACTGCTGTTGCTCTCAGCACTTCTTATGACAAATTCCTTTCCGTATTTCTCCTCCAAGTATTCCAAGGCATCTTTGTTCAATGAAGAATCCTCTTTAATTGGTTTAGATAGGCAGCCGGTAAATAGAAACAATATTATTGGCAATAAGAAAACGAACTTGTTTATACCAAAAACCTCCTCTATTTGGTAATATAACCCAAAATTATTATATAGTTTTTAAGTGTTACATTTACAACAAAAAGCTGGGAATATCTACAAAAAAGTTCTTTGTTCCTAGTGCGGAAAGGGGGCTGTTATTATAATATTTATGTAATGAATTACCAGAAATGGAGGTTTGTGCTATAAGTAGGTTATCTTTTATAATCTTAATCGCAGTTTTACTAATTTCCGGTTGTGGAACAAAACCTAGTAAAGTGGATTCCATTATGAAGGAAGAAGCGTTGGAGTATTTAAGAGAAAAGTATGGTAAAGATTTTGTCATCAGTAATGTTAAAATTAACAAGAGCTCAGGCTTGTATCGATTAAATGTGCATCCGATAAATCAATCAGGGCCTTCCTCTACAGTGTTTGTTTACAAGAATGAGATGGATTTTAGAGATACTTATTTAAAAGTCTTGATTGAAGACGAGTTTCAGAAAAGGGATGAACCTATTTTAGATAACTTATTTCAGCAAAAATTTCATTCTTTTTATGGGGGATTAATATTCTTTGATGAAATTTTACCCGACAAGGAGAATGCTTCTATCGATAGCCTGCTCTCTATTGATCCAAACCTTGAGCATGAGTATAAAATTTATTTAGAAGGCAGATATGAACCCCATGTTGATAAAGAAAGCATTATTGATTTTATTTCTTACTTAAAAGAAGAAGCAAACGTTAAAAAGGCTGAAATCAATATAGCTTATTTTAATAAAACTCCTGAAAAAAGAGCAGATGATGCTTATCATTTCTATAAAGTAAGTGAAGATGTAAATCAGGTAATCACTATTACACCTGACTTATTTCAAGCAATAAATAATGTCGAGGATGTTGATAAGAACTTTACATTTGAATGAACCAGGGACCAGGGCCCATGGCTTGAAATTGGGCCAAGGGGTCTGTCCCCATGGCTCCAGGATGAGGTTAAATCAGCTGCCAAACCAGGCAACATTACTATAATTGAGAAAACTGGTATGGCGTATTAGAAGAAAATTGCGGAGTGATTATTCATTGTTCAAGTTTACGGTCTATATCTTTTAACTTGTTGTGAATCTTTGTTAACAATATCAGCATATGTATTGGAAAACCTATTGCAAAACCAACTAATGGTGAATAAGGTCCAGCAAAAAATAATGATATAAGTGTAATAGCTATATAGATAAAAATAATGATAGCAGCCAAAGTTAGCTCTCCCTTTTTGGATAATTATAGCATGAGTTTAAAGCCAAGGGGTCTGTCCCCATGGCCCGGTATTCATTATAAGGAGAACTCTAAATCACGAAATGGATTAGGATTGTATAGACACAGCTTCTATTCGATCTTTAGGTTTTAAATTGCCTGCGACAATGCCAATTAATATGATGACAACTCCCAGCCATTGTGAAAAGCTTACAAATTCAGCTAATATAAGTGCCGATAATGTTACAGCTACTGGAAGCTCCGAAGCAGTCAAAATCGTGCCAAGTCCTGGGCCTATATGGGGCATGCCAATTGAAAAGAAAAGTGGTGGTAAGGCAACACCAAACAAGCCGAGTAATAAACCATACGGGGCGACGCCCATTAAGACAGGTAAATCAACTAGAAACATTGGTGGATATACTAAAAGTACGACAATTAAACCACCAGTAGATAGGAAAGCACTTTTCAGGACAGGCGGAGTATCTTTTCCGACTGAACTGCTGAGAAATATAAAAGTTGTAAACGTTAAAGCCGAAAGCAGCCCCCAAGCAGACCCATGCAAGGAGAGAGCAACTTCATTTTTTGCAAGTAAGCCCGCAGCTAGAAATGAGCCTATAATAAGAATGCCAATTGAGATGATTTTCCCTTTTGTTGGTTTTTTCTTATGAAAGACCCACTCGAAAAGCGTACCAATCCATACAAATTGAAATAAAAAAATGATGGCTAGTGAAGCATTGAGTGTCTGCAGCGCCTGATAATAAAACACACCTGTCAAACCAAACGGAATTCCAGATAATAGTAATTTGTAAGTTTGTTTTAAAGAAATTTTTTGTTTTTTTCTAAACATAACTAGCACCCAGGTAAGTAAGACCCCAAATAAATATTGGGCACCCGTTACCTCTGTTACCGAATAATTTGCTGCATAAGCAAGCTTCACAAATGTAGACAACACCCCATAGCAGCATCCACCTAGAAAAACGATTAGTACATAATGCCAAGTTTTCATTTACTCTGCCCCTTTCTTTACATAAAAAAGCCACACAACCGTCAACTGACAATTGTGTGGCGAAAATAGAGCTAGCTCTAGAAAAATCCACGTCCTAAATTGGTTTTATTATTCAATTCTTCAAAAAGTATAAGAGTAAGGGTGCCTATTGTCAACGGGTATTTTGGGTGACACTCTCTAGGAATACTGAAGGTTATTTGTACTAAAAGGTGCTTTAAAATCCAGCTGTCAATAAGGCAGCTGAATCTTATTTAACTAATGGGAGAGTAGTTCAATAGGATTTCGCTCCCCACCTTGCTAAAAAACTGTATAATTTAGTAAAAGGGGGAGGGAGTTTATGAGAGACATACTAGGTTATTTCCTTATAGCTCAAGCCATTCTCACAGGCGTTATTGTTTATTCAATAAATAGTTTATCTGATTCTATCAAGGCATCTGCTGCTTACGTTGCAACAACAGATAGAGATAAGCAATTAAGCTGGGGCTCTGATCTAGGGATGCCTGCAATTGCGTTATTTTTGCTAATAGCAGTTGCAGGCTTGGGTATTTTTTTGGTTGTAAATAAAAAGGGAAACTGAAATAGAAGAGTGTATTATTCACTAAGGAAAATGCACTTTTTCTACGTTCCTTACTAAACTAATGGGTGATTGATCCAAGAAGGATTATCGCCTTTTTTGCTGAAAATTACTTAATGGCTAAAACATCTATTTGCTCACGCTGTACCAGGAGATATGATTTTAAAGGGGAGATTAAACAGTGGAAGGAGAAAAACAAAAGAAAGTCCAAAACTTATATAGAAGGATAAAACACCAGAATAGAGCAGATAAAAAAGGCAATGAAATAGGAAGATTTGGAATCCTAGTTATTCTGCTATGGCTCTTACTTCTTGTATTGAATGCCCTTTTTGATATATAAAATAAGATTGGAATTTGGAGCTCACAAGAATGTAAACGTGATATTAAGAAGATCCAGCTGTCATTAGGTGGTCGTTCTTTGCGAGGAAGGGACAGCTTAGTTGAAGAAGAATACAATAATATATCGTGATTTAAACTAACAAAGGGTGATGAGATGAAAAAGGTGCGGTATATACTTGGCATATTAATAATAACTATTGTTGTGTTCATTTTTGCAGGTAAATTACACTACCCCTCTCTTCCAGTTGATGATGTATCAGCAAATGAAGCTATTGATAAACTAAAAGAATCGGATAGTAAGATAACTGAAATTTCAGTAGAAGGGGACTTTATTTGGTATATCACACGTAGTGAGGATAAAGGTATTTCAATCGCTGATGAATATACTAAACAAATGGTTGCCTCATATGGATGGGAATTTAAAGAAAAAGATGGTGCCGGCCTGTTCTTTGAAAAAGAAGGAAAGAGGCTAATTGCCACCACTCAAATGTGGACTGAAAATTATGTACTCGTAAAAATTCCTAGTGATTTTAAATGACCTTGAGGAGCCAGGGGGTCAGGTCCCATGGCTCTTTTGGAAATTGGCCAAGGGGTCTGTCCCCCTGGCTCTTTTTGAAATTGGGCCAGGGGGTCTGTCCCCATGGCTTTTTTTTGAAATTGGGCCAAGGGGTCTGTCCCCCTGGCTTTCTTTTTTGAAATTGGGCCAGGGGGTCTGTCCCCATGGCTTTTTAAGAATTATTTAAGAACTACATAAGGATTCATTTAGATTTGCTCCTTATAATGAGTGCATATTAGCCGATAAGGCTATAAAAACTTATGATTAGAAGGAGTTTTTTGCATGGCAAAGAAAGTAGGGTATTATACGGTTTTATCCCACCTTTGGATTCAGTGGATTATTTTGGGGAGCATTTTGCTTAATACGTTTATGGTGTATCCAAATATTTTTCATAACGTACCATTTTCATTGGAGCAGTCCATGGACTGGATGGCAGTTGCTAGTCCACATACTTATTTTCCGCCTTTGGGCTTTGTAAGTATACTGACCGGTGTTTTGGCAGGAATTTTTGTGTGGAAAGTGAAATCTGCAAGAAAGTGGGTGCTCCTCAGCCTGCTGGCAATCATATTAGAAGGGGCAGCTTCCATTCTTTTTGAATGGCCCCGGAATGAAATCATGTTTATTGAAGGTGCGGACCTCCATTCTATAGAATTCCTTAAGCAAACGGTGAAGGAATTTAAAATCGTCCATTGGTTTAGGGTTATATGTAATATTCTTGGTTCACTGTTCATCTTCATAGGGTTTATTAAGCTTGATCGATTCTTGACAGCAGATAAAGGCTATCAAGGGGAAGTTAGTAATTAAGAATATCGAGATGTTGTTTCTGTCTATTGTAATGTGAACTATAGGTGCGATGTCCAAAAACAGCTGCCAATTCTAGGCGGCTGTTTTTTCATAAAAAGGGCAGTTCAGTTGATGAAAGGGATACCGTAATATATCGTGATTAAAATTAATAAAGGGTGATGAGATGGGATATTCCCAGACCCCAAAAGAATAAGCTTCAGAAAAAAGGCGACGAAGAAGTACAAAAAGTATTATGAATGAACAACCTGAAAAGGAACATATTAAAATTAAGTAAAGTTTTAAAAAAAATCAAAACCTGTTGCATATATAAGTGAATTATTATATATTGATATCGTAAAGCGGGAGGTGAATAGACGTTGAAAGTGTCCACAGTTGAAGTTGAAAAAGCGGCCAGCATCTTAAAATTATTGGGTGATAAAACGCGGTTAACTATGCTGAAGATCCTGGATAATAATGATTGCTGCGTTTGTGAATTTGTTGAGATTTTTAAAATGAGCCAGCCTGCCATCAGCCAGCACATCCGAAAGCTAAAGGATGCAGATGTGGTAAGGGAGGCCAGGAGAGGCCAGTGGATCATTTATTCTCTGAACAAAGCGAGCGACTACTACCCGCTGGTGAAGGATGTACTGGATCACCTTCCGAGTCAGGATTATAAATTGAAAGAACTTGAAGAACAGGGATTAAGAATTTCTTGTGAGTAAGAGGGGGGTAGCATGTTTTGACTCAAATAATTTTGGCATCATTGATATTTCTGGCAACCCTCATATTGGTAATATGGCAGCCGAAAGGATTATCGATTGGCTGGTCTGCATGTGGGGGCGCTATTCTTGCCTTGATTGTAGGAGTAGTTGACTTCAATGATGTGATTGATGTGACATCCATTGTCTGGAATGCAACGCTTGCTTTCATTGCAATCATTATTATTTCGCTGATTCTGGACGAAATTGGATTTTTTGAATGGGCAGCTCTGCATATGGCAAGAGCAGCAAAAGGAAGCGGAGTAAGAATGTTTGTTTATGTTTCCATTTTGGGTGCTTTGGTTGCAGCATTTTTCGCTAATGACGGAGCCGCATTGATTCTGACACCCATTGTTCTTGCAATGGTCAGAAACTTGAAGTTTGATGAAAAAATGGTTTTTCCTTTCATCATTGCGAGCGGATTTATTGCCGATACAACATCATTGCCGCTGGTAGTCAGCAACCTTGTTAATATCGTTTCGGCTGACTTTTTTGGAATCGGGTTTGTGGAGTTTGCATCCAGAATGATTATTCCAAACTTCTTTTCACTCGCAGCAAGCATCATTGTCCTGTACTTATACTTTAGAAAAAGCATACCGAAGAACTATGATTTATCCCATCTGAAGGAACCTTCCGCAGCGGTTAGGGACAGCAAGATGTTCCGGCTGTCATGGCTTGTACTGGCAATCTTGTTAATTGGCTACTTTGCAAGTGAATTCATTGGATTGCCTGTTTCAATCATTGCCGGTGTCGTTGCCATCTTTTTCTTATTAATGGCACGCAGGAGTCCAGCCGTGAATACCCGCACAGTCATTAAAGGGGCACCTTGGGCAATTGTGTTTTTCTCCATCGGAATGTATGTAGTGGTATACGGGCTGAGAAACGTAGGCCTTACCAATGTGCTGGCCGATGTGATTCAAATGACAGCTGACCAGGGGCTGTTTGCGGCAACCATCGGGATGGGCTTCATTGCAGCCATTCTTTCATCTGTGATGAATAATATGCCAACCGTTATGATTGACGCACTGGCCATTGCTGACACGGATACCAGTGGAGTGATCCGGGAAGCATTGATTTATGCCAATGTCATTGGATCTGATCTGGGGCCGAAGATTACACCTATCGGATCTCTGGCAACCCTGCTGTGGCTGCATGTATTGTCTCTAAAAGGAGTAAAAATCTCCTGGGGAACCTATTTCAAGACTGGAATTGTTCTAACCATTCCAACATTGTTCATCACATTAGTTGGGTTATATATTTGGTTGCTGATCATCTAAAAAACTTACCTAAAAGGAGAATCTCAACATGACTAAAAAAACAATCTACTTTCTATGCACAGGAAACTCTTGCCGCAGCCAAATGGCAGAAGGATGGGCTAAGCAGCATTTGAGTGATGAGTGGAATGTATACAGTGCAGGAATTGAAGCACATGGTTTAAATCCTAATGCTGTAAAGGCCATGAAGGAAGCCGGCATCGACATCTCCAATCAGACTTCTGATATCATTGACACTGAAATTTTAAACAATGCGGACCTGGTCGTAACACTTTGCGGTGATGCAGCTGACAAGTGCCCGATGACTCCTCCTCATGTAAAACGCGAACACTGGGGATTTGACGATCCAGCCAAAGCGGAAGGAACAGAAGAAGAAAAATGGGCCTTCTTCCAACGTGTACGCGACGAAATCGGCGACCGCATCAAAACTTTTGCCGAAACTGGCAAGTAAAAAGAAAATAGCCAAGAGAAATTACTCTCTTGGCTAGCTTTTTACCTTTCATATAAGCATATGCTTATTTTATTTTAAAGGAGAGAGTCTCATGACAAAAGTGGAAATTTTTGATCCGGCTCTATGCTGCCCTACCGGGGTGTGCGGACCGAGTGTGGATCCGGAACTGACCAGAATGGCTTCCGCCGTATTTTTGCTGGAAAAAAAGGGGTTTGACATTAAACGATATAATTTGGCAAATGAACCTGCTGTGTTTGCGGACAATAAAGAAATCTGCAAGGTTCTTCATGAAAAGGGGCCAGGCGCCCTGCCGGTCACGCTGGTGGACGGATCAGTTGCCAAGGCGGGCAGATACCCCTCTAACGAAGAATTGTCTCAATGGTTCGGAGTGGATGCTGACTCACTGCCTGAGAAAAAGCCCAGCGTTAAATTCAAGATCGACCTGAAATAGGAAGGAGGATTAAGCATGTTTCAACCATTTGATGCAAGAGCAGTTGCGAACACTAAATTCCTTTTCTTTACAGGTAAAGGCGGGGTGGGCAAAACCTCAGCCGCTTGCGCTTCTGCTGTCAAGCTGGCTGATGAAGGAGAAAAGGTCCTGCTCGTCAGTACAGATCCTGCATCGAATTTGCAGGATGTGTTAGAGGTTGCTTTAACAAATACACCCATGCCCATTCCCGGAGTTTCCAATCTTTCAGCATGTAATCTTGACCCGGAGGAGGCTGCACGTGCCTATCGCGAAAAAACAATCGGGCCTTATCGCGGCAAGCTTCCGGATTCAGTCGTAAATACAATGGAAGAACAGATGTCAGGTGCCTGTACAGTCGAGATTGCCGCGTTTGATGAATTCACGGGCTTGCTTTCGGATGCTTTAGTTGTAGAAGCTTACGACCACATCATTTTTGATACAGCACCAACAGGGCATACCCTTCGCCTGCTTCAGCTGCCAACAGCCTGGAGCGGCTTTTTGGAGGAAAGTACACATGGTGCCTCATGTCTGGGTCCTTTATCTGGACTCGCGGAGAAGAAGCAGATTTACTCCGTAACCATGGAAGCACTGGCCAATCCCGGCCTCACCACACTGATTCTGGTGTCAAGACCGGATGAATCATCTTTGCTGGAAGCGAGCCGTGCTTCCAAGGAATTAAAAGAGATTGGGATCAAGAACCAAAGTCTGATTATCAATGGGTTCATGCAGTCGCATATTCCTGATGATGAGGTTTCAGCATCATTTTTCCAGCGTCAGCGGAGTGCATTAAAAAGGATGCCGGATGAATTGAAGCAAGTGGCTGCTTATTCTATTCCGTTTGTATCATATTCCCTTACAGGGCTTAACAATCTGCGCTACCTATTTAAGCAGTTTACTCTTCCGCAGACAGAATTGGCTATTGATCAAAAGTTCTTCAATTTGCCTGGATTAAGTGAGGTCATTAAAGACTTTTCTACAAGGGGCACCCGGGTCATTTTCACAATGGGCAAGGGCGGAGTTGGCAAAACCACAATGGCATCTGCCATTGCAGTTGGGTTAGTGGAAAAAGGTCATCATGTGCATTTGACCACCACTGATCCTGCTGCTCATCTTGAATTTGTTTTTCAAAACAGCCAGTTGAATCAAAAATTGACTATCAGCCGGATTGATCCGAAAAAAGAAGTTGAGGCCTATAAATCCCAGGTACTGTGCAATGTAAGGGATGAATTGGATGATGAGTCTCTTGCTTTTATAGAAGAGGACTTAAATTCCCCATGTACTGAAGAAATTGCCGTATTCAGAGCATTCGCAGAAGTTGTAGCAAAATCGGAGAATGAAGTAGTGGTCATTGATACTGCTCCATCAGGACATACCCTGCTGCTGTTGGACGCAGCACAGTCGTTTCATAAAGAACTTGCACGCTCTGCGGGTGATATACCTGAAAGTGTCCAAATGCTTCTTCCAAGGTTAAGAAACCCTAAGGAGACGGGTGTCGTCATTGTGACCTTGGCTGAGGCCACTCCTGTGCTGGAAGCTGGCAGACTGCAGGAAGACTTGAAGCGTGCGGATATCACACCTGAGTGGTGGGTGATTAACCAAAGTCTGTATGCGACAGAAACAAAGGATCCTGTTCTAAACGGAAGGTCAGGTGCCGAATTCAGCTGGATTGAAATGGTGGCAGATGAGCTGAGCGAGAAATGCGCCATTGTCCCGGTTCAGGGAGAAGCAGGCACTGGATATCAGGAATTAAAGAAGTTCATCAACCACTAATGGAGGGATTAGGATGGAAAAAGTCGTTATTTTAGGGACCGGTCCAGCTGGATTGACAGCAGCTATCTATTTAGCTCGTGCAAATATGGAGCCGCTGGTAATTGAAGGCACACAGCCAGGAGGCCAATTGACATTAACAACCGAAGTGGAAAATTTTCCGGGGTTTGCAGGTGGAGTAATGGGCCCGGAATTAATGGACAATATGAGAAAACAGGCAGAAAGATTTGGAGCCAGGTTTAAAAGGGGATGGGTTACTGAAACCGACCTCTCGCAAAAGCCATTTATACTAAATGTGAGCGGTTTGGGAGAAATAAAGACAGAAGCGCTGATTCTTTCCACCGGTGCATCTGCCAAGCTTCTGGGTATTCCTGGTGAATTAGAAAATATCGGACGGGGAGTCAGCACATGTGCTACTTGTGACGGATTCTTCTATCGCGGCAAGAAAGTAATAATTGTTGGAGGCGGAGATTCGGCTATGGAAGAAGCAAGCTTCCTAACGAAATTTGCTTCCGAAGTGACCATTGTTCACCGGCGTGACGAACTCAGGGCCTCAAAAATTATGCAGGACCGCGCGAAAGAGAATCCAAAAATATCCTGGGCGCTTAACAACACACCGATTGAAGTGGTATCAGATGGAATGAAGGTAACAGGCTTAAAAGTCCGGAACAATGAGACGGGTAAAGAAGAAGTAATTGAAACAGACGGAATCTTCGTGGCAATTGGACATACACCAAACACAGCATTTCTCAACGGGCAAATCGAAACAGACGAAACAGGCTATATTAATGTTATCCCTGGTACGGCAGAAACCAATATCCCTGGCATTTTTGCCTGCGGGGATGTACAGGACAAGAGATATCGCCAGGCAATTACAGCTGCAGGGACAGGATGCATGGCAGCACTTGATGCCGAACGATATCTGGAAGGAACGGCAACACATGATTGGAGCAAATCATTATAAAAGGCGGGAACAGCATGACAAAAAACTATCATGAACTAATAAAAGATCGCATTTACATTGGCGGAGCAGATGATGTAGAAGAAATGATGAAAAATGAAAAAGCAGATATGATTT
The DNA here is from genome assembly GCF_040492155.1 of Cytobacillus sp. T106. Lineage (NCBI taxonomy): Bacteria > Bacillati > Bacillota > Bacilli > Caryophanales > Bacillaceae > Cytobacillus > Cytobacillus sp. T106. The sequence goes on along the minus strand of NZ_JBEUMK010000009.1, from coordinate 2,218 downwards.
TCGATCTTCGGGCAGAGGCTCCAGAAGCGGACTATGAGCGGATTCACAGCCCGATTGTAGATGATGCTGAGCAGCAGGATGAATCAATTAAACAGTCTGTGGAGCATGTGGTAAATGCCTATAATAGAGGGGAAAAAGTATACTTCCACTGTGCAGGCGGAAGCAATCGTACAGGAACCGTTGCGATCGGTACATTACTCTCTTTGGGGAAAGCAAAGACGATCGGGGAAGCAGAAGAAATGGCGAAGGCCGCCCGGCCAAAAATCAATGTAAAGCCAGAGATGAAAGCATCCCTTCAGCGCCTTTTCCCTAATGCTTAATGAAGCCAGGGGGACAGACCCCTTGGCTCTTTTTGAAGCCAGGGGGACAGGTCCCTTGGCTCTTTTTGCTTTTTCCTGCAGCTCTAAACACCCTCGGTGAGAGACATCTATTTCAAAAGTAGAGGCACTCTTATTCCTGAAGCTGCTTTCCTATGATTTACTCTTCCTTATAAACATATCGGGAACCCATTATCAATCAACCATTCCCTAGAAAGTGGGTGGGAATGTTGCAACCTCGAGAAGAGCCAGGGGGGCAGGTCCCTTGGCTCTTTTTTATAACGGGCCAAGGGGTCTGATCCTGTGGCTTAATTGCCTCTTTAACCGATTGGATTTTAATAACTGGTATCCGATATGTTTTCCTAAACTTAGAGACAGGCTAGTGAGTAAGAAAATACATTAGCTCCTAGAGGATATGGATATTGGCATATAGTATCGGAAAGGATAAGTGTAGATTTAGGGTAGGGGTTGAAAAGGCATGAAACCATCATATGAAGATGTTAAAGAAGCTAGAGAATTATTGAAAGAAGTGGCCTTTAAACATTGGATCCAAGATGATTTATTCACTTGGAAATGGTGGGTATTACTCGCAGCCACAATTATCCCATGGATATTATGGCTTAGCTTTCGCGATAAAAAGAGAACATTTGAAATTTTAAGCTATGGACTTATCTGGGCAGCTGCGGCTTCGCTCTTTGATGTCATTGGCGGAGAATTGATCCTATGGGGATACCCAGACAAATTGTTGCCGATGGTCCCTCCTTTGTTTCCGGCAGATATTACAGTCATTCCTGTTTTATTTATGTTTATTTACCAGCTTTCTAAAAGGTTTTATAGTTATTTTATTCTGTCTGTGCTGGGGGCGGCATTGTTTGCTTATGTTTTTGAGCCCCTATTTGTTAAAGGAGAAATGTTTATTTTACATAACTGGACACATACAAAGTCCTTCTTAGGATTTTTTCTTCTATCTCAGATTGTGTATGTGATAATAGCCAGACTGAAATCGAGTATATAGACTTGAATTGTTTCCAAGTCATTAAACTAAATATGTCTCCGAATTCCGATTTAGGAGCCAATGTTGCAGGTCAGCTGACAAAATAGGCAGATGTTCTATTTGAAAAGAGACGGTATTTCTGTAATTAGTTTTATCTGTGGAAGATTGTATGGAACAAATGGGTGCTATAGCAAGATTTATCCACTACAGGAACATTAGAAATTAATCCATATAGTTAGCATGACTTTGAATAAACTCTGCCTAATTCCCTCGGTAAAAGATAAGGAGGATTAGGCTTCTTTGCAGCAAATCCTTCAGAAGTTAAAGGGTCAGCCCCTTTTTCTTAGCATCCTCATCCAGCCCTGTGCCAATTGCTATACCAATACACATTCCCAGCGGCAGGCCCAGTACCAGATTATCAAATACAACAAGGCCAATTGCTGTACCAATACTTATGCCAATGGACATATATAATGCCAGATAATACCCTTGCGTTACCAGTTTGTGCTGTTTCTGCAGATGGGAGCTAATGGTGCCAATTAATTTTTTATGATGTTTAATCTCACCTTCTGTAAGATGTTCTGCTTTGCTTTTTAGACGGATCAGGTGATTTTCTAAACCTAAAAAAAGCTGATCACATTTTTCGCAATCTGATGAAAAGGAACTTAGCCTTTGTATGATTCTTTTGCATTTATCCAATTCAAGCCTCGCAGCCGTTTTTGCATCAGCCTTTTGTCCGATTTCTTCAAGAAAACTGTTAAGTTTATCAACCCGCTGATTATCCATATTCACCCTCCGGAGAATGTTATTATCTTTATTTACGTTTTACTGAGGGTATAGTTTCAATTTTCTGAGGAGCCAAGGGGACAGCCCTTGACTCTTTTTGAGGCTGAGCCAGGGGGTCTGT